>NZ_JBAOJM010000003.1:0-644998 GCF_037083425.1 Agrobacterium sp. CCNWLW32
TCAAATCCTGCCCCCGCAACCAATTCCTACCAAACATATCAAAGGGCTCCGGGGAAACTCCGAGCCCTTTTTGGCGTTTCTGGACCGCGGAAATTACGATATTCCGTCAAACCGCGATGGTCGGCCAGATCTCCAACCTCTCAATGCCTGAGATTATACAGAAGCTGGATTTGCAGGATCGCAGGGATAGACCGAGACCCGGAAGAACAGCGCGGACGTGATCGTCCTCTGTGCGCTGCAAGAGGGGTAGTCCGGCGCTGCAGCCCCGGCAGCATCAATTGCCTTATGCGCGGCATCGAAGGCCAAGTCTATCTAGTTCTAGTTCTCGTAGAAATAACGTGTCTGAACCCCTGTCGCGACTTGATGTAGGCGCTCCGGAGACCGCGCTATACATCGAGATTCGGCGATAATACGACACGGTTGGGAAGATATCTGCCGGTTTCCAAGATCCTCGTGCGGCATGTATATTTCAGTTCTTTGCCTGTCGTCCTTGTTTTTCCGATCTGCCGGACCGAAAAGCAGATGCCCGTTCGAAGTGACACTGGTCATTTCGAACGGGCACTCACATTCGACGACAGAGTGGCCTGTCAGAGGACAGTCACGTTTTCTGCCTTGGACTTGCCGGTCTTGCGATCCTGTCCCACGTCGTAGCTGACCTTCTGGCCATCCTGCAGGGCGCCGCCAAATCCGACGGCTGAGATATGGACGAAGACGTCAGGGCCACCACTGTCGGGAGTGATGAAGCCGAAGCCTTTATCTTGAGCGAAGAATTTTACGATACCAGTTGCCATGATGTCCTCGTTTTTTGATGTGCGACATCATCGCATAGCGGTTGCGGTGATCCGCATCAAGTCAGCGGTCCCACCTTGGCAATAACAAAGCTGGAAAAAGGCGCGTTTACCGCGTTGCCGCTTGTAGCAAAGAGCATCGCGATGAGCCGTTTTCTTCATGAACGGTCACATGTCTGTCGTTCCGATCTTCTTACGCTTAAGATCGCGAAGAGATTGGATTTGCCCATAAAGACGTTCTCATTTCAAATTCAGGACCAAACGACTGCAGGTCGGAGCGAGGGATCGACCGGCGTTAAAGGCTGAGACCCGGAAGAACAGCGCGGATGTGCTCGCCGAGCGCCCTGGCTGCCGATGACGTCTGCGGATCGGCAAACTCGATTGCGATACCGATCGTCGGCAGGGGTGGCAGTCCGCTTTTGACAATATGAAGGTCCGGTGGAACGGCCGTCCTGGTCAGAACGCTGATGGCAAGGCCGGAACGCGCGATCGCGATGAGGCCGGCAAGGCTGTTGCTGGCAAAGGCGACACGGTAGCGGCGATTGGCGGTTTCCATGGCGTCGCACGCCGCGCGATGATCGAGCGTCACGGGTGCTGAGAGCGCCAGCGGCAGCACATCCTTTGTGATGAGGTCCGGTTCCGGCCTGTTCGTCACCCAGACGAAACTTTCCCTGCGGAGCACGTCGCGGTGTTCAGGATCGGATTGCGAAACCAGCGCCATGTCAATCTGGCGGCGCTGCAGGAGGGGACGTAATTCCGTCGTGGGGGCGCAGACCATGCGCAGATCGACTTTCGGGTAGGTGCTGAAGAAACCTTTCAGGAGTTCCGGCAGGAAGGCGATGGAGTAATCTTCAGGGCAGCCCAGGCTGACGGTTCCCTGCAGGGTCGCCTCGCCCATATCGGCAAGAATTTCATCATGCCGGGCAAGAAGGGCGCTGGCATGGGCGAGCAGCTTCTCGCCCGCCGCGGTTATACGTATTCCCGAACCCGTTCGCTGCAGCAGCGTGTGGCCGACCAGTTCCTCCAGCCGCTGCATCTGCGTGCTGAGCGCGGATTGGGTGCGCCCGATCTGTGTGGCGGCGACGCTGATGGAGCCAGCTCGCGCGACAATGGTAAAGTTCTTCAGGAGCGTAAGGTCGAGCATGGCGATATCAAAATTATCGATATCGGAATAAAATACTATCAATTGGACCGGGGTGGCAATGGGTTGTTATGTTTCGGCAAGATAAACTTTGGGGAACGAGCCATGGACAATCTCGCGAAGAACTTCGCCTCGCTCAACGACGAACCGGCATTCTGGGACGCTGCCAATAAACACCTGACCCGTTACGGACCCGCCTTTGAGGAGATCATCGTCGAGCGGGCCGAGGGAAGTTTCGTTTATGATGCGGATGGCCGCGCCATTCTCGATTTCACCTCCGGCCAGATGAGCGCTTTGCTCGGACATACCCATCCGGATATTGTCGCCACCGTCAACCGGCAGATGGCATCGGTTGCGCATCTGTTTTCCGGCATGTTGTCCCGCCCGGTCGTTGAACTTGCGGCGCGGCTGGCGGCTCTGGCGCCGGGTCTCGATCGCGTGCAATTGCTGACAACAGGCGCTGAATCCAACGAAGCGGCGATCCGCATGGCGAAGCTCGTGACCGGCGGGCATGAGATCGTCGCCTTCGCACAGAGCTGGCACGGCATGACCGGTGCTGCGGCCTCCGCCACCTATAGCGCCGGCCGCCGGGGGTATGGCCCGGCGACGGCCGGCTCACTCGTTATTCCCGCGCCGAATGCCTATCGTCCGCGCTTCAAGAACCCCGATGGATCGAATGACTGGCAGGCGGAGCTTGACGATGCCTTCGAATTGATCGATCGCCAGTCGACGGGCAATCTCGCCGCCTTCATTGCCGAACCGATCCTGTCGAGCGGCGGTATCCTCGAATTGCCCCTCGGTTATCTCGCTGCCCTGAAGAAAAAGTGCGAGGAGCGGGGCATGTTGCTCATCCTCGATGAGGCGCAGACCGGCGTCGGCCGGACCGGACACATGTTCGCCTTTCAGCGCGATGGCGTGACGCCTGATATCATGACGCTGTCGAAGACGCTCGGCGCCGGCCTGCCGCTTGCGGCGGTGATGACGCGTGCGGAGGTCGAGCAGAAGGCTTTCGAGAGGGGTTTTCTGTTCTATACGACCCATGTTTCCGATCCCCTGCCGGCGGCTGTCGGCGTGACGGTTCTCGATGTGGTGGCGCGAGATGGTCTGGTGGAACAGACGATTGCCCGCGGAAATCGTTTGAAGGAGGGGCTGCTCTCGCTGCAGCAACGGTTCGAATGCGTTGGAGATGTGCGCGGGCGCGGGCTTTTGCTCGGACTTGAAGTCGTCGCAGACCGCCACACGAAAGCCTCGGGTTTCGAACTTGGTGCGCGCATCATGCAGGAGGCGATGTTGCGTGGCCTCAGCATGAACATCGTCAAGCTGCCCGGCATGGGCGGCGTTTTCCGCATTGCGCCGGCGCTGACGGTATCGGATTCGGAAATCGACCTTGGGCTGGAGATACTGGCGGATTCTATCGAATCCGCACAGCTTGCCCGCTAGGTGTGGCCGGCATTTGCCGGGAATGTCAGTTCCACCCTTGCGCCTTCGCCGGGTCTGGAACTGATATGCGCTTCACCGCCGCTCTGGCGGACGAACCCGTAGACCATGGCGAGGCCAAGGCCCGCACCGCCATGATCGCCCCGCGTGGTGAAATAGGGCTCGAACGCCTTGTCCACGGCCTCCGGTGTCATGCCGATGCCCTCGTCGGTGACGGTGATCACCAGCGTATCTTTTCCAGAGGCGGCCTCGATCGAAATCAGGCCGCCATCGGGCATGGCGGCTGCGGCATTGAGGCATAGATTGAGAATGGATTGCTCGAAGAGGGCAGGGTCCAGCGGTATCGAGGGAAGATTGTCATCGGTATCAAGCGCGATCCGGCATTTGGGGCCGACGGCGATTTCCAGAATATCGGCCATGCCCCGCAGCAGGCTTGCGACATTGATGACGCTTGGATGGATCGGCTGCTGGCTGCCGATGGTGAGCATGCTGCTGGCCAGAGACCGGCCGCGGTCTGCCGCCTTGCGGATACGGGCGATGTGCCGCTTCTGGCGATCGTTGAAACCGGCTTCCCGTTCCAGAAGGCCGAGGCTGCCGGTGATGATGCCGATCATGTTGCCCACCTCATGGCTGAGCTGGTGGGTCATGCGCATAATGCCATCAAGCCGTTGGGCCTTCACGGCTTCCGCTTCCTGGCGATCGAGAGCGGTCACATCGCGGGCGAGCAGCACGATGCCGCCATCCGGCTGGCGCGACATCGAGACTTCGATCACCCGCTGATCGTCAGTGCGATGGCGCACGACTGCGCGGTCGAGCAACTCCCCCGGCTCTGTATCGAAGGGCAGTAGAGCCGGGTCGATTTCCGGGATGGGTTCGACAAACCGGCGAAGCGGCAGTTTTCGCGACGAGCCGGAGCGTCCGACGAGTTCGATGATGCGGCGGTTCATGGTGATTGGTCTGCCAGCCGGATCGAACAGCGCTATTCCCTCATTCATGTTGCGGAAGGTCGAGCGGATGGTGCGGGCCGCCGCTTCCGCCGTGCGCCTGAGGCGCGAGACGCGATCGACGCTGTCGTGGAAGGCGCGGAATGCATCGAGCAGCCGGATCAACTCCGTCTCGGGACCCGTATAGGAGGGCGGCCCGACGTCCTTTTCCCCCTTGGCGAGGGCATTCATGCCGTTGGAGAGCGTCACGATCCCGCGCGAGACACGCATCACTGAACGGATCGAGAAGATTGCCACGATGAGAACCAGAAGGGAGGCGACGGCGACAATGATCAGCAGCCGGTTGAGAGCATCGGACGTCGAGATCAGGTCTTCGTTCAGGCTTCGCGCAACAGCGTCACCCTGGGTTTCGGTCACATGGGAAAGATCGCGCGAGACGGTGTGAAGCCGGGAGACAGAGGCGCGGATCGCGAACATTTCCAGAAGGTAACGGCTCTGGGCCTCGAATACCCGCTCATAGGGCTGGAGTTCGGCCAAGGGCAGGCGCTCGCCCGGATAACCCTGCTGGCGCGCCGTTGTTTCCGCCACGTAGCGGCGGCGCAGTTCGCCAAGCTGGAAAAGGCTGTCGGATGCGGATGCGGCCTGCACGATGCCGTTCATTCTTCGACGCAGTTCCGGATCGAGGATGCCCTGACCGGTGGCGATTTCGCCGAGCGCTGCTGCCGCTTCCGCCTTGTGCCCCTGCGCCGCGTCGGCATCCTTTGCGAGGTCCAGTGTCTGCGCCCTGATAAGCTGGAGCAGTTCAACGATACGCTCGCTCGCAAAACCGCGTGCGGCCCGTTCGCCGCTGTCTGGACCCGTCATCTGCAACAGCAGGTCGACCTGCTGGACCACGGAGCGGCTTTCGCTGGAAACGCGATAGGGCGAGGCGGCATTCATCAGAAACGGGGCGCTGGAGACGAGATCGGAGACCTGCCGCGAGACCAATGAGGCCTTGGCGAGACTGGAAAAGGCCTGCAAGCCGTAGGCTGCCATTTCATCGCGGGCGCGCTGCAGGCCGTAAATGGCGATGGCGGAAAGGCTGAAGACGAGGATGCAGGTAAAGACGATCGCAAAGGGCAGGCGAAAGGCGATGGAGGAAAGGAAGGAGCGGCTGATCACGGGGAAAGCTCGCCCTCATCGGTATGCAGGACATAACCCTTGCCGCGTCGCGTCTTGATGTGACGTGGAAGATCCGGGTTACGCTCGATCTTGCGCCTGAGCCGCAGCACCAGCACGTCGACATTTCTGTCGATATAACGGTCGCTTTCCGAACCCAGCCTGTCGAGAATCTGGGAGCGGCTGACGGGCTGGTTGGGTGTTTCTGCGAGAATTTCCAGAAGTGCGAATTCGGCGCTGGTGAGCGTGCGGCTGCGGTCAGCGAGGCAGACGGCGCGGCGCGCATCGAGATCGATCGCCCAGTCGCCGAGGCGCAGCGCTGTGCGGCCGTGGTCACGCTCGCTGTCCTTGTCCTGTTTCAGCGACGGGATTGTTCGCCGCAGGACGGCCTTGATCCGCGCCGTGAGTTCAATCGGTTCGAAGGGTTTGACCACATAATCATCGGCGGCGGTTTCAAGACCGAGTACCCTATCGGCAGCACTGCCGGCGGCGGTGACCATGACGATACCGATGTCGATCTGGCTGCGCAGCCGCTGGGCAAAGGTGCGCCCGGATGTGCCGGGCAGATTGTGGTCGACGAGGACGAGCTCCATCCTGTCCTTTGCCAATATCTCGTTCGCCTCCTCGGCGGAGCGCGCGCAGGTGGGCAGCCAGCCCTCCGCCTCGATGAGGTCCGAGATGAGCTCGGCCATATCCGGATCGTCCTCAACGATCAGAATGCGAACCTTCTGATTAAGCACTGCATATTCCTCCCGCTGTCATCATAGGCGCGGCGGCGACGATCTTCAAAGGTTCGCTGGTTATCTCCCCTGTCATAATTGTAATAACTGTAATCTTGTTCGGCGGTGCGGTGAAAGATTGGTAACCATTCTTCGATTGCGGTGCGGGCTGGATGTGACATGCTGTTGGTGGAGACTGGAACGGGGAGGTTCCAGGCAGGGAGGCTTAATTGAAAGCATTGACCGCACTTGCGGCGAGCATGGTCCTATGGCTGTGCGGCGCAGGGCATGGCATGGCCGAGCCGAAGTTGAACGTCCTGTGCGGCGTCGACGAGGCCTGGTGTTTGACCATGAAGCGGGCTTTCGAAGCCAAGGTCGGTCTCGAGATATCAATGGTGCGGAAGAGCACCGGCGAAATCCTCGATCAGATCCGCGCCGAACGATCCCATCCCACGGTTGATGTCTGGTGGGGTGGTACCGGCGACACCCATTTGCAGGCGGATTCGGAAGGGTTGCTGGATGAATACCGGCCCGTCCATCAGCAGGATTTGCTGCCCTGGGCGCAGAATTTCTCCGTGATGTCTGGGTCTCGGTCTGCCGGAATCTATGCCGGCGCGCTGGGTTTTGCCTATAATTCGGAACTGCTTGCGAAGAACAATCTGCCGGCGCCGACCTGCTGGAAGGACTTGGCGAAGGATGTTTATCGCGGCCATATCCTGACTGGCAATCCGAACTACTCCGGTACAGCCTTCACCATGCTGGCCACTCTCGTCCAGCTGTTTGGCGAGGAGGAGGCTTTTGGTTTCATGGCAAAGCTCAACCAGAACGTCGTGAGCTATACCAAGGTTGGTGCAGCGCCGGTCAAGGCGGCGGCGCGGGGCGAGATCTTGATCGGGATTTCCTTCATGCATGATGCCGTGACCCAGAAGATCGAGGGTTTCCCGCTTGTCATCGTCGCGCCGTGCGAGGGCACCGGTTATGAAATCGGGGCCGTCAGCATCGTCAAGGGCAATCGCAATCCTGCCCTTGCGCAAAGCTTCGTGGAATTTGCGCTGAGCCCGCAAGGGCAGGCGACCGGGGCCGCGGCCGGCCAGAACCAGGTGCCTTCCAATGCCCGGGCGACATTGCCGCTGACCGCACCTGACATATCGATGATCAAGATGGTGGATTACGACTTCGCCACCTTCGGCCAGCCTGAAGAGCGAAGTCGGCTATTGAGCCGCTTCGACAGCGAAATCCACCCGACCCAGTAGGGCAGAAAACCAACATCCCAAAAGACAGCGCGCGCGCCGCAGGGTGCCGCGACCGGCAGCGCCATGTCTGCGCGTGGCCCAAGAATTCAGACGCAAGCTACAGGAGGATAACCATGCGACTGACAATACTTTCCACCCTGCTTTTTGCCGGCACGGCGCTCAGTGCCGTATCGGCGCAGGCGGCAGGCGAACTTAACCTGATCTGCTCGGCCGATGTCGTCATCTGCGAACAGATGAAGGGCGATTTCGAAAAGTCACACGACATCAAGGTCAATATGGTGCGCCTGTCTTCGGGCGAGACCTATGCCAAGGTGCGCGCGGAAGCCCGCAACCCGAAGACCGACATCTGGTGGGCCGGCACCGGCGATCCGCACATGCAGGCGGCATCCGAGAACCTGACGCTCGAATACAAATCGCCGATGCTGGATCAGCTGCAGGACTGGGCCGTAAAACAGGCGGAAAGCACCGGTTACAGGACTGTCGGCGTTTATGCCGGCGCGCTGGGCTGGGGCTACAACACTGAAATCTTCAAGTCCAAGGGCTACAAGGAGCCGAAGTGCTGGGCCGATCTGCTGGCGCCGGAGCTGAAGGGCGAAATCCAGATCGCCAATCCGAATTCGTCTGGCACCGCCTATACGGCGCTGGCGTCGCTCGTGCAGATCATGGGCGAGGATCAGGCGATCGACTATCTGAAGAAGCTCAACGCCAATATCTCGCAATATACCAAGTCCGGTTCGGCACCGGTCAAGGCGGCGGCGCGTGGCGAAACCGCGCTCGGCATCGTCTTCATGCATGATGCGGTGGCGCAGACGGCGGAAGGCTTCCCGGTCAAATCAATCGCGCCCTGCGAAGGCACGGGTTACGAGATCGGCTCCATGTCGATCATCAAGGGCGCCCGCAATCTCGACAATGCGAAGGCTTGGTACGACTGGGCGCTGAAGCCGGAAGTGCAGTCGCGCATGAAGGACGCCAAGTCCTTCCAGCTTCCCTCCAACAAGACGGCGGAAGTGCCCAAGGAAGCGCCGAAGTTCGAAGACATCAAGCTCATCGACTACGACTTCAAGACCTATGGCGATCCGGCCAAGCGCAAGGCGCTGCTGGAACGCTGGGACCGTGAGGTCGGTGCGGTCGCGAACTGATCTAAACTCCGGCGATCGGCATCCCGGCTTTTAAAGCCGGGGTGTCCGCCATTCTTTCATCGGCATGAAATAAGCGAGGTCGGCCATGACACGTGGCAATCGCAGGCTGGACATGGTCCTGGCGCTCGGGGCTTTTGCTCTGGTCTTTCTTCCCTGGTATCGCATCGAAGGCGGCTTTTTCAGCTTCCGCTGGCTATCCGGATTTTTCTCGTCGGCCAGCAATGCGCCCGGTGTGCTGCAGATATTGTCCTATGGCAAACCATGGCTTGTCGGCGTGGTTGTCTTTTTCCTCGCCGCATGCCTTGTCCGGCCTATCCGTGATCCGATGCGACGTGGCAGGCTTCTTGCGATTATCGGAGCCATCGGACTTGTTTTCCTCGCCTTGCAGGGGCTGGCCATCGGCTTTACCGGCTGGAGCTGGACGGTGAGCGAAAACCTCTTCGGCATGCTTGCCGATGGCCAGCCGTCCATGGGTGCCGGCACCGTCGTCATGTCGTTCGTCTTCGTGCTTCTTTTTGCCTTCGGCCTTGCCGAACGCGGCGTCATGAAGGGCGACGCCTTCGTCGTCGGCGCCATTTCCGTTCTGGTTTTCCTTGTCACGGTTTTTGTCTTTTATCCGATCGGCAGCATGCTGGTCGCCTCCGTTCAGGATTTCGACGGCTCCTTCAACGCCGATGGCTTCATCCGCAATATCAAGGATCCCGGCATCTGGAGCCTTGGCTGCGTAGTGGGTGAAGAGCGCTGCGGTGTTGCCTGGCGCACGCTGTTTCTGGCGCTGATGACAGCCTTCGGTTCGACCGTGCTCGGCCTTGGCTTTGCGTTGATCGCCACCCGCACGCGCTTTCCCTTTAAGAAAGGCCTGCGGCTTCTGACGGTTCTGCCGATCATCACGCCGCCTTTCGTCATCGGCCTTGCTTTGACGCTGCTTTTCGGTCGCGCCGGCGTCGTCACCGAATGGCTTTCCTATCTCTTCGGTATCGAACCGGGCCGCTGGCTTTATGGCATGACCGGCATCTGGATTGCGCAGGTCCTTTCCTTCACGCCCATCTCGTTTCTGGTGCTGATCGGCGTCGTCGAAGGTGTCAGCCCGTCGATGGAAGAAGCCTCGCAGACGCTGCGTGCCGACCGCTGGCGCACTTTCTGGCGGGTGTCGCTGCCGCTGATGAAGCCCGGTCTCGCCAATGCCTTCCTGATCGGCTTCATCGAGAGCATGGCGGATTTCGGCAATCCGCTGGTGCTCGGCGGCACGCATGGTGTTCTGTCGACGGAAATCTTCTTTGCCGTCGTCGGCTCACAGAATGATCCGTCCCGCGCCGCGGTTCTGGCGATCATCCTGCTGTGCTTCACGCTTTCGGCCTTCCTTGCCCAGCGTTTCTGGCTGGCAGGCAAGAATTTCGCGACGGTGACGGGGAAGGGCGACAGCGGCGCGCATATCGCGCTTCCGCGCGGGCTGTCCATCGGCGTCCACGCCGTCGTCGTGCCATGGATGATCTTCACCATCGTTGTTTATGGCATGATCCTTGTGGGCGGTTTCGTGAAGACCTGGGGTCTCGACAATTCCCTGACCTTCGACCACTACACCCGCGCCTTTTCCGTCAGCTTCTCCAATGGCTCGATCGCCTGGACCGGTGTAGCCTGGAACTCGTTCTGGACGACCATGAAGATCGCGCTG
The DNA here is from genome assembly GCF_037083425.1 of Agrobacterium sp. CCNWLW32. Lineage (NCBI taxonomy): Bacteria > Pseudomonadati > Pseudomonadota > Alphaproteobacteria > Hyphomicrobiales > Rhizobiaceae > Agrobacterium > Agrobacterium sp. CCNWLW32. Next base: position 10,252 of record NZ_JBAOJM010000003.1, read on the forward strand.
GTTTCTGCGCCGCTGACGGCTGCCGTCGGTCTTTTGACCGCCTATATCATCGTGCGGCAGAAGTTCGCCGGGCGGAACCTCTTCGAATTCGCTCTGATGATGAGCTTTGCCATTCCCGGCACGGTCATCGGCGTCAGCTACATCATGGCCTTCAACCTGCCACCGGTGGAAATGACGGGCTCGGCGCTGATCCTGATCGCCTGCTTCGTGTTCCGCAACATGCCGGTCGGCGTGCGCGGCGGCATCGCGGCGATGAGCCAGCTCGACAAGAGCCTTGACGAGGCCTCGCTGACGCTGCGGGCCAATAGTTTCCGCACCATCCGCAAGGTCATCCTGCCGCTGCTCAGGCCCGCGATCACGGCCGCGCTGGTCTATTCCTTCGTCCGCGCCATCACCTCGATCAGCGCCGTCATCTTCCTCGTCAGCGCCGAATACAACATGGCGACCTCCTACATCGTCGGCCTTGTCGAGAATGGCGAATATGGGGTGGCGATTGCCTATTCCTCCATGCTGATCGTGGTGATGATCACCGTCATTACCGGCTTCCAGCTCATTGTCGGCGAGCGTCGCCTGCGGCGCGAAAACCGCGTCGCCGGCCTGCCCGCCACTTCCTCCGTTCCTCTTGCCCAGGAGAAAACCGCATGATTTCCGTAAAGCCCGGTTCCGTCACCTTCGAGAATGTCCGCAAGACCTTCGGCGCTTTCACCGCCATTCCCGACCTGTCGCTCACCATCGAGCCCGGCACGCTGGTGACGCTGCTCGGCCCCTCCGGTTGCGGCAAGACGACGACGCTGCGCATGCTGGCCGGCCTCGAACATCCGACCAACGGACGCATCCTGATCGGCGACAAGGATGTGACCATGCTGCCCGCCAATGAGCGCGATGTCTCGATGGTCTTCCAGTCCTATGCGCTTTTCCCGCATATGACGGCGCTCGATAACGTCGCCTACGGTCTGCAATCCTCCGGGCTGCGCAAGGCAGAGGCGCGGGAAAAGGCGGAAGAGGGGTTGAAGCTCGTCGGCCTTGCCAGCATGGGGCACCGTCTTCCGGCCGAACTTTCCGGCGGCCAGCAGCAGCGTGTCGCGGTCGCCCGCGCTCTGGTGCTGGAGCCGCAGGTGCTGCTGCTGGATGAACCGCTTTCCAACCTCGATGCCCGCCTTCGCCGCCAGGTCCGCACCGAAATCCGCGAGTTGCAGCAGCGGCTTGGCTTTACTGCCGTCTATGTCACGCATGATCAGGATGAGGCGCTGGCTGTTTCCGACCGGATCATCGTGATGAGGGATGGCGAGATCGCCCAGTCGGGTGCGCCACGCGATCTCTACGAAGCGCCGGCCTCCGCCTTCATCGCCGATTTCATGGGTGAGGCCAATGTCGTCAGTTGCGAGGTCATCGGCGTTGAGGGCGCCGATGCGCTGATCCGTGTCGGCGGGATCGATCATCGGGTCTCGGCCCGCAATGCCCGGCCAGGCCCGGCCAAACTCGCGGTTCGTCCCGGCTCGATTTCCATCGGACAGCCGGGTGGGCAGGGGCTGGCCGGGCGGGTGTTGCACAGCGCCTATCTCGGCGGTCACGTCGAATATGAGGTGGAAACCGATATCGGTACGCTGTTCATCGTCGATCATGCCGTGGAGACCAGCCTGCCGGCGGCGAGCGACGTGACGCTGGGGTTCAGGAACCGGGGTATCGCCTTGATTCAGGCTTGATGCCGCCGGTCCCGCATTCAGGATTTCATTGCGACAGAGGCAGCTTTGGTCTGCCTCTGTGTGTCGGGAACGCCAGCCTCAAATGTCCTTTGCCAGACGAAGCGCATCGTAGATTGCCGCATGGGTATTGCGCGCGGCGACCGCATCGCCGATCCGGAAGAGCCGGTAGGCGCCATCAGGATTGCGCTCGACCGTTTGGGTGGTTCCCGCAAGCAGGGCGTCGTAGGAGATTTCGCCAAGGTTCTTCGAGCCGGGCTTGAGGTCGAAATAAAGGTCATCCAGCGGGATCGTGCCGTGGTTGACGACGATCTGGTCGACGGTCCTCGATTTTGTCACGCCGCCATAATCGCTGCCGACATGGGCAATAAGCTGATTGCCGTTTCTTTCCGCGGCTTCCAGCCGGTAGGTAACGGTGAAGGTGACATCGAGCTTTTGCAGGGAGCGCATATAGGGAACGAGGTTCATGGCCATGACTTCCGGGGCGAAGGCGCGGTCAGGCGTCATGATCTCCACTTTCGCCCCGGCCTTTGCCAGACATTCGGCGGCCTGCAGGCCGGCATGGTCGCCAGCGTCGTCGAAAACCAGCACATTCGTTCCCGGCTTGACGTCGCCGGAAATGATATCCCAGGCCGAGACCACGAGATCGTTGCCTCTGGAAAGCACATCGGTATGCGGCAAGCCGCCGGTGGCGATGATGACCACCTCTGGGTTCTCCGAGAGAACCGTGTCCGCCTCCGCCCAGTTGTTGAAGTGAAAGGTGACGCCCAGTCTTTCGCACTGGCTCATGCGCCAGTCGATGATGCTGATCATCTCACGGCGGCGTTCGCTTTGCGCCGTCAGCCGGATCTGGCCGCCGGGATTGTTGGCGGCCTCGAAAACGACGACTTCATGGCCGCGCTCGGCGCAGACGCGTGCGGCCTCGAGCCCGGCCGGCCCTGCGCCGACAATCACCACCTTCCGGCGTTCTGCCGCTTTGGGTATCTCGTGCGGCATGGTTTCCTCACGGCCCGTTGCCGCATTATGGATGCAGAAGGCGAGACCGCCCTGATAGATGCGGTCGAGACAGTAATTGGCGCCAACACAGGGGCGAATATCGTCCTCCCGTTTTTCCATGATCTTGCGCACGATATGCGGATCGGTCATGTGCGCGCGGGTCATGCCCACCATGTCCACCTTGCCGGCAGCGATGGCGTGGCGGGCGGTGGCGACATCGGGGATCTTGGCGGCGTGGAATGTCGGGAAGCTGGTCGCGGCGCGGATTTCACCGGCGAAATCGAGATGCGGCGCGTTGGCCATGCCCTGAATGGGGATGACGTCGGTCAGGCCCGGGTCGGTGTCGATATGGCCCCTGATGACATTGAGATAATCGATCAGGCCGCTGTCCTTCAATCGTCTGGCGATTTCGATGCCCTCAGCCTTTCCGGTGCCGCCCTCGAGACATTCGTCGGCGGTATAACGGACACCGAGGATGAAATCGTCGCCCACGCGTTCGCGCATCGCCCTGAAAACGTCGAGACAGAAGCGCATGCGGTTTTCAAGCGGGCCGCCATAGGGGCCGTCCAGTTCGTTGGTCAGCGGCGAGACGAACTGGTCGATCAGATGGCCATAGGCTTCCAGCTCCACACCGTCCATCCCACCCGCCTTCATACGCTCCGCGGCGTCGGCGAAGTCCTTGATGATACGCTCGATATCCCAGTCCTCGATCTTCTTCGGCCCGATGCGCCGTTTCGCGATGATGGGACGGGGCAAGGATCGGCAGCCAGTCGCCCTTGTCCCAGCGGGTCCGGCGGCCGAGATGCGTGAGCTGGATCATGATCGCCGCGCCCTGTTCATGCACGGCGTCGGTCATTTCCCGGATCCACGGGACGATTTCATCCTTGTAGGCGAGCAGGTTGTTGAAGACGGGCGGGCTGTCCCTGGAGACGGCGGCGGAACCGGCCGTCATTGTGAGCGCAACGCCGCCCTTCGCCCGCTCCACCGTGTAGGCGCGGTAACGCCCCTTCGGCATGCCATCCTCGGGATAGGCGGGTTCGTGCGAGGTGACGATGATGCGGTTGCGCAGGGTGAGGTGTTTTAGCTGGTAGGGCTGAAGAAGGGGATCACTCGACATAGCCTGCTCCAAAAGGGTTTCTGTTCCAAGGCTAAGCGCGAATGTACACTTGTGTCAATTTGCAAAACACAATTGTCTTTCTTTTTGACATGAGTGTACATCCCGCTTGTCGCGCAGAGACCAATTTGCTACGAACTCGTCATGGAAGCGACATTGAACGAAACGGGTTGGCGTGGATCGCAGGAGGGGTGGCTTGAGGCCGCCTATCAGGCTTTGCTGGAATCGGGCGTGGATTCCGTCAAAATCTTGCCATTGGCAAAAAAGCTCAATCTGTCGCGCACGAGCTTCTACTGGTTTTTCAAGGACCGGGAGGAACTGCTGGCCGCGCTCGTCGCCCGCTGGCGGGAAAAAAATACCGGGAACATCGTCAGGCAGTCGGAAGCCTATGCCGAGACGTTGGCCGAAGCCATGCTGAATGTTTTCGATTGCTGGCTGGATTCCTCGCTTTTCGACAGCAGATTTGAATTTGCGGTTCGAAGCTGGGCCCTTCAGTCCGACGAGATTCTTGCGGAGGTTCGCAAGGCTGACGAGATGAGAATGGCGGCGCTTTCCCGCATGTTCGTGCGGTTCGGCCACAATGAAAACACGGCGGATGTGCGTGCCCGGACCACCTATCTGGTGCAGATCGGCTACATTTCCATGCAGTCCGAGGAAGATGTGTCGGTGCGGATGCATAGAATTCCGGACTATATCGCCATCTATACCGGCGAGGCGCCACAGCAGCGTGAGCTTGACCGGTTTTATGCGAGGCATGGGTACCGGCCGGGTTCGTGAACCTGACGCGACGACGTCGCGAAAACACACGCAATGCCGTCGGATTGTGACGGGCAAGGTGATACAAGACGAATTGTCTGCCCGTCCTCCTGCAATGTAGCTGCAACATTCACCGAACAGTGGTGGGAGATGGCAAGGATTCATCTGGGGAACGTCATTGCGAATCTTGCTTCTTGAGGATGAACCCGAAATGGCGCGCGCACTTCTCGAAGCCCTGCGCCGGCGCGATGTGCTTGCTGATCATGTCAGCACAATCAGCGACGCTGACGCCCTTGCGCGGGACGGGTCTTACGATGTTCTGGTTCTGGATCGCCGCCTTCCCGATGGCGAAGGGCTTAACCTCGTGGCTTCGCTTCGCCGGAGCAGACATACCGTGCCCATCCTTGTTTTGACGGCGCTCGGAAGTGTCGATCATCGTGTCGATGGGCTCGATGCCGGGGCGGACGATTATCTTGCCAAACCCTTTGCGATCGAGGAGCTGCTCGCCCGCCTCAGGGCGCTCCACAGACGCGGCCCTTCTCTTTCCGACAAATATGCGCATTTCGGAAATCTGAGCATTGACCCGCGCGCCAATGAAGTCAGCATTGCCGGCTCCATCATCGAGTTGCGGCGTCGGGAATATCTTGTTCTTGAAGCGCTGATGCGGCGTCCGAACCGCATCGTCACGCGGTCGAACCTGATCGAGGTGGTCTATACGCTCGATGACGAGATCGAGTCCAACGCTCTCGATGCGCACATTTCCCGTATCAGGAAGAAACTGGCGCAGGCTGAAGCCACGGTGGAAATAAGAGCCGTGCGCAATATTGGTTACCTCATCCGGTCGAAGACATGAAGAGAGCGCCCGATCGATCCCTGCGATGGGGGCTGATGAAGCGCCTTTTTGCACTGCAGGCATTCCTGCTCGTCCTTTTCGTCATCCTTCTCATCGGCTGGATATGGATCATCGATCCGCGGCTGGAAGGTGCGAATGAAGAGGCCGCCCGCATCGTCGCGGAGAGCGTGACAAAGGATGGACAGGGCAGGCCGCAATTGTCGGCGACGCCGGAGCTGGCGGAGCTGAAACGGCGTTATCCAAATCTCTGGTTTGTGGTGCGCGACGCCGATGACATCGTATTGCAATATGGGGTTGTCCCGCCGCCCGCCCTGTCGGCGGTGTTTCCCCCGAGTTTTGACCGCGCACGCCTGGAGGCGGCCGGAACGCTCCGCGCCACCGTGGAAAACCGCGATACAGCCGCCGGGCGGCTTCAGTTCATTGCCGGGACGGAGGAAGGAATTCCCAACGACGGTCTGAGTATCTGGATCAATGTTCAGCTGGACCTGGAAAAGGATGCCGAGGGCGCCATCCGCTGGCTGACCGTGCTGCCGGCGCTGGGTTTCATCATTCTCATCGCCGTCGTGCCCATGCTGATCCTGACGGGTATCGCGACATTGCTCGTGACCCCGCGGGCGGTCGGGCGCTCCCTAAGCGGGCTGATGGAAACCGTGAAGCAGGCGCAGTCCATTGATTTCGAGAACCGGTCCGAGCGTATCGACCGTTCGAAAGTTCCCCTTGAAATCATCCCGCTGGTGGATGCCTTCAACGTCGCGCTGTCGAGGCTTGATGACGGGTATAATCGCCGTAACCGCTTTCTCGCCGATGCGGCGCATGAGCTCAGGACGCCGATTGCAATTGTACGTACCAGAGCCGACCTCTTGCCCGATGACGCGCTGAGCCATCAGATCAGGGCTGATATCGATCGCCTCACCCGCGTTGCGCATCAGTTGCTGGAGATGCAGGCTGTGGGTGCGGTGGAACTGCCGGCGGAGCCGCGGGATCTCAATAAGCTTGTCGAACGCATCGCAACAGACCTTGCCCCGATTGCAATGGATGCCGGATATGAATTCGATTTCGAGCCAAGCGCGGATGCGGCCATCTTTACGGTGCAGGCATCAATTATCGAGATGGCGGTCGTCAACCTCCTGCGCAATGCAATCGATCATGCGGGCGGCAGAGGCGCAATCACGATCCGGGTCGACCCGGCAGGTGCGATTGAGGTCCGTGATGAAGGGCCGGGCATCCCGGTTTCCGAACGCGAGCAGGTATTCGAGCCGTTTCACCGCATCAACACCAACTCGCCCGGAGCCGGCCTTGGGTTAAATCTGGTCCAGAAGGCAGCGGAGCTTCAGTGCGGCCGTGTCTTGTTCCTCGATCTCGATCCCGGTTTTTGTGTTCGGCTCGAAATTCGCTCGATCTCCTCAAAAGGCATTGCGGCTGGCACCGTTTAGCTGATGAGATTCTCGAGTGCCCGAACGAGCTCCGATGACGAAATTACTTGCGATTTGGTTAAGGAAACTCCTCTAACTTGTTTAAATAAATAAATTATTTTGAATAATGCGCGCTCCATGCAATGCAAGCGCAATTCTCGCGGGGAAAATCCCCTTATCTGCTGAACGCATCCGCACGTCATGTCGGCCGGCGCAGCAGACAAACGGGAGCCGGTTTCCGGTTCTTCAACGCGAACTGAAACTTGGCTGCGCCGGAAGAAGGCGCATCGGTTTCGTCTGGAGTTATTCATGTCGATCATCAAGAAATCGCTTGTCGCCGCGACCGTCGCTGTTGCGGTTGCAGGCAATGCCTATTCCGCCGATCTTACGAACTATAATACGCAGCAGTCCTTCGATTATGGCAGTCAGCCGGCCTTCTCCTGGGGCGGGGCCTATGTCGGTGTGCATGGTGGCGTCGCTTCCCCGAAATTCAACCCATTGGCCAGCGGCCGCGGCCTGACGGGCGGTGTTCAGGCCGGTTATAACTTCCAGTTCGGTTCGGGCGTGGTCGGCGCGGAACTCGAAGGTTCCTATCTCGGAAATGAGGCGCGTGTGCCCAACGGCCGGTTGCGGGAGCGTTTCCGCGGCGCGGCCAAGATGAAGGCCGGCGTGGCGCTTGACCAGACGCTCATTTACGGCACTGCCGGCCTGACCACGACGAAGTTCAAGGACGGCAATGGCGTGACGGGTCCCGATGGCTGGAAACAGGGCTATCTGGTCGGGGCAGGCGTCGAACAGAGCTTCGGCGGCGGCCTGTCGGCAAAGTTTGAATATAATTATGTGAGCACAGGAAATGTGGCCACGACGACTTCAAGCGGCAGGTCGAAGACCGATGTCAGCGATCATGTCATCAAGGCCGGCCTGAACTATCGTTTCTGATCGGCCCGCCCCATGACAGGCCCAGGGAGAATTTTCAAAAGAAACCCGCCGCTTTCAGCGTGAAGGCGGCGGTAGAATAGCATGGACCGCAAAACATGCGGCGCCGGATGAAATCCGGAAATGATCATTCGCATTCAAGCGAAGGCTGCCGGAAGCTTGTTACGTACCACTCGTTGCCGGAACCGCGCGTATAGAACGTATAATAGCAATCGATGCGTTCAACATAACCTGGCGTTTCCGACACTTCATATCGCTCGCCGCGCCGGGTTGTCCGCACCTCGCCACTCGAAGACCCGGCAACGACCTGTGTCTTTTTCTTCCGCCATTGGAAGGCCTGCTGGCCGGGACCCAGGCTGTAAATATTGTCCGGCGGCCCATAGTCCAGCATCACGCTGGTAATCGGCGCGCCGATATAGGTTTTCATGACGGTCGAGGCGCAGGCCGTGAGCAGCATGGACGCGCCGGCGATAAGGATGATTGCTGTCGGGACTGTGAGTGATGCTCTGCTGGACATGGAAATTCCTTTCAGCTGCGGGGACATACCGCAGGGATAGGAACAGCTTGTTGCAAGTACATTGCACGGGAAGATCGTCGGGCGAGCCGTGACTGCCGATCGGTTTCAGCTGATGAGCTAGTTCGCCGGCTATCTGTGTCAGAGGCCGGCGATGTTGCGGCCGATATGGCGCAGGATGCTTTTGAAAAGTTTTGCCTCGGTGGGATCGAGACCTTCGATGGCGGTTTTTTCGAACATGGCGGCGATAGGCATGAGTTCATCGGCCAGTTCCTCACCCTTCGGGGTGAGGGTGATGCGCACGATGCGGGCATTGTCGAGAGGCCGTTCACGGCTGACGAGGTTACGCCGGACCATGAGCCCAACGAGCCGGGACAGTGTGGAAATTTCCACAGACACCATGTCCGAAAGCTCGGTCAGCGTCTTGCTCTCCTGCTGCCGCAGCGTCGCCAGCACGCGGTACATCGGCAGGGTGATGTCATAGGAGGCCAGTCTCACGGAAAAGCGCTCGCCAAGCCGAACGCCCACCCAGTTGAGCAGGTAGGGTACCGAGTCGGTGAATTGATAAGACACGAGCAAATCCCCGTTTGAGAACCATTTGCGCAAATGCTGATGTGCGCCTATCGGCTGTACCGGCACAATCCATCCGTTTCAATAGCTTCGCCCCACAAGACGGGGAATGCGAGGTCCTCGCTCGCTCAATAAATGACGAAAAACATTTGCATTGACAAATGTTGCAAACGCAAATAAATAGGAACGCAGGATTTGGGAGGATCTCATGACATCAGCATTGTTTGGCCTGAGCGGCCTTGCACCCGAAGGCGTCGGCCAGAATTTTCGTTCGACGATGCGCCGTTTTCCAGCCACCGTCACCGTCATTACGGCGTGTGCTTCGGGTGATCAGCGCGACCACGGCATGACGGTGACGGCTGTCACTTCAGTCTCGATGGAGCCGCCGTCTCTGCTGGTTTGCCTGAACAATCGCACCCTGCTGCATGAATTGCTGCTGTGCCGGCCTGATTTCATCGTCAATGTGCTGACGCAGGACCAGATGGCCCTGTCGGATGCCTTTAGCGGCAAGGTGCCGCCGGAAGAGCGTTTCCGCGACGGTCAATGGCAGCGCCATGACAATGGCGTTCTCTATCTGCCGACGGCCCATGCCGCCATCGCCTGCCGTCGGGTTGCTGCCATGCCCTATGGAACCCATACCGTCTTTATCGGCCAGGTGGTTTCGGCCGATGTCAGCGAGACGACGCGGCCGCTGCTTTACGAAAACGCCCAATATTGCGCCGCAAGCCCCGCGAGCCTGCCCGCCTGATCATTACCGCTCAGACAATTCCGGCGGGATAACCGCCGGCCAGCAACGTCCGGCCCCAGTAACGTCCGGAAGGAGACAATCATGAACGATATGAGCCATGCGCCGCTGCCGGCGCAAACGACCCCGCGTGTCCGCCTCGCAAGCCGCGTCGCCGGCATAGCCGATCTTTTCCGGATGAGCGCCAGACAGACGGAGGAGGCCCGGCGTGTTCCCGCAAGCCATATCGAGGCGCTGCGCGGCATTGGATATTTCGATATCGTCAAGCCTCGCGCTTTCGGCGGCAAGGGTGGAGATTTCGCCGAACTGGTCGAGGCTAATATCGAGCTTTCGGCCGCCTGTGCGTCGACCGGTTGGGTCGCCGGCCTGCTGTCGGCCCATCAATGGCTGCTGGCGATGTTTCCGGAAGAGGCGCAGGCCGATGTCTGGGGTGAAAACCCCGATGCGCTTCTGTGCGGTTCCTATGCGCCGGTGAAGATGGCAGAGCTCGCCGATGGCGGTTACCGCCTGAGCGGCAAATGGGCCTTCGCCTCCGGCTGCGAAAACGCACAATGGTCGCTCTGCGCCGCCATACTGCCGCCGCGGGGTGAAGGAAAACCGGTTCCGGCCTTCCTGCTCGTTCCTGCCGGGCAATATGTGGTTGAAGACACCTGGCATGTGGTGGGCCTGGCCGGCACGGGTTCCAAGACGCTCGTTCTCGATGATGTCTTTATTCCCGAACACCGGGTTCTGACCTTTCCCGACGCCACCAGCGGAAAGACGCCCGGCGGGCATTATTATGCGGAGGAAGGCCTGTTCAACATGCCGCTTCTGACCGGCATTCCCTCCTGTCTCGCGGCGGCTGGCGTCGGCGCGGCCAAGGGTGCGCTTGCCGCCTATGTAGATCATGTCGGCGGCCGGGTCACACGCGGCGCGGTGGCGGGCGGCAACAATCGCATGGCCGAATTCCCGACCATCCAGCTGCGCGTTGCGGAAGCTGCGGCGAGCGTCGATGCGGCCTGCGAAATCCTGCTGCGCGATGTTGCCCGGGCACAGGCACTGGCGCAGGCCCGTGTCGAAGGTCGGGCGGAATTTACGGTGGATGACCGGCTTCTCAGCCGTCGCGGCCAGTCCTTTGCGGTGTCTCTGGCACTGCGCGCCGTACAGGCGCTCAACGATTCCACCGGCGGCGTCGGGCTCGATCTTTCCAACCCCGTGCAGCGGGCGTGGCGGGATGCGAATGCGGTCGGTCGCCACATCAGCATGAACTGGGATGCCGTGGGTACGATGATCGGCCAGAGCATGCTCGGGCTGGAACCCAAGGGTCAATATTGATCGCCTCTCGGGCGGCACATCACACAGTGAATTCGGAGGAAACTACATGCAAGGCAAGGTCGCTCTCGAGGAGCATTTCGCAATCCCGGAAACACTTCAGGATTCGGCCGGTTTCGTGCCCGGCGACTACTGGAAGGAATTGCAGCATCGCCTGCTCGACATTCAGGATACGCGCTTGAAGCTGATGGATGCGCACGGCATCGAAACCATGATCCTGTCGCTCAATGCGCCGGCGGTGCAGGCTATTCCTGACAGGAAGAAGGCAATCGAAATCGCGCGACGGGCGAATGACTTTCTCGCCGAAGAATGCGCCAAGCGGCCGGATCGCTTCCTTGCCTTCGCAGCATTGCCTTTGCAGGACCCCGATGCGGCAACCGAGGAATTGCAGCGCTGCGTCAACGATCTCGGCTTCGTCGGCGCGCTCGTCAACGGCTTCAGCCAGGAGGGCGATGGCCAGACGCCGCTTTATTACGATCTGCCACAATATCGCCCGTTCTGGGGTGAAGTCGAAAAGCTCGACGTGCCTTTCTACCTGCATCCGCGCAATCCGCTGCCGCAGGATTCGCGCATCTATGACGGCCATCCCTGGCTGCTCGGCCCCACCTGGGCTTTCGCGCAGGAAACGGCGGTCCATGCGCTGCGTCTCATGGCCTCAGGCCTGTTTGACGAATATCCGCGCCTCAACATCATTCTCGGCCATATGGGCGAAGGCCTGCCTTACATGATGTGGCGCATCGACCATCGTAATGCCTGGGTGAAGCTGCCGCCGCGTTATCCGGCCAAGCGTCGTTTCGTGGATTATTTCAACGAGAATTTCCACATCACCACCTCTGGTAATTTCCGCACCCAGACGCTGATCGACGCCATTCTGGAAATCGGTGCGGATCGCATCCTGTTTTCCACCGACTGGCCCTTCGAGAATATCGACCACGCCTCCGACTGGTTTAATGCGACCACCATTGCCGAGGCCGACCGGGTGAAGATCGGCCGCACCAATGCGCGCCGCCTGTTCAAGCTCGGCGGACACTGAACCATGCAGTCGTTCGTCTATGCGGCCGCTCCCGCCCGTATCGTTTTCGGCACGGGCAGCTCGGCGGGCTTGGTGGAGGAAATCCGCCGCCTTGGCCTGTCGCGGGCACTGGTGCTTTCCACGCCGCAGCAGAAGGGCGACGCGGAGGCGCTTGCGGCCCGGCTCGGCCGGCTTGCTGCCGGTGTCTTCGGCGATGCAACCATGCATACGCCGGTCGAGGTGACGAAAAACGCGGTCGAAGCCTATCGCACCGCCGGTGCGGATTGCGTCGTGGCGCTCGGCGGCGGTTCCACCACCGGCCTCGGCAAGGCCATTGCGCTGCGCACCGATACGGCGCAGATCGTCATTCCGACCACCTATGCCGGTTCCGAGGTGACGCCCATTCTCGGCCAGACGGAAAACGGGGTGAAGACCACCATGCGCGGGCCGGAAATCCTGCCGGAGGTGGTGATTTACGATGCGGAACTGACGCTTGGGCTGCCTGTCGCCATCAGCATGACGAGCGGCCTCAACGCCATGGCCCATGCGGCGGAGGCGCTCTACGCGCGGGATCGCAATCCCATCGCCAGCCTGATGGCGGTCGAGGGGCTGCGGGCGATGATCGAGGCCCTTCCCGGCGTGAAGGCCGAGCCGCGGGATATCAAGGCGCGCGAAACCACGCTTTATGGTGCGTGGCTGTGCGGTTCGGTGCTTGGCGCCGTCGGCATGTCGCTGCATCACAAGCTTTGTCACACGCTGGGCGGCAGTCTCGATCTGCCGCATGCGGAAACCCATGCGGTGCTTCTGCCACACACCATCGCCTATGTGGAACAGGCGGTGCCGGATCTGCTCGCACCGCTCGCCGCTCTTGTCGGCGGCAGGGCAGGGGCCGGGCTCTATGATTTTGCCGCCCGGCTTGGCGCGCCGGCAAGCCTTGCGGCTCTTGGGGTCCGGTCGGACGATCTCGACCCCATGGCAGCGCTGGCGACTGCCAATCCTTACTGGTGCCCGCGGCCAATCGAAAAAACTGCGATCCGCGACCTTTTGCAACGCGCCTTCGAGGGCGCGCGGCCGGAGTGATGGGAGGAGACGATGGATATGAAGATGAGCAATGATGACGGCTATTTCGTCGAGGAACGTTCGGCTGAAACCGTGATTGCGCGGATGCGCGACTGTGACGATCCGCGTCTGAAGGAAATCATGGCGGTGGTGACGCGCAAGCTGCACGAGGCGGTGAAGGAAATCGAACCGACCGAGGAGGAGTGGATGAAGGCCATTCATTTCCTCACCGAGGTCGGCCAGATCTGCAATGAATGGCGGCAGGAATGGATCCTGTTTTCCGATATTCTCGGCGTCTCCATGCTGGTCGACGCCATCAACCATCGCAAACCGAGCGGCGCGTCGGAATCGACCGTTCTCGGCCCCTTCCATGTCGCAGATGCGCCGGAAATGCCGATGGGTGCGAATATCTGCCTCGATGGCAAGGGTGAGGATATGGTGGTCACCGGCCGCATTCTCGATACCGAGGGAGCGCCGGTCGCCGGCGCGCGTATCGATGTCTGGCAGGCCAATGACGAAGGTTTTTATGACGTGCAGCAGAAGGGCATCCAGCCCGATTTCAACCTTCGCGGCGTCTTCATCACCGGCGAGGACGGGCGCTACTGGTTCCGGGCCGCCAAGCCGAAATATTATCCGATCCCCGATGACGGTCCGGTTGGGCAGTTGCTGCGCGCCATGGGGCGGCATCCCTACCGGCCGGCGCATCTGCACTATATCGTTTCGGCGGAAGGCTTTACCACGCTCGTCACCCATATCTTCGATCCCGACGATCCCTATATCCGTTCGGATGCGGTCTTCGGCGTAAAAGAAAGTCTGCTCGCCGATTTCCAGCGGGTGGAGGATGCGCAGAAGGCGCGGGATCTGGGTTTCATCGGCGACTGGTTCTGGTCGGTGAACCACGATTTCGTGCTCGCCCGATGAGAGGCGGGAGCGACCGAACCCGGCTTTACGTGCGTTTCGCCGAAAGCGATCCCGCTGCGGCCGTGCAACGGGCGGCGCAGATAGAGGCTCACAAGGCCCATCTGCGCAATGGCGAGGCGATGGCGGAAGGGTTCAAGATTCTTGTGTCCGGTCCGATGAGTGCGGTTGCCGACGGCCCATCCGCCGCTCTCATTATCGCGCAGGCGCGCTCGATCGAAGACGTCATCGCCTTCAGCGATGCCGATCCATTCGTCATTCACGGTGTTTATAACCGCATTCATATTTTGAGCTGGACGCCGACGCTGTCGACGATTTCCGGGCTGGGGCCCGGCTGAATTTCGTCGGCGCGATGCGCCTGGCATTTGTTAATATTTCATTTGCAATTTTTGCAAATGCAACATTTAATCGAAGGCGGGTGATGCTGGCGATATGTGCTTGACAGGAGCAGGACACATATCAGTGTGGAGCGCGCCGGGCACTCACGGAGGATATCGCAGGAACGGGAGACGCTTATCCATACCGGATGGCGCGTTCATGCGTGAAAGGGAGGAACATGTCCACGAATTATCTGAGCGCCGCGTCAGCGCGGACGAAGAACCCGGCCGGCGTTATCGCGACATGCGGCCTGATGATCATGTTTGACGGTTACGATCTGGTCGTTTACGGCGCCGTCGCACCGGCACTCTTGAAAGAAAGCGCATGGGCGCTCAATCCCGCCATGGTCGGGCGCGCCGCCGCGCTGACGCTGGTGGGCATGCTGCTGGGGGCGCTATTTGCCGGCACCATGGCCGACCGCATCGGCCGCCGCAAAGTGGTTCTTCTCAGCCTCGCCGGCTTTTCGGCGATGATGATCGCCTCGGCCATGACGCCGAATTTTCTCGCCTTCGAAATCACGCGCTTCTTCGCCGGTCTCGGGCTTGGCGCGCTTTTGCCGACGGTCACCGCGCTGGTGCTGGAATTTTCGCCGCCGCATCGCAGGGCGCAGGCCAATTCCCTGTCGTTCCTCGGTTATCTTATCGGCGGCATCATTTCCGGCGTCATGGGCATCCTTCTTCTGGAGACCTATGGCTGGCGGCCCTTGATGCTGATCGGCGGCCTGCCGCTTATTCTTCTGCCTATCTTCATGCGGTTCCTGCCGGAATCGCCCGAATGGCTGGCAAGCAAGGGGCGGCAGGCGGAGGCTGACGGCATTTGCGACAGCTACGGTCTGCAACGCATCATGCCGCATGCGAAAATTCAAAAGGGCGGCGTCGGCGCGCTGTTCTCGGAAGGCCGGCTGCTCTCGACGCTGAATGCCTGGGGCATCCACTTCTGCTCGCTGCTTCTCACCTTCGGCATGGTCAACTGGCTGCCCACCATCATGAACAGGATGGGTTATGACATCAGTTCGGCGCTCAGCTTTTCCGTCATGCTCAATGTCGGGGCCGCGATCGGCATCCTCATCGGCGGGCGATTTGCTGACAAAGGCAACGTCAAGGTGGTCGTGGCGATCCTGTTTGCCATCGGCGCCGCCTCGATCTTTGCCCTGACGGTGAACAAGGGTCCGCTTCTTTATGCCTTCGTCGCCCTTGCGGGTGCGGGCACCATCGGCACGCAGATTCTCGCCAATGTTCTGGTGGGACGGCTTTACCCCGTCCATATTCGCGGTACGGGTCTCGGCTTTTCGCTGGCGGTCGGTCGGCTCGGCGGCATTGCCGGCCCGATGATCGGCGGCCTCGTGCTGCAGCGGGGTCTGGCGCCCGAGTGGAATTTCTACATTTTCGGGTCGGTCGCACTCGTGGGGCTGATGCTGACGGTGTTGACCCTGCTTTACCGCACCTCCGGTGACGCGCGGGTTTGATGAATGAAACGGCTGGCCGCGGAGGACTGAAATCCGCGGCCGGAGCATTTCCGGCAAAGCTGCGGAGCGGTTTTACGCCCGGAGAATACTAGAAAACTCTAACTCATCATGCCTTACGGGAAACCGGTGCGATCGTCGCCATCTGCTGCAACGTCCGTTCGTTCGTGCGTTTGGCCCGTGCCAGCGCATCGTCGCGATCTTCCGGCAGGGTGTAGGTCATATAGGAAAGCGAGGTTTCGAGGTCGTTATTGTTGTGTCCGAGAATGGCGGCGAAATAGCTGTTCTTGGTTACATGGGGCGGCGCGAAATTGTGAAAGGCCACCTCGGCATAGAGGTGCCGGAGGCCATAGGGCTTGGGAAGTTCTTCCTTCGGCCAGAGATCCTCGAACAGGTTAAAAACCGTGTCCCTGAGCAGCAGGCGGGTTTCCGATGAAAAATCATCGATCGACATGCCGTGCCACAATTTTCCCTGCCCGCTTTCGCGCAGGCGCTTATAGGCCGCCAGAATGGTTTCCGAGCGGGCAAGCACCGGGATTTCATAGGTCACCCCGAATTTCGTTCCCTCACCCTGCTTCGTCTTGGCCTGGCCGTTGAACAGGAGGCTCCATTTGGAAACGCCCTTGCCATAGGGGGCAGGTGAAAATTCCGCCTGGGTAAAGACCTCATAGGGGCGGCGTCCGGTCATGCCGATCAGGCCGATGCCGATCATCAGGGGATCGGCGGACAGGAGTTTATCGGCGCAGATCTTCAGAACCTGCCGGTAATTCTCGAAGGTGATCAGTGCGCCGTGCTTTCTGGCGATCTTCTCCATCTTCACCCGGCGTGCATCGTCATACATCGCGGCATCGCCGGTGGCGATCTTCAACATCGGGTGATCGTCGCCGAAGGCCTCGCGGATGGCGTTACGATATTTGGTGATATAGGAGATGATCGTGGTCTGGGCTCTGCCCTTCATGGTGCTGATTTCAGCATTCCACAGGGTCTGCATCTCGTCTTTCGTTCCCATGCCATTCATCGCCGAAATGAAATCCGCGATGCGCAGAAGAACGGTCGGCTTGCGGCCGGCGGTATTGAATTCCGCCCGCTCGATTTTTTCGACAATCGATGTCGCGACGCCGTTTTTCGGATAGTCGGCCCGTTCGATATAGGTTTTCAGCCGCTCGCGCAGCTTCTTCATGTTGCAGATGGCAAGCGGGGTGCTCTTTGCGCCGAATTCAGCCTTCAGGGCATAGCGGTATTTCATGATGTAGAGTTCGAGCGTCTTTTCGGTGCGGCCATTGTCGAAATGGTAGCGGACCTCGGCATCCCACAGATCACGGATTTTTCTGTTTCGCAGCGTCTCATCGCTTTTCATCGCCTCCCTGACCTCACCAACGAATTGATCGATGCGTTCGACGAGGACCGGTGTTTTTGTTTTTCGTTTTAAGGCGGGCATGCGGCGGCTCCCTGAACCGGTCGGGAAATATAAAATCCATCTTTGGCGATCAACAACAGCATGGTTGCGGGAATATGATGAACATTCGCCGCAGGCCGATTTCTTTTGAATAATAGTTTGACCGATTCCGCAAGCATGGCGGTGATTTAGGAAAATATGGGAAACGGTTTCCGAGCGGCGTCGCTCGCCCAGGAAGCTGGAAAATGCTGCCGGCTTCCATGGTTCATACCGGTAAAATCCAGCGGAATTATTCGCGCGGCTTCGGAATGTCTGCCAAGCCTGCCGCGATTGGCCGGCTTACTTCGGCAGTCGGGTCTTCAGCGCTGCCACGATCTTGTTGGCAAGCGCCTCGTAATCCTCGTCGAAATGATGGCCGCCTTCGATGCCGAGCGTTTCCACGCCCTTCGCCTTCAGGCCGGGGCAGGGGTCTTCATCCTCTTCCTCCGTGCCATAGATGCACTGCACCAGTCTCGGATCGATCTTGGCGATATCATCTACGGTCTTGCCGCCCTTGCCCTCTCCGGCAACGCCGAGCCAGCCCTGAACGGAAATTTCGAAATCCACTTCCGTGGACAGGCCCATGAGAGTGAGCTGCACGACATGTGATTTCGCCCGTTCCGGCAGGAGGTTATAGGTGGCGGGAATGATGTCGGCGCCGAAGGAATAGCCGATCAGCACGACGTTGCGAGCCTTCCATTCCTTGCGATAGGTGTCGATGATGCGTGCAAGGTCGCCCGCCACTTCCTGTGGCTGTTTTTCTTTCCAGAAATAACGCAGCGCATCGACGCCGATCACGGGAATACCCTGCTTCTGCAATGCGCCGCCCACTTCTTCATCAAGATCGCGCCAGCCGCCGTCGCCGGAATAGATCACCGCCATGGTGTCCATCACCGGGCTGGTTTCCAGAACCTTGATCGGCAGGCCGAGCGGGCTGTCGGTGTCGCCTGCGGCATCGACCTGATCGGACAGGGTCTGGGTCAGAACCTCGTCCGCCTTGTCATCCACATCCGTCACGTCGATATCGGGATGCAGCTTGACGAGCGCGTTGACGTGGTCGCGGCCCTTCTGGTCCGCAGCCGGCGTGAACAGCACGCTCACGGGGGCGGGCAGCGGGCCATCGGTCAGGCCATAGACCGTTTCGCCATCGGCTTTGTCCTTGGTGGCGGGGGTGCAGAGGATCTTTTCCAGCGGCAGGCCGGCCTTGGGGTCGACGGCTATGGCTTCCCTGATGGTCGAGACCGGGCTCTGCGCAATCATCGCCAGTGCCAGCGTTCCGCCCTTGCCGATGCCGGTGAGAATGGGCTGGCGATAGCTGCTGGTGCCGGCGGTGCGCTGGATCTGCTGCGACAGCGACTCGATGTCCGAGATCATATAGATGCATTCGTCTTCATCGGCCTCGAGCGCCTTCAGATATTCCCTGAAGTCGATGCCGACCACGGCGGCGCCTTTTTCCACGAGCGCCTTGGCGCGGGTCTCGTCGGCGCTCGTCCATCCGTCCGCGTCGGAAATCAGGAAGACGCTGGCGAGAATTTCGCCATCCGGCACCATGATGTGCTCGGCGGGGATCATGCCAGTCTCGTAAGCGGGCTTTTCCTCAGCAAAAACTGCGGTGGAGGCAAACAGGGCGGAGGCGGCAAGGACCGCTTTCAACATGCTGGATTTTCTCATTTTCCGATCACTCCTCGGACGCCGCCGCTAATCAGAACCGTCGCGTCCATCAGCGCCAGAGCGGCGTCTGCGCCGTTCTGCACGGCAAGGTAACGCGGTTCCCATTTCGGGTGGAACTTTGCCTTGAAGGCGCGAAGTCCCTTGAAGTTGTAGAAACGTTCGCCGTGTTCGAACAGCGTGCTGCCGATGCGGTCCCAGACGGGTGCCGCATCGCGCTTCGACATGCCGGACATCGGCGCCATGCCGAGATTGAAGCTCTCATAGCCGGCCTCGCGCAGATATTGCATGATGCTGACGAAGAGAAAATCCATCGAGCCGCGTGGCGCATCCGGCGAAAAACGCATGAGATCGACGGTGGCTTCCTTTTTCGTGGCGGTCACCATCAGATTGGCGAAAGCGGTGATCTTTCCATCCTTGCGCAGCACGGCGACGGGTTGCGACAGGATGTAATCCGGCTCGAAAGCGCCGAGCGAGAAGCGCTTTTCCCGGGTATTGTGGTGGGCGAGCCAGCCGTCGGAGACCTGTTTCAGCTCATCCATAATATCCGCCACCTGCGCTTGCTCGATCACCTCGAAGGTCAGTCCGTCGCGCGCGCCGCGGCTCAGCGACTGGCGAAGATTGGCGAGCTTGCCGCCCTTCAGCTCGAATGCGGTGAGATCGACCAGCGCCAGTTCGCCCAGCTTGAAGGCGCGCAGGCCCGCATCGGCGCAATGGGAGAGGAGGAAAGGTGAAATCTGATAGAAGGCGGCGCGTGCACCAGCAGCGCGGGCGGCTTCCACAAATTGCCAGACCAGATCCGGGAAATCATCCTCATCGCCGACCGGATCGGCAAACGCGATCCAGGAGCGGCCCTGAATGCCGTACATGATGAAGGCGTTGCCGCTTTCGGAAAACATCACATGCTTGTCGCCCATGCGCACCAGATTGGCGTCGGCCGCATCCTGTGTCATGACGATGCCGGTTGCGCTCGTGACGTCGTCGGCCTTGATGGCGTCCGGCCGGAAGGCTACCGGCCGCATCAGGCTGAAGATGGCGATGGTGGAGGAGGCAAGCACGAGGCCCAAAAGGGCGCGCAATCCGCGCGGCGCTTCTCCGGAGAATTCGAACTGCCACCATAATGTCTGGCTGTAATCCGTGTCGCGGTAAACGAAGAGCAGGATTGTCGCTGCGCCGGCAATGATGACGGCCATGGCGGCGAGCCAGCTTGGGCCCAGCGCCTGTTTCACCAGCGAGGCATGACGGTTGAAGCTGCGCATATTGACGGAAAGTGCCGCAATGAAGACGCCGAGAATGGCGGCTTCGAACACGGCAATGGCCTTGAGGAGGGAGAGAACCAGCGCCAGCGAGGCGGCGACCAGCGCAATCCACCAGGCGCCATCCAGCCGCTGCCCGAGGCCGCGCGAGGCGACGACAAGCACGAGGCCGAGAATGCTGGTCAGAAAATGCGCCGCCTCAACGATCGGCAGCGGCACGAAATTGGACAGGAAATCCAGATTGCTGTCGGGTGTCGGCGTCACGCTCGAGAAGATCAGCATGGTGCCGAGGATCATCGCGAAGGTCGATAACAGCGGCGGCGCGAGCCGCACGGCAAGCTGGCTGATATCGGAGACAACAGGCTTTGCCGCGAACTGCTTCATCTCCGAGACGAGCATGACCAGAATGGCCACCACCAGCGGCAGGACGTGATAGATCACGCGGTAGAGAACGAGGCTTCCGAGCAGCTGGTCGACGCTGATGGCGTTGCCAAGCCCCGCGACCATCACGGTTTCGAAGACGCCAAGACCGGCCGGTACATGGCTGAGGACGCCGAGGCCGACCGCGGTGGCGTAGATTGCAAAAAATGTCGGCCAGCCGAGATGCGTGTCGGGCAGGAGGACATAAAGCACGGAGGCGGAGGCGGCTATATCGAAGGCGGAGACGAGGAACTGGCGGGAAGAGGTTCGGCTGTCGGGGAGGCGCAGGCGCCATTTGCCGAGCCGGATCGCGTGCCCGTTACGCCCGACATAGGCCGCCACCGCGAGAACCGCGATGACGGCGAGCGCCGCACCTCTGAGGATGACGGCATCAACGCCGATAATGGCGGCGATGCGCGGCGCAACGATGAAGGTGGAGATGGCGCTGACCGAAAGCAGGCCAAGCCCGAAGGACAGTGTGACGAAGGCGATGACGCGGGCGATTTCGCCGGGCGACAGACCCAGCCGCGAATAGGCGCGAAAGCGGATGGCGCCACCGCTCAAGGGACCGAAACCGGCGGTATTGCCTATGGCATAGGCCGCAAAGGCTGTTGCCGCCATGGGCGGAAAGGGCAGCTTGCGGCCGATATATTCGATCGCATTGGCATCATAGAATATCAGCGCCAGAAAGCTGAGCGCGGTGAAAACGATGGCGAGCAGCACCGCCGAAGCCGAGGTCTGCGTCAGCGCATCGATGACGTCGTCATAACGGACTTCGGAGGTCAGGTGATAGATGGCGAAGGTCATCATCACGAAGACCAGCGTGATGGCAATCGCGGTCAGATAAGGACGGTTTCTGGCAAAAAAGCTTTCAACCGCGGATTCAGTAACATCGGTTTGTGTAATTTCGCTCTTGTCTGCCATTTACTTTGCCCAGCGCCCGTTCCTGTTGGCGAACCATAGGATTGTGTCGCTAATTCGTTTCTGTTGCGGAAATGTGATTAGCAGAAAAGCATGAAGTGTCGATGTGAAGTTTGTGTCCGATCATGCGCGAATTTCAACAAGTCTGGAGTGAGAAATGCAACTATGGAATGCATGGTTTGCGGGATTGTTCCGAAAGGCGGCAAATTGACCGTTGTGGTTGCTTGGTGGTGCCGTTTGATGCGATTACACGCTCCTTTCGATTGAAGGAGATGCCAATGAACATGCCCACAAGAATAGTTGTTTCACTCGTCGTCGCCCTCGTGGCCGGTGGCGGATACATGGCGGTGGACAAGATGCGCGGTGCCGAATGGGTCGTTTCGCCGCAACAGATTGCGGAGGCCAAGGCGAAAGGGCAGATGGGTTATGAATCCCGTCCGGGCACCGTGACCGTTTTGCCGATCCGCAGCGAGACGGCGGATGTGCTGCCGATGAAATGGGCGATGATCGGTGTTGTCGCCGGGCTTCTGGCTTTCCGGGCGAGCGGCAAGAAAAAAGCGGCAAAGGCTTAAGGGCCTGCCGCTTCCTGTCTCCGGCGCTCAGCGCCGGAGATGAATTGCAATTTACGCCTCACGCGCCCCAGGTTTTTTCGAGCACGCGGATCCAGTTGCCGTGGCAGATCTTGGCAAGCGCCTCGTCGTCGTAACCACCGTTTCGCAAGGCCTGGACCAGCAATTGCAGGTCGGCTGCATCCTTCATGGCGGCGGGAATGGTGGTGCCGTCGAAATCCGAGCCGAGTGCGACATGATCGATGCCGATACGGTTGACGATGTAGTCTACATGGCGCACCAGCTCGTTCAGATCGGTATTCGGGTTCTTCACGCCGTCCTGGCGCAGGAACAGAACGCCGAAATTGATGCCGGCGAGACCGCCCGTGTCACGGATGGCGTCCAGCTGACGATCCGTCAGGTTACGGCTGTGATTGCAGAGCGCATAGGCGTTGGAATGGGATGCCACCAGCGGCGCATCCGAAATCTTGGCGATATCCCAGAAACCCTGCTCGTTCATGTGCGACAGGTCGACCATGATTTTCAGTTCGTTGCAGGTCTTTATCAGCCGCTTGCCGGCCTCCGTCAGGCCGGGGCCGATATCCGGCGTCGAGGGGAAACGGAAGGGCACGCCGTAAGCGAAGATGTTCGGGCGGCTCCAGACCGGTCCAAGCGTGCGAAGACCCGCTTCATAGAGAACGTAAAGCGCATCCAGATCAGCGCCGATCGCTTCCGCGCCCTCGATATGGAAGACGGAGGCGAAAGCGCCTTTCGCCATGGCATCGCGGATATCGGCGACCGTGCGGCAGACCTTGAGCGCGCCTGCTGATTGTTTCTCGGCCCGGAACAAAAGGCCGGCCATGGCGAGCGTCGCCTTCAGCGCGTCCGCCTCGGTGGGTGTCGGATAGTCGCCGTTAGCGTCCTTGTCCATGCTGGGTGAAGGCACATAGGCGGCGCAGAGGCCGCCAGCGAGGCCGCCTTTCTTCGCGCGCGGAAGATCGATGTGGCCGACGGTATCCCCTTCGATGAGGAGCGTTTCGGGAGAGGCATTGCCCGATCGCCATAACCGCAGAAGCACGTCGTTGTGGCCGTCGAAGACGGGTACGGGTTTTTGATCGGTCATGGTCATTCACCTTCGGATAGGGGGAGGGCGCGGGCGCGCACCTATTCAGAGTTTTGAGAATTGGTAGAGGAAAGGTCAAGGCGGGAGCAAATGCAATCCGTGCATAGGCTCTGCCAAATTTGGAATTGGTCGGGCCTCGTTTGCTCGTGGTAATCGCGGGAAAACATAAAAAAAATGACTGGATTGGGGCAAACCCACACCGTTTCTGAAAAATAAGGTCCGAAAGGGGATTTTCGATGATTTCAAGACGCAACCTGCTGATTGCCGGCGCTGCCGTTCCGTTCCTGTCCTATGCGCGCATTCCGGCCTTTGCCGCAACGCCCAAGGATATTCTGGTGGTCGCCCAGCAGCTGGACAATATGACGAGCCTTGATCCGCATGAAGGTTTCGAAGCCGTGGGCGGTGAAATCATCTCCAACATGTACCAGAAGCTGGTGCGTGCAAACCGCGAAGACTCCACCAAGGTCGATCCCGTCATCGCGAAATCCTGGGAAGCCGATGCGGACAGCAAGGTCTTCACCTTCGTGATCGGTGACGAGGCGACCTTCTCGAGCGGTGCGAAAGTCACGGCGGAAGACGTTGCCTTCTCGCTGCAGCGCGCCATCAAGATGA
The DNA here is from genome assembly GCF_037083425.1 of Agrobacterium sp. CCNWLW32. Lineage (NCBI taxonomy): Bacteria > Pseudomonadati > Pseudomonadota > Alphaproteobacteria > Hyphomicrobiales > Rhizobiaceae > Agrobacterium > Agrobacterium sp. CCNWLW32. Next base: position 33,971 of record NZ_JBAOJM010000003.1, read on the forward strand.
ACAAGAGCCCGGCCTTCATCATCAGCCAGTTCGGTTTCACGCCTGAAAATGCCGAGACGACCATCGTTGCCGCCGACGACAAGACGGTGAAGCTGACGACGGCAAAGCCGACCGCCATCTCCTTCCTGCTCTATTGCCTGTCTGCCAATATCGGCGCGATCGTCGAAAAGAAGGCGGTTCTCGCCAATGCTTCGGGCGAAGACCTCGGCAATGGCTGGCTGCAGAAGAACAGCGCCGGTTCCGGCGATTTCGTACTGCAGGCCTGGAAACCTAGCGAAAGCGTAGCACTCACCGTCAACCCGAACGGCCCCTACAAGGGCAACATCAAGCGCGTCATCCTGCGCCACGTCACAGATCCGTCTTCCCAGCTTCTCATGCTGCAGAAGGGCGATATCGACATTGCCCGCGACCTCACCTCGGAACAGCTGCGCAGCGCCCAGAAAGATGCGAACATTGAGCTGGAGCGCAAGAGCATTGCCTCGCTGGTGCTGATCTCGCTCAATCAGGGCAATGAGAACCTTGCCAAGCCGCAGGTCTGGCAGGCGATCAAATGGGCGCTGGACTACAAGGGTATGCAGGAAAACATCGTGCCGCTGTCCCATAAGGTTCACCAGAGCTTCGAGCCGGAAGGTTTCCCCGGCGCCGTCGACGATACGCCGTTCCAGCGCGATGTCGAAAAGGCCAAGGCGCTGATGGCGGAAGCCGGCCTTGCCGATGGTTTCGAGATCACCATGGATCATTATTCCGCCCAGCCTTACCCGGATCTGGCGCAGGCCATTCAGGCGAACCTTGCCGATATCGGCATCAAGGTGCGTCTGCAGTCTGCTGAGAACCGTCAGGTCCTGACCAAGATGCGCGCTCGCGAACACCAGATGGCGCTTTCCGCATGGGGCACGGATTATTTCGATCCGCATTCCAACGCCGATGTCTTCAACATCAACAAGGACAATGGCGACGACGCCAAGTCGAAGCCCTTCCTGTGGCGTTCGCGTTTCAAGAACGATGATTTCGCCGCCAAGGCGGAAGCCGCCCGTGACGAGAAGGACCCGGCAAAGCGCGTGGAGCTTTATGAAGCCCTGCAGCGCGAGCACATGGAAAACAGCCCCTTCGTGTTCATGTTCCAGACCACCAAGACGGCGGCCTTCCGCAAGGGCGTTTCCGGTTTCGAACTGGGCGTTCTCTCCGAGGGCAATTCCTACCACGATGCGAAGAAAGCGTGACATTGAACAAGCGCGTTAAAAGCATATCGTCGATACTGGGCAGCGTCATCCTGACGCTGTTCGGTTTGATGATCATCACCTTCATGATCGGGCGCGTGATGCCCGTCGATCCCGTCATTGCGGCGGTCGGCGACAATGCGCCCGAAGACGTCATCGTGCGGGTGCGGGCCGAAATGGGTCTCGACCAGCCGCTGGTCGTGCAGTTCTTCCATTATGTCTCGCAGGTTCTGCATGGCGATTTCGGCAATTCGATCCTGACCCGCAATCCGGTCTGGATCGACATCAAACGCGTCTTCCCCGCCACTTTCGAACTTGCCACCGCAGCCCTCATCCTTGCTGCGCTGATCGGCATTCCGCTCGGTGTCTGGGCGGCGGTTAAGCAAGGCAAGCTGACCGACCAGGTCATCCGCGTCGTCTGCCTTGCCGGTCACTCCGTGCCGGTCTTCATGCTGGCGCTGATTTCACTGCTCGTCTTTTACGCCACGCTCGGCGTCGCACCGGGACCGGGCCGGCAGGATATCATCTATGACGGCATGATCTCGCCGGTCACCGGCCTGATGACGGTCGACACGCTGCTTGCGGGTGACTGGGACGCCTTTTACGACGCCATCGCCCATATGGTGCAGCCCGTCTGCATTCTCGCCTATTTCAGCATGGCCTATATCACCCGCATGACGCGCGCCTTCATGATCGATGCGCTGAAGGGCGAATATGTCATCACCGCCCGCGCCAAGGGCTTGTCCGCCATGACCGTTATCTGGGGCCATGCCTTCCCCACGGTCGCCGTGCAGCTCATCACGGTTCTCGCGCTCACCTATGCCGGCCTTCTCGAAGGCGCCGTGGTGACGGAAACCGTGTTCAGCTGGCCGGGCCTTGGCCAATATCTCACCGTCTCGCTCATGAACGCGGACATGAACCCGGTCGTCGGAGCAACCCTGTTGATCGGCTTCATCTATGTCGCCCTCAACCTGCTCGCAGACGTGCTTTACAGAGTTATGGATCCTCGCGTTCGATGATGTTAGCTAATTTTAGAAACTGGGCTCTGGATGAGACGCCGCATTCCCGCAGCCAGGCTGCCTGGGGAAACCGGTACCGCATCTGGCTCAACCTCAAGTCCAACCCGCTGGCGGTGGTCGGTCTGACCATCATCGTCCTCTTCATCGCACTGTCGCTGCTGGCGCCATGGCTCGCGCCCTATGATCCGGCGACGCAGAACCTCGGCAACCGCCTCGCCTTTCCGAGTGCCGAGCACTGGTTCGGCACGGATGAGCTGGGTCGCGATATCCTTTCGCGTATCCTCTATGGTGGCCGCGTCACGCTCGGCATGGTCATTGCCGTCGTTGTTCTGGTCGCGCCGATCGGGCTCGCCATCGGCTGTATCGCCGGTTATTTCGGCGGTATCGTCGATACGGTGCTGATGCGGGTGACGGATGTGTTTCTGGCGTTCCCACGCCTTATCCTGGCGCTTGCCTTCGTCGCGGCGCTGAAGCCGGGCGTCGAAAGCGCCGTTCTCGCTATCGCGCTCACCGCTTGGCCGCCCTATGCGCGCCTTGCACGCGCCGAAACCATGACGGTTCGCGGCAGCGATTTCGTCGCGGCCTACCGGCTGACGGGTGCTTCCGCCTGGCGCATCATCGCCCGCCATATCGCGCCGCTCTGCGTGCCGAGCCTTATCGTGCGCATCACGCTCGACATGAGTTCGATCATCATCACCGCCGCCAGCCTCGGCTTCCTCGGCATGGGCGCGCAGCCGCCGTCGCCGGAATGGGGCGCGATGATTGCTACCGCCAAGCGCTTCATCTTCGAACAATGGTGGGTCGCCACCATTCCGGGCATCGCCATCTTCCTCGTTTCGCTCGCCTTCAACTTCCTTGGCGATGGTCTGCGCGACGTGCTCGACCCGAAGGGACATTGAGCCATGCTGGTCGAAATCGAAAATCTGAAGATCGCATTCCAGACCCGTACCAGCCGTTTCGAGGCGGTGCGTGGTGTGTCGATGAAACTGGGCACAGAAAAGCTCGGCATCGTCGGTGAATCCGGTTCGGGCAAGAGCCTCACGGCGCGCGCACTGATGAAGCTTCTGCCTTCCAATGCGGATATCCGCGCCGACAAGCTCTCCTTCGACGGTATCGACGTGCTGTCCGCCAGCGAAAGGCAGATGCGCCAGATCCGTGGCAAGCGGGCGGGTTTCATCCTGCAGGACCCGAAATATTCGCTGAACCCGGTCAAGACCATGGGTGCGCAGATCGCGGAAGCCTGGCGCGCCCACAAGGGTGGCAGCAAGCGTGCGGCCATGGAAGCGGCAATCGCCCTGCTCGATCAGGTGAAGATCCGCAATCCGCGCCAGGTCGCCTCGTCCTACGCGCATGAGGTTTCCGGCGGCATGGGCCAGCGTGTCATGATCGCCATGATGCTGGCGCCCGATCCCGAGCTTCTGATCGCCGACGAACCGACGAGCGCTCTCGACGCCACGGTGCAGGCGGAAATCCTGCGGCTGATCGAGGAACTGGTGTCGGAACGCGGCATGGGCCTTATCCTCATCAGCCACGACCTGCCGCTTGTCTCGCATTTCTGCGACCGCGTGGCTGTCATGTATTCCGGCCGGGTGATGGAGGAACTGAAGGCTTCCGAACTCCTGAAAGCACAGCATCCTTACACGCAGGGTCTCTTGAACTGCATTCCCTCGCTGACGCATCCGCGCGAGCGTCTTCCCGTTCTCAACCGTGATGCAGCGTGGTCCAGCCTATGATCGACGTCGAAAATCTCCGTATCAAGTTCGGCGACCGTGAAGTGGTGAAGGGCGTGTCCTTTTCGGTGGAAAAGGGCGGCAGCTTCGGCATCGTTGGCGAAAGCGGCTCGGGCAAGTCCACCATCCTGCGCGCCATGGCCGGCCTTAATGAAAGCTGGGAAGGCCGCGTCGCCTTTGCCGGCAAGGATGCACCGCTGAAGCGCACGCCGGAATTCTTCCGGCAGGTGCAGATGGTGTTTCAGGACCCCTATGGTTCGCTGCATCCGCGCCAGACCATCGACCGCATTCTCAGCGAATTGCCGTTGGTGCACGGCATGGACAATATCGAAAAACGCATCCAGCAGGCTTTGTCTGACGTGGCCTTGCCGCAGGCGGTGCGCTTCCGGTTTCCACACCAGCTCTCCGGCGGCCAGCGCCAGCGTGTCGCCATCGCGCGCGCCCTGATCGCCGATCCTGAGGTTCTGCTGCTCGATGAGCCGACCTCGGCGCTCGACGTTTCGGTGCAGGCGGAAATCCTGAACCTGTTGCAGGATTTGCGGGCGGCGCGCAACCTCACCTATATCCTCGTCAGCCACAATCTGGCTGTTATCGCGCATCTGTGCCCACAGGTGGGCGTGATGCTGAATGGCGACATGGTCGAGAAACTGAGCGCCGGTGATCTGCGCGAGGGCCGCATCAAACATCCGCATACGGAAGAGCTGCGCAGCCTGAGCATCCGGCTGGAAGAGCCGGCCTGAGATAGGTCTTTGGGGATGATGGAGAGGCAGCACAAGCTTTCCTCCGTCATCCTCGCCCCTGAGGCGAGGATCCATGCACCCGTGAGAGGTGGATCCTCGGGTCAAGCCCGAATATGCCGTGTCGGTTCCTATGTCCGTCCGGCATTCAATGAAGACACAAGAGACCGAACAATGTCACAGCAACTCGACTGGAACGCCGCTTCAACGCTTGCCGAGAGCTTCGTCTCGCAATGGGCGGGCAACGAGCCGGGCGGGGCGGTGATTGGTTTCGATCTCAGCGGCATCCGGTTTGCCCATGCGGGTGGGGTTGAGAGCCTTTCGACCTTTGCGCCGTTCACGCCGAAAAGCGTGGTGCGTTATGCCTCCGTCACTAAACATGCCTTCTGCGCCATGGTGCTTGCCCATTCCGATCTGATCGGTCTTGACGATCCACTCGGCAAGCATCTGCCGGAGCTGCAATCGTCGCTCCGCGAGGTGACGGTCGGGCAGGCGCTGGATATGAGCGGCGGGTTGCCGGATACGCGGGAATGCCTCTCGCTGCTTGGCCTTTCCGTTTACACCGAAACGAAGGCCGGACCGCTTCTCGACTATCTGTCCCGGCTGACCCGACTGAATTTCGATGCCGGCAGTGAGGTGTCCTATTCCAATACCGGTTATCGTCTGGTGGAAGCGGCGCTGGAGCGTCGCGGTTTCCGGTTCGATGATTTCGTGCAGACGCAAATTGCCGGTCCGTTCGGCGTGTTCCTGAAGGCGCCGGATGTCTGGAACGATCCGGTCGACGGCCTTGTGCCGGGTTACTGGAAGTCGGAAGACAACTGGCAGCTGTCGGCGGCCGGTCTGCATATCTCCGCTTCCGGCAGTCTTGCCGGCAGTGCCGAAGCGCTGACCCGCTGGCTGCAGGGGCTGATGCGGGGCGAGGGCAGTTTTGCGGGTGTTCTTGACAGGCTTTCGGCTGAGCGGCCGCTTGCCGACGGGCGGATGAGCAAATATGGCCTCGGCCTGCGCTGGTCGCATTTGGGGGATACGCGTTTCGTCGGTCATGGCGGTTCGCATCCCGGCTACAAAACCTATTTCCTGCTCGATCCTGAAAACGGCACCGGCTTCGTCGTGGTGTCCAATCGCGAGGATACCAACGGCTTCAAGATCGCGCTGGAAAGCATGGCGGCTTTGACCGGTCTGCCGCTGCCCAAGCCCGCCGCCAGCCTGCCTGATGGTCTTTACGTGACAGAAAGCGGGCCGTGGTGGCTGGAGATCAAGGGCAGCACCTCCACTTTCATCGATGGCGACGACACGCTTTATGAAGATGCCGATGGCTGGGTCTCTTCCCGCTCCGCATCCTCTCCGATGCGTCTCAGGCTTGAGGGCGATGCCATTGTCGGCGAGGCCGGTCACGCCGCCCGCTGCTTCCTGCCTGTCGCCGATCATGCCGTGCCGGATGATCTTTCGGGAACGTGGCGTTCCGATGAGGGGGCAGAATTTTCGATCAGCGGTTCGTCGCTGACGATGGGCATCGGTCCGACCCGCCGCAGTATGGCCCTGAAGGCGCTCGGTAACGGCCGTTTTCTCTTCACGCTCACAGATGGCCCCTGGACGAAGCGCGTCTGCCTCAACCGGCTGGGCGATGACCGGATCGAGCTGGTCTCCAGTCGGGCGCGGATGATCGAATATTATCGAAGCCGCTAGGTCGTCAGGCCGATCCGGCGATTGGCCGCAGCCCCGCGCCTTACAAGAGGGTTTCATTCACGCCTCATTGCACCTAATAAAGACGCTTCTGAATAACCGGAAAGATATTTTTGTTGGGAGTGTGAGCCGTGGAAGTCAAATGGCTCGAGGATTTCCTGGCGCTGGCCGGAACGCTCAATTTCTCGAAAGCGGCGGAGGAGCGGCATGTCACGCAATCCGCCTTCAGCCGGCGTATCAAGCAGCTTGAAGCCTGGGTAGGCGCGACGTTGGTCGATCGCGCCTCCTATCCGTCGCGGCTGACCGAGGCGGGCGTGAAGTTCGTGCCGGTGGCGCAGGAAACGCTGAAGCAGCTTTATCATGCGCGGCGCACCCTGCTGCAGGAAGAAGGGGCCGATGCCAGGACTGTTCGGCTGACGGCCCTTCATACCCTGTCCTTCACTTTCTTTCCCGACTGGCTGAAACGGGTGAACGAGACGGCCGGGCCGCTATTTTCAGTATTGCGCCCCGATTCCGGCAGCATGGAGGAAAACCTCAATTCGCTGGTGGACGGGCAAAGCGATTTTCTTCTGACCTATGCCCATCCCGAAGTGCCGATGCTGCTTGATGCGCAGACCTTCGAGTTCCGCGTGCTCGGCGCGGAAAACATCATTCCCGTTTCCGCGCCGGCGAAAGATGGTTCGCCGTTGCATGCGCTGGTGGAAAATGCGCGAAAACCCTTCGCCTATCTCGATTATGAAAAGGCCTCGTTCTTCGGGCCTTTGCTGCGCGATCTCCTGAGCGCGCGCCTGCCGCAATTCGAGCGGGTGCATGAAGGCAGCATGTCGGTGGGGCTGAAAGCCATGGCGATGGCGGGCTGGGGTGTCGCCTGGGTGCCGGAAAGCCTGATGCGGCACGAGCTGGATACCGGCACGCTGGTTCGCGCCGCCGATCCCACCTTCGATATCGCCGTCGATATCAGGCTCTATCGTTCGAAGGAGAACCGCCGGCCCGTGGTCGAGCGCATCTGGGCGGTTCTCGAGGGTTAGAGCATTTCCAGGAAAAGTGGACCCCGATTTTCCGTCCGGAAATGCGACAAACAAAACGCTTTCGATCAGATCGCCGTGCGGCGGGCGTTTTCCAGATAAAGCGCGCGCAGGCGGCTCACCATCGGGCCGGGCTTGCCATCACCCACCGGCTTGCCGTCGATCTTCGTCACGGACACCACGAAGTTGGAGGCGCTGGTCAGGCAGGCTTCATCGGCGTTCATCGCCTCTTCCAGCGTGAAAGGCCGTTCTTCCAGCGTGAAGCCGGCTTCCTTGGCCAGCTGCAGGGCGGCAAGGCGGGTGCAGCCGGGCAGGGTCTTGTTGCTGTTGCCGCGGGTGATGATCTTTTTATCGGCGGTGACGATATAAGCGGTCGAGGAAGCGCCTTCGGTCACGAAATCATCCTCGATCATCCAGGCCTCGTCGCAGCCTTCGGCCTTGGCGATGCGTTTTGCCATGACCTGCGGCAGCAGGCAGACGGTCTTGATGTCGCGGCGTTCCCAGCGCTGGTCGGGAACGGATTTGACGGCGATGCCTGCCTCTTCGACCGGGGTGCCGATGAGCTTCTTGGCCTGCGTGAACATGACAAGCGTCGGCTTGATATCAGCGGAGAACAGGAAGTTGCGGTCTTCCGCACCACGCGTCAGCTGCAGGTAGATCATGCCTTCGACGAGGTTGTTGTCGGCGATCAGGCGGCGTTCGGCCTCGACGATTTCCTTCGTCGTGACCGGCAGGGCCACGTCGATTTCGCGGGCGCTGCGTTCCAGCCGGGCCATATGCAGGTCGCTGTCGATCAGCTTGCCTTCCAGAACCGAGGTGACTTCATAAATGCCGTCGCCGAACAGGAAACCGCGGTCGAAGATGGAAAGGCGGGCGTCCGCTTCGGGCAGGAATTCGCCGTTGACGTATACGATGCGACCGGATGGGCTAGTCATGAAAACTCCGTCTGGAAAAGTCAGGCTAAAAGAAGGGTTTTAAGGGCGTCGATGGAAATGGCTTCGACCGTGGAGGCCTTGCCGGTGCCGGCATTGAAGCCTGATGTCGTTGTGGCCGTGCAGAGTGAGTTGAGGATCGCCTCCTCGGTTGCCTCTATTGCCGCTTCGAAGAGCGGCGAGATCGCATCGTTGGAAAGCTCGGGATAGTCTGTGACGGCCTTGCGGCGTGCAGGCGTGCGGCGAAGGCGCTCGTTGGTGGAAAATGCCAGCGCGTAATCGCCAGATCCATTGCTTAGTGCTGCGCCCGTTCGGGCCAGCCCACCAAAGCTTCTGGCGGCCAGGCGCTTCAGATTGCGGGAAGAGAGCGGCGCATCGGTTGCGACGATGATGACGATGGAGCCATCCTTGTCTTTATGATCAGGGCTGACATAGGGCTTGCCGCAGACCAGCAGATGGCCGCCGTAATTGGATTGCACGAGAACGCCGAGCGTGTAGGCCTCCCCGGCGATGGTGACGATGCGGGATGCAGTTCCGATGCCGCCCTTCATGCCGAAAGCCACCGTGCCGGTTCCGGCTCCAACGCCGCCCTCGGCCACCGGGCCTGTGGCAGCGTTTTTCAGCGCGGTGGAGATTTCCTCGATGGTCGGGCGACCGGCGCGGATGTCGTTGAGGCGGGAATCGTTGGTCTCTCCGACGACCGCATTGATCGACACCACTTTTTCGTTACCCGGCTGCGCCAGTGTGTGGCGGTTGATCGTCTCGATTGCCCGGCCGGTTGCAAGCGTATTGGTGAGGATGACAGGCGTTTCGAGTTCGCCAAGTTCCTCGATCTGTGTCGAGCCGGCAAATTTGCCAAAGCCGTTATAGACCGCAAAACCCGCAGGCACCTTGTCCTGAAAAAGATTGCCGCCATGCGGCAGGATCGCGGTTGCGCCGGTGCGGATCGTGTCGCCTTCGATGACGGTCGAATGGCCGATCGTCACGCCTTCGACATCGGTGATGGCATTGAGTGGGCCGGTCTCGAAATGGCCGGGCGGCAAGCCGATATCGCGCAGTCTCGGGCGGGTCGTCTGATGCATCGGGCGATCACTTTTGCGGAATGCAGGCTCAAGGTGGAACAAGCGCGGCTTGCGAAAAGCTTTGCTCTGACTTGACGTTAGCCTAGTTCGCCGGGAAACGGCATCGCAAAAATGGAATAGTTTTATGCGGGCAATGGATGCGCTCAGAAGGCGCGTAGCGCCGGTCCCCGTTCACGCTCCAGCCATTGCCGCATCGCGTCTTCGGTCTCTGCTCTCGTGGGCGCCCCGATGCGACCACCGAAGACGGTGCATTTCAGGGCAGCCGCAACGGAGGAGAGCCGGATGGCCGCGCGGCTTTCCATGCCTTCGGCTATGGCAAGCGCAAAGGTGCCGTGGAAAATGTCGCCTGCCGCCAGCGTATCCACCGCCTTGACCTGCATCGTTTCCTGAAAATGGACAGTGGGATCGCCAGCTTCCGTCCACCAGCAGCCTGCCGGTCCGGCGGTGACGGCGATGAAGGTTTGCGGGTAGCGGGCGTGCAGCACCGGCAGCATGTCCTCTACCGTCTCAACCCCCGCCAGCCGGGCGGCGGCGGGTTCAGAAAAAACGATGTGGGTCGCGGCGGGTGCGAGCTTTTCGAGGATTTCAACCGGCGCAACGTCGCCGTCGAGAATGGCGTGTTTGCCGAGCGCGCGTGCCACATCAAGAACATCGAGCGCCAGTTCCGGCCAGCGCACATCCACCAGCACGGCGTCGTAAGCGGCGAGGTCCGCTGATGTGCAGGAGCGCTTCTTCTCATGCAGCCTGTGATCATAAAAAGGCACGATCAGCCGCTCGCCGCGATCATCGATAATGATTGTGGAGAGTGCGGAGCGTGCGCCGGCGGCGACTGTCATACCTGTGGTGTCGATACCGCTTTCGGCGAGATCGCGCAGGATACGGGTTCCGGTCTCGTCGTCGCCCACAGCACCCCAAAGGCTGGCGTGCCCGCCCATGCGGTGCACCGCATAGGCTGCGCTGGATGCCATGCCCTCGGCGATCTGCAACATTTCGTAGGGCAGGACCTTGCCTTCGCCCTTTGGCATGTCATGGACGCGAAACAGGGTGTCGAGCACGGCTGCACCCACGCACAGCACATGTTTGCGGCTCTCGTGTTGGCTGTCCATGCCCGTCACCCTATGTCATTGTCTTACGCAATTTTACTCGGCATGCGCCTTAGATGCGCTTGCCGGTTGCCTTGTCGAAAAGGTGAACCATTTCCGGGTCGATGGCGATATGGATCGTATCGCCGAACCGCACGTCCAGCCGCTCACGGAACAGGCAGGCGATCTCGTCGCCCTTGCAGTTCAGCTTGGCATAGATTTCCGAGCCGGTGCCTTCGACCAGTTCGACCCGGCCTTCGATACCGCCGCTTGCTGCACGGATATGTTCCGGGCGCACGCCGTAGACGAGGTCGCGGCCGCCCAGTGCGGCGATGTCGCTGTTGGCGGGCAGGGGGAGGCTTAAACCCTTCACGGTGCGGAACACGCCTTCTTCGACGCGTCCACGAATGAAATTCATCGCAGGCGAACCGATGAAACCGGCAACGAAGAGGTTGGCCGGACGGTCGTAAAGCTCGAGCGGCGCGCCGATCTGCTCGATCACGCCGTCATGCAGCACCACGATCTTGTCGGCCATGGTCATGGCTTCCACCTGGTCGTGCGTGACGTAGATGGTGGTGGTGCCGATGCGCTGGTGCATGGCCTTGATCTCGCCGCGCATCTGCACGCGCAGCTTGGCGTCGAGGTTTGACAGCGGTTCGTCAAACAGGAAGACCTGCGGATCGCGCACCAGCGCGCGTCCCATGGCCACACGCTGGCGCTGGCCGCCGGAAAGCTGGCGCGGATAACGGTCGAGCAGCTTGTCCAGTCCCAGAATGGCGGCAGCCTTGTCGACCTTGGCCTTGGTTTCGTCGGCGCTCACCTTCTTCAGCTTCAGCGCGAAGCCCATATTATCCTTCACCGTCATGTGCGGATAAAGGGCGTAGTTCTGGAAGACCATGGCGATATCGCGGTCGCGGGCGGGCAGGTTGCTCACCTCACGCGCGCCGATGTGGATTTCGCCGTCGCTGACTTCTTCTAGGCCCGCAATCATGCGCAGCAGGGTGGATTTGCCGCAGCCGGACGGGCCGACCAGCACGACGAATTCGCCATCCTTGATATCGATATCGATGCCGTGGATGATATTGACCGCGCCGAAGCGCTTCTGGACGTTTAGAATATTGACCGGTGCCATGTTTTTGGTTCCCGTATTTTTAATTGGTTGATTCAGCCGCCCTTGACGGCGCCGGCGGTGAGGCCCGCCACGATCTGTTTCTGCGCGAACATGGTGAGCAGCAGCACCGGCAGCGTCACGATCAGCGCGGCTGCGGCAAGCGGTCCCCAGCTCACCTGTTCGAAGGACAGCATGTTGTAGACCGCCACCGGCAGGGTGCGCGTTTCACGGCTTGCCAGCACGATGCCGAAGACGAAGTTATTCCACGAGAAGATGACCGCCAGAATGAAGGAGACGACGATGCCGGGCTTGGCAATCGGCAACGCCACCAGCCGGAACACCTGCCAGGAGGATGCGCCATCGATGCTTGCCGCTTCTTCCAGTTCCTTCGGCGTGGTTTCGAAATAACCGATCATGATCCAGACCACGATCGGAACCGTCACCACGAGATGGATGATGATCTGCGGCCAGAGCGTGCCGAGCAGGTTCAGCCATTGGAACAGCAGGAATAGCGGAATGAGGAAAGAGAGGCCGGGCGTCATGCGGGCGATCATGATGACGACAGCCGACTTTTCCGCCTTCAGCCGGGCGATGCCGTAACCGGCGGGCACGCCGATCACCAGCGCCAGAATGGTGGCCGCACCGGTGACGAGCACCGAATTCCAGAAATAGAGGAAGAAATTATTCTCCTCGAACACCTTCACATAGTTCGACCATGCGAAACGCTCGGGGATGAGGATCGGCGGATAAGCGCCGTTGTCGATTTCATATTTCAGCGACAGCGAGATCATCCAGATGAAGAACAGGATAACAGGCGAAATCATCACCAGCGCCACGAAAAACAGGCCGATGCGGTCGAGGTTTTTACGTTTGAGCAATTGGCGAGCCATCAGCGATCCTCCATCTCGTTCCATTGCGCACGCTGGCGCACCATCAACAGCACAAAGGACAGCGCCACGATGATGATGAAGAAGACGACGGCCATGGCCGAGCCGTAACCGATATCGTAGTAGGAAAACGCCGTGTTGTAGAGGTAGATGTTGATGGTTTCCGAGGCCGTGCCAGGGCCGCCCTGCGTCATCGCGTAGATGATGTCGAAGCTTTTGACGGCATCGATGGAACGGATGATGACGGCGATCATCAGGAACGGCGCGATCATCGGCATGGTCAGGTAACGAAACTTCTGCCAGGCGTTGGCACCATCGATTTCGGCGCTCTCATAGGGTTCGCGGGGTACTGCAGCCAGTCCGCCGAGCACGATCAGCATGACGAGCGGCGTCCATTGCCAGGTTTCCACCAGCACCAGCGAGGGGATGACGGTGGACTGGTTGTAGATCCATTCCAGCGGTCCGATATGGATGAAGGACAAGAGATAGTTCAGAACGCCGAGCTGCGGGTGGAACATCATGGTCCAGACGAGCGCGATGGCGACCGGGGTCGCCATCATCGGCATCACGAACACGCCGCGCAGAAAACCGCGCAGCGGAAACTGCGCATCGAAAACCAGCGCCGCCAATGTTCCCAGAAACAGCGGAGCGACGACCGACAGCACGGTATAGATGAGGGTGTGCCAGAGCGATTCCCAGAACCTCACGTCGCTTGCGAGCCTTATATAGTTATCGAAACCGATAAAGCTCTGCTCCTGTCCGAGCGTCCAGCGATGGACGCTCATCCACAGGGTGAAGACCCACGGAAAAACGATAACCGCCGAGATGACGACAAGTGCCGGTATGACGAAAGGCCAGTAGTTGGGAGCAAGCCTTGCGGGCCTGCTCCCTTCTTTCCGGCTGACGCTTGTTTTGGTGTTTTCGATGCTCACGGAGGCCATTATCCCTCGCTACGCGCCAGAACGGGTGCGAACTGTTCCGTCGCTTTTTTCAGCTCAGCTGCCGGGTCCGCGCCGCCGATCATGTTGGTGAGGCCGACGCCGTAGATGTCGCGGAATTCCGTGACTGGAATGATGACCGGCAGGGCAAGCTGCGAGACCTTGCCGGAACCGACGACCGCATCCAGCCAGGCGGCCGGCATCTTCACGCCTTCCCGCACCTTCTGGTCTTCGAGGATGGACTGGCGGAATGGAACACCCGCACCTGCCTGCAGCAGGCGCGCACCCATGTCGTGCGAAATCGCCCATTGGCAGAAGAGGTAGGCCGCTTCCTTCTTGCTGCTGGCTTCGACGACACCGAGGCCATCGCCGAAGGTGCCGGCCGCCTGTGCTGCCGGGCCCTTCGGCATGACACCGTAACCGACCTTGCCGACAACGCGGGATTTTTCCGGGTTTTCGATCGGCGGTGCAAAACCGACGCCATCGAACCACATGCCGATCTTGCCCTGAAGGAAGGCAGACTGCGCTTCGGCCCAGTTGAAGCCGGAAACGCCGGGAGGGGCGGCTTTGGTCATCAAGCGTTGATAGAGTTTCGCTGCCTCGACCGCTTCCTTGGATTCGGTGTCGACCTTTCCGTCCGCGCCGATCGGCTTTGCGCCGTAACCCAGCATCAACGAAGTCCAGACCGGGGTATTGGCATTTTTCAGACCGCGGGCGACGAAACCGTAGGTGTTGGTTGCGGGATCGGTGATCTTTTCCGCTGCCGTCACCAGTTCCTCGAAGGTCTCAGGGTATTTCAGGCCCTTGGCTTCGAAGAGTTCCTTGTTCCAGTAGACGATCCAGTAATCCACCGAGAATGGCAGCGAGCGCAGCACGCCGTCGCTATCCTTGGCAAACAGCATGCCGGCTTCGGCAAAATCCTTTTCGACGAGGGACGGATCGGTCAGCGACGGGTCCTTCAGGAAGCCGCTGATATCGGCCAGCCACTTGCCCTTTTCGAACTGTCTCTTCTGCACGTGGTAGCTCAGATGAACGACGTCGAAGCTCGGCTTGCCGGAGGAAAGCTCGATTACCACCTTCTGGCGCTGCTGCTGTTCAGGTGTTGCTTCGGCATTGACCTTGATGCCGGTCAGTTCCTCGAATTCGCCCAGATATTTGATCAGCGTTTCGCTGCGCGGGCTTTTGACCAGGTTGACTTCAAGCGTGGTGCCGGCGTGTTTTTTCCAGTTCACCGCCGCCGATGCGGGGCGGATGCCGAGCACCGCGCTGCCACCGATCGCTGCCGTGCCTGCCAGAAAGGCGCGACGCGTGGGGTTGAGCAATGAATGCGTCATGTCAGTTCTCCTCCAGTTAGCCGGAAATTCTCCTCACCTCCGGCTTGTTGCTTATTTTCATGCAATTCCGGGCAGGACCTTTCTTCTGCCCTACCGGAATTGCCCTATACTGCCAGCGCCCTGTCCCTTGCGTTGCGGATATGGGCGGTCAGCCGCTCCACGGCGTCTTCGACGGATCGCTTCTCAATGGCTTCGAGAATGGCGAGGTGTTCTTTCATCACCGATTTGACATGGCCTGCGATGCGAAAGCGCTCCTGATTGATGAGGCGCATCTTGATGGAATTGACCCTGTAGGCGTTCGAGATGATCGAATTGCCGAGACTATCGATGAAGGCGTCGTGCATGCCCCAGTCCACCTGCTGCGCGTGCTGGTCCAGCTCCGGCGATTCCCCACCGTTTTCCGTCGCCTCGACGATATCGCGGTGCTGTTTCAACAGCTTGGCGATGGTCTCGTCCGAGGCCGAACGCGTAAAGAGCGCCACGGCCTCCTTCTCGAGAAAGATCCGGAACTGGAACGCCTCGCGGATGAGGTTGATGTCGATATGGGCGACCTGCAATCCCCGCTGCGGCACGGTCTTGATCAGACCTTCCGCCTCCAGCCGTGGAATTGCTTCCCGGATCGCGCCCAGCGGCAGACCCGTCAATTCCACGAGGCGGCGTTGCGAGATGAATTGCCCAGGGCGAACGTCGCGCGAGAGAAGGTGATGCGTAAAGCTTTCATACGCCCGTTCCCGCAATGTCTGTTCGCCGGTATCGTCCATGCTCAACCTTTCAAGGTCTGTTCAGGCGGCCTGTTTGCGAAACAGCGCGTCGAAAGCGCCTTCGATCTGCCGCCGGCCCTCCGGTGAAATGGCAACGAGCGGCGCGCGCACGTCAGACCAGATATTTTCCCCTGTCGTGTGTGATACCAGCACCTTGACGGCGGGCGTAACCGGAAATTTCAGAAGTTCCACAACAAGATCGACGATGCGCGCATCGTCCTTGCCGTCAACGGCCATGGCGCGGACTTCCTGCGTCAGGAAATTGGCAACGCCGGAGATGGCTCCCTGACCGCCCAGGCGAACGCCCTTGGCCAGATCACGCTCATCGCCGATCAGAATGGCGAGATCGCCGTGTTCTTTCAGCAGGCGCTCTGTGTGGCTCCAGTTGCCTGAGGAGTCCTTCACGCCGGTGACGATGCCCGGAAACGCTTGTCTCAGCCGCCCCACCAGTTCGACCGACAGTGTTACCATGGTCACGGAAGGGATGTTATAGACGAGAATGTCGCGCGCGCCCTTGCCGATCTTTTCGAAAACCGCCGAGAACCAGGCAAACAGGCCGTCATCGCTGACATTCTTGAAATAGGATGGTGGGGCGAGAAGAATATTGCGGGCACCTGCGTTCAGGGCCTCGGCGGACTGGTCGGCTGCATCCTCGATGGAATCCACGAGAACGCCGGTGACCAGACGGGAAGGCGCAATGCCTGCCTCAATGAAGCGGGAGAGAATGACCTGCCGTTCGCGGCTGCCGACGGAGCATCCCTCGCCGGTGGTGCCGAAGAGTGTCACGCTGTCGCAACCATTTGCAAGGCAACGGCGGGCATGCGCGATCATGGCGTCTGTATCGACGGTTCCGTCAGTTTTGAAAGGGGTCGTCAGTGCTGCCGAAAGGCCGAATTTCTGGGTCAATTAAGATGCTCCTCCAAGATGGCTGCAGATTGATGGCACACTGACATGTTAGTTGTAAAGCGGTAATTGCAAGATGATTGTTCGGTAGGCTGGAATGGTGGGCGGATTGGTTCCGGAGGCTGCTTGATGGGGTGTGTTGCGTCCGGTGGGGCATGGTATGTTTGCGGCGGTTTTCGCAGATGCCATTTTTCCGCGGAACACCAAAAAATGCGAAAATAAAATTTGACTGTTTCAGTAAAGATTTTTATCAGGCAATCTGTTTGTGGGATAAAGGGAAGTATCATGACCGTTGTGGAGCCGTCAGCGCCTGTGGAAGAGATCGAGCAGAGCCGAGTGAAGCGCCTGAGGGCTGCAACGCGCGGCGCGCATGGCGGTCTCGATACCTTCATCATGGCAGCCAAGCCGTTCGAGAGCCGGGAGAACTTCGGCAAATTCGTGGAAACGCAATATCTTTTCCATCGCGACCTCGATGCCTTCTTCTCCAACGCAACGCTCGATGGCCTGCTGCCTGATCTCAAAGGCCGCCGCCGTCTCTCCATGATCGAGCAGGACCTTGCCGATCTCGGTCACGCTATTCCCGAAACGGAAGCCCCACGCTTTACTGACGAAACGCCGTTCGATCTGCCGGAGGCCATGGGCTGGCTTTACGTGGTCGAAGGTTCCAATCTCGGTGCGGCTTTCCTCCTGAAAGATGCGGCGAAGCTTGGCCTCAGCGAAGAATTCGGCGCGCGCCATCTGGCCGGCGCTCCGGAAGGGCGTGGCCTGCACTGGCGCACCTTCACCGCCGCGCTCGATGAAATTTCGCTGACGGTCGAAGAGGAAGAGCGTGTTGTCGCAGGCGCCGAGGCTGCCTTCCGCGCCGTGCATGCCTATGCGCAGCAGCGTCTCGTCTGAGGTTTTGGCATAGCTCCGTGATTGAAAATGGCGGCCGGTAGGTTAGCTAAAATTTGCCGACAGAACTCGCTCAGCATTCGACGTCATCCTCGGGCTTGACCCGAGGATCCATTGATTTCAGTGGGTTATGGATCCTCGGGTCAAGCCCGAGGATGACGGCGGAGAGGTTGGAGCTTTTTCGTCGCGTATATTGGGGACGGCTCGAGGGCCGTCCTTTTTCTATTTATAACTGCCGAATAAACAGGCAAATATTTTGACCAAATGATAAATTTTTTATCTTTTGGTCAAGGCTCAATGTGTCCCAAAATTTTATCCATTTGATAAAATTATTTTATTTGGTCTGGCACAGAACCTGCTACTCTTTTGTCAAGTCAGGAGACACCTGACGCTAAAAAGGGAACAGCAAAATGGAAGTTGGTGTTTTTATACCGATCGGAAACAATGGGTGGCTCCTCTCCGAAAACGCGCCGCAATACAAGCCGAGCTTCGACTTGAACAAGGCGATCACGCTGAAGGCGGAGCAATATGGTTTCGACTTCGCGCTATCGATGATCAAGCTGCGCGGCTTCGGCGGCAAGACCGAATTCTGGGACTATAATCTGGAATCCTTCACGCTGATGGCGGGCCTTGCCGCCGTCACCTCCAAGATCAAGCTGTTCGGCACGGCCGCCACGTTGGTCATGCCGCCGGCCATCGTTGCCCGCATGGCGACAACGATCGACTCCATTTCCGGCGGCCGCTTTGGCATCAACCTGATTACCGGCTGGCAGCGTCCTGAATACAGCCAGATGGGGCTTTGGCCGGGCGATGATTATTTCGGTGATCGCTACGAATATCTCGGCGAGTACACCACCGTTCTGAAAGAGCTTCTGGCCGACGGCCAATCGGATTTCAACGGCAAGTTCTTCAAGATGGAGGATTGCCGCATGAAGCCAGTGCCGCAGGGGGATGTAAAACTCATCTGCGCCGGCTCCTCCAATTCGGGCATGGCGTTCTCGGCCAAGTTCGCCGATTACAGCTTCTGCTTCGGCGTCGGCGTCAATACGCCCAAGGCTTTTGCGCCCACCAATGAGCGACTTCTGGCGGCAACCGAAAAGACCGGCCGCGACGTCAAATCCGTGGTGCTGACCATGATCCTTGCCGAGGAAAAATCCGAGGATGCCTGGGCGAAGTGGGAGCACTACAAGGCGGGCGCGGATGAGGAGGCGATCAAGTGGCTCGGCCTGCAAAGTTCTGTCGACACCAAATCCGGCTCCGACACCAATGTCCGGCACATGTCCAACCCCGTCTCGGCGGTCAACATCAACATGGGAACGCTGATCGGCTCCTATGAGGAGGTGGCGGCCATGCTGGACGAGATGAGCGAAGTGCCGGGAACGGGCGGCGTGATGCTGACCTTTGACGACTTCCTCGAAGGCGTCGAAAAATTCGGCAAATATGTGCAGCCGCTGATGAAGAGTAGGGCGCATGTTCAGGCCGAACTGGAGGCTGCGGAATGAGCGAAGCCGTCGTGGCGGGTTACAAGGGGCCGGAAAGCCGTTCGGAAAGCGTGACGCTTCCCGCAAGGCCTGAGCCGATTACCCTGAAGCCCAGCGAGACCGCCGTTGTCGTGGTCGACATGCAGAACGCCTATTCGACCGAGGGCGGTTATGTCGACCTTGCCGGGTTCGATATTTCCGGGGCCAAGGGCACCATCGCCAACATCAAGAAGACGCTGGATGCGGCGCGGGCGGCGGGCGTTCAGGTCATCTATTTCCAGAACGGCTGGGACAAGGATTATGTCGAGGCGGGCGGGCCGGGTTCGCCCAACTGGCACAAGTCCAATGCGCTGAAGACGATGCGCAAAAGGCCGGAACTGCAGGGCCAGCTGCTGGCCAAGGGAACGTGGGACTATGCCATCGTCGATGAGTTGCAGCCGCAGCCCGGCGATATTCTGGTGCCGAAGACACGTTACAGCGGTTTC
The DNA here is from genome assembly GCF_037083425.1 of Agrobacterium sp. CCNWLW32. NCBI lineage: Bacteria > Pseudomonadati > Pseudomonadota > Alphaproteobacteria > Hyphomicrobiales > Rhizobiaceae > Agrobacterium > Agrobacterium sp. CCNWLW32. The sequence continues at coordinate 53,272 of NZ_JBAOJM010000003.1, forward strand.
TTCAACACCAATATGGACAGCGTGTTGCGTGCCCGCGGCATCCGCAATCTGGTGTTCGTCGGCATCGCCACCAATGTCTGCGTCGAAAGCTCGCTGCGCGACGCCTTCCATCTCGAATATTTCGGGGTGATGCTGGAGGATGCCACGCATCATCTGGGGCCGGACTATATCCAGCAGGCGACGGTCTACAATGTCGAGAAATTTTTCGGCTGGGTGGCAACCGTCAATGATTTCTGCGGCGTGATTTCGCAGGCCGCACCCGTCACCGATTGATTGAGAAACACAAAGAGGAGAATGAAATGCCGAAGAAGATCGTGGTGCCTGCCGGTACCAGCAAACCCATCGCTCCCTTTTCGCCGGGAACCCTTGCCGATGGCGTGGTTTATGTTTCCGGCACGCTGCCCTTCGACAAGGACAATAATGTTGTGCATGTGGGTGATGCCAGTGCGCAGACCCGCCATGTTCTTGAAACCATCAAGTCGGTCATCGAAACTGCCGGCGGCACGATGGAAGACGTGACGATGAACCACATCTTCATCACCGACTGGGCGAATTATCAGGCCGTCAACGCCGTCTATGCCGAATATTTCCCCGGCGACAAGCCGGCGCGCTATTGCATCCAGTGCGGGCTGGTAAAGCCCGATGCGCTGGTGGAAATCGCCACCGTCGCCCATATCGGCAAATAGGGCGAAACGGCAGATGATGCATTTCAAGGTTCATGGCCGGACCGACGTCGAGGCGCCGACTATCCTGCTGTCTTCGGGGCTGGGTGGATCGGGCACCTATTGGACGCCGCAGATCGAGGCTCTTTCCGATCATTTCCGGATCGTCACCTATGACCATCGCGGAACCGGCAGGACCGGCGGCGAAGTGCCGGCGGATGGCGGTATATCGGCGATGGCGGATGATGTGCTGGAGATCGTCTCGGCTCTGAAGCTCGAAAAGTTTCATTTCATGGGCCATGCGCTCGGCGGTCTGATCGGCCTCGATATCGCGCTGCGCAAGCCTAATCTGATCGACCGGCTTGTTCTTATCAATGCCTGGAGCAAGGCCGATCCGCATTCGGGGCGTTGTTTCGATGTGCGGATCGAGCTTCTGGAAAAATCCGGCGTCGAGGCTTTCGTGAAAGCCCAGCCGCTGTTTCTTTATCCGGCGGCGTGGATGTCGGACCATCAGGAGAGGCTGGCGCGGGACGACGCGCATGGTGTCGCGCATTTTCAGGGCAAGGCAAATGTGCTTCGGCGCATCGCGGCGCTCAGGGCCTTCGATATCGATACCCATCTTGGCGAGATCGACAATCCGGTGCTGTTGGTGGCGACGAAGGACGATCTTCTGGTGCCCTACACCCGGTCGTTGCGTCTTGCGGAGGGTTTGCCGCAAAGCGAACTTTGCCTCCTCGATTTCGGGGCGCATGCGGTCAATATCACCGAGACTGACCTTTTCAACACGCGGCTTTTGCGGTTTCTGCTGCCGGCAACACGGCCATTCTGACAGGATTTTTAAGACGATGACGACAGCACTCGACGACAAGGCACTTGCAGCACTTTTCACCGCGGCACGCACCCATAATGGCTGGGCTGACAAGCCGGTCGGCGACGAGACACTGAGAGCACTTTACGATCTGACGAAGATGGGGCCGACCTCGGCCAATTGCTCGCCGGCGCGTTTCGTGTTCGTGCGCAGCCCGGAAGCCAAGGAAAAGCTGAGGCCCGCGCTTTCTTCGGGCAATCTCGAAAAGACCATGGCTGCACCGGTGACGGTGATCGCTGCTATCGACCGCGAATTTTACGAGAAACTGCCGGTGCTGTTTCCACATGCTGACGCGCGTTCGTGGTTTACCTCCAGCCCGGCCGTCGCCGAGGAAACGGCCTTCCGCAATGCCACTTTGCAGGCGGGTTATCTCATTATTGCGGCCCGCTCGTTGGGACTGGATACCGGGGCGATGTCCGGTTTTGACAAAGGCAAAGTGGATACGGCGTTTTTCGCGGGCACGACGTGGAAATCCAATTTCCTGATCAATCTCGGCTACGGCGATCCGTCCAAGCTCTTTGGCCGCCTGCCACGCCTTGGCTTTGAAGACGCCTGTGTACTGGCTTGATGGCCTGTTAAGGAAGGATGGGTTAGATGCGGATGATGTCTCTTGAAAAGGAAGCGGAAATGGAGACGAAGACTGCTGAGCAGCGCAGCCTCGAATACAGAAACGCCATGGCGCGGCTCGGTGCGGCGGTCAACATCGTCACCACTGATGGTGTGGCTGGACGTGCGGGTTTTGCAGCGACGGCCGTTTGCAGCGTTTCCGACAATCCGCCTACCTTGCTCGTCTGCCTCAATCGCAATGCTTCCGCCTACAGGGTGGTGAAGAGCAACGGCGTCATCTGCGTCAACACGCTTGCCTCGAAGCACGAGGCGCTGAGCACCCTGTTCGGCGGCAAGACGCCGGTGGAAGAACGTTTCGCCGCCGGGCGCTGGGGCGTGCTCGAAACCGGCGCTCCGGTTCTGGAAGACGCGCTCGTTTCCTTCGATTGCCGCATCCGCGAGGCGCATGATGGCGGCACGCACGATATCCTGATCTGCGATGTCGTCGATATGAAGATCAATGAGGGCGAAGAAGCGCTGCTGTATTTCAACCGGCGTTACCGGGTGCTTTGAGGCGACCGTTTTGGCTGATTACCAGCCCGAACCCCACCGTCGTATCCTCGGGCCTGACCCGAGGATCCACAACCCGACGCGCGATGGATCCTCGGGTCAAGCCCGAGGATGACGTCAAGGTGGAATGCGTTCTCAGAATTCGAAAGGGCGTTTCCGGTCTCCCGGAAACGCCCTTTCCGTTACTTGATCAGCGGCAGAAGATCGTTGATCGACTTCTTGGCGTCGCCGTAGAACATGCGGGTATTGTCCTTGTAGAACAGCGGGTTCTCGATGCCGGAATAACCCGTTCCCTGACCGCGCTTGGAGACGATGACCAGCTTGGACTTCCACACTTCCAGAACCGGCATGCCGGCGATGGGTGAGTTCGGATCGTCCTGTGCCGCCGGGTTGACGATGTCGTTGGAGCCGATGACGATAACGACGTCGGTATTGGGGAAGTCGTCGTTGATCTCGTCCATTTCCAGCACGATGTCGTAAGGCACCTTTGCTTCGGCCAGCAGCACGTTCATGTGGCCGGGAAGGCGGCCCGCCACCGGGTGGATGGCGAAACGCACGGTCTTGCCGTCAGCGCGCAGCTTGCGGGTCAGTTCGGAGACCGCGCTCTGTGCCTGTGCCACCGCCATGCCGTAACCGGGCACGATGATAACGCTGTCGGCATCGTTCAGCGCCGAAGCAACGCCTTCGGCATCGATCGCTACCTGTTCGCCATCGATTTCCATCGCCGGACCCGTCGTGCCGCCGAAGCCGCCGAGGATGACAGAGACGAAGGAGCGGTTCATGGCCTTGCACATGATGTAGGACAGGATCGCACCCGAGGAACCGACCAGCGCGCCTGTCACGATCAGGAGATCGTTGCCGAGCGTGAAGCCGATGGCGGCGGCTGCCCAGCCGGAATAGCTGTTCAGCATCGAGACGACGACAGGCATGTCGGCGCCGCCGATGCCCATGATCAGGTGATAGCCGATGAAGAAGGCGGCCAGCGTCATCAGCACCAGCGTCCATGCGCCGGCACCGTTGCAATACATGAGGAGCAGCACGAGCGACAGGATCGCAGCGCTTGCATTGAGGACATGTCCGCCCGGCAGCTTCTTCGCCTTGCCGTCCACCTTGCCGGCAAGCTTGCCGAAGGCAACGACCGAACCGGTGAAGGTGACGGCACCGATGAAGACGCCGAGGAAGACCTCGACCTTCATGATGGCCAGTTCTACCGGCGTCTTGTGGGCGAGGAGGGCGGAAAAGCCGGTCAACAACGAACGCGCCGTCTCATCGAGCGAAGCGACATGCGCTTCTTCGATATGGGCATTGAAGCCGATGAAGACGGCGGCAAGACCGACGAAGGAGTGGAGTGCGGCAACAAGCTGCGGCATCTCGGTCATCTGCACGCGGTTTGCGACGAAGTAACCGAGAACGGAGCCACCCGCCAGCATCAGAAGCACGATGAACCAGTTGCCGACGTCAGGTCCGAAGACGGTGGCGACAATGGCGAGACCCATGCCTGTTATGCCGTACCAGACGGCGCGTTTGGCGCTTTCCTGTCCGGAAAGGCCGCCGAGGGAAAGGATGAAAAGAACGGCTGCGGCAACATAGGCCGCGGAAACGATACCAATGGTCATAAAGTGTCCCCTACACGGCTCAGGACTTCTGGAACATGGCGAGCATGCGCCGTGTCACGAGGAAACCGCCGACGATGTTGATCGTCGCGATCAGGACGGAAAGCGAGGCAAGGAGCACCACCAGCCAGTTGCCGGAACCGATCTGCAGCAGCGCGCCGATAATGACGATGCCGGAAATCGCGTTTGTCACCGCCATCAACGGCGTGTGCAGCGAGTGGCTGACATTCCAGATGACAGAGAAGCCGATAAAGCAGGCGAGCACGAAGACGATGAAATGGCTCATGAAGCTTGCCGGCGCATAGAGGCCGACAAGAAGCAGAACCGCCGTGCCGATGACCAGCAGGCCGACCTGACTTTTCGTCTGCGCCTTGAACTCGGCGCGTTCCTTGGCGTGCTTTTCCTCAGGCGTAAGCTCTTTTGCTCTTTCCTTGGGTTTCTGCGCGGCAATGGCCTGGATCTTCGGCGGCGGCGGCGGGAAAGTGATCTCGCCCTGATAGGTGACGGTCGCGCCGCGGATGACGTCGTCTTCCATGTTGTGAACCGGCTTGCCGTCCTTTGCGGGCGTCAGGTCGGTCATCATGTGACGGATGTTGGTGGAATAGAGCGTCGAGGCCTGCGTCGCCATGCGGCTCGGGAAATCCGTGTAGCCGATGACGATGACACCGTTGTCGGAAACGACGCGCTGGTCGGGAACCGTCAGGTCGCAATTGCCGCCGCGCTCGGCAGCAAGGTCGATGATGACCGAACCCGGCTTCATTGCCGCCACCATGTCGGCCAGCCACAGCTTCGGGGCGTCGCGGCCCGGAATGAGCGCGGTGGTGATGACGATATCGATCTGCGGAGCGAGTTCGCGGAACTTTTCGAGCTGCTTCTCGCGGAATTCCGGCGAGGAGGGGGCGGCATAACCGCCGGTGGCGGCACCATCCTGGCTCTGTTCGGCGAAATCGAGATAGACGAATTCAGCGCCCATGCTTTCGATCTGTTCGGCTACTTCCGGGCGCACGTCGAAGGCATAGGTGATGGCGCCGAGCGAGGTGGCCGTGCCGATGGCGGCAAGACCGGCAACGCCAGCGCCGATGACCAGCACCTTGGCGGGCGGCACCTTGCCGGCGGCGGTCACCTGACCGGTGAAGAAGCGGCCGAAATTATTGCCCGCCTCGATGACGGCGCGATAACCGGCGATGTTGGCCATGGAGGACAGCGCGTCCATCTTCTGGGCGCGGGAAATGCGCGGCACCATGTCCATGGCGATGACATTTGCGCCCTTTTCCTTGGCCTGCTCCAGAAGGTCCTTGTTCTGGGCGGGATAGAAGAACGAGATCAGCGTCTTGTCCGAAGACAGGCGATCAATCTCCGACGTTTCCGGCGGGCGAACCTTGGCGATGATATCAGCGCCGGCGTAAAGCGCTTCGGCGCTATCGACGATGGTGACACCGGCTGCGCGATAGGCGTCGTCGGAAAATCCCGCCGCCTTGCCTGCACCGGTTTCGAGGATGCAATCATATCCGAGTTTCTGCAATGCCTGGGCGCTGTCGGGCGTCATGCCGACGCGCGCTTCGCCCTCATATAATTCCTTAGGCGTCCCGATCTTCAAAATGGCTCTCCCTCTGCCTGAAAATACAGGGGGGTCATAACCCATTCAGGGGGGCTTTGTCTCCATATTGATTTTGTCTTGCCTGCGACGGAATGACAGCCCCCTGCGACAGGCTCGTTCGATATGCTGGCCCGTGGCGCAATAAAAAAACCCGGCGCCTGCGCGCCGGGTTCCGAAAATGTCCTTCAGGTTGTCGCTCAATCCATGGTGTGGATGTCGCGATCCTTGGTTTCCGGCAGGAACAGCAGGCCGACGACGAGCGTGATGCCTGCGAAAACGATCGGATACCAGAGGCCGTAATAGATGTCGCCTTTCGCCGCGCTCATCGCGAAGGCGGTGGCAGGCAGAAGGCCGCCAAACCAGCCGTTGCCGATGTGATAGGGCAGCGACATGCCGGAGTAGCGGATGCGGGTCGGGAACAGTTCGACCAGCAGGGCCGCGATCGGGCCATAGACCATCGTCACATAGATGACGAGCACGGTCAGGACCGCGATGATGACGACCCAGTTCACGGCGGCCGGATCGGCCACCATGGCGAAGGCGCCGCCGCCGGCAATGGTGTAGACGGCCATCTCAGTCGCTCCGGCGGTCTCGGCCGGCGTCAGCAGCTTGTCCGCCACCAGCTTGTCGGTTGCGACCATCTTCTTGTCGGCGGCACGAACGGCTACCGCATTGAGGTTGAGCTCCGGGTTGGCTGCGATGAAGGCGTCCAGTTTCGCATCCGGCACCTGTGCCGCACCGCGCACCAGCGGGTAGCCGCCGTTGTGCAACGCGGTGTTGACCTGCTTCTGGAAGGCCTTGTCCTTTGCAGATGCATCCGCGCCGGCTGCGATGGCGTCGTAGCTGGCGATGGTGGCGTCGCCGATCTTGACGCTCGCCGGTTCGCCGGCCGCTCCCGCAACGACGTCATAGGGAACGGAGTTGCGCGTCAGGAACGAGGTGGCGATATCGCAGGATGTGGTGAATTTCGCCGTGCCTGTCGGATTGAACTGGAATTTGCAGTCGCCCGGAGCTGCGGTCACGGTGGCGCGAACGCTGGCCTGCGCTTGCGCAAGTGCCGGGTTGCCCGCCCAGGTGAGCGCCTTGAACAGCGGGAAGTAGGTCAGCATTGCGAGAACGAGACCGGCCATGATGATCGGCTTGCGGCCGATCTTGTCGGAAAGCCAGCCGAAGATCACGAAGAAGCTGGTGCCGAGGATGAGCGCTGCCGCGACCATGATGTTGGCCGATTGCCCGTCCACCTTCAGAATGCTCTGCAGGAAGAACAGCGCGTAGAACTGGCCGGTGTACCAGACGACGGCCTGGCCAATGACGGCGCCGACGAGGGCAAGCAGGGCGATCTTGGCGTTTTTCCACTGGCCGAAGGCTTCGCTGAGCGGGGCCTTGGAGGTCTTGCCCTCTTCCTTCATCTTCTTGAAGGCGGGGGATTCGTTCATTTTCAGACGGATCCAGACGGATACGCCGAGCAGCAGAACGGAAACGAGGAAGGGAATGCGCCAGCCCCAGGCGGCGAAGGCTTCCTTGCCGAGTGCGAACTGCACACCGAGGATGACCACCAGCGAGAGGAACAGGCCGAGCGTCGCCGTCGTCTGGATCCACGAGGTGTAATAGCCCCTGCGGCCGTTGGGCGCGTGTTCGGCCACGTAAGTTGCAGCACCGCCATATTCACCGCCAAGCGCCAGACCCTGCAGCATGCGCAGCGCGATCAGGATGATCGGAGCGGCAATGCCGATCTGCGATGCGCTGGGCAGCACGCCGACGAGGAAGGTCGAGACGCCCATGATGAGGATCGTGACCAGAAAGGTATATTTGCGGCCGACGATATCGCCCAGACGCCCGAATACCAGCGCGCCGAAGGGGCGCACGAGGAAGCCGGCGGCAAAAGCCAGAAGCGCGAAGATGTTACGTGTCGTTTCCGGATATTGGCTGAAGAAGTTCGCGCCGATATAGATCGCGAGCGAGCCGTATAGATAGAAGTCATACCATTCGAAGACCGTTCCGAGAGAAGAGGCGAAAATCACCTTCTTCTCTTCACCCGTCATCGGACGGGCTGCGCCGCTTACGGCTGCAACATTTGCCATTGTCTGTCCTCCACAGATGTCCCAATCGGCGCATTGCGGAGCCCATCTCTCTCCTCCGGGCAAACCTTGCGGCTGCAATGCGCGTGATGTCAGAGTGACAGAAAATTAACCCCAATAAGAGCGATGCTTTCGGATTATGACTTTAGTCTAATGTATAATGTGCAAAAATGTCGCAGGGCGGTTTTGGCCTGCCCGCACCGGATGGCCTGAAACGCGCCTTTTTTCTTGACACAAACAAGAAACCTTCTAATAGCTTCTGGCGAAGAAGGAGCATCACCTTGCGCATGCATGTTGCAGACATGTTCGTCATGGAAGGACCGGCACAATCCGCCGGCGATGATCCGCGCCTTTCTTATTCTATCCGAATTACGGCCAAAACGACGATTAAAACCGTCTGACGTCTCTGGCCACCGCTCTCTCCCCGGTTTGGCCGGGGATCGTGGAAGCCGCGATCTAATGCGGGTTCCCACCTCACCAAAAAGAGGAGAGACAGAAAGAGAGCTTGATCATGGGTTTCAAAGTTGCAATTGCAGGCGCCACCGGCAACGTCGGTCGCGAAATGCTCAATATCCTGGCCGAACGCGGTTTTCCCGCCGATGAAGTCGTGCCTCTTGCTTCCGCCCGTTCGCAGGGCACGGAAGTCTCCTATGGCGATCGCACGCTGAAGGTCTCGAACCTCGAAAACTACGATTTTTCCGACACCGATATTTGCCTGATGTCTGCCGGCGGTGATGTGTCCAAGAAGTGGTCGCCGAAGATCGGCCAGCAGGGCTGCGTCGTCATCGATAACTCGTCCGCATGGCGCTACGATCAGGACGTTCCGCTGATCGTTCCCGAAGTCAACGCTGATGCGGTAGCGGGCTTCACCAAGAAGAACATCATTGCCAACCCGAATTGCTCCACGGCACAGCTCGTCGTCGCGCTGAAGCCGCTGCATGACTTCGCCAAGATCAAGCGCGTCGTTGTCTCCACCTACCAGTCCGTTTCCGGCGCCGGCAAGGAAGGCATGGACGAGCTGTTCCAGCAGACCCGCGCCGTCTTCGTGGCCGATCCGGTCGAAACCAAGAAGTTCACCAAGCGTATCGCCTTCAACGTCATTCCGCATATCGATGTCTTCATGGAAGACGGCTATACAAAGGAAGAGTGGAAGGTTCTGGCGGAAACCAAGAAGATGCTCGATCCGAAGATCAAGGTAACCTGCACGGCTGTGCGCGTTCCGGTCTTCATCGGTCATTCGGAATCTGTCAACATCGAGTTCGAAAACGAGATCACCGCCGATCAGGCGCGTGACATCCTGCGCGAAGCGCCGGGTTGCCTCGTCATCGACAAGCATGAAGATGGCGGCTACATCACCCCGGTCGAATCCGCCGGTGAGGACGCAACCTACATCTCGCGTATCCGCGAAGATGCGACGGTTGAAAACGGCCTCAACATCTGGGTTGTTTCGGACAATCTGCGCAAGGGCGCTGCCCTCAATGCCATCCAGATCGCCGAACTCCTGGTCAATCGTGGTCTCATCAAGCCCCGCAAGGCGGCTGCCTGATCTACGATACGATTTTTTAAGGTTCGTTAAGTATAACCCGTCTGTTCTGTGTGGGGCAGGCGGGTTTTATAATTGGCGAGATCACGGCCAGTTTATTTGCAGGCCTTGCTGTCGAAAGGCAATTTAGGCCGCCAAAAGACAGTTTTGGCACCTGAATCATACAGTATTGACGGTTTGGTTCTCGGGAAAAATTCCCCAAAGGATATCGAAGGCAGATTTTGATGCGGGCAATGAAGGTAATTCTGGCTGGTGTGGCCATGGTTTCGGTTCTGGCAGCGACGCCGGTTATGGCTGCACAATGCAGCAACACCTCGGCGGGCTTTGATGCCTGGGTCGGCGCCTTCAAGCAGGAAGCCGCGGGCCGCGGCGTCAGCGCCTCGGTGCTTGACCGTGCCTTCTCCGGCGTCTCCTACAACCAGGCGACGATCCGCGCCGATCGCGGTCAGCACAGCTTCAAGCTGTCCTTCGAACAGTTCATGCAGAAGCGCGGTGGTCAGACGATCATTTCACGCGGCAAGACCATGAAGAAGAACAATGCAGCTCTGTTTGCGTCCATCGAACGCGCTTACGGCGTGCCGGCTGGTCCGCTGCTCGCCATCTGGGGCATGGAAACCGGTTTTGGCGGCTTCATGGGCAACCAGCATACGCTTTCCGCCGTTGCGACGCTTTCCTTCGACTGCCGTCGTTCGGATTATTTCACCGAGCAGCTTTATGCGGCGCTGAAGCTCGTTGGCAGCGGCTCGCTGAACGTCAACGCCAAGGGCGCTGCCCATGGTGAAATCGGCCAGACGCAGTTCCTGCCGCTGAACGTCGTGCGCTATGGCGTGGATTTCGACCGCGACGGCCGTATCGATCTCGTCGGCTCGCGCGCCGATGCGCTGGCTTCCACCGCGAACTTCCTCGTCGGCCATGGCTGGCAGCGTGGTGCGGGCTATCAGCAGGGTCAGGCGAACTATGCCGCCATTCAGGGCTGGAACGCTGCAAGCGTCTACCAGCAGGCCATTGCGTTCATCGGCAAGGCGATCGACGGCCAATAAGGCTGTTTCTGCGGACTAAAATTTCGCTTTCGTCATGCCGGACTTGATCCGGCATCCGGCGACGTAGCGTCCGACAGAGGTTTCCCGCATAACCGACGTCATCCTCGGGTCAAGCCCGAGGATGACGAAGGAGAGGTTTGATTGCCGGGCAGATTAATGGCCACCCAGGACGTCTCGCTCTCTCAATCCGCTTCAATCACAGGTCCGGGCGGCGAAAGTCGCCCGTTTTGCTGTCCATCACCCACAATTCTCCGGTCGAAATATCGAACCATGCGCCGTGCAGCTTCACCTTGCCGGCGGTTTCCTGCGCCTTGACGAAGGGGAAGCCGCGCAGATTGGCGATGGAGTTGCGGATGGAAACGCGCTCCAGTGCCGTCTGACGCTCGGAGGCGGTCATGATGTCGTTGCTCTGGATCTGTTCGGCCGCCGACTTGACCATGTTCATCCATTTACCGATGAAATCGCCGGGTGATAGTGGCTCGAGATTGGGATCGAGTGCTGCCTGAATGCCGCCGCAGCGGCCGTGGCCCATGACGACGATGTCCTTCACCTTCAGAACCTGCACGGCATATTCGATGGCGGCGGAGGTGGCGTGGTACTGTCCATCCGGCTCATAGGGCGGCACCATGTTGGCGACGTTCCGCATGACGAAAAGCTCTCCCGGTCCGCAGTCGAAAATGGTTTCCGGCGCCGAACGGGAGTCACAACAGGCAATGAACAGGGTCTGCGGTTTCTGTCCGGTCTCGGCCAGAACGCGATATCTTTCGCGTTCGTCGACATAACGACCGCTCATGAAGTTCTTGTAGCCGTTGAGAAGGTTTTCCGGAAAATCTTTCATCTATCGCAGTACCGTTGTGCTTGGACCAAGATCAAGAGAAGAACTCGGTGCGTTGAAGACCAATCCTTTGGAGCATTTTCGCTTTTCTTCGAACCGCGAAGCCGCTCCAACTCCTTGTTTCCGCATTTCCAGCCGGAAAACCGGGGGCCACTTTTCCTGGAAATGCTCTAGTCGCTATTTGCGCTTGCTGCGCGAAGGATGCAAGAGATGACGCATCTGCACCATGGCCATGGGTGTGGAGAGACTTGAAGAGTCGGTCTCCAGCGTCAGTTCGTTCATGTCGCGTTTTTTGGTGCGGGCCAGAATTTCGAAGACGCTGGCGGTTGCCAGCTGCAGCGCCTTTTCATCATCGAGACCTTCCAGCAGGCGGGCGAGGAACAGCGCCGACATCAGGTCGCCGAGACCGTTCGGCGCATTTTCGATGGCGCGATGTTCGGCAAGCAGTGCGTGGCGGCCGCTGAGGTAGAGGTTGCCGGTGCCGCCCGTCATCATCGGCACGGCTGAGGTGACCAGCATTTTCGGCGGGCCGAGGGAAAGTGCGGCATCCATGATGGCATTGTTGGTCTCAAGCTCGGCGCCGCTCATCCAGGCCAGTTCATAACGGTTTGGCGTGGCGACCGTGGCAAGCGGGATGAGGTGATCACGGATGGCTTCGGCAGTCTCAAGGGGAATGTAAAGCCCGCCCAGATCGCCCATGACCGGGTCACAGGCATAAATCAGCGACGGGTTCTTTTCCTTCAGATTGCGGATCAGCCTTGCGACGGAGCGCACCTGCGCCGCGCTGCCGAAATAACCGGTCAGGACAGCCTTGACCTCGCCGATCCATTTGGCGTTTTCGAGGTCGGTCATTGCCTTGTCGAAATCGTCGTCCTGAAAGCGCATGCGGGTGGACGGGCCGTGGCCGGGATGCCAGGGCATGACGATGGTGGGCACCGCCCAGACCGGATAACCCAGCGTCTCAAGCGCAAAGACCGCCGCGCGGTTGCCGACGGAGCCACGCATGACATGGCTGGAAATGACGATGACAGCGCCCTGTGTATTTTCCTGCATCACGGCCTTCTTGCTTTCAAACGAGGCAGAAAGCCCGCAAGTGCACCTCGCCCTGCCACTGCCAAAGATCAAGATGCGCTCTCATGACATATCGCAAGCCCGGTTTCCACCGTTAATCCCGCAAGGGTCTGTCCCGCAAAAGCATGGCGCGGTCAGGTTCTTTGTCTCTGCCAGCGTCACCTGCGTGTCATTGCGGGATTGCCGAAGTACTCTATAGTTGTACCATGCTTGATCTCGTCATTGCCTATTGGCCGCATATCCTTGCCGTTCTCTCGATTTTGATGGGAACCGTGGCGGCCGTGCATGCCACGATGACGAAGGAGGAGGTCCGCTCCGCGCTTGGCTGGGTCGGTGTTATCGTGCTGTCGCCCATCGTCGGCGCGGTCATCTATGCGATTGCCGGCATCAACCGCATCCGCCGGTCCAATATCACGCAGAAGCGGTCCTTCATGCTGGACGAGATCATGGATCGCGTGGCGCGTCTGGATGCGAGCGGGGACATGATCGCCGCGCGCTTCGGACGGCGTTTCGAGGCTATGAAGACGCTGGGCGACCGGGTGACGCGCCATGCGTTGACGACCGGCAACGGTATCGAGCCGCTTGTGACCGGAGACGCGGCCTATGCCGCCATGCTGGAGGCGATCGGGGAGGCGAAGCGGTCGATCATTCTCGAAACATATATTTTCGACAATGACCGGATCGGCGCCCGTTTTGTCGCGGCGCTCGAAAGAGCGAAGTTTCGCGGCGTGGAGGTGCGTGTGCTGGTGGATGCGGTGGGCGCGCGTTATTCCGTGCCGAGCATCCTGCCGACGCTCAGGGAAAAGGGCATCGTCTGCGATGTCTTCAACGGCAATGTCATCATGGGGCTGCGGCTGCCCTATGCCAATCTGCGCACCCACCGCAAAATCCTCGTGGTGGACGGGCGCATTGCATTTAGCGGCGGCATGAATATCCGCGAGGGGTTCACGCTGGAATTTGGCGGCGAAAGCCAGTCGCACGACACGCATTTCAAGATCACCGGACCGGTGGTATCGGATTTTTTCTCCATCGCGGCGGAGGACTGGCGCTTCACGACAAAGGAGCTTCTGGATGCGCCGGTCTGGGATATCGCCATTCCCGACGGCGTGCCGGGCTCGCAGATCGTCGCCCGCGTCTGCTCCTCGGGGCCGGACAGGAGCATCGAGACCAGTCACAAGATGCTGATGGGGGCATTTTCCGTCGCCCGTTCCTCCATTCTCATCATGTCGCCCTATTTTCTCCCCGATCGGGAGCTTATTTCGGCGCTCATTACCGCAGCGAGGCGGGGGGTCGTGGTGGATATCATCGTGCCGAAAAGCAACAATCTGGTGCTTGTGGACAGGGCGATGACGGCGCAATTCGACCAGATGCTGAAGAATTATTGCCGCATCTGGCGGGCGACGGGGGCTTTCAACCATTCCAAGCTTCTGGTGATCGACGGGCGCTGGAGCTACATCGGTTCTTCCAATCTCGATCCGCGTTCTTTGCGGTTGAACTTTGAGATCGATCTCGAAGTTATGGATGAGGAATTCGCAGCAACGATCGGGAAGCGCATCCGGGATGCACGTGCGACCGCCTTGCCCGTGCGGCTCAGCGAACTGAATGCGCGGCCATTCGTTGTCCGTTTTGTGGAGCGTGTCCTGTGGCTCGCTTCGCCTTATCTTTAGAGTGCGGTGCGTCCGACAGGGCGCAGCGCGAGACCGGAGGCATAAACGCGTGAAAAAGAACGGTTTGCTGGAGGATGAAAAAACGGCTTTGACGAAAAACACCAGCCTGTCCGCTTTCGTCATGCAGTCGCTGCGCGACCGCCGTCAGCGGCAGAGTGCGGCACCGGCGACGAAAGATCACTCCTTTCCGGTGATCGCCTCCTACAATGTGCATAAATGCGTTGGCCGTGACCGCAAGTTCGATCCCGATCGCACCAGCCGCGTCATTCAGGAAATCGGTGCTGACATCATCGCGCTTCAGGAGGCGGATAGCCGTTTCGGCGAACGCACCGGCCTGCTTGATCTCGCCCGGCTGGAGCGGGAAAGCGGCCTCATCCCAGTGCCGGTGCTGGCCGGTGTGAAGGCCCATGGCTGGCACGGCAATGTCGTCCTGTTCAAGGAAGGCGCCGTCAGGGATGTGCATACGCTGAAATTGCCGGGGCTGGAGCCGCGCGGCGCGCTCGTCGTGGAACTGGATCTGAAAAGCGGCGGCACGCTGCGGGTCATCGCCGCCCATTTCGGCCTTCTCAGGCATTCCCGCGCCCAGCAGGCGAAAGCGCTGATCGGCCTTCTGGAAGCGCGCAACGAATGCGCGACCATTCTCATGGGAGACCTGAATGAATGGCGTCTCGGCAACGGTTCGTCGCTCAATACGTTCCGGGATGCTTTCGGCGCCCTGCCTCCGGCGGTGCCGAGTTTTCCGTCCAACCTGCCGGTGTTGGCGCTCGACAGGATCATCGCCAATCGAAAAGGGCTGATCGAGCAGGTGGAGGCGCATGACAGCGCGCTGGCGCGTATCGCCTCGGACCATCTGCCGCTGAAGGCCGCGGTTCGGACCGACTTGCTTCCGATCTGATCTTGCCACGGCAAGCTATGCCGCAGGCAAAGTCCGGAGCCAGGCCGGCGTTAAATCCGCTGCACCGCCGTCAAGTGGCTACGCGAGCGCGCTTCCAGCAAGGATGTGCGAATGGCTTCCATCAACCGCTCGCGATTGTTTCTGGTCTTGCCTCTGTCGAGATTTTGCGCGGAAAGCGCGAGATCAAGACCCTCATGCATCACTATCGAATAGGCAACGGTCGTTGCCCAGCTTTCGTAGTCCTGCTCCATCATGTAGCCCCTGAACTAAATCATTTAGTCCGAATCACCCTGTTCTTGGAAATTACCACAAAATACAAAGCATAAAATAGCGCTGTTTCTTGCGGTTCTCTTCGTGTGATGGCGCTATATTGATTTTTGACGGTTTTAAAGTGGGACAATATAGGCGTATTTGTCACTTAAGCATTTGAATCTGATTCTATTTCAGGATGGTTGCATAGACGTTCCCGCCCATGAAAAACGCCGCGCATCCGGGGGGATGCGCGGCGGGCTTGCGTCGAAGGTGGCGGTGGATGGGAGTATGGTCTCAGCCGGCCTTTTCGAGCTTGTAGTCCGAATTGGCCGGTTCTTCCTGCTTGTGCTGGATGAGCGGGCGGTTGCCCGACAGCTTGCGCACCAGCACGTAGAAGACCGGTGTCATGAAGATGCCGAAGAACGTCACGCCGATCATGCCGGAGAAGACAGCGACACCCATGGCCGCGCGCATTTCGGCACCCGCACCTGTCGAGACGACCAGCGGCACCACGCCCATGATGAAGGCGAGCGAGGTCATCAGGATCGGGCGAAGGCGAAGCCGGCTTGCCTCGACCGCCGCCTGAAGCGGCGTTCGTCCCTCGAATTCCAGCTCGCGGGCGAATTCCACGATCAGGATCGCGTTCTTCGCCGACAAGCCCACAAGGACGACAAGGCCGATCTGCGTAAAGATGTTGTTATCCCCTCCCGTCAGCCAGACGCCGGTCAGGGCCGCGAGCACACCGAGTGGCACGATCAGAATGATCGCGATCGGCAATGTGAGGCTTTCATATTGCGCAGCCAGCACGAGGTAAACCAAGAGCAGCGCCAGCGGGAAGACCACGATGCTGGAGTTGCCGGCCAGAATCTGCTGGTAGGTCAGGTCCGTCCATTCGTAGTCAATCCCGGCCGGCAGGTTCTCCGCGAGGATTTTCTCCATCGCCGCCTGCGCCTGTCCAGAGGAATAGCCCGGTGCCGGACCGCCGTTGATATCGGCTGCAAGGAAGCCGTTATAACGGTTGGTGCGTTCCGGTCCCGTCGTCGCATCCACCTTCAGCAGCGTCGAAAGCGGGATCATCTGACCCGTTGCGGAGCGAACCTTCAGGCGGCCGATATCTTCCGCATGGGCGCGGAACTGCGCATCCGCCTGCACACGCACGCTGTATGTCCGCCCGAAGGCGTTGAAGTCGTTGACATAGAGCGAACCCAGATAGATCTGCAGCGTCTGGAAGACGTCGCTGACCGAAACGCCCAGCTGCTCGGCCTTGGCGCGATCGAGATCGGCGAAGAGCTGCGGCACGTTGATCTGGAAGCTGGAGAAGATGCCCGCCAGCTCCGGCGTCTGGTATGCCTTGGCGATCACGGCTTTCGCCGCTTCGTCAAGCGTCTGGTAGCCGTAACCGGCGCGGTCCTCGATCTGCAGCTTGAAGCCGCCCGTCTGGCCGAGACCGTTGACCGGCGGCGGCGGGAACATGGCGATGAAGGCATCCTGAATGCCCGCATATTTCTGGTTCAGCTGCATGGCGATGGCGCCGCCGGACAGTTCCGGCGTCTTGCGCTTTTCGAAGTCATCGAGAATCGCGAAGACGATGCCGGAGTTGGAGCCGATGGTGAAGCCGTTGATCGACAGGCCCGGGAAGGCGATGGCGTGGCTGACGCCGGGCGTTTCCATGGCGATATCGCTCATCCGCTTGATGACGCTTTCCGTCCGGTCGAGTGTTGCGCCATCAGGAAGCTGGGCAAAGCCGATCAGGTACTGCTTGTCCTGCGCCGGCACGAAGCCGCTCGGAACGGTCGTGAACATGCCGTAGGTTGCAGCCACCAGCGCCATATAGACCAGCATCACCAGGCTCTTGCGCGTCACCAGCCCGCCCACGGTCTTGCCATAGCCGTTTGAGGCGGCGCCGAAGGCGCGGTTGAAGCCGCGGAAGAACCAGCCGAAAATCCGGTCCATGAAGCGGGTCAGCCAGTCTTTCGGTGCACCGTGCTCTTTGAGCAGCAGTGCCGCGAGAGCGGGTGACAGCGTCAGCGAATTGATCGCCGAAATGACGGTGGAGATGGCGATGGTCAGTGCGAACTGCCGGTAGAACTGGCCTGAGAGGCCGGAGATAAAGGCAAGAGGCACGAAGACCGCAACCAGAACCAGCGCGATTGCGATGATTGGTCCGGACACTTCACGCATCGCCTTATAGGTGGCGTCACGCGGCGAGAGCCCGTTTTCGATGTTTCGTTCGACGTTTTCGACGACCACGATCGCGTCATCCACCACGATGCCGATGGCGAGCACCAGCCCGAACAGCGTTAGCGCGTTGATGGAAAACCCGAAAGCATACATGACGGCGAAGGTGCCGATGATCGAGACCGGAACGGCGATCAGCGGAATGATCGATGCGCGCCATGTCTGCAGGAAGAGGATGACGACCAGCACCACGAGGCCAACGGCCTCGAGGAGTGTATCAACGACCTTTTCGATGGAGGAGCGCACGAATTTCGTCGTGTCGTAGACGATCTCGTATTTCACGCCGTCAGGCATTGCCAGCTGCAGATTGTCCATCGTGGCGCGGACATTGTCGGCGATTTCGATGGCGTTGGAGCCGGGGGCCTGGAGAACTGCCACAGCCACGGCGGGTTCACCGTCGAGCAGCGAGCGCAGCGTGTAATCGGCAGCACCGAGTTCAATGCGGGCGACATCGCGCAGGCGGGTGATTTCGCCGTTGGCGCCGCTCTTGACGATGATGTTGCCGAATTCTTCCGGCGTCGTCAGACGGCCCTGGGCATTGACGTTGAGCTGCAGGTCGACGCCGTTGGGGCTCGGCGAAGCGCCGATGACACCGGCTGCCGCCTGTACGTTCTGCTGGCGGATGGCGTCGGAGACGTCGCTGGCAGCCAGATCGTGTTCGGCGACCTTCTGCGGATCGAGCCAGACGCGCATGGAATAGTCACCTGCGCCGAAGACCTGCACCTGGCCCACGCCTTCGATGCGGGCGAGGCGATCCTTGACGTTCAGCGTTGCGTAGTTACGCAGGTAGGTGATGTCATAGGCGTCGGTTTTCGACACCAGATTGACGACCATGATGAAGTCGGGTGAGCTCTTGACCGTCGTGATGCCGAGTGCGCGGACTTCCGCCGGCAGGCGCGGTTCGGCCTGCGAAACGCGGTTCTGCACCAGCTGCTGCGCCTTGTCGGGGTCGGTACCGAGCTTGAAGGTCACGGTCAGCGTCAGCACGCCGTCGGATGTCGCCTGACTGCCCATATAGAGCATGCCTTCGACACCGTTGATCTGTTCTTCAAGCGGCGTGGCGACGGTTTCAGCGATAACGGCCGGGTTCGCACCCGGATAGGTGGCGCGGACGACGACGGATGGCGGAACGACTTCCGGATATTCGGAAATCGGCAGGGCGCGCATGCCAAGAAGGCCTGCCACCACAATCAGGATCGACAGAACGCCGGCGAATACCGGCCTGTCGACAAAAAATCTGGAAATATTCATATCCAGTCCCTCTCCGGGTATATTTTGGAATGCAAAGGCCGTTCCGGCGGCTTTTCTGCCGCCGGTGAAGGCCGGTTCTGTCTGAAGGGGCGTCTCGCGGGAGGGCGGGACGCTTATTGATCAAAAAGGCGGGTTACTTACTGCGAGGCAGCAACCTTGTCCTCCGCCTGTGGTGCGATGGTTGCACCGGGGCGAATGCGCTGCAGGCCGTTGACGACGATCGTATCACCGGCGGCAAGGCCGCTGTCGATGATGCGCTGGCCATCAGCCGGTGCACCCGGCTTGATCTGGCGGTAGCTCACCTTGTTTTCGGCATCGACCACGAAGACGAAACGCTTGTCCTGATCCGTGCCGATGGCGCGGTCGCTGATGACGATGCGGTTTTCCGGTTTCGGTTCGCCCATGCGCACCCGCACGAACTGGCCCGGGATGAGCCTGCCGTCCGGATTGTCGAAGATGGCACGGACACCGATGGTGCCGCTTGCCGAATCCACCTGGTTGTCGATCAGGTGCAGCGTGCCCTTGATCGGCGTGCCCTCATCCGAAAGCGTGCCGATTTCGACAGGGATCTGTTCGAGAGCGGGCAGGGCGCCATCGGTTTTCGGCAGTTCGGCAAGCGCCTTCGCAACCGTTCCTTCGCTGGCGTTGAAGCTGGCATAGATCGGGTTGACCGATACCAGCGTCGTCAGCGCAGGCGAGGTGGAACCGGCGGCGACGAGGTTGCCGGCGGTGATTTCGATGCGGCCGACCCTGCCGGAAACCGGTGCGATGATTTCGGTATAACCGAGATCAAGCTGGGCCGTGGTCAGTGCTGCGCGGGCGGCGCGAAGCTGGGCTTCGGCATCCGCAAACGAGCTCTGGCGCTGGTCGAGATCGCTCTGGGAGATGGTGCGATTGTCGGAAAGCCTGCGGCCACGGTCGAGTTCGGTCTTGGCAAGGCTGACCTTGGCTTCGGCCGAAGCGACCTGTCCTTCAGCGCCTGCAACGGCAGCCTGATAGGGGGCCGGATCGATGGTGAAGAGGGGATCGCCTTCCTTCACCAGCGCGCCTTCGCGGAAATGCACGGCCTTGATCTGGCCGGCGACGCGGGAGCGGATCTGCACCCGGTCAACGGCTTCGAGACGGCCGGAAAATTCTTCCCAGCGCATCACGTCACGGCTTTCCACCTTGGCGACGGTAACCGGGATCGCCGGTGTTTCAGCCGGGGTGGAAGCGGCCGTTGCATCGCGGCTGGTGGGGAGGTCGAAAAACAATGCTGCGGCTGCAACAGACATAGCCAGCCCGAAACCGGCACCCGTCAGGGCCCGGCGCTTGGTGTTCAGCGTCATGGGTTTCTCCTTGGCTCGGATCAGGAGCCGGTCAGTTTCTCAATAAATGCGGTATTCAGTGTTTCAACTGGTCAACAAAGGTCTTGAATTCCGAACAGACGGATGAGACCCATCCGCCGCCCTCTCCTTGATAGAGCCCCGTCCAGCCGACGCCGGCGGGAAAAACATGCTGCCGGACGCTGACGCCTGAGGCGATGAGGCGGTCTGCATAATTGACCGTTTCGTCGCGCAGAGGGTCGTCCTCGGCCGTAAAGATCAGCGCCGGCGCCACCCGGTTCAGCCGCGTGCACTGGCAGGGCGCGGCATAGGGGTGGAAGAACCCGCACGCCTTGGCAAGGTAATGGCTCCAGCCATCGGCCCAACGCTGGCGCATGCCGATCCTGTCCGCATCACGGAAGGATTCCGTCGTCATCATCGGGTCGATCATGGGCGACAGAAGAATCTGGCCTGCGAGCTTGCCCGGCATGCGGTCACGGGCCTTCAAGGCAAGCCCCGCCGCCACATTGCCGCCTGCTTCTTCGCCGGCCACAAACAGCAGCGATTTCGCGCCGCCATAGTGCTTGCGATCCCGGCTCAGATGATCGAGCGCCTCATAGGCGCAGTCGATCACCATCGGAAACTCGTTGCCGGACGGCTTGCTGTAATCGGCTTCCACGACCACTGCACCGCTTTCCGCAAGCGCGCGGGCCACCGGAAGCTCGGGGCAATTGCCGCCCGGCTCGAGGCCGGGTTCCAGAAAGGATCCGCCGCGCAGATAAAGCACGACAGGCGGATGGCTGCAGAGGCAGGAACCTTCATAACGGCGCACGGAGAGCTTCGGCGCGGACGCCTCGCTGCTGCCGATGTTTTCCCAATGCGCGTTCATGACTCCAGATCCTTTGCGCCGCCACCAATAGGCGGATCGTATTGCAAAATCTGAAATCCATATTATTGTTCGGATCGAAACGATCAAGCATGCAAATTTGAAAACACTATTCCGAAATCACGGATAATCACATCTCCGAGGCAGTGAATGGATCAGCTCTCCGCCATGCGGGTTTTTACGCGAGTTGTGGAAACCGGCAATTTCAGCCGCGCCGCCACCGCGCTGAACATGCCGAAAACCACTGTCACCAACATGGTGCAGGCGCTTGAGGCGCATTTGCACACCACACTTCTCAACCGCACCACGCGCCGGGTGATGCTGACAACGGACGGCGCTCTCTATTATGAGCGGGCCTCACAGATTTTATCGGAAATCGAAGAACTTGACGGCAGCATGTCCAGCGCACAGGTGCAGCCATCCGGCCGGTTGCGGGTGGAAATGGCCGGTGTCTTCGCGGACCTGGTGGTTATCCCACATCTTTGCGAATTTTACCAGCGTTATCCGCATATCCGTCTCGATCTCGGTGTCGGCGACCGTCTGGTCGATTATATAGCGGAGAATGTCGACTGTGCGCTGCGCGTCGGCGTGCTGCGCGATCAGTCGCTGATTGCCCGAAAAGTGGGCGAACTCCGGTTCGAGACATTTGCCTCGCCATCCTACATCGAAAACTTCGGCATGCCGCAAGAACCGGAGGATCTGGAGAAGGATCATTATTCGGTGGGCTACCTCAATGCCACCACCGGCCAGATCATGCCGGCCTCCTTCGACAATGGTGTGCGCAGCGTTGAACTGACCCCGAACTATGTCGTCTCGGTCAATGACAGCCGTACCTATCTCAACGCGGCACTGGCCGGCATGGGCATCGTGCAGCTTCCCGTCTTCATGGTGAGGGATGCGCTTTCGCGGGGTGAACTGGTGCCGGTGCTTTCCGAATGGCGGCGCGAGGCCATGCCGATCTATGTGGTCTATCCACAAACCCGGCATGTGACCAACAAGGTCCGCGTTTTCGTCGACTGGCTGGCAAAGCTCGTTCACGGCCTGGTGTGAGACGGCCAATCACCTTCCGGCCCAATCAGCGCCCGACCCTTGTGGCGAGGAAATCGATGAAGGCGCGCACGCGGGCGGCGAGATGCTCGTGGCCGGCATAAACCGCGTGGATCACCTCCATGTCCTCGGCGCTATACTCCTCCAGCACGGGAACGAGCAGGCCGGCCCTGATATCGGGCTCGACGTGGAATTCACCAACACGTCCGAGCCCCAGCCCCGCCAGGCAAAGCCTGCGCATCGCCATGCCGCTATTGACCGATGCATTGCCGGTGATGGGGAGGCGATACACTTCCGTCGATCCGGGATCGCGGAAGGGCCATTCGTTGAGGCTGCGGCTGAAATTGAAGCTCAGGCAATTGTGCTGCGCCAGATCCTGCGGTTTTTCCGGCATGCCGTGTTTTTCGATATAGGCAGGGGAGGCGACGATGACGCGGCGGACTTCTTTCAGCTTTCTTGCCTTCAGGGATGAATCGCCCATGGCGCCGGAGCGGATCGCAATATCGGTGCGCTCCTCGATCAGGCTGATGACGCCATCGGTAAGCGAGATATCCAGTTCGATCTCCGGATAAAGCGACAGAAATTCCGGCGCAAGCGGCAGGAGATAACGTTCCCCGAAGCCCAGCGTCGCGTTGACGCGCAGCAGCCCGCGCGGCACCACCTTGCCGCCGCTCGCCACGATCTGCTCCGTTTCAGTGATGTCGGCGAGAATGCGCCTTGCCCTAGCCAGATAGACTTCGCCCTCCGGTGTGAGCGTGACAAGCCGGGTGGAGCGGGCCAGCAGTCGCGTGCCGAGGCGGTCTTCGATGCGTGTGACAAGCTTGCTCACCGCCGAGGGGGAAAGCTTCAGCCTGCGCCCGGCCGCGGAAAAGCTGCCGAGTTCCGCCGCTGCCACGAAGACTTCCATTTCTCCGGCCCTGTTGTCCATCACCTCACCATCTGTGAAATCAATTCAAAGGCGTTTATCCAATCTTGCCGATTATCATGCAAGTCCCCTTCGCCCATATTGCATCCATAGATTTGATCCAACCGGACAGCGCCGCTGTCCAAATGATCCAAACCGACAGCCCTGCTGTCCAGAACGCCCGCGATCCCGCTCCGGGCGGAGAGGTAGTCATCATGCCATTGGCCATATTTGCCCTGACGATCGCGGCCTATGCGATCGGAACAACGGAATTTGTCATCGTCGGCCTGCTGCCGACGGTTGCCAACGATCTTCACATCACCCTGCCGCTGGCCGGTCTCATCGTCAGCGTCTACGCGCTTGGCGTCACCTTCGGTGCGCCGATCCTGACAGCGCTGACCGGCCGGATCGAAAGAAAGCCGCTGCTGCTCGGCCTCATGGCCCTGTTCATCGTCGGCAACAGCGCTGCGGCCCTGTCGCCGAGCTATGAGATGCTGCTCGTCGCCCGGGTCATTGCCGCCTTCGCCCATGGCGTCTTCTTCTCGGTCGGCTCCACCATCGCCGCCGATCTCGTGCCGGAAAACCGCCGCGCCTCGGCCATCGCCATGATGTTCATGGGGCTGACGGTCGCCATCGTCACCGGGGTTCCGCTCGGCACCTATATCGGGCAGGTCTTCGGCTGGCGCGCAACCTTCTGGGCTGTTGCCGCCCTTGGCGTGATTGCCTTCCTGGGCATCGCCACGCTTCTGCCGAACACGCTCAAGAAAGCGCCGCCGGCAAGCCTCCTCGATCAGGTCCGCGTTCTCGGTTCCGGCCGCCTGCTCATCGTTTTCGCCATGACCGCGCTCGGTTACGGCGGCACCTTCGTCGCCTTCACCTTCCTTGCGCCGATCCTGCAGGATGTGACCGGCTTTTCGGAAAAGAGCGTCAGCCTGATCCTCGTGCTCTATGGCATCGCCATTGCGTCCGGCAATATTGGCGGCGGCAGGATCGCCAACCATAACCCGGCCAAGGCGCTGATCGGTCTCTTCCTGGCGCAGGCCATCGTGCTGCTCGTCTTCTCCTTCACGGCCTTCTCGCCGGTGCTGACGCTTATCACGCTTGCCGCGCTCGGCTTCCTGTCCTTCGCCAATGTTCCCGGCCTGCAGCTTTATGTCGTGCAGCTTGCCAAGGAACACCGTCCCGGCGCGGTCGATGTCGCCTCGGCGCTCAATATCGCCGCCTTCAATCTCGGCATCGCGATTGGCGCATGGCTCGGCGGTCTGGTGGTGGAATCGCCGATGGGCCTTGCTGCAACGCCCTGGGTCGGCGCCATCCTCGTCGCCATCGCCCTGCTTTTGACCCTCTGGAGCAGCGCGCTCGACCGCCGTGCCGCGCTGACGCTGAAAACCGCCTGAGCTTTTCACAAAATTCCCGGCCATGTCCCAGGCTGGCCGGGCAACCTCAAAGGAGAAAATATATGTTTGATGTCACCGCAAATGGCGCTTCGATCCCGGCGCTCGGCTTCGGCACCTTCCGCATTCCCGGCCCCGATGTCCTGCGCATCGTTCCGCATGCGCTGAAGGCCGGTTTCCGTCATATCGATACCGCCCAGATCTATGGCAACGAAGCCGAGGTCGGCGAAGCCATTGCTGCTTCGGGCATTGCACGCGGCGAGGTGTTTCTCACCACCAAGGTCTGGGTCGAGAACTACAAGCACGAGGCCTTCCTCGCCTCCGTCGACGAGAGCCTGAAAAAGCTGAAGACCGATTATGTCGACCTGCTGCTGCTGCATTGGCCGAACGACGCGGTCTCGCTTGCCGAACAGATCGGAGCGCTGAACGAGGTGAGGCAAGCCGGCAAGGTGCGCCATATCGGCGTCTCCAACTTCAATACGGCGCTGATGGCCGAGGCGGTGAAGCTTTCCAAGGCTCCGATCGTGACCAACCAGATCGAATACCACCCCTATATCGATCAGGATGTGGTTATCGCTGCCGCCAAGGCTGCCGGCATGTCGGTAACGGGCTATTACGGCATGGCCGATGGCAAGGTCTTTGCCGACCCGGTGCTGAACGAGATCGCCGCAGGCCGAGGCAAGTCGGTGGCGCAGGTGGTGCTGCGCTGGCTCGTGCAGCAGCAGGGTGTCGTCGCCCTGTCGAAAACGGTCAGCGAAGCCCGTGTCGATGAAAATCTCGCCATCTTCGATTTCGAGCTTTCGGCCGATGAAATGGCGGCGATCCATGCGCTCGCCAAGCAGGATGGCCGCATTGTCTCGCCGGATGGGCTCGCGCCTGAGTGGGACGAGGCTGCCTGATTATCAGGGCCGGCATGGGAACTCCTAGTGCCGTCACCCCGGACTTGATCCGGGGTCCAGTGCGATCAAGTCATTAATCGTGGAAGATTCCTTTCATGGCGCCGACGCGCCATGGCTGGATGCCGGGTCAAGCCCGGCATGACGGAGGAGGTTTTCAACCTTTGTCACCAACTTCACGACACCCGGATAGTGATCCGGGTGTCTTTTGAGCGGGTGGGATCAGAATTCCGCCCAGCTCTGCTCTTTTGACGCGGTCGATACGCCGAGTGCCGCGGCCACCTGGCCCATCATGCGCCGTGCCGGCGATGGTCTCGGCTGGGCATTGTCCGCAACGCGCAGCTGCGTCGATGGCTGATGGGCGTTTCGGGTTTTGCGGGCGGTTGCGGCGGTGCCGTCGAGCCTGAACTGGCCGATGATTTCGCGGAGCGTCTCGGCATCGCCGGCAAGCGATGTGCTGGAGGCCTTGGCCCTTTCGACCATCGCGGCATTCTGCTGTGTCACCTGATCCATCTGGTTGACCGCGCTGTTGACCTCGGCCAGGCCGACCGACTGCTCCCTTGCGGAGGTTGCGATGGCGTCGAGCTGCGTATTGATGGCGATGACGTGGCCTTCAATAACCTTCAGGGCATCGCCCGTGGCGGTCACGAGTTTGACGCCGTTTTGAACCTCGTCGGCGGAGTTGCGGATAAGCTCCTTGATTTCCTTGGCCGCCTGCGCCGAACGCTGCGCCAGCTCACGCACTTCCTGCGCGACAACCGCAAAACCTTTGCCCGCCTCACCCGCGCGGGCTGCCTCGACTCCTGCATTCAGCGCCAGAAGGTTGGTCTGGAACGCAATCTCGTCGATGACGCCGATGATGTTGGAAATCTGGCTTGAGGAGCTCTCGATGCGCTTCATGGCGTCAACCGCATTTGCGACGACCTGACCGGAGGTTTGCGCCGATCGGTTCGCCTCCACCGCCACGCTTCGCGCCTCTTCCGTGCGCTTCGTCGAATTGCTGACGTTGCTGGTTATCTGGTCGAGCGCGGCGGCTGTTTCCTCCAGCGAAGCGGCCTGTGTTTCGGTGCGGTGCGACAGGTCTCCCGCACTCGAATTCAGTTCCTGCGAGCCGCCATCGATCGTCGCCGTGACCTCGGCAACCGAGAGCAATGTCTTGTTCAACTGACCGACGGCCATATTGAAGTCCGCCCGCAGGCTTTCGAAATCCGCCGCGAAAGGCGTCGTCAGCTGATAGGAGAGGTCGCCGTCGGCCATATGCTTCAGGCCGCCTGCCAGACCGCTTGTCGCCTCCGCCATTTCCGCCGCGCGCCTGCGGTCTATATCGGCGGCCCTTTGACGGTCCGCTTCGGACTGGTCGCGCACCTGGGCCGCATCCGCTTCCAGCCGGCGGGCCTTCAGCTCGTTGTCCTTGAAGATCTGCACGGCCTTGGCCATGGTGCCGACCTCATCGCGCCGGTCCGTTCCGTCGATGTTGGCGGAAAGGTCGCCATTGGCAAGCCTCTGCATGGTGCCGGCAAGCCCCTGCATCGGCGTGACAAGCCAGGTGCGGATCGCGAAATATCCGGCGACGACCACCGTAAGGAAACCGAGGATGACCGCTACGACGGTAATCAGCGCGGTCTGGTCGCTCGTCTCCGTCAGAGCGCCGCTCTCCGTGTCGTTGCGGGTTGTGATTTCCGTGGCGATCTGCGTCAGTTTCGCGCCGATCCTGGCGAAGACCGGCTGGCATTCCATGCCGAATGCCTTTTGCGATGCCAGTGCCTCCTCCACGTTCGATGCGGTGCGGCCCAGATTCCAGGCATTCTTGCACGTAACATTGTAGAGTCTCAGCGCTTCGTCCTTGAGTGCGGGCAGACGGCTGTCACCGGGGACCGAGGCGATGGCCTTATCCATCAACTGGGCAAATTCCCCACGCGTGGCCTTTGCCTCGACTTCGGCGGCGGCATTGCCCTCTTCCGTAAAGGCAATCATCATATCGGCCAAAGCGGCGCGTCCGTTCAACAAGGCATGGTTTGCCAGTGCCAGGTTGAGGGCTGCCGCGCTGTCATGCTCGATAAGGTCGCTATAGCTCTTGTCGATTGTCTTGATCTGCACTGCGGAATAAGCCGCGATCAAGATTGCGCAAATGCCGAACAGCGCAAATACCGTCAGGAATTTTCCAACGACAGGAATATTTCTCATGGCAACAACTCCGATAGGAAATTGATCCCTTCATGGGTTCTGTGTCGGCATCATGCACTTTGATGGGGAATTATATACTTGGCAAATTAAGAAATAATTATGTATTATTAGCGGATATGCATTTAATATTCATTTTTACTTTGAATAAATTATGTAAAAGTAATGAATAATACTTTGATGGAGTGAGGTGATCAGTGGCATCTTCCGGCCTCTGTTCAACGCGCAATGCGGCTGAACGCCATGCCTGTGGCACAGCCAATCATGGTGCAGAGCTGAAATTCTTTTTTGATAGTTCTGTATCTGCTGGGAAAACTGGAGCGGGCGAAGGGATTTGAACCCTCGACCCCAACCTTGGCAAGGTTGTGCTCTACCCCTGAGCTACACCCGCTCAAATCCACCGGTCCGGGGTAGTTCGCTGAACCGTGGGCCACCGAAGCGGCGACGGGTGCTATATCGCTCAATCGTTTTTGGAATGCAACAGTTTCTTTTGCGGTTTCGGTGGAAATCCACGCGGCTGCACGTTTTTCCGCAGTGCAAGGGCGGCCGGGAACCGAAACAAGAGCGCGCCAGGGAGAAGATGTTGTTTCGATTGGGTTTTATCTCCTTCCTACGGAATATGGCGGTGGAGGAGGCCAGAAAATAACCTATTTACATTTGGTTAAAATCTGATTCGACAAGTGATTCGTTCGGGTGTACAAATTTGATGTCCACGAAAAAAAAGAAACGATACTTGGCATATCATCAGGAGGATGAGCCTTGTCGTACGCAGCTTTTGAACGGGTTGGCGCACAATTGTCGCCGGAGCAGATTACCGATCTGCAGAATATTTTCGATGGCGTATGTTTCGAGTGTTTTCAAGATCGCAGTAGCCACGTTGCCAATGAGTGCGCAGCGGTTCTTATCCGCAGCGCCCAGCGGGGCATTCTCGATCACGAGATGCTGCGGGACATCGGGCTTGCCGTTCTGCGGCGCCACTGACGCTTGAATACGAGAAAAAAGCGCCCGGATCATCCGGGCGCTTTGTTGTTGGGGTGGCGGATTTTTCCGCTCAGCTCTTTTCCTGCACATGCGCTTCCAGGAACCAAAGCGACTTGTCGAGATCGCGCGAGGCGGCGGTGAAGATGTCGGCCGTCGTCGGATCACCGGCCTCGTCGGAATCGTCGATGGCCTTGCGGATCATGTTCGCCACGTCGCCATAACGCTCGATCAGCGCATCCAGATGGTCGTGGATTTTGTAGATATCGGTCGGATAGGCCTTGAGCTTGGTCGTCGAGGAGACGGATTGCAGGCTGCCAAGCGCCGTGCCGCCAAGCTGGACGACGCGCTCGGCAATCGTGTCGCCGTGATTGTCGAGTTGTGTGCGGAACGTATCGAGAAGTTCATGGACGGCGATGAATTGCGGGCCCTTGAGGTTCCAGTGCGCCTGCTTGGTGATGAGCGCAAGGTCGATGACGGAAGCGAGCGATTCATTCAGAATGCCGATTACGGTCGACTTGGCGTTGGAAGGCAGGTCGTTCTTCGTCTTGTGCGTCTTCATCGATGTCTCCTGAAGTTGCGGACGGAATGCCGCTTTGGAAAAGTCCGTCGTTTAACGTCCGGGCCTGTGGCCCTGTTCCATGCTAAGCACTGGGACAGTAAAAATCCTGCACAATCATCATGTCATTCGTAAAACAGGCAGATGCGCCGGCCGTCTATCTCATTGACGCGGATCGGCATGTCGTAGATTTCCTGGAGAATCTCGGGGCGGATGATCTCTTCTGCAGGTCCGTGATGGCAGATGCGGCCCTCGCGCATGGCGATGATGGTGTCGGAATACCAGGAGGCGAAGTTGATGTCGTGCAGCACCAGAACCACGGTCTTTTTCAGCTCGTCGGCGGCCTTGCGCATGATCTTCATCATGCTGGAGGCGTGTTTCATGTCGAGATTGTTGAGCGGTTCGTCGAGCAGCACATAATCCGTATCCTGACACAGCACCATGGCCACGAAGGCGCGCTGGCGCTGGCCGCCGGAAAGCTCATCCAGAAACCGGCCGGCAAGGGGTTCGAGATGCAGATATTCCAACGCCCGGTCGATATGGACCTTGTCCTCGATGGTGGGGCGGCCCTTTGAATAGGGGTAGCGGCCGAAATCGACGAGGTCGCGCACCGTCAGGCGCGAGGAGATGTGGTTGTCCTGCCGCAGGATAGAAAGCCGCTTCGCCAGCGTGTCGGAAGCGGTTTTCGTAACATCGAGCCCGTCGACCGTGACGGTCCCGGCATCCATCGACATCAGCCGCGCCACGATGGAAAGCAGCGTCGATTTTCCCGCCCCGTTCGGCCCGATGATGGAGGTGACGCCGCCTGCCGGAATGGAGACGGAGACGCCGTCTATCACAACCGTGTCGCCATAGGATTTGCTGATCTGATTGGCGATGATCATCGCGCACCTCGTTTCAGAATAAGACCGATAAAGACGATGCCGCCCAGAAATTCGATGATGATCGAGAGCGCCGTATCGAAGGCGAATATCCGCTCCAGCACCACCTGACCGCCCACGAGGCAGATCACGGCGATGAGGATCGCGGCCGGCAGCACATATGCGTGCTTGCCATTGCCGGTGAGATAATGGGCAAGGGCCGCAACCAGCAGCCCGAAGAACATGACCGGGCCGACAAGCGCGGTGGAGACGGCAACGAGCACGGAGACC
Organism: Agrobacterium sp. CCNWLW32; assembly: GCF_037083425.1. Lineage (NCBI taxonomy): Bacteria > Pseudomonadati > Pseudomonadota > Alphaproteobacteria > Hyphomicrobiales > Rhizobiaceae > Agrobacterium > Agrobacterium sp. CCNWLW32. The sequence continues at coordinate 83,298 of NZ_JBAOJM010000003.1, forward strand.
AGAACGAGGATGATGGTGACCGTGCGCTTGTATTCGACGCCGAGGCTGATGGCCGTCGCACGGCCGAGCGAGAGGACATCGAGCGTGTGCATGAGCCTCAGCCCGATGATGGTCACCACGCCGATGATGACGGCGGAGACCATGAGAAGGGTTGGATCGATGGAATTGAAGCTGGCGAACAGCACATCCTGCAGCACCGTATATTCATTGGGGTCGAGCACGCGCTGCATGAAGCCCGAGAGGCTGCGGAAAAACACGCCGAAGACGATGCCGACCAGTACGAGAAGATGCAGGCTGCGTTCCGCGCCGACGAACAGCCAGCGATAGAGCAGGGCGGAAAAGGCGACGAGCAGCCCGGTTTCGACGAGAAACTTCAGTTGCGGATCGATCATCACGACGGTTGCCGAGCCGAAGACGAAAATCAGCCCCGTCTGCATCAGCACGTAAAGCGAATCGAAGCCCATGACCGAAGGGGTGAGGATACGATTGTTGGTGACCGTCTGGAACAGCACGGTGGAGACCGCGATGGCATAGGCCACCAGCAAAAGCGACAGAAGCTTGATGCCGCGAAACGGCAGCACGAAGCTCCAGCTTCCCTTTGCGCCGAGCGTCATGAAGGCGGCCATGGAGAGGAGCGCGAATGCCGCAAGCACGAGCAGAACGGTTTTTGCGCGCCTTTCGGGGTTTCTCTCACGCATGGTGGCGTTTCCGCAGCAGGAGATAAAGGAACAGCACGCTGCCGATGACGCCGACCACGGTTCCGATCGGTATTTCATAAGGCGCGCGCACGGTTCGGCCGATGATGTCGCAGGAGAGAACGAAGACTGCGCCAAGCGTCGCCACCCATGGAACCGAGCGGCGCATATTGTCGCCGATCATCAGGCTGACGACGTTCGGCACGATCAGCCCGAGAAAGGGGATCATGCCGACGGTGACGACGACAACGGCGCTGACCAGCGAGACGATGGTGAGGCCGAGCGCCATCACCCGGCGATAGTTGAGGCCGAGATTGGTGGTGAAGTCGCGCCCCATGCCAGCCACCGTAAACCGGTCCGCGGCGAGATAGGCGGCAATGGCGAAGAGGAAACCGACCCAGAGCAATTCATAGCGGCCGCGCAGCACGCCGGAAAAATCCCCCGTCATCCATGCGCCGAGCGATTGCAAGAGATCGAAACGATAGGCGAAGAAGGTGGTGACGGCGGAGATGACGCCGCCCAGCATGATGCCGATCAGCGGCACCAGCAGCACGTCCCGCAATGGCACTTGTCTCAGGATACGCAGGAACAGCGCGGTGCCGGCGAGCGCGAAAACGGCGGCCACCAGCATCTTGCCGAAGATCGGCGTGTCGGGTGCAATCAGGGTGACGGTGAGCAGGCCGAGACCGGCGGATTCGGTGGTGCCCGCCGTCGAAGGCTCCACGAAACGGTTGCGCACCAGCATCTGCATGATGAGACCGGCAATCGCCATCGAGCTTCCGGCCAGTATCAGCGCCAGCGTGCGCGGAATGCGGCTGACGAGCAGCACGCGCAGTGCATCCGTGCTTGTGTCAGGTGCAAAAAGCGTGGCCAGAGAAACGTTGCTCACACCGACGAACAGGCTGACGATTGCGAGTGTCAGCGCCAGAAGAAGGGCAAGGATGAGAGACAGGGATTTCACGTTGGTGGTATTTCGAAAATAGCGAAAGCTCCCGGTGGCTTGGCAGGCTGCCGAAACAGGCGTCCGACCTCTCCTTGGTCCTCCTCGGGTCAAGCCCGAGGATGACTGGGAGTGTGGAGCAGCCTTCAGGAGCGAGTGCCCAGCAGTTTTTACGACTTCTTCTCGGAAACGGCCTTGTAGACCTGATCGAGCAGGGTGGTGAGCGCCGTATAACCGCTGCTGACGATATAGGCCGCCTGCGGGTCGAGATAGACGATCTGCTTTTTCTTCCAGGCATTGGTCTGGTGCACCAGCTCGTTATCCAGCACCTGCGCGGCTGCCTTGCCCGGATCGGTGGCGCGGCCGATGCCGGCATCGCGGTCGATCACGAACAGCCATTCGGGGTTGACCTCGGCCAGATATTCGAAGGACACGACGTCGCCGCGGTCGAAGCGGTCGTCAATATCGGCGGCAACGGGCTTGAAGCCGATTTCGGTGTGCAGCCAGCCGGTGCGCGAGCTTGGACCGTAAACGCCGACCTTGCCGGCATTGGTGACGAGGATCATCGCCGTGCCGGAGTTGGGAGCGATCTCCTTCAGCTTCGCGACCTTCTCATCGATGACGGCATCCAGCTTCTTTGCTTCTTCCTGCTTGCCGAAGATATCGCCGAGCTTGGTGATGTTGCCTTTGACGCTGTTGATGAATTCCTTGGAATCGATCGACATGTCGATGGCGGGCGTGATCTTCGCAACGTCAGGATATTTCGCCCGCGAACGGCCGCCGACGATGACGAGATCGGCTTCCGCCGCATTGATAGCCTCGTAGTCGGGTTCGAACAGCGTGCCGACCTTCAGATATTTGCCGTCGGCATATTTCTGCAGGTAGGTCGGCAGGTTGGAGCCGACGACGCCTGTTGGCTCGACGCCGAGCGCATCGAGATTGTCGAGCGAGGGAATATCGAGAACCAGAACCTTCTTCGGTGCCGCCTTCAGCACGGTCTCGCCCTGCGCGTGCTTGATCGTCATTTCCTCAGCGCCCGCAGTCATCGCGCCAAGGCTGAAGGCCGCTGCCGCCAGCAGCCGAACGGGGAAGGTGAAGTTGATGGCCACTTATATGTCCCTTGCAATATGGTTCTGAACCGGCGGAAGTGCTCCCGCAGGGTTAACTTGACGTTCGCTATCAGCTTTATTGGCAAGGTATGCGGAAATCAAAAATATGTTTTAGAACGGTTCTGAATTGCGGTGAGCGGGAAATGTGGGGACAGTGAAACATTTGCTCAAACCTCTTCCCGGTCATCCTCGGGCTTGACCCGAGGATCCACTGTGCTGGGGTGATGGATCCTCGGGTCAAGCCCGAGGATGACGTTGAGGGTGAGGAGAGGCCGGGGCCAATGTCGTGGGTGCCCTTTTATCCGTCTGTTTTACCCGTCACGACAGCCGCGCTCACTCCGGCGGCCAGTCACCAACGATTTCGCGTCTCTCCAGCTTCAGGGAGCGGTCTGGCTGTATTCGGTAGGTCTCAATCGCCAGCCGTCCGTCGCCCATGACGAATTCATTACTGAGCGTGCTGCCGATGGGAGATTTGGTCAATTTGGTGCGGGGCTGTCCGCCATAGGTGATGCTGCCGGGAATGGGCTCCACGTCGGGTGCGGCGGTGGCGCAGCCGACGAGGGCCAGAACCATCAAGATCGCGATCTTGCGCATGTTTTTCTCCTGCGTTTGGAGCGGAATCATATCATGGCCGCGTCTGCGCCACACATCCCGTTGGCGTGAATAAAAAAGCCCCGCATCCGAAGATACGGGGCCAGTTGCCCTGGGAGGTTTCCGGTTTATCAGTCCTCGTTGGCGGCAAGCTGCGTCAGCACCTCGCCGCGGCCGCGAATACGCATGATCAGCGGAATGATGAAGGCGGCTGCCGCGACAAGGAACAGGCCAACGGCAATCGGTGAGGTGAACAGCACCGTCGGGTCGCCCTGGCCGATGGCGAGCGCGCGGCGCAGCTGCTGTTCCGCAAGCGGGCCGAGGATGAGACCGACCACCGCAGGTGCAATCGGATAACCGAAGATGCGCATGATGTAACCGAGGATACCGAAGGCGAGCAGCATGCCGAGTTCGAACACGGACGGGTTGGCGCCGATGGTGCCGAGCGTCGCGAACAACAGAATACCCGCATAGAGCCATGGCTTCGGAATGGTCAGCAGCTTCACCCACAGGCCGACCAGCGGCAGGTTGAGCACCAGCAGCATCAGGTTGGCGATGAACAGGCTGGCGATCAGGCCCCAGACCAGCTGCGGATTGGTGGCGAACAGCAGCGGGCCGGGCTGCAGGCCGTATTGCTGGAAACCGGCGAGCATGATGGCGGCGGTCGCCGTCGTCGGCAGGCCGAGCGTCAGCAGCGGCACCAGCGTACCGGCGGCGGACGCGTTGTTGGCGGCTTCCGGACCAGCCACGCCTTCAATGGCGCCATGGCCGAATTCTTCCGGATATTTGGTCAGCTTCTTTTCGGTGGCATAGGACAGGAAGGTGCCGATTTCAGCACCGCCCGCTGGCATGGCGCCGATAGGAAAGCCGATCAGCGTGCCGCGCAGCCAGGCTTTCCAGGAACGCGCCCAGTCCTGCGCGCTCATCCAGACCGAACCCTTGACGGCCTCGACCTTGTCCGGGCCGGTGCTGCCCTGCGCGACGATGAACAGTGTTTCGCCGATGGCGAACATGGCCACCGCAAGCGTCGTTACTTCCACGCCGTCAAGCAGATCGGGAATGCCGAAGCTCATGCGGGTCTGGCCGGTCAGCTGGTCGATGCCGACGATGGCAAGGGCAAAGCCGATGAACAGCGAGGTGAGGCCGCGCAACGCCGAATCTCCGAAAGCGGAGGAAACGGTCACGAAGGCCAGCACCATCAGCGCGAAATATTCACGCGGGCCGAAGACCAACGCCAGCTTGACGATGTATGGCGCGATAAACGCGAGCGCGATGGTGGCGATGAGGCCGGCGACGAAGGAGCCGATGGCGGCGGTGGCCAAGGCCGGGCCGCCTCTGCCCTTGCGGGCCATCTTGTTGCCTTCGAGCGCGGTGACGATCGAGGCGCTTTCGCCCGGCGTGTTGAGCAGGATCGAGGTGGTCGATCCGCCATACATGCCGCCGTAATAGATGCCGGCGAACATGATGAGCGAGCCAGCGGGATCGAGCCTGTAGGTGACGGGCAGAAGCAGCGCGACGGTCAGCGCCGGCCCGATGCCGGGCAGAACGCCGACGGCGGTGCCGAGTGTGACGCCGATCAGCGCATAGAGCAGGTTCATGGGTTGGGCGGCAACCTCAAGACCGTGCAGCAGGAATTCAAAGGTACTCATGGACAGATGTCCCCCTGTCGGGCGGAACGGCTGGCGTATGCGTCATCGCGCGCCTGCGGTTTCCTGTGATCTCGAATTTTGGTCGGAATGGCCGTCAGAAGAACAGCCGTTCCAGAGGCCCGGCGGGCAGTGAAAGCTGCAGCAGCCGCGCGAAAATAAACCAGATGACGAAGCTGAGGGCGATGCCGATGGGGATCGAATACCAGAGCTTGCGTTTGCCGAAGGCGCGCGCCGTGAAGGCAAAAAGCAGGCCGGTGGCAATGGAGAAACCCGCCACCTTCAGCAGCAGCATCTGCGCGGCAAGACCGGCGACAACCCAGATAACAGGGGCAATTTCCTGTCTGTCGCGTTCGGGAAAATCGCCGCGCCATGCTTCGATGGCCGTCCAGAGCGCCAGGCCGATGAGACAGAAGCCGATGGCGTAAGGCACGGTTGCCGGGCCGACCGGCGAATAACCGGTGACGCTGGCGAGACGGGCGCTGTCCCAGAAGATCACGCTTGCGATGAGGACGAGGAAGACGGCGATCGCCAGCGCCGCCCAGTCAGGGCGGCGCTTTTGATGCTCAGAAGGGTTGGAACCCTGGCTCATTTTACCAGTCCGATGTCTTTGAGGATGGCGGCGGTGGCGTCGGTATCCTTGGCGAGCTGCGCCTTGAATTCGTCACCGGCAAGATAGGTGTCCATCCAGCTCTTGGTCTTCAGGGTTTCCTGCCACTTGGCGGATTTCACCAACTTCTCGATGTCCGCATTAACGGCCTTTTCCTGTTCCGGCGTCAGGCCGGGAGGAGCGGCGACCATGCGCCAGTTCTGGACGACGACATCAAGGCCGCTTTCCTTCAAGGTCGGTGCGTCGACACCTTCCAGCTTCTCTTCGCTGGAAACCGCGAGCAGGCGCAGCGTGCCGGCCTTCACCTGGCTTTCGAATTCACCGTAGCTCGAAATGCCGGCCGTTACCTGCGAACCGAGGATCGAGGCAAGCGCTTCGCCGCCGCCGGAGTAAGCGATGTAGTTGATCTTGGTCGGATCGACGCCGGCCGCCTTGGCGATCAGGCCAACGGCGATATGGTCGGTGCCGCCGGCGGAACCGCCGCCCCAGGAAACGCTGCCCGGGTCCTTCTTGAGCTGGTCGACGAGGTCGCCGATGGTCTTCAGCGGCGAGGATGCCGGAACGACGATGGCTTCATATTCGCCGGTCAGACGGGCGATCGGCGTTACTTCCTTAAGCGTGACGGGCGCATTGTTGGTGAGGATGGCGCCGACCATCACGTAACCGCCGACGATGAGGGCGTTCGGGTTGCCCTTCTGCTGGCTGGCGAACTGCGCAAGACCGATGGTGCCGCCGGCGCCCGGTACGTTCTGTACCTGAACGCTCTTGGAAATGCCTTCTTCCTGCAGCACGCTCTGCAGGGAACGCGCGGTCTGGTCCCAGCCGCCGCCGGGATTGGCCGGGGCAATGATGGTGTAATCCGCTGCAGCGGCCGGAAGAGCGATCATGCCCGCCAGAAATGTGCCGATAAGAAAATGTTTCACGTAGAAAACCCTCCTCAGGATGCCCTTTTTGGGCGTCGTTTTTCGTTTATGCGGGGGGCTTTCAGGACGCGTCTGTGCCGGCGCTGAATAGTCAGCGTGGTGCTTGGCAATCGTCCTGGATTTCCTCCCGCATCTTCTTCCGCCTCCACGGAATGAAGAAGGATTGCAGAGCATCACAAAAAGCTGTCATCTAACTGACGCTACGCAAGTCCTTGCTCATTTACTCTCTATTAATTTCCGTCGGACGTCTACTGTGGCGTGTGTGGGCGACTTTGTTTTGCGCTTTTGAAGCTTGCTCCACCCTCATTCCCGTGCCTGTCACGGGAATCCAGCCGATGCGCGCCGGCGCGGCGGAAGGACTCCTTTCAACCCAAGGACTTGGGCTGGCTGGATCCCTGTGACAAGCCCAGGGATGAGGGAGGTGAGCGCACCCGGCATCCTCGAACTACTGTGAGCGAAGCGCCTCGTTCCAGCGCTCGATCAGGCGGCTGCGTTTCACCTGATCCAGATAGACCATCAGGCCGGGGCTGACGGGTACGGGGCGCAATTGTGCGCCGTGGATGGCCTGCATGGTGTTGGCGGTGTTTTCGCCCGCCACCTCAGGGCTGACGGCGGGAATCTGCAATTGCCGGGCCATGATCGTCTGGCCCTCCTTGGACATGAAGAACTCGAGATAACGACGCCCGAGCGCCGGGTTGGCGGCGGCTTCCGGCACCAGCCCGATACGCGACATGACCACGGTATAGTCTTTCGGCAGCACGATGCCGACATCGGGGTGGCGCGAGGCCCAGTCGGCCGCATAAGAGCCAAGAATGTTGTATCCCAGCACGAAGCGGCCGTCGGAGACCCGCTCCAGAATGGCGGAGGAGGTGGAGTAGACCTTCACGCCCGCCGCGCCCATGGCCTTGATGACGTTCCATATATCGCCGAACTGCTCCTGATCGCGTGACATGAACAGGAAGCCGACACCGGAGCGTTCGATGTCGTAAGTTGCGATGCGGCCATGCACTTGCCTGGCGTGGCGTTCGAGATAATCGACAAATTCGGCGCGGGTGGCGGGCGGCTTTTCCGTGGTGAAGCTCGGCTTGTGATAGACGAAAACAGCCGGCTCGAAGGTCAGCGCATAGGCGGTGTTGCGCCAGTTCGCCCAGGCGGGCCAGCGGGCGCTCATGGCAAGATCGGAGCGCTGCGCATAACCGTCATTGCTCAGCTTCACCTGCAGATCCATGGCGGAGGAAAAGGCGAAATCGGCGGTCTTCTTGCCCGCATCGGTTTCTTTCACGATGCGGTCGTAGATTTCGCCGGTTAGCATATCCTCGTAGTGGACGGCGATATCGGGATTGGCCTTCTGGAAACCCTCGATCATCGGCGTCGCCAGCGGCTCATCCAGCGAGGAATAGACCACCAGCGTTTCCGCACCCGCCTTGCCTGATGGGGCGGGAAAAATGGCGACCTGCGCAAGCGCGGGCGAGGCCATGCAAAGACAGAGGCAGAGAAAAAGGCAGATACGCATGGAAAAGATCATGCCGCACGCGCTTGCCATTCACAAGCGGCAAGGGCTTGGTTAAATTCGGCGGATTGCGGGAGGAAGATTTGCGTATTTTGCTGGTCGAGGACAATCAGGTGCTGTCGGAAGGGCTTTCCGCACTTCTGCGCGGCAGCGGTTATGCGGTGGACGTGGTTTCCGATGGCGCTTCCGCCGATGCGGCGATTGCAGCGGAAAGTTTCGACCTCGTCATTCTCGATCTCAACCTGCCGGAAATGGATGGCATCGAGGTGCTGCGCTCCATGCGCTCGCGTCAGGACAAGGCGGCGGTGCTGATACTGACGGCGCGCGGCACGCCGGAAGAAAAGGTCAAGGGGCTCGATCTCGGCGCCGACGACTACATGATCAAGCCGTTCGACATCACGGAATTCGAGGCCCGTGTGCGGGTGCTGCTGCGCCGCAATGCCGGCTTGCGTTCCTCCGCCCTCAGTTTCGGCAAGGTGCTTTTCGATCTCAATTCCCGCACCTTTTCCGCAGATGGGCGCCCGCTCGATATTCCGGCGCGCGAGGTGGCGCTGCTTGAGGTGCTGTTCATGCGGGCCGGCAAGGTTGTCGCCAAGGAGGCGATCGTGCAGTCGCTGACCGGCTTCGACGACGATATTTCCGCCAATGCCATCGAGCAATATGTCAGCCGCCTGCGCAAGCGGCTCGCGCCCCACGGGCTGACGGTCAAGACGGCGCGCGGTATCGGTTATTATCTCGAAAAGCTGCCGGAGATGGCTGAATGATACAGGCCGCCTATTCGCTCAGGCGGCGACTTCTAGGCTGGCTTCTCATCTCCACCGCCATTATCGGCTGCGTTGCGCTCACCGATACCTGGCGGGAGGCGGTCAACACCGCCAATGTCGTCTCCGACCGGGTGCTCTCAGGTTCGGCGCTGGCCATTGCCGAACGCGTGGTGGTTGCCGAGGACGGGTCACTGGAAGTGGATATTCCCTATGTCGCGCTGGAGATGTTGACATCGGCGGCGCAGGACCGGGTATTCTACCGCGTCGATGGGCCGAACGGGCAATTCCTCACGGGTTACCAGAACCTGCCGACGGTTGCGAACCCGGCGGGTGATACGCCCGCCTATCGCGATACCGTGTTCCGCGATGAACCGATCCGCATCGCCGCTATCAGGCGTTTCGCTTCCACCGGCATCAATTCCGTGCCCTTTTCCGTCACCGTTGCCGAAACCACGATTGCCCGCAGCCAGCTGGCGCAGGCGATCATCCTGCGGTCCGCGCTTCGCCTGCTTCTGATGATCGTGGGGGCTGCGATCATCGTCTGGATCGCGGTGACGATTTCGCTCCGGCCGCTTTACCGGCTCAGCGAAGCCATTGCCGAGCGCAGCCCGAACGACCTGCACCCCATCCGCCAATCCGTGCCGGTGGAGGTGGAAAATCTGGTTGAGACGGTCAATTCCTTCATGGTGCGGCTGCAATCGGCGCTCGATGCGCTCCGGCATTTCACCGGCAATGCCAGCCATCAGCTGCGCACGCCGCTCGCCATCATCAGCACCCAGCTGGCCCTTTCCGCCCGCGCCGCAAGCCTTGAAGAGGCGCAGGCGGCGGCGCTGAAGGGCGGCGCTTCGGTGGCCCATGCCGAACATATCCTCGCCCAGCTGCTGCGCATGGCCAATATCGATGCCGCCGGTTCGAGCGAAAAACATGATTTTTCCGCGATAGACCTGGTGGCCGTCGCGCAGAACGTAACCGCCGATTTCGTGCCGCGCGCGGCCGACGCCGGCATCGATCTCGGTTTCGAAGGTGAAGGCGAAGCGACAATTCCCGCCGAGCCGCTCCTAATCGGCGAACTGATCGGCAATCTCGTTTCCAATGCCATCAATTATGCCGGGCGCGGGGCGGAAGTCACCGTGCGCGTCGGCAGGCAAGCGGGCGCTGTCTGGCTGGAAGTGGAAGATAACGGCCCCGGCATACCCCCGGAAAAACGCGCCATGGTGCGCCAGCGCTTCGCCCGCGGCGAAGCCAACGCCGCCCCCGGCGCCGGCCTCGGCCTTGCGATCATCGAGGAGATCGCCGGGCTTTTTGGCGGGCGACTGATGCTGGAGGACGGCGCGGGCGGGCGCGGTTTGAGGGCGCGGGTGGTGTTTGGTGGCGTGGAAAAGGCGCCGTAGCCCGCCGGGTTTATCAGGCGGCCGTGTCTGCAGGCGGTTTCGCCACCAGCGAGAGCCTGTAGCCCAGCGCGTCGGCGACCTTGGCAATCGTCGCCAGTTCCGGATTTCCCTCGCCGCTCAGCGCCTTGTACAAGGTCTGGCGGGGAAGGCCGGTTTGTCTCGAAAGGTCAGTCATACCCTTGGCCCGCGCCACGACGCCCAGCGCATGGGCGAGCTCCTGTGCATCGCCGCTCTCTGTGGCGTCGGCGATGTAAGCGGCAAGCGATTCGTCACTATCAAGGTAGCGGGCAGCATCGTAATCGCGTGTCACAAGTGGCATGGTCTCACTCCTTGAGCGCTCTGGCCAGTTTCTTGGCTCTGGCGATGTCGCGGGGTTGCGATGCCTTGTCGCCGCCACACAGCAATATGATGACGACATCGCCGTGCCGGACAAAATAGACCCGATATCCGGGTCCAAGGTCGATCCTGAGTTCGCTGACGCCTTCGCCAACCGGTTTCACGTCTCCGGGATTGCCGTCCGCCAGCCGGTAAATGCGGCGTGCGATGCGGGCGCGCGCCTGCACATCGCGCAGACCCGCCAGCCAGTCGGCAAACTCGCTTGTTTCCCGGATCGTGAGCATGGTGCAATGTAAACTGTGGTTGTCATTTCGTCAATGACGAAGGTTTCACCCCATCCGCTCGGAAGCATAGCTGCCGGGGCTCGGCGGGAAGACGACCGTGCGGTTGCCGTTGATGAAGGTGCGGTGGTGGATATGGGCGTGGATGGCGCGAGCCAGCACCTGGCTTTCCACGTCGCGGCCAAGCGAGACATAGTCGTCGGCCGATTGTGCATGGGTGATGCGCACCGTGTCCTGCTCGATGATCGGGCCTTCGTCGAGATCGGCGGTGACGTAATGCGCCGTTGCGCCGATAAGCTTCACGCCGCGCTCATAGGCCTGCTTGTAGGGGTTTGCGCCCTTGAAGCTCGGCAGGAAGGAGTGGTGGATGTTGATGATCTTGCCCGACATCTTGCGGCAGAGGTCATCGGACAGAACCTGCATGTAACGGGCCAGCACCACGAGTTCCGTGCCGCTCGTTTCGACCAGGTCCATCAGCTGCGCTTCGGCCTTCGGCTTGTTCTCCTTCGTCACCTTGATGTGGTGGAAGGGAATGTCGTGGTTGACCACCACTTTCTGGTAATCGAAATGGTTGGAGACGACGCCGACGATATCGATCGGCAGCGCGCCGATCTTCCAGCGATAGAGGAGGTCATTGAGGCAATGGCCGAAACGCGACACCATCAGCATTGCCTTCATGCGCTGGCCGTCCGGATAGATATCCGCTTCCATGCCGAATTTTTTCGCCACCGGCTGAAAGCCTTCGGTGATGGCTTCAAGGGAAGCGCCTTCTTCCGAAATGAAGGAGACGCGCATGAAGAACTTGCCGGTCTCGAGGTCGTCGAACTGCGAACTGTCGACGATGTTGCAGCCCTTTTCCGCCAGATAACCGGAAATCGCGGCGACGATGCCACGGGTCGATTTGCAGGCTACGGTCAGAACATAGGATGTCATTCGTTTTCCCTCAAAGACTTCACGCCGGCATCGGCCGGCACAGTTCGGCGCGTTCCATAGCGCAGCTTGGCGGCGGAGCAAAGCGCCAAGGCGACGTAGCCAAAGTCATAGGGCGGGAAACGGGCGCGCGCCGTGCCGGAAGCGACATGGAATGTTCCATGGCCAGCACGGCGGCGCCGGCATTCTGAGGGGGAGGGCTGCGCCGGTTAGGCGCGGCGCAGACGCATGGCCGGGCGGCCGCGGCCGTCGATCAGTTCCAGCGTGCCGCGACGCGGTTCCAGCCGGAAGGAGCGCGCGCCTTCCAGAGCTTCGATGAACTGCCGCTCCTGGCGCATGATGTCGGGCGCGCAGGCCATCTGGGTGGAGATCATCCGGCCGAAATCGACGCGGTTGCGGCTGATCTTCACCTCGCCGCCGATGCCGTTACAGCCGGCATTGCCGGAAACGCGGCCCTCGCGGGTAATTTCCAGTGTCGCCTGGCGGCGGCCGCGAATCCGTTCGCCGCGGATCTCCTGCACCAGCCAGCGTCCATCGATGCCGGCTTCCGGCTCCGGTCTGCCCGGACCCGCGCCGACACGCTCCAGCACGAGATCGGTATCGTCGCGACCGCCGGTCAGGACGGAGTAACGGCGGGTGGTGGTGAAGAGCAGACGGTCGCGGTCGCGGATTTCGGCGCTCAGCGCATAGGAACGGCGGCCACGAATGTCGCGGTCGTCATAACGCAGTACAAAAGGCACCGGCACCTGGCCACGCGGGCGGATGGTGGTTTCGGCAATCGTCTGCGACGGCGCATCCGCCAGCGAAACATCGATCAGGCGCACGGTGACGGTCGCGCCCGGCGGCAGGGCGATGCGCTCGCGATAGGAGACGCTGCCACGCAGGCTTGCCGGCGCGGCGACCGCACCACTTGCCGCAAAAAGCGGCGCAAGCGCGACAAGCCCGGCGAAACTGCGGCGCGAAAGAAGAGGTCGGTGGTCGGTCATGGTGCTTGCTCCGTGCTGGTTCCGTTCGAATTTCAACGGATGATAGAAAACGGCACTGAACGGGCGATGAACCGACGGGACTGCCCGTCGCTTTCAGGTTTCGTCCGTCACCTCCTCGGTGACGACAGAGGGGCCGTGCCTGTATTCGAGAAGGTCTCCGGGCTGGCAGTCCAGCGCCTCGCAGATCTTTTCGAGGGTTTCGAAGCGCACGCCTTTCGCCCTGCCGGATTTCAGGATTGAAAGATTCTGTTCGGTAATGCCGATACGGGCCGCGAGCTCCTTTGATCGCATCTTCCGTTTTGCAAGCATGACATCCAGATTGACGATGATCGGCACGGTCGTTTCCTAGATGAATTCGCGGTTTTCGTCGGCGATGCGCGTCGCTTCCCCCAGCACCCAGCCAACGACAATCATCAACCCGCCGGCAAAGCCCACAAGCATCTGCGTGCTCTCAAAAGAAAAGGAGATGCTCGGAACGGGATTGCCCACCGTCAGCAGAAAGGAAGCAGAGCCGGTCATGACGATCTGTGCCGGCAGCAATGCGGCAAGCGCGACACCGACCTGGATCAGCCTTTTGCCTGACGTCTGCGTAAAGACCTCGCCCCTTTCGAAAAGCCGGAAAAGAAGGACGGCAAACCAGAGCCCGCTAAGCACGGCCAGAAGCGGCAGAAGCCCGACGACAAAACCGGTGACACGCACGGTGTCGGTGAGCAGGTAAGGTGTGGCAGGCGGCAGGATCTGCCCTTCAATCACCGTCCGCAGGGTTTCCGTATCGGCCCATATGGCGACATAAGCGGCGATGAGGGTGCCTGCAAAAACGAAGGAAAGCCATATCAGGATACGGCTGACACGGGCGATGCGGCGGCTGATGGATGGGTCTGTCATCAGGTGATCCGGTGGTTTTTTGTCCTTTAATTCCTGTAAGACGATAAATTTATAACGTCAATCGAGACCGCAGGCCATCTTGCTGGGCTGATGATGCCGCTCATGCCTGCCGGCGGGCGCGCTTTGCATCCCACCGGCACACGAAAAAGGGGTCAGGGGGCTTCCATGTCGATATTGGCGATCTGGCCGCGCGTGTTGAGAATGAGCGACCAGCGCATCTGGCCCTTTTCGAAGGTGACCTTGAATCTGTGAAGATCACCCGCCTCGGTCGCCTGTCTTCCGAGATATTGCATGGCCGTCACCTTGCCACGGCGTCTGATTTCATCCGAAACCGCGCCCGCATTGGCCCGGACATCGGCGACGATGTCATCTTCGAAGCGCGAGAGGTTGAGGTTGCCGCTGCGTGCTTCCTCGAGAACGGTTCTGAGTGTGCGTTCCGCGGAGGCCGGGTCCTGACCACCCGCTGCCTGCGCGGGGAGTGAGACAAGGCAGGCCTGCAGCACCACGCTCACCACGGCGGCGGTGAATAATTTCTTCATCATCGAGATTCCTTTTTTCAAATGACGGCTGGATCGGCCGACGGCGGCCAATCTCAATCAGGAACATCGATTTTTCAACATTTTTTATTGTAAAACGATAATTATTTATTTTGAGGCAGTGTCCTTCCGTCGGTGGATAATCGATCTCGGAAGAGGCTGCTACTTTGCCGTGGCAGCCCTGCGCCTGCTCAGCCGCGGAAACCGTTCCGCAGCGCTTCGAACTTCGCGAGTTGCCCGGCCAGCAGTTCCTTGTTCTCGTCGCGGCGGACGAAAATCTTGAACATGGCGCCGCCGGCGGCGTTCATGAACCAGACGGAACAGGAGCGACGACCGTGGAAGCCGCGATCGACGAAGGTGATGCCGGCGCAATTGTCCTTCTTGATGTGACCACCGATGGGGCTGTCGCCGTGGATGTTGAACCAGCCATGGCTTTCGCTGCCTTCCGGCAGGTGGCCGGGCACTTCCAGCACGATGTCGCCGGTCTGCACGATCATCAGGACTTCGCCCCATCCGCGCATCTCGTTCCAGATGGCGTCGAACTGGTCGGCGGCGGCGGAAACGGCCGCACCTTCGGGCAGGATCGCCAGGATTTCGGCAGGCGTCACCTCGGCCTTGGCGGCAATGGCCTCCACGATGCCATCGGGCTTTTCGGCAAGGGCTGATGCGGCGCGGGCCTGCCTGTCGTCATCGGTCTTCTGGGCTGCAATGCTCATCGGACGGCCTCAGGCGGCAATCGAACGGCGCTCGCCATTCTTGTCTTCATGGATGATGACGTCGAAGCCTTCGAAATGCGGGCCGGAAAGATATTCCACCTTGCCGCGGTTTTCGCCGGCCTTGGCGTGGGCGGCGCGGAACTGTTCGGATTTCGTCCAGGCAAGGAAGTCGTCCTTGGTGGCCCAGACGGTGTGCGAGGCGTAAAGCGTATGGTCGTCCGCCTTCGGGCCTTTCAGCATGTGAAATTCGATATAGCCCGGCAATTCGCTCAGGTGCGATTTGCGCTCGCGCCAGATGGATTCGAAGGTGTCTTCATAACCCGGCACGACACGAAAGCGGTTCATTGCGATAAACATGAAAGTCTCCCTTTAAGTTTCCTGTTTCAGTCAGGATATCCGGCCCGGATGGGGTTGGGAAGGGGTTCACGACAAAGCGAACAAATTTACTCCACTTATCGATTGCGCGGTGTATAAACATGTGTAAAGAACTCAAGATTAGTGGCGCGGGCAAACCGGCGCCGGGTCGTGTTTCAGGATAACGCCATGTTGAATTCCCGCCTTCGTTCCTTCGTTCTCGCCGCCCTCGTGCCCGCCGCAATCACCTTTGCCGCGCCGGCTGCCATGGCTTCGGACAAGGGTAATCCGGAGGCGAAACGCATCGTCGCAGTGGGCGGCACGGTGACGGAAATCCTTTATGCGCTGGGTGCAGGAGATCGTATCGTGGCGCGCGATAGCACCAGCAGCTATCCGGCCGATGCGCTCGCCAAGCCTGACATCGGTTACATGCGAGCGCTGTCGTCGGAAGGCATCCTGTCGCAGAAGCCGGATCTCATTCTTTCGGAAGACGGCTCCGGCCCGGCCGATGTCATCGCCATCCTGAAGGCAAGTGCGGTGCCTTTCGTCACCGTCGATACGCCGCCGAGCGGCGACGCCATTCCCAAGAAGATCGAGGATGTCGGCGCGGCCGTGGGTCTCTCGGACAAGGCGAAGGCGCTGGCTGCCGAGACCAGGGCTGGGCTCGATGCACTCGCCAAGGATGTCTCCGCCATCCCGGAAAAGGGCAGGAAGCGTGTTCTCTTCGTGCTCTCCACCGCCGGCGGCCGCATCATGGCGGCGGGCAAGGATACCGAAGCGGCGGCGATCATCGAAATGGCGGGCGGCATCAATGCGGCTCAGGAGATCACGGGTTACAAGCCGCTGACGGATGAGGCGGTCATTGCTGCGGCACCCGACGTGGTGCTGACCATGGCGCGCGGCGACCACGCCGCCAAGGCGGATGAGACTTTCGCGCTTCCCGCTTTCCAGTCCACGCCTGCTGCCGCAAGCAAGACGCTCATCAGCATGGATGGGCTTTATCTCATCGGTTTCGGCCCGCGCACGCCTGCCGCCGGTCGCGAGTTGGCAAACAAGCTCTACCCTGACGTGGTGAAGCCGTGAGCCTTGCGATCTTGAGTTCCACCGAGGGCGGCGTTGCCGGCGACAGATCCCGCCAGGGGGTTGTCGCCCTTGCCGTGCTCGTCGGCATCCTGCTGTTTGCCTGTGGCGTGTCGCTTGTCAGCGGACCCACGGGCGTCGGCATTTCAGAGCTCATTGCCTATCTTACCGGCGGCGCGGATCAGCTCGATGCGCGCGACAGGATCATTCTCGAGGCCGTGCGCCTGCCGCGCACCGCGCTCGGCATGTTGATCGGCGCCGGGCTTGCCGTTTCAGGGGCGATGATGCAGGGCCTGTTCCGCAATCCATTGGCCGATCCCGGCATTGTCGGCGTCACCTCGGGTGCGGCGCTGTTTGCGGTCGCGGCGATTTCCCTTGGGGAAGGCGCGCTTGCCACGGTGGCGGTGTTTTTCGGCCCGCATTTCCTGCCCATCATGGCATTCTTCGGCGGGCTGCTGAACACCTGGGTGCTTTACCTGATCGCCACCAAGGACGGCGCGACCTCCACCACCACGCTCATTCTGGCCGGCATTGCGGTGGCGGCAATCAGCGGCGCGCTGACCGGGTTGATGATTTTCGTGGCGGATGACCGGGCGCTGCGCGACATCACCTTCTGGTCGCTCGGTTCGCTCGGCGGTGCAACGCCCGCCAAGGTGCTCGCGACCCTGCCTTTCATCATCGTCGTTCTCGCCATCATTCCCTTCGTTGCCCGCGGGCTCGATGCGCTGATCCTCGGGGATGCGGCTGCCTTTCACATGGGCATTCCGGTGCAGCGGCTAAAACGGATCGTCATTCTGGCCGTTGCCGCCGCCTGCGGGGCGAGTGTGGCGGCGGCCGGTTCCATCGGCTTCGTCGGCATCGTCGTGCCGCATCTGCTTCGCCTTGCCATTGGCCCGTCGCACCGCTTTTTGCTGCCGGCGTCGGCACTTGGCGGGGCGGCGCTTCTGCTGCTGGCCGACAGTTTCGCCCGCACGGTGGCCGCACCTGCGGAACTGCCGATCGGCGTCGTCACGGCGCTCATCGGCGCGCCGGTCTTCCTGTTCCTGCTCTTGGGACGCGGCGGCTTTTCCATGCGGAACATGTCATGATCCGGGCCGAAAACCTCACCCTCATCCGCTCCGGCCGCCGGCTGCTCGACACGGTCAGCGTCGATCTGAAGCCCGGCAAGGTCAATGTCATCATCGGCCCCAACGGTGCCGGCAAATCCACGCTGATGAAGGTTCTCTCGGGCGAGATGCGCGCCGAGAGCGGCTCGGTGGCCTATAATGACATCGACCTGCCGGCCTTCACACCGGTCCAGCTTGCGCGTCTCAGGGCCGTGCTGCCGCAGAGCACCCAGCTTGCGTTTCCTTTCACGGCGCTCGAAATCGTGCGCATGGGGGCTGTCGCACAGGGGTCGCGCGCGCCGGAAGAGCAGGCCCGCCGGGCGCTTGCCAAGGCCGGGCTGCGCGGTTTCGAGCAGCGGTCCTACAACATGCTCTCAGGCGGCGAGCAGCAGCGGGTGCAGTTTGCCCGGGCGCTGGCGCAGGTGCCTTTTCCGGTGGAAAATGGTGAGGCGCGGGCGCTCTTCCTCGACGAGCCGACGGCCAGCCTCGATATCGGCCACCAGATCGCCGTGCTGGAAACGGCGCGCGACTTTGCAAGCGGCGGTGGGTTGGTGCTCGCCATCCTCCACGATCTCAATCTTGCGGCGGAATTTGCCGATCAACTTATCGTCATGCATGGCGGCCGGGTGACGGCGAGCGGTCCTTCGCTGGAAACGATCAACGACGAGACCATCGCCAGGGTTTATGGCATTGGCGGCGTCGTCGGCCGGTTGCCCGCGCGGCGTATTCCCTACGTGCTGCCGCAGTCGCGGCATCGTTAGGAGCGCTCTTAGCTTTCCGGGCGCGTGGCGATGAAGAGCGCAGAGCCCAGCATGACGGCGGCGACGATGGCTGCCCGTAGCGGCGGCGGCTCGCTCAGGAACCAGAAAGCGGCGTAGCTGACGGACATGGCCGAAAGCGCCGCGATCTTGGCGTTGCGGGCGATTGCGCCGCGTTCGCGCCATCGCTGCAGGGAAGGGCCGAATCTGGGGTGGGCCAGCAGCCACGCCTCGAGTTTTGGTGAAGAGCGCGAAAAACACCAGAGCGCCAGAAGCAGGAACGGCGTGGTGGGCAAAACGGGAAGAAACGCGCCGACAATGCCGGTCGCGACCATTAGCCAGCCAAGACAGAGGTATAAAAGGCGCATGCCTAGCCGGTATCATGAGTTCAGCACTCAGGATAGAGCGGCGGGCCCAAAACCATGCGGTCCCGTTGCCGCAGGTTCCGGCCGCACCTGAAAAACCAAGGGTTTTTTGCCATCACATTTGCCGTGATCGGGCCGCTACGTCCTGTCGCAGAGTGCCTTTAGGGTTGAAAGCGCGACGCTCAGTCTTTATCCCCTTGGGCCGCGATGCCCGGAGCATAACCGGGCCGTCAACAGGAAGAAGAAGGAAAACACCATGGCCAAGCTGATCCACTCGATGGTCCGGGTGCTGGACGAAAAGCGTTCGGTGGAATTTTACAAACAGGCTTTCGGCCTTGAAATTGCGGAACGCGCCGAGTTCGAGAATTTCACGCTGATCTATCTCAGCAATGCCGAGGGCGATTTCGAGCTGGAACTGACCGTCAACCGTGGCCGCGAAGTGCCCTATGCGCTGGGCGACGGTTATGGCCACCTTGCCGTCAGCGTTGCCGATGTGGACGCCGAACACCAGCGCTTCATCGAGGTCGGCCTTTCTCCCGGCAAGATCATCGAGGCCGATTATAAGGGCCAGCCTTTCGCAAAATACTTTTTCATCTGCGATCCCGATGGTTACAAGATCGAAGTGCTGCAGCGCGGCAACCGGTTCAAATAAGCTCTGATGGAGGCAGGCATGGCAGAGGCAGGCGTCAAACTCGAAGACAGCTGGAAGCGCGTTCTTTCCGGCGAATTCGCCAGCCCCTACATGCTCAAGCTGAAAGAGTTCCTGCTTGCCGAAAAGACCGCCGGCAAGCGCATCTTCCCGAAGGGCGCGGAATATTTCCGCGCTCTCGATCTCACGCCTCTCGATGAGGTGAAGGTCGTCATTTTAGGCCAGGATCCCTATCACGGGCTTGGCCAGGCGCATGGGCTGTGCTTTTCCGTCCAGCCAGGCGTGCGCATTCCGCCTTCGCTCGTCAATATCTACAAGGAATTGCAGGCCGATCTCGGCATTCGCCCGGTGGGTCACGGCTTTCTGGAAAGCTGGGCGAAACAGGGCGTGCTTCTGCTCAATAGCGTGCTGACAGTGGAAGAGTCCCGCGCCGCCTCGCATCAGGGGCAGGGCTGGGAAAAATTCACCGACGCCGTCATCCGCGCTGTCAACGACGAATGCGACCATGTCGTCTTCCTGCTCTGGGGCTCCTATGCCCAGAAGAAGGCGGCCTTCGTGGACCAGCGCAAGCACCTCGTGCTGCGCTCGCCGCATCCGTCCCCGCTTTCGGCCCATAACGGCTTTTTCGGCAATGGCCATTTTTCCAAGGCAAACGCCTTTCTCGTCTCCCATGGCCGCCAGCCGATCGACTGGCAATTGCCTGAAACGGCGGGCAGTGACAAAAACCTTCTCTAGATACTCATAAAATGTCTTTACGCTTTGCGGTTGTCGGGATTAAAGATAACCGGACTACAAAGTGAAGGATTATGCCCGTGTCTCTCCTGTCTGCCGAAACCTCTGTCTCGCTGTCCGATCCGCTGTCGATCGTCGATGCTTTTGAGGATCATTTTTCCGAGCATATGGAGATGGAACGCGACGGTGCGACAGTGCGGTTCAAGACCGAATATGGCCATGGCAGCTTCAGCGCCGAAGGCGGCCATTTCGCTGCAAGGGTCAGCTGCATTTCCGAACATATATTGATGTCGGTAAAGGCCATGGTGGCCGAGCATATCGTCGAATTCTCCGGCGAGACGGGGCTGGATTTCCGCTGGAGCGGCCATGGCGCGCAGCAGCGTGAACTGCCCAATCTTTTCGTCGGCAAGGTCGCCCGCGCCTATAATCTGACACCGCATATGCGCCGGCTGGTGGTATCGGTCGAAAGCGGCATCGAAAGGCTGCTGACCGGCGGCATGCATGTGCGCCTGCTTCTGGTGCCGGATCAGGCCCGCGCACCGGTCTGGCCTTATCTTGCGCCCACCGGGGCGATCGTCTGGCCGGCGGGCGATGATCTTCTCACACGGCGCGTCTACACCATCCGTTCTGGCGATATCGCGCGTGGTGAAGTCGATATCGACTTCGTCATGCATGAGGGCGACCACATGCCGGGCGCGACCTTCGGTGCGACGGCGAAGCCCGGCGATGTTCTCGGCATCATCGGCCCGAGCGGTGTTTGCCCGGAAGCCGGGCGTTATGTCTTCGCCGGTGACGAGACGGCGCTGCCGGTGATGCTGCGCATGGCAGCCGAAATGCCGGCTGGGAAAAAGCTCAACGTCTATGCTGAAGTCGATGACGAAGCCGAGCGGCAGGAGATCGTCTGCGCGGCGAATGTCGAGTGGACATGGCTTTATCGCCGCGGCAAGCCCGCCGGCACCGCCGGCCTCATTGAAAAGGCGTTGCGCGACCATGCCTGGAGCGCGGATCATGAAGGCCTGCACGTCTTTGTCGCCTGCGAAAAATCCGAGGCGAGGGCGGCAAAATCCTTCCTCACCGACGAGATTTCTTTCCCGAAAGCGTCGCTGCGCGCCGTCGGCTACTGGACCCTGGGCGTCGCTGACGATCATTGAACTGCCCCATCGGGCTCGTTGAACAGTCGGTTTTATCGTTCACCATTCGGGAACAATCCGTTCCCGTTGTCCACTCTATGCCTGAGAGCGCTGTTACCCCATCTTTACGCCATGAACAGGGCAGGCCCAACCATGAGGCTCGCCAGGCAAAAAGGGGTTTATCATGCTCAACCAGATCAAGGGCCTGCACCACGTCACGTCGATGGCGGCGAGCGCGCGTCAGAACAACAGTTTTTTCACCGATACGCTCGGCCTGCGCCGGGTGAAGAAGACGGTCAATTTCGACGCGCCTGACGTCTATCACCTGTATTATGGTGATGAAGTCGGCACGCCCGGCTCCGTCATGACCTATTTCCCGTTCCCGCATATCGCTCGTGGCCGTCCCGGCACCGGCGAAGTGGGCACGACGCTGTTTTCCGTTCCCGAGGGATCGCTCGGCTACTGGCAGGACCGTCTTTCCAAGGCCGGCGTGGATGGCCTGAAGGCCGATGAAGCCTTTGGCAACAAGCGCCTGCATTTCGCAGGTCCCGATGGAGACGGTTTTGCGCTGGTTGAAGTCAGGGACGACAATCGTGCGCAGTGGATCGGCAACGGCGTCGGCGCGGATCAGGCGATCCACGGCTTTCAGGGTGCCTCGTTGCGACTTCGCGATGAAGGTGCGACGGCCGAGCTCTTGAAATTCATGGGCTATCAGGAAGTGGATCGCCAGGACGGCGTTCTGCGCCTCGGTATGCCCGGCGGTAACGGTGCTGACTTTATCGACATCGAAACCATGCCGAATATCTCTGGCGCGCGGTTGGGTGCAGGGTCCGTGCACCACATCGCCTTTGCGGTCGAAAACCGCGAAAAGCAGCTGGAGGTGCGCAAAGCGCTGATGGATACCGGCTATCAGGTGACGCCTGTCATCGACCGCGATTATTTCTGGGCGATCTATTTCCGCACCCCGGGCGGCGTGCTGTTCGAGGTGGCCACCAACGAGCCCGGTTTCGACCGCGACGAGGACACCGCCCATCTCGGCGAGGCGCTGAAGCTGCCGACCCAGCATGCGCATCTGCGCTCCGTGCTGGAAGAGCATCTGGAGCCGCTGGGCGACGAGAAGGCGGTTTAACCGCTCGATAGCGTTTGGCAGGACATTGCCACGTATTTCTTCTCCCCGTTTGGGGAGAAGGTGGCCCGAAGGGTCGGATGAGGGGGCAACGTCAGCTATAGATCGCACCCGTGCCCCCTTCATCCCGCTGCCGCGACCTTCTCCCCGGCGGGGAGAAGAAACAAGCCGCATCCGTTTGCTCCATCTGATCGCCCCGCCTGGCCGAAGAGGCCGCGCGGAAGCCGTTGAATCTCCTCCTTTCAGAAAGGATTCTCCCATGACCAAGGACAGCTATTTCCACAAATCCCGCGCCGGCGTTGCGGGTGCTCCGCTTTTCGTCTTGCTGCACGGCACCGGCGGTGATGAAAACCAGTTCTTCGATTTCGGCTCGCGTCTGTTGCCTGAGGCCACCATTCTCTCGCCGGTCGGCGATGTTTCCGAACACGGCGCGGCGCGGTTTTTCCGGCGTACGGGCGAGGGCGTCTACGACATGGCCGACCTTCAGCGCGCAACCGAAAAGCTCGCCGATTTCGTCAAGGCGAACCGGGAGCATTATCAGGCCGGTCCGGTCATCGGCCTCGGTTTTTCCAATGGCGCGAATATTCTTGCTAATGTGCTGATCGAACAGCCCGAGCTTTTCGATGCTGCGGTGCTGATGCATCCGCTCATCCCGTTCGAGCCGAAGACCTCCCCCGCCAAAGCCACGCGCCGGGTGCTGATCACCGCCGGTGAGCGCGATCCGATCTGCCCCGTACCGCTGACCAAGGCGCTGGAACAGAACCTCAAGGCGCAGGGCGGCACGGTGGAAACCGTGTGGCACCCGGGTGGGCATGAAATCCGCTCCGGCGAGATCGATGCGGTCAGGGGTTTTCTGGCGGCTTATGGGGCGTAAAGTGCGCCGCTACTATCGGCTTTCTCCCTCAGGTGGGGAACTCAGGCGCATGTCAGTTCCTGACAAAGCGTCACACAAACTCGACGTCATCCTCGGGCTTGATCCGAGGACGACGGAGGAGAGGTTTGGGCACTAGCAACCGCAGACTAGGCTATTCCCGCCCCAGCCTCAGCGATATCCACATTGCTGCAGCTGCGCCTCGTAACGCATCGCCATGTTGGCGGAGCGGCGGGCGGCCTTCTGGACCGCGGAATTGTTGCGCCAGCTGCCCTTCGCATAACCGCCATGGCCGGAATAATAAGCGAGGTAGAGATTGTAGGGGTCGTTCAGCGAAATGCCGTTTTCGCGCCGGCTCTTGGCGTGATACCAGCCGACGAAGTGGATGGCGTCGGTGAAATCGGTGCGGCTCGCCGACCAGCGGCCTGTTTCACGCTGGTAAACACTCCATGTGCCATCAAGCGCCTGCGCATAACCATAGGCCGTCGACTGGCGTTTCCACGGAATGAAGCCCAGAAGCTTGGTGCGGGGCGGCCGTGCATAGGGGCGGAAGGCGGATTCGGTGTAGATCGTCGCCATCATGACAGGCACGGGCACGCCGAACTCGCGCTCGGCCGCTTTTGCATCGCGCCGCCAATTGTTGAAGATGCCGTTCCGCTGCTCGAAAATCGCACAGGCATTGGTCACCTGCGACGGTGCGGTGGCGCAGCCGGCGAGAACGAGCATCAGGAAAACAACGGCAGATACGCCACGCATAACGGAACCCTTTCGTTCCGCTATTCTTAAATTGCTAACCATTAACGTCGGGTTTTAAGACAAGGTTAATTCAAATGCCGCCGATCAAGGGCCTGTTAACCCGCTGAAAATTCCTGTGTCCGGGATGGGGCGAAACCGCCTCCCGAGCGCCTTTTTCAAGATGCGTTTATCCCCGCGCATCCCCGGTCCCGCCGGCCCGGCTATACTCGGCCCATCCCGGTCATCAGGCGTGCGCGCGGCGCAGGATGGGCGGGGCAGGCGGCCGAAACCGGGGAGTTTCCCGATGTCACGGTTGAGGCGGCCGGCATATGCCCATCCTCCAAACAGGAACCGGTTTGGCGGGCGGGTCATATGTGAAGCCGGGGCCGCATCGTCTGCAAACCCTGCACTACCCTTTGATACCCCCGCAGCGATGCGGCCCCTTTATCGCTTCCCGACGTTGCCCCGGAATTCGCGGCAACGATACCGGCGCATATTCGAAAAAAGCGTTCTCTGTACAAAAATGAAAACCGATAAAATTGTAGCAATCGGCTTAAAGCGGCTGAAAACAGTCGTGTGCCATTGTGGGATCACAGACGGGGAGCGGCCTTTGAAAGAGACGCTTCCACGAAACAGAAATCGAGACCGGCACAAGCCGGCGGATC
Organism: Agrobacterium sp. CCNWLW32; assembly: GCF_037083425.1. Lineage (NCBI taxonomy): Bacteria > Pseudomonadati > Pseudomonadota > Alphaproteobacteria > Hyphomicrobiales > Rhizobiaceae > Agrobacterium > Agrobacterium sp. CCNWLW32. The sequence continues at coordinate 107,718 of NZ_JBAOJM010000003.1, forward strand.
GCAAAACGGGGTATGAAATGCTGAAGAAGATTATTGCTGCCGCCATCTGCGGAATTGCCGTTGCTTCCATGTCCACCCATGCCGATGCGGCCGGTGCTGCCGGTTTTGCCCGTGGTTTTGCCGCCGTCGAGAAGTCCGCCGTGACACAGATCGGCATTTCCGCGCAGGGCGGTTTTGATGGCTGCGTTCTTTCCGCCGGCCAATGCGTTTCCACCATCGCCGCGCCGCTGACGGGCGAGCGTCGCGAGGAACTGCTGCGCGTCAACCGCGATGTGAACGCCACAATGGGTGCGCTCGATGATTATTTTTCCGGTTTTGCAGCCGATGTTCCGGCAACGCCGTCGTTAAGCCTTGGCGATTGCGGTGATTGCGCCGCGATCAAGCGTGCTGCGCTCGCCGGCGCCGGCTGGTCTTCGAGCGCCCTGCGCCTTGCCTTTTCGCTGAACAATGACGGATCGCTCGAAAAAGTGCTGATCGTTACCACCGACAAGGGCGATATCGTCCTCGGCAACGCCGTCCTTTCTCCGGCTGAGCGCGAAACCGCGCTCTGACCTTTGGTTTGAGCATCGGAAACAGTTTTCGATCCGATGCTCCATTCTTTCATGCCTGCCAGACTACGCCGGTTTTCCTGACCCGTATGGGTTCAGGAAGCCGGCGATTTTTTTCGTTCCGCCACGGCAATGCCGGCCAGCGCCATGATGAGCGCCATGATCTGATAGGTGTGCAGGGTTTCACTGAGCACGAAGACGGACAGCAGCGTGCCGAAGACGGGCACGAGGTTGATGAAGAGGCCGGCGCGGTTGGCGCCGATCTGTTCCACACCCTTGATGTAGAGGATCTGCGCGATGAGGGACGCAAAAATGGCGGCATAGACCACCAGCACCCATCCCTTTTGATCCGGCCAGATGACGCTGTCGCGCGACATTTCCCAGAAAACCAGCGGGACGGAGGTGAGAAGGGCAAAAAAGGCGGGGATGGCCATCAGCGTGCGCCAGTCAACCGTGGGTTTCCAGCGCAGAATGACGGTGTAGATGGCATAGACCAGAACCGCGAGCAGCATGACGGCGTCGCCGACATTCATTTCCAGCTGCAGCAGCGAGACCGGATCGCCATGCGACGCGAGCAGCGCCACGCCTGAAATGGTGAGGCAGAAACCGGCGATCTGGCCGAACAGCACGCGGGTGCGGAACAGGATGAAGTTCAGCACGAAGATAACCATGGGAATACCGGCCTGGATGACGGCGGCGTTGATGGCCGAGGTGTGCTGCAGGGCCGTGTAGAGAAACACGTTGAAGGCTGTGTAACCGACGCTGCCGAGCACGAGGAAATAGGGCAGGCGCTTTTTCACCACCGGCCAGTCCTTGATGAGCTGCGGCACGGAAATGGCGAAGATGATGGCGACGGCAAAGACCCAGCGCAGGAAGGTGAAGGCCATGGGGCTGATGTGGCCGACGGCGAGCTTGCCGGCAACGGTGTTGCCGCCCCAGCAGAGCGTGGCGATGATGAGGGCGATATAGGCTTTGGAGGGCACGCTGATGTTTCGCTTCTTCACGGGGCGGGAAAACGGCTAAGGGGTGAATGGCGGTCTTGCGCCCGCGCTTGGCCCCCACGGGGCGAGATAATGCGGGAAATCCGCGCCTTGTCACGGAAAAAGCAAAATTCTCCATAAGAAACAGGGTCGCTTTCCGTAAAACAACACAGTATACATTCGCGGGTTTGGGTTTCCCATCGGGTTATCGGGCGCGCAAGCGCCATGAGCAGGAAAGCAAGAAATGACGAATGTTGTGGTGGTCGGCTCGCAATGGGGCGACGAAGGCAAAGGCAAGATTGTCGACTGGCTGTCCGAGCGGGCAGATGTCGTCGTGCGGTATCAGGGCGGTCATAATGCCGGCCATACACTTGTCATCGACGGTGTCAGCTACAAGCTTTCGCTTCTGCCGTCCGGCGTCGTGCGTCCCGGCAAGCTTGCCGTCATCGGCAATGGCGTCGTGGTCGATCCGCATGCGCTGATCGCCGAAATCGGCCGTCTGGAAGCGCAGGGCGTGAAGGTGACACCGGAAAACCTGCGTATCGCTGACAATGCCACGCTCATTCTTTCGCTGCACCGCGAACTGGACGGCATGCGCGAAGACGCCGCCTCCAACAGCGGCACCAAGATCGGCACCACCCGCCGCGGCATCGGCCCGGCCTATGAAGACAAGGTTGGCCGTCGCGCCATCCGCGTCATGGATCTCGCCGACATGGAGGCGCTTTCCGCCAAGGTCGATCGTATCCTGACGCATCACAATGCGCTTCGTCGTGGTTTCGGCGCCGCTGAAGTGTCGCATGAAACCATCATGGAAGAGTTGAGCTCGATTGCCGATCGCATCCTGCCGTTCAGCGAAACCGTGTGGCTGCTGCTCGACAAGAAGCGCCGCGCCGGTGCGCGCATCCTGTTTGAAGGTGCGCAGGGCTCGCTGCTCGATATCGACCATGGCACATACCCTTATGTGACCTCTTCCAACACGGTTGCCGGCCAGGCCGCTGCCGGTTCGGGCATGGGGCCGGGTTCGCTGGGTTACATTCTCGGCATCACCAAGGCTTACACCACCCGTGTTGGCGAAGGCCCGTTCCCGACCGAACTGAATGACGAGATCGGCCAGTTCCTGGGCGAAAAGGGTCATGAATTCGGCACCGTCACCGGCCGCAAGCGCCGCTGCGGCTGGTTCGACGCCGCACTGGTGCGCCAGTCGGTCGCCACCAATGGTATTACCGGCATCGCACTCACCAAGCTTGACGTGCTTGACGGTCTCGATGAGCTGAAAATCTGCGTCGGCTACAAGCTGGACGGGCAGGAAATCGATCATCTTCCGGCCAGCCAGGGCGCGCAGGCGCGCGTCGAGCCGATCTACGTCACGCTGGAAGGCTGGAAGGAATCTACCGTCGGTGCCCGAAAATGGGCGGATTTGCCTGCTCAGGCAATCAAATATGTCCGTCAGGTCGAGGAATTGATCGGGGCACCTGTCGCGCTTCTGTCGACAAGTCCGGAGCGTGACGACACCATACTTGTGACTGATCCGTTTGAGGATTAATGTCCTCGGCGATCTAGATTCATAAACCATATCGGGCCGGTACGTCGCCGGTCACGACGAGAAAGTGCTTATGGCGGATTTTGTAGCAGTCATTCGCAAGGCCGTGGATGGCTTGGCGAACAATACTCCCGAAAACCGGGCGAAGGTTTACGACAAGGCGCGCAGTGCGGTTGTGCGCCAACTCGAGAATATGAAGCCACGTCCGCCGGAAGAATTGTTGCGCCGGCAGATCGCCAAGCTGGACGCCGCCATCGCCGAGGTGGACAGCGAATATGCCGAGGCGCTTCCCGCGCTTGAGGATGATGACGCTATCTCCCCGGCAGCCGAAGAGACGGCGGCATCCTACTACCAGCAGGATGCTGCCGACGCAGACGAGGCCCGCGCTGCCGAACCTGTGGAACAGGCTGAGCAGGAAGAGGAACGGCACGAGCCGGTCTATGAAGAGCCCGCGCCTGCACAGCCGGAGCCGGTTTACGAAGAACCGGCTGAAGAGGAAGAGCCCCGGCACGTCGAAGCCGTTGCCGATGAGGAGCAGCGTCACGGCGAACACGAGCCGGAAGAGCTTTATGATGCGCCGGAAACGGTTCATGCCGCTCCGGCCCCGGTACACGTTTCCGACGAGGCCGTTGGCACCTATTTCACGCGGGCGGATGAAGAGCCGGCTCAACAGCCGGAGCCTGAAACGGCGCCCGGCCCCGCCGATGATTCCGTTCCTTCCCATTGGGCACAGCCGGTGGATGAGGATGACTGGCGCAAGCTCGATGAAGCGCGGGATGACGATCTGCGTCCGGCCGCCGAGGAATATGAAGAGGTTCGCAACGAGACCGACGAACGTCCGCTCGTTGCCGGTTACGCTGCGCAGCATTATCAGGAACCGGAAGTAAGCTTCGAGCCGGCCCCTTACGAAGACGATGAGCGTCGCGAGGCGGACGACCATTTGGGCCCTGCCGCCGTGGAGCACGCGCCCGCCTTTGGTGGCCGGCACGATTTTGACGAACATCGCCAGACGGAAGAGCAGGCTCCGAAAAAGGCAGCCGTGGTCGAGGATTTCTCGTCCTATTTCCAGGATGCGGATATTGCCATTCCCGCCAAGGACGCGCCGGCGCTGCCGCGCGCGGATAACGATCCCTTCGGTGATCAGGCCGCGGCAAAGGACAATAAGGAACGCACACCCTGGGACGATCTGGACGAGCTGATCGGTTATGACGGCGCGTCGCCGTCCACCCGTCAGGCTTCGGACGAAACGAATGGCGTGGGCGCTGCCGCCGCGACGCCCGCCTATATGGTCAAGAAGAAGCCGCGTCGCAACTATGCGTCGCTGGTGCTTGCCCTTGTCGGCGTGGCGCTGCTTGCCGGCGGCGGTTATGCCGTGTGGATGAACCGCGATGCGCTGAACGATATGGTCGGCGGGCTGGTCAGTTCCGCACAGAACGGCGGCAACACTCAGACCTCTTCGAACGGCACGGGTGAGGCGCAGACGCCGACACCGCCGGCGACCCAGCAGCCGCCCGCCACCGGGCAGCAGCCGACAACCCCGACCAACCATCAGACCCCGACCCATGGCGATGACGGCTCCGTCACCGGCACCAAGTTTACCCAGCGGCTTCTGGCCGATGGCACCGAGCGTGACGAGGGACCTGCCGCCGGTGCGAACGGCCAGCCGGTGACGGCCGAAGGCCAGTCGGTCTATGAGCAGAATGTCGCGCCGCCGCCCGCGGGCGAGGCTCCGGCCAATAATGCCGGCGTACCCGCCGGAACCCCAGCGGGTACGCCGCCGGCACAGCAGCCTGCCGCTGCCGCCACCGGTGACCGCATGTTCCTTTATGAGGAAGTGCTGGGCCAGACGGTGCCGACCGCCATTCAGGGCAGCGTTTCCTGGTCGCTGCAGCAGGAAAGTGACGGCGAAGGCAAACCTTCGCCCACCGTGCAGGGCCAGATCACGGTTCCTGGCCGTGGCCTCAGCGCGCTCATCACCTTCAAGCGCAATACCGATCCGTCGCTGCCGGCGAGCCATCTGATCGAGATCGTCTTCTCGGTTTCGCCCGGCTTCGAAGGTGGGGCCATCGACAGTGTCCAGCGCATTGCGATGAAGAGCACCGAGCAGGATCGCGGCAACGCGCTGATCGCGGTTCCGGCCAAGATCACCGACGATTTCCACATGATCGCGCTCAACGACTTCCCGGATGCGATGAAGACCAATCTGGAGCTGCTGAAGAGCCGCAACTGGATCGACATTCCGGTGTCGTACCGCAATGGCCGGCGTGCGCTGCTGACCCTGCAAAAGGGCAATGACGGCATCGCCGCCTTCGACAAGGCGCTCAGCGAATGGGCGGCGGCAGCGCCGGCGACCGGACAGTGATGATTTAAGGGCGGCTCAGGCCGCCCTTAACATTTCAACATATCCAAGCACTGGCTTATTGCCCGGCGAGATTCCCTCTTCCGTCATACCGGCCTTGAGCCGGTATCCAGCCAGCCCTAGCCCTTGGGCTGAAAGGACTCTTCTCGCCGCGTAGACGCGCGTCGGCTGGATTCCGGCTCAAGGCCGGTATGACGGTCGATGGGTTGTCATGGTGAGGACTCAACGGTTGGCAACGGGCGTTGCCGGACATTTATCCCCGTTTGGCTTTCACACATAAAAAATCCTCGGCCGAGGGCCGAGGATGATGTCGTTCGTGGATGGCGTGCTCTCCTTAAGAGAGTGCCGCCTTAAGCATCCACCACGCGTAAAGCACGCGCGGCTTCCAGCGCTTCCTTCTGCACCGCTTCCTGCACCTTCTCGAAGGCGCGAACCTCGATCTGGCGCACGCGTTCGCGGCTGATGTCGAACTCGGAGGAGAGTTCTTCCAGCGTCACCGGGTCTTCGGCAAGCCGGCGGGCCTCGAAGATGCGGCGTTCGCGGTCGTTCAGCACGCCCATGGCCTTGGCCAGCATGCGGCGGCGGGTTTCCAGTTCGTCCTGCTCGATCAGCACGGCTTCCTGGCTTTCATGGTCATCCACCAGCCAATCCTGCCATTGGCCGGATTCGCCCTCGGACGCCTTGATCGGCGCATTCAGCGACGCGTCGCCGTGCAGGCGGCGGTTCATCGAGATGACTTCTTCCTCGGAAACCTGCAGCTTGGTGGCGATTTCCTTGACGTGCTCCGGCTTCAGATCGCCGTCGTCGATCGCCTGGATGCGGCCTTTCAGCCGGCGCAGGTTGAAGAACAGGCGTTTCTGATTGGCCGTCGTGCCCATCTTCACCAGCGACCACGAGCGCAGGATATATTCCTGGATCGAAGCCTTGATCCACCACATGGCATAGGTGGCCAGACGGAAACCACGTTCCGGATCGAACTTCTTGACCGCCTGCATCAGACCGACATTGCCTTCGGAGACGACTTCGCCGATCGGCAGGCCGTAACCGCGGTAACCCATGGCGATCTTGGCGACGAGACGCAGATGGCTGGTGACGAGCTTATGGGCGGCGTCGCGGTCGCCATGCTCGGCGTAACGCTTGCCAAGCATGTACTCTTCCTGCGGCTCCAGCATCGGGAATTTGCGGATTTCGTCGAGATATCTATTGAGACCGGCTTCGCCGGCCGTAATCGTAGGCAAACTATTGCGGGCCATAAAGCACCCCCTTATCTATGGTCTGGAACGGCACCCTCATGGATTGGCGATTACTCGCCCAAGGCACACCGCTAGTGGCGGGTCGTTACCGACCCCGCACGAACCCATGTGACAGATATGTACGCGTCCGCCGCGTTTCAAGCGAACGCTGCGTTCACACATGCGTTATGTTGGGGCGACACCCTCTTTGACCTGTTTAACTTTCGAACGGTAGATTCGTTCCGAAAAACCGCCAAGGCCGGAGCGCACCATCAGCTCATACATGACCCGCCGGCGCATGGGATTATGAAGGCGAACCACCTTCGAGCCGAGGAACTGCGTCTCGACATGGCCCAACCCCTGCAGATCGGGATCGGCGGCAATCGCGCCGGCATAGGTCGCGTGAAATTCCCGCCGGCAGACATAGGTCTTGTATTTGGTCATGCCGAAGCAGACGAGGTTATGGCCATGGGTGCGAAGGAAATCGGCGACGCCCACCGTCACCTCCGGCCAGGCGGGGTTGAAGGTGTCGTCGAAGACGATGACGCCGTGCGGCGCGATCACCTCCATCGCCAGTTTTGCATCGGCCAGCACATGGTGCAGGTGGTGGCCGCCATCGATGCTGAAGAAACGGGCCGGGCCGATCTTCGAGGTGATGTCGGCGGGTGCCAGCCGGGTGCTGTCACCCCTGATGATCAGTTCCTTATCCATCGCAAAACCCAGCCGGCGGCCGTTTTCCATCAGGCGCTCATATTGATCGAGGCTGCCATCTTCGGGCGGGTCGAGATCGAACAGGTCGACGCCCAGTACCTTTTCCTGTGCCTGGGCGAATTTGCGCAGCAGGAAATAGGAGCGGCCATAATAAACGCCGATTTCCGCCATGCCGCCATCGAGCCCCCGGCTCGTCTGCGCCTGCAACAGCGCCTTGAAGACAAGCGCATCGGGCGGATCGATATAGCCTTCGACGCTGCGCAACTCCTGAAATATAAACCGGCGGTCTTCGATATTCATTCGCGAGAGATCCCGTCATCATGCCGGTTCCGTTCGAGGGAGGCGAATTGAACGTTCGGCGTTTCCTGCGGCGTCAGTGGTCGCCAAGCTCTTGTGCGGCCACGGTTTTCACGGCGGCGGTTTCAAGCTTTGCGGGGCCGAGGAGGTGTGACGATTGAAGCGAAATTGGGGCGGTCTATAAAAAGGACCGACTGCGGAATATCGCTATCCGCTAATCTTTTTTTATTATCCGGGGCTTCCGGCGAAATACATGGCGCAGTTTTTTTGACCGCGCCATGCAGGTTTTTCAGCCGCGCAATGCGGCGAGCAGCGCTTCCATGTCATCCGGCAGGTCGGTTTCGAACTCCATCACCTCGCCTGTACGGGGATGTTCGAAGGCGAGCAGATAGGCATGCAGCGCCTGGCGCGGAAAGCGGCCAACGGTGCTTTTTGCCGGTTCTTCGAGCAGGTTCGCCTTGGTGCGGAAGGCGGCGCCATATTCGGGATCACCGATCAGCGGATTGCCGATATGGGCCATATGCACGCGGATCTGGTGGGTGCGGCCGGTTTCCAGGCGGCATTCCACCATCGAGGCGAGGCAGGTGGCGTCCGGTCGTTCATGGTAACGCTCCATCACCTCATAATGGGTGATCGCCTCGCGGGCGTCATCCGAATCCTCGTGTTTGACGGCGCGTTTGGTGCGGTCGGCACTGCGGCCGAGTGCTGCGTCGATGGTGCCGCGCAGGGTGCGCGGGCGGCCCCAGACGATGGCCTTGTAGGCCCGCTCCAAAGGTCCGGTGCGGCCGTGATCGGCAAATTGCGCGGCGAGATGCCGGTGGGCATTGTCGTTCTTCGCCACGACCATGACGCCTGACGTTTCCTTGTCCAGCCGGTGCACGATGCCCGGCCGCTTGACGCCGCCAATGCCGGAGAGGCTGTCGCCGCAATGGTGGATGAGGGCGTTGACCAGCGTTCCCGTCCAGTTGCCGGCGCCCGGATGCACGACGAGCCCGGCGGGCTTGATGAGCACGATCAGGTCTTCATCCTCATATTCCACGTCGAGCGGAATGTCCTCGCCCTTGGGTTCCGGGTCTTCCGGTTCCGGCATCACGATCTCGATGCGATCGCCGGGATGCACCTTCTTTTTCGGCTCCGTCACCGGCTGGCCGTTGAGAGAAACCGCGCCCTGCTCGATCAGGGCCTTCAGGCGGCTGCGGGAGAAGTCGCCGCTCACCTCGCCCGCCAGCCAGGAATCGAGGCGGCCTTCGGCGTCTTCCCCGGCAATCAGGACTTTCCTTGCGTCTCCGCCTTGTTTAAAGGGGTCGTTCATTCTTATTTTTCCGATCCATCAGCATTTCAGGGAACCCGATGACGCAGATCGAGCAAGACGAACAGGAAGACAAGCCGCTTGATCCGGCCATGGAAAAAGTTCGCCGCAAGATGATCCGTTTGCAGATCGTGTCGGGCTCCGTGATGTTTATCAGCCTTATGGCCGTCTTCGGTGCGGTTGTCTACAAGGCGATGGGGCCGTCGAAAGCGGTTCAGACCCAGAACGAAGCGCCAAACCTTGCCGTCCCGACCGGTAATGGCCCGCTTGCCGTCACCGCGAGCCTGCCGCAAGGCTTTGTGATCGACAATGTCAGCTATTCCGGCGGCGACATGCTGTTTTACGGCCGGCTGGCCAATGGCACCCGCAAGGCGCTGGTCTTCAACGTCGCGGCCGGCCGGTTCCTTGCCGATGTGACTGTTGATGGCCAGTGAGGGCGCTGACCGGCTGGATGGGCGGGCGCTGATCCCGGTCGAAGATCCCGCCGATCCGCGCATCGCCGCCTTTCGCGATATTCGCGAGCGCGACCTCACCGGCCGGCAGGGCCGTTTCATTGCCGAAGGCACGGTGGTGCTGCGCATGCTGGCCGCCGCCCACAAAGCGGGCGGTGCCTTTGCGGCGGAAAGCATCCTCATCCTGCGCAACCGGCTGTCCGGTGTTGCGGATATTCTTGCCGATTTCCCTGATGATGTGCCTGTTTACGTGGCTGAAGCGCCGGTGCTTGACGGCATTGTCGGTTTTCACCTGCATCGCGGCATTCTGGCGCTCGGCCGCCGGGTTCAGGATCGCGGGCTCACCGAAATGACGGCGGCGCTTCCTCCGTCTTCGCTGGTGCTCGTGGGCTGCGGCATTTCCAATCACGATAATCTCGGGGCGATGTTCCGCAATGCGGCGGCCTTTTATGCCGATGCGGTGTTTCTCGACGAGACCTGCTGCGATCCGCTCTATCGCAAGGCGCTGCGTGTTTCCGTCGGATCAGTTCTTTCGGTTCCCTATCATCGCGGCGGCGGTGCGGTGGAGATGCTGGAGCGGCTTTCTGAGGCCGGGTTTGCGATCTGGAGCCTTTCGCCTGGTGGCGAGACCGAGATCCGCAATATCCCCCGCTCCGAGCGCATGGCGCTTGTCATCGGCACGGAAGGCGAGGGGTTGCCGCAATCGGTGCTCTCGCGGTTTCATACGGCACGGATCGCGCAGTCGCCGCAGCTGGATAGCTTGAATGCGGGGACGGCTTCGGGGCTGGCGCTTTATCAGATGGCGGGGGTGATCGGGCGGGTTTAGGCCATCGGTGGGTGTGGTTTACCCCCCTCTGCCCTGCCGGGCATCTCCCCCTCAAGGGGGGAGATCGACAAGCGGCCAGGTTTCGGCCATCTCGACGTTTGAGAATGAAGTGATGTTAGTGCTTCTTGCCGATCTCCCCCCCGAGGGGGAGATGCCCGGCAGGGCAGAGGGGGGTAAAACCACACCCTCAGTGTTTCCGCTTCTCCATCACCACCTTCGCCCGCTTCGCAAGGCTGTCCCGCCCCGATGAGCCGGAGGCCTTGGCAAGCAGCCCTGGAATGGGCGATGTCTCGCCCTCCTGCGCCGCCGTGAGCGCGATCATCTCAGCGGCGATGCGGGCGATTTCGCGGCGGATCGGTTCGTCATTGCCGGTGCCGCGCACATTCAGCAGGCGCTCGGTGAGCGCGGTGCCCTGATTGCGGATATCCTCGATTTCCTGTTCCAGACCTTCTGACGCCGGCGCCGTTGTCTTCTCAACCGGTGAGATGGCTGCCTCCTCGGCGGCGACCGCCGGTGTCGCCTCTGCTTCGGCGACGGGTGCGACTTCAAGCGCGGCGGCTGGGGCCGGCTGTGGCGGCGGGTTTACCGCCTTCTCAACCGGCACGGCAGGGTTCGGCAGACGAATGATCATGTCGTTGGCGCGGCCGCCGGTTGCGGCAAGCTGTTCCTTGAGACGGGCGGCTTCCTGGTTGCGCAGCGTCAGCATCGTGTCGAGATCGGCGTTTTTCGCCATGAGCGTAGCGACCTGTTCTTCCAGCCGGGTGACCTTGCGGCTTTCGCGCGCAACCGCCGTCATGGCTTCCTTGTTACGGGCCGCCACGTCCTGCAGTTCACGGGTCGCCGTCTCGCCTTCCTTGCGGAAGCGCGTGGCGCTCTGCTTGGCCTGTTCTGCCTCCAGATCGCGGGTGGCAGCGAGGATTTTCGAATCATCCAGTTCGCGCGTCAGATTGGTGAGGCGGGCGGTGAGATCGGACATCTGGCTGGCGCGCTCGTTGGCGGCCTGCTCCTGTTGTGCGAGGTTCGCCTGTATGATGCCGGCGCGTTCTTCGCTGGCATCAAGCGCTGCGCGCAATTCGCCGATTTCCAGCGTCAGCTCCTCGATTTTCAGGGAGAAGCTGCGATTCTGCTCGCCAAGGCGATAGGCATCGCTGGAAGCGGCTTCGTTGGCGAGGCGCAGCGAGGTGTTCTTTTCCCGTTCCGTATCCAGTTCCTGGCGGACCTTGGCGTTTTCGGCGGCGTAGAGCGCACGCGCCATGTCCTTCTGGGCGCGGACTTCCTGCGGGCTGATGGGCATTGTCGCGCGTATGCGGTTTTCCGTATAGGCGACGATGCGGCGATGGATCGCGGGTGCGATCAGCAGGGCCAGCAGGGTTGCGGTGAGAAAACCCAATCCGAAGAGAATGGCATATTCGATCACGCGGGACAGTCTCCGAAACTCAGATACGCGCGCATTCGGAAAGAGGGGCGCGAAAGCACGTTACGCTATTATTGCAACCGTGGGGAGGGGTGTCGCACCGTCAAAACCGGCCCGTTATTTCCTCCCGCCCCGGCTTTAGCGAATCAGAAGGGGTTCCAGGTCGGCTGCTGGGTGAGCTTCAGGTAGCCGACATTGATGCCGAGGCGCGCGCCGATGCCGGTGCGGATGGGCGCGAGGGTCACGTCGCTGCTCTTCAGATAGGTCATGCCGACGCCGGCGACGATGAAGGCGGAGCCGCTCACACCGCCGTAACGGCGGTAAAGCGCATCGACGGAGGGCAGGTTATAGACCAGCATCATGGCGCGGGTGCCCTGGCCGCCGTAATCGAGGCCGAGCGACGGGCCCTGCCAGAAGACGGGGTGCTGGCCGGCGTTCTTGGTGTAAAGCGTGCCTTCGCCATAGGTGAGGCCCGCGACGAAAGCGCCGGAGCCTTCCTGCCCGAGAATGTAACCGTTTGGAAGACCGTATTGCTGGAAGGCGCGCTCCACCACCTTGGCAAGACCGCCGGTGGTTTCACCGAAGAATCCGTGGCCTGCATCCACGACTTCCTGGAACGAATATTGATCGCTGTTCTGGGCCGAGGCCGGTGCGACCCACATCAAGAGGCTCGCAAGGAGCGCGACAATCTTTCCCAGTCCGAGGCGTGCAATGGTGCGGGTTTTCGTAAGGCGCATCGTCATGTCCGTCCGTCTGTTTCGTTAGCGCATAAGCCCGAAAATCCGAATCGGTTTTCGAAAGGGCCGGTCGCGCAGAGTCAAAGTTCTACAGCATGTTTCGCGCATCCTTGCGGATACACGGGGCTCCAGTGTGGCCTGTTAAGGCATTTGGCATTTTGAAACCATCCTATTAACAATCGGTTTACCAAATATGGTGTCATTATGGCTTAACAATTTCCACACCGTCCGCGCCTCCCTTGCGCAGGAGAGAATTTTATGACCAGCAAACTCAATATCACGCTGTCCGGTCCCGATCTGGCGGCTCTTCTGTGCAGCCGTGTGTGCCATGACGTTATTTCTCCTGTCGGCGCCATCAATAACGGCCTCGAACTTCTGGACGAGGGCGGCACGGATGACGATGCGCTCGATCTCATCCGCACGTCAGCCCTTAACGCATCCGTGCGGTTGAAGTTCGCCCGCCTTGCTTTCGGTGCTTCCGGCTCCGCCGGCGCGTCCATCGACACCGGTGAGGCCGAAAAGGCTGCCCAGGATTTCGCTGCCGCCGAAAAGAAGGCGGAAGTGAGCTGGAACGGCCCGCGCGCCATCGTTGCGAAGAATCGTGTCAAACTTCTGCTCAACCTTTTCCTCGTGGCTTACGGCGCCATTCCGCGTGGCGGCAATGTGGATGTGCTGCTGGAAAGCCCCGACGGCGACGCCAGGTTCGAAATCACCGTCAAGGGCCGGATGATGCGCGTGCCGGCCAAGTTCGCGGAAATTTATGAAGGCAGGCTGGAAGAGGCGGTCGACGCCCATTCCGTCCAGCCCTATTACACGCTGCTTCTGGCCGAAGAGGCCAATATGGCGGTGGAATACAAGGTGCATGACGATCGCATCGTGTTTACGGCGAAGACGATTACGGAGTGATCGTTTCGATGCGACAGTGACGCCATCAGGGGTCGGGCCGGCTTTTGCCAGTGCCCGGCCTTTTTCTTTTCAGAGGAGGAGGTCTCATGATCCGTGTCGAAACCGCGCGTCTCCTGCTGCGGCCGCATGCCATCGAGGACGAAGCACGTTATTGCTCCTTCTGGAGCGCGGATGTTCATCCGATCCCGGGCGTGAGCTCGATCGCGCCGCTCGATCCCGAACTCGCCTTCGCGCGGCTTCTGCGTTTCATCGGCCACTGGTCCGTCTTCGGTTTCGGCCCCTTCGTGGTGGAGGAAACCGCCACGGGACGAATCGTCGGCGAGGTGGGGCTGGCCCATATGCGCCGTGGACATGGCGCGGATTTCGACACCGCGCCGGAGGCCATGTGGAAGATTGACAGGGATCTGACCGGCAAGGGTGTGGCCAGCGAAGCGGTACAGGCCGCCCTTGGCTGGTTTGATGCCAAGGGCATATCGAACCGGATCGTCTGCATGATCGATCCGCTGAATGCGCCGTCGCTCGCGATCGCCGCCCGTTTCGGCTTCTGTCCTTTCCGGGAAACGACCTTCCGCGACAGTCCCGTGCGGCTTTTCGAGCGGATCGCGGATATCTAGCGCTCGGCATAACAGGAAGCGTTTGCGAGCGAGCCGCTGTCTCGATTGCGTTTCAGGACGACCTGAAACCTGTTTGAGGTCTCGGCAGGCGGCGGTTTGAACCAAGGGTTGGTCCATATCAACTCCTGGAGCATCCCATGCGCTATTTCATTCTGGCGATACTCGTCATCTTTTCCACTGCTCAGGCCGCAAGGGCGGAAAGCGGTATCGGCTTTAAACAGATCGAATTGCCGGATGAGGGGGGCGCGAGAACGCTTGCCGTTTCATTATGGTACCCGGCCGCGCCCTCGGGCAAAAGCGAGATCGTCGGCGAAAATGCCGCATTTTACGGTCTTGAGGTTCAACCGGGTGCCTCTTTTCTTAAGGATTCTCGTCCGCTCGTGCTGCTGTCGCACGGTTTTGGCGGTAGCTGGCGCAACCTGAACTGGATTGCCGGCGAGCTTGTTCGGGAAGGTTATGTCGTGGCCGCTCCGGATCACGGCGGCGAATCATTTACCGAAGAAAATGCGACCGAGATCGTTCCATTGTGGGAACGGCCGCGCGACATCAGCAGAACGCTGACGGCCTTGCTTGGCGATGATCGATTCGCCGGCAGGATCGATGGGACGCGCATCGCGGTTATCGGCCATTCCCTCGGCGGCTGGACCGCGATGGAACTGGTTGGCGCGCGATACAGCGCCGATCTTGCCCTGAGGGATTGCGGCGCAGAGAAGCGCCCGCCGCAATGCAAGGCTCCCCGGCTGCTAGCCAAAGTCGGGGTTGTCGGTGACGGCAAGGCCGATCCGCGGCTTTCGATGGATTTGAAGGATGCCCGCATCCGCGCTGCCATCGCGCTGGATCTCGGGCCGGCCGCGGGTTTCCTGCCGGAAACGCTGCAGGCCGTCAGCGTACCGGTTCTGGTTCTGGCGGCAGGTGTGGAGACACCAGAGATCGCCGCTATCAAGGCCGATTCCGAATATATCGCCCGGCATCTGCCAAAGGCGACGACGGTTTATCGGGACATACCGGATGCCAGCCATTTCAGCTTCATGCAGATTTGCAAGCCGAACGGCGAAAAGATCGTGGAGGAACTTTCACCGGGTGAGGGTTTCGTCTGCCGGGATGGCGGCGGCAGGGACCGCGTGGCCATCCATGCGCAGATCGCGGAGGCAATCCTCGGCTTTCTGAAAGTGGAAATGCGCTAAGTTGGATTTTCGGGACGCCTCGCGACCGTAATGGCCGCAAGGCGTCCCTCTTTCAAACAGCGTTTACCTGATAGTGCCGATAAACGAGGTCTTCGGGATCGGAACGAGGTGCTGCCGGATCGAGCCTTCCGCCGATTCGTTCGGCGACGGCCGCTGATTTGCGGTTTTGCGGCGAGACGTAGCTAACAAGCGTGGGCAGGCTCAGGGTCCTGAAGGCCCAGTCGCGCAGCGCCGAGGCGGCTTCAGCGGCATAACCGCGCCCCTCATGGCCTTCGTAAAGCAGCCAGCCAAGTTCCTTTTCCGGAAACAGCGGACCGTGATTGATGCCGACCTGGCCGATACATTCCCCCGTTTCGCCAAGCTCGATCATTAGCGCGCCATGGCCGAAAAAGTACCAGTTGGCGAGATCGTGGCAGAACACGCCCCATGTTGAGGGCAGGTCGTATGGTCCGCCGACACCGATGGAGCGCGGCGACGTCATGAAGTTCCGATAGGCGGGGAAATGCGCCATGGTCAGCGGGCGCAGCGTCAGGCGATCCGTCTTGAGGGTTGGGATGGCGTGGTTCATGTACCGGCGTCCTTTGGCGATGCGTGGCCAGGTCTTTCTCTCCTCATTGCTGTGCTTGTCACAGGAATCCGGTCGACGCGTCTGCGCGGCGGAGAGTCCTTTCAACCCAAGGACTTGGGATGGCTGGATTCCTGTGACAGGCACAGCAATGAGGGAGAGAAAATCGCAACAAAAAACCCGCCGTTTCCAGCGGGTCTTTTAAAAACTGTCCTGTTCCGGATTGGATCAGGCGGTTTCGAGGAATTCCGTGGCGCCGTCAGGCTCGCGCAGAACATAGCCGCGGCCCCAGACGGTTTCGATGTAGTTTGCGCCGCCGGCGGCGTTTGCGAGCTTCTTGCGCAGCTTGCAGATGAAGACGTCGATGATCTTCAGTTCCGGTTCGTCCATGCCGCCATAGAGGTGGTTCAGGAACATTTCCTTGGTCAGCGTCGTGCCCTTGCGCAGCGAAAGCAGCTCAAGCATCTGATATTCCTTGCCGGTCAGGTGAACGCGCTGGCCGCCCACTTCAACCGTCTTGGCATCGAGATTGACGATAAGCTCGCCGGTGGCGATGACCGACTGCGCATGGCCCTTGGAACGGCGGACGATGGCATGAATGCGGGCAACAAGTTCGTCCTTGTGGAACGGCTTCGTCATGTAATCGTCTGCGCCGAAGCCGAGGCCGCGAACCTTATCCTCGATGCCGGCCATGCCGGACAGGATGAGGATCGGCGTCTTGACCTTGGAGAGGCGAAGCGTTCTCAGAACCTCGTAACCCGACATGTCGGGCAGGTTGAGGTCGAGAAGAATAATATCGTAATCGTAGAGCTTGCCGAGGTCCACGCCTTCCTCGCCGAGGTCGGTCGTGTAGACGTTAAAGCTTTCCGACTTGAGCATCAGTTCAATGCTCTGCGCTGTTGCGCTGTCGTCTTCAATAAGTAGAACCCGCATAATTATCCCCTTTGCCGCCCGCGAACCGGTAAATCATTGCCTCGCGCGATGCGGATCCAGACGTTGCCTGATTTGCAGGCTGCCACCAAATGGTTAACAAATTCTAATTGCCTTTGGCAAGGTGTATCGAATTTATTAAGCAAAGAAGGCATTTCGCTGTTTTTGCACGTGAATCCACCATCGCCAAAATTGAAGCTCAACGTGAGGATTTCCCGCTAAGTGATTCAATCGACTCTTACATCGTCTGGCCCGTTTTTTTGGACCTGGCATTTACCGACCCTTAAATGATCGTGTTTATCATTAACGATGCCCGTAAACGAAAGGTTAACGACGGCGGTTTTTTATTAACGTCGGGTAACTTTTGGGAATCATTCCGGGACAGGGGTCAACCCTTACGGAAAAACGGGCGGGTTAAACGGGCCGGTCAGGGGGCATAGTGCCTTTTTTGATCCGGGTCTCGCTATCCATGGAGTATTGCGTATGAAGTCGCGTGACAGCCTGGTTCGCCTGAAGGAATTTCAGGTCAATGAAAAACGCCGGCAGCTTAACCAGCTGCAGCAGATGATGTCCGAGTTTGAGCGGATGGCAAAGGAACTGGTGCATCAGATCTCTCTGGAAGAGAGCAAGTCGGGCATTACCGATCCGACACATTTCGCCTATCCGACCTTCGCCAAGGCCGCGCGCCAGCGGGCGGATAATCTTCAGGTCTCGATCCGGGAGCTGAAGGCCCAGCAGGAGGCCGCCGAGGCTTCGCTGGAAGAGGTGCAGGCCGAATATGAAAAGGCCGCCGCACTGGAAAACCGCGACGGAGCCATCCGCGCCCGCGCCTGACCACAGGCGCAAAAGCTGACGAATGATCGTCCTCATTGACGGCTGCCGGTGGATCAGGAGGCGGCTTTCAATGACGGGACGCCATGCATTTTTTTAAAAGGCCGCTCCTTAAGGGCGGCCTTTTGTTTTGCGGCGTCGCCGGTGTTTCCCGCCGGGACGGTCATGCCCGATTTCGATTGTCCGGAAGTTGGGAAAGGCGTATTTTACGGGGGTTCCGACCGTGAGCCGGAGGCTTTTACGCGCACGCGCCCCGTGCAGGCGCGGGCGGCTATTGCAGGGAGGAAAAAATGGCCCGCCAATATATCGATTGCCGTGAATTCCCCAGTGACAGCAGATGCACCGTTGCCATTTCCGCCGATTCTCAAGAAGAGCTTATGGAAGCGGCCGTGCAACATGCCGTGGCGGTGCATGGCGCAGAGGATACGCTGGAATTCCGTGAAGAAGTCCGCCGGAGCATGCATGCCGGGACGCCGCCGTTGAAGGTGGCGTGATTGCTGGTACACCTGAAAATCTCTCCGCCGTCATGCCGGACTTGATCCGGCATCCAGCCGACGCGCGCCTGCGCAACGAGAAGTGTCTTTTCAGCTCAATGACTTGAGCTTGCTGGACCCCGGCTCAAGGCTGGGGTGACGGAGTGTGGATGCTCCGTTTTGGCCAAAACACCCGTAGATAGCTGCCATAAGGCTCTTTATGTCTGCCATTTTACCCCTGGATCACATCCGCCCATTCGGCATGGCGCAATGTCTGGGCCTTGAAGAAGGGGCAGAGCGGAATGATCTTCCAGCCGCCCTTGCGGGCTTCATCAATCGCATGGGCGGCGAGCGTCTGGCCGACACCCTTGCCGCGCAGCGCATCGGGCACACCGGTATGGTCGATGATGATGAGGGAAGGGGAGGTGCGCGAATAGGTCATCTCCGCCTTGTGGCCGTCGATGGTCGCCGAATATTCGCCGCGCGATCCGGTTTCGGTGGTCTTGATGTCCATGGTCTCTGCCTCCGCATTGCTGTTCGTTTTCGCCACTCTAACGGCTTGCGCCTGAATTGAAACAGCGCGATAGCGAACGCAGCGGACACAAACCGGCGACAATCACCGGCTCTGTCGGGCAGTTTTCAGGAGAAATCCGAAATCAAACCGAAAGCCCCGTCGATGATCCGGCGGGGCGTTCTGGAATTCGGTTTGGGGCGCGTTACCGCGCCGGCGCACTGTTTAGTGGCGATATTGCTGAATGCGCGTGGTGCGCAGACCGGCGAGGCCATGATCGGAGATCGAGGACTGCCAGGACAGGAATTCTTCAACGGTGAGCGTATAACGCTCGCAGGCTTCCTCGAGGCTCAGCAGTCCTCCGCGTACCGCGGCAACCACCTCCGCCTTTCTGCGAATGACCCAGCGACGGGTATTGGCAGGCGGAAGATCCGCAATCGTCAGAGGGCTGCCATCGGGGCCGATGACATATTTAACTCGTGGGCGTATCATTTCGGTCATTGGACACTCTATACAAACTCAAGACCATATGACGGGAACTCTATCCCGGTACCTTTAAAAATTGCCTAAGCAGCTCGTGACAATTTATTAAGAATTTGAACGGTTTCGCCTGATTTGTTCGAGTCGCCTTATTTTGCCGGGAAAAAATTTTTCCAAAAATCGCATTTTTTCTCTCTCATCGGTTGTTTCCGTCAGAGTGCCGCAAGCGAAAGGCACGTTTTCCCGTTGCCCTGGGTAAATTCCGCCGTTCCCTCATGCTGCAGCCGCAGGCGGTCGCCGGCATCGAGCGGAAGGATCGATGTTGCCGACTGCTGTGTGCCTGAGGTCGATGCATTTCCTGCCATGCCGAAACTGGCCGCCGCACCGTTGATGAAAAGCGTCACCCGGTGGCCGGAGGAGGAGACCACGGCGAGCGACAATGCTGCCAGATAAAGGCCCTTTGCCGGAACGACGAGTTCACGCCCACCGGTTCCCAGGGTTTCCCCGAGCGCAAATCCGCCCTCGGCGATGAAGAGCACGGAAAAACCCGCCGCCGAGCCATTGGTGGGTTTCGTCGTGCCAGAGGGCATGCCGGCGACGGCAAGCGGACGGTTGGGCATCGAGACCCGGCCATCGCCGCTGCACAGAAGCGCCGTGTGCCAGGAGGTGCCATCCACACTGGTCTTGATCGAAAACCCGTCATGGCCGGCAAGGCCCATTTCCGCCCGGCCGCTCCAGCCGGACTGGAACAGCAGCGTGGCGGTATCGGCCTTTGCCGCCTTGTTGATCGTCATGCGGTGGCTGCCGTCTTCCTCGGCATGGGTAAAGAGGCTGGCGGGGGAGGCGAGCGCCAGCCGGTTGGTGTCATCGGCCTCCGCGCCGATCCCCAGCCGCTCCTGCCGGCCGGTGGCCGGCAGCGGCAGGTCGCGCCAGCTCCCGTCCTGCAGCAGGCGATATTTGCTCTCGGTCGCAAACCATGCCGTCCAGCCCGGCTGCGGTACTATAAAGAGCCACGCGCCATCCTGCCGGAACGCGAGCCTGCCGCCCTTGCCGACCCAATCGCCGGTGGCGCCCGGCGTCAGCAGGAAACAATCGCCTTCGGACGCATTCTCGGGCGGGGCGGCAACGGCAGCCTTGATGGTGAGCTGCACGATTGCATCCAGCCTTTGCAGGGCTTCGTTGTGGGTGACGTGTTTTTGGGCCTGTGAGGGTAGGATGTAAGGAAGCCGAAGTCTCGCCGTCTGTTCCGTCATGATGTGCCTTCCGCGTTGTTGTGTTTCCTTGCGGGGCATTGTGACGGGGGGACGTGGGGTGGGGATGAGTGGGGATGGATTATTTTTTGTTGGGCCTTGGTGGGCGCGGCTTACCCCCTCTGCCCTGCCGGGCATCTCCCCCTCAACAGGGGAGATAGACTCGCGGGCAGGCTTCGCCCATCTCAGCATCTGCGAATGAAGTGGTGGTAGTGCCTCCGGCTGATCTCCCTCCTTGAAGGGGAGATGCCCGGCAGGGCAGAGGGGGGTGAAGCCTCATACGCCGAAGCGGAGATCGATCCGCGCTTTGCAAGAGCCGAGGAAACGCGCCGAGCGCCTGTTACCCCGCGTGTTCCACCGCCATCGCCCCCTCGGCAATGAAGTCCGGATTGGCCAGCGCATCCTCGCCATCGCCCCTCACCGCATAGACAAGGGGCCTGCCCTCGCAATCGAGCGTCCTGCCGCCTGCGGCGCGCAGCACGGCGTCGCCGGCGGCCGTGTCCCACATCATGGTACGGCTGAAGCGGGGGTAGATATCGGCAGCGCCTTCCGCCAGCATGCAGAATTTCAGCGAGGAGCCGACGGAAATGCAGTCTTTCAGCCCGTGTTCGGCCACGAAGGCTTCCGTCTTCGCCGTGCAATGCGAGCGGCTGATCAGCGCCACGGGCGAAGCGCCGCGCTGACGCGCCCGGATGGGGTGGCGCGAAAGGATTGCGCCTTCGCCTGATATTGCGAGCTTTTCGGCGGCGTTTTCTTCACCCGTCCACGCCTGTCCACGGCAGGGGGCGTAAACGACGCCGGCCACCGGAATGCCATTGCGGATGAGCGCGATATTGACGGTGAAATCGTCCTTGCCGGCAATGAATTCCTTGGTGCCGTCAAGCGGATCGACGAGAAAGAATTCCGCACCGGTTTCCGGCAGGATGCCGTTTGAGACAGCCTCTTCGGCCACCACGGGGATGTCAGGAAAATGGAGGGCCAGCGCCGCAAGGATGATCACCTCGGCACGCTGGTCGGCCTCGGTCACGGGCGAACAGTCGTCCTTGTATGACACATGTGGGCCGGCGCGATGGACCGCCATGATGGCCTGCCCGGCGTCCAGCGCCGCTTTCGTCAATATGTCGATCATCTCTTTGCCAATTGTATCCCGTCTGCGGGATATCGCCGTTCCGATATTCGCTACTCCTTTGCCCGCTGCCCGTCAAATAATGGCATTGGACAATGCTAAAATAAGCATCCAACCGTCATTTTTTCAGCACTTCCTGCCAAAATCATGGCTCTTTTGACCGGGAAAGCGGCAGTCCATGTGGAAATTCCAAATTTTGTGCAGGATCGCCCGTTTTTGACTTCACATTTTTAACGAACACGATATGCATTTTGAGGGTGGGGGTCTGCCTGAAAGGCTTCCCCTATAATTAACATAACGAGGCGTGACCCATTCGAGGTCGTGCCCGGGGGAAAGACATGGAGTATTTTATCCAGCAGCTCATCAACGGGCTGACTCTTGGATCGATCTACGGCCTCATCGCTATCGGCTATACGATGGTTTACGGCATCATCGGCATGATCAACTTCGCCCATGGCGATATTTTCATGCTTGGCGGCTTCGCCGCCCTGATCGTTTTCCTGATCGTGACATCTTTTGTCGCCGGCATTCCGGTGGCGCTTCTTCTGCTTTTGATGATGGTCGTCGCCATGCTGATGACCGGCCTGTGGAACTGGGTGATCGAGCGCGTCGCCTACCGCCCGCTCAGAGGTTCGTTCCGTCTTGCACCGCTGATCACTGCCATCGGCATGTCGATCGCGCTGTCCAACTTCATCCAGGTCACCCAGGGTCCGCGCAACAAGCCGATCCCGTCCATGGTGACGGAAAGCTATCATTTCGGCGCCATTACCGTCTCGCTGAAGCAGCTGATCATCATGGTCGTCACCTCGGTGCTGCTCTTCGCCTTCTGGTATATCGTCAACAAGACCCCGCTCGGCCGGGCGCAGCGCGCCACCGAACAGGACCGCAAGATGGCCGCATTGCTCGGCGTTGATGTCGACAAGACCATCTCCATCACCTTCATCATGGGTGCGGCGCTGGCTGCGGTCGCGGGCACCATGTATCTGATGTATTATGGCGTTGCCTCGTTCAGCGACGGCTTCATTCCCGGCGTCAAGGCGTTTACCGCGGCCGTTCTCGGCGGCATCGGCTCGCTTCCGGGCGCTGTTCTCGGCGGTCTGCTGATCGGTCTCATTGAATCGCTGTGGTCGGCCTATTTCTCCATCGCCTACAAGGATGTCGCGGCATTCGGCATTCTGGCTTTCGTGCTGATCTTCAAGCCGACCGGTATTCTCGGTCGTCCGGAAGTCGAGAAGGTGTGATCCCATGACCAATATCGCTTCCGAAAACGCCGCTTCCAGCCCGAGCCTGATGGCGACGGCCGTGAAGGAGGGCCTGATTGCGGGCCTCATCTCGTTCGGCATGTTCATTCTTTATGTCGGCATCGTCACCTATCAGGATATCAACAACCAGCTGATCTGGGGCACCCGCTGGGGGCTTCTGGCGATCTTCGTCGGCATTGCCGCGGTCGGCCGCTTTCTCGTGGTCGGCTTCATCAAGCCGTCGCTGGACCGCCGCCGGCTTGCCAAGGCGAAAAGTGGCATTCTGGAAATCTCCGAGGAAAAAGGATTTTTCCACAAGCACTTCCTGAAGCTGGCGCTCGTCCTGCTGCTGCTTTATCCTGTTATCGCCGTGCAATTGTTCGGCTTTCAGGGCTCGCTGAAATTCGTCGACAATTTCGGCATCCAGATCC
The DNA here is from genome assembly GCF_037083425.1 of Agrobacterium sp. CCNWLW32. NCBI lineage: Bacteria > Pseudomonadati > Pseudomonadota > Alphaproteobacteria > Hyphomicrobiales > Rhizobiaceae > Agrobacterium > Agrobacterium sp. CCNWLW32. Next base: position 130,665 of record NZ_JBAOJM010000003.1, read on the forward strand.
TGATCTATGTGATGCTGGCCTGGGGCCTGAACATCGTCGTCGGCCTCGCCGGCCTGCTCGATCTCGGTTATGTGGCCTTTTACGCGGTCGGCGCCTATTCTTATGCGCTGCTGTCAAGCCATTTCGGCCTGTCCTTCTGGGTGCTCCTGCCGGTCGCGGGCATTCTCGCCGGCTTCTGGGGCATCATTCTCGGTTTCCCGGTTCTGCGCCTTCGCGGCGACTATCTGGCGATCGTCACGCTGGCCTTCGGTGAGATCATCCGCCTCGTGCTTTTGAACTGGACGGCCGTCACCAAGGGCACCTTCGGCATTTCCGGCATCGCCAAGGCTTCGGTCTTCGGCATCTGGTCCTTCGATGTCGCCGCGCCGAACAATTTCGCCAAGGCCTTCGGCCTGTCGATGTCGTCGGCCTATTACAAGATCTTCCTGTTCTACGTGATCCTGCTTCTGTGCATGCTGACGGCTTACGTCACCATCAAGCTGCGCCGCATGCCGATCGGCCGTGCATGGGAAGCGCTGCGCGAGGACGAAATCGCCTGCCGTTCGCTCGGCATCGACACCGTCATCACCAAGCTCACCGCCTTTGCCACGGGCGCGATGTTCGGCGGTTTCGCCGGTTCCTTCTTCGCCGCGCGGCAGGGTTTCGTTTCGCCGGAAAGCTTCGTCTTCCTGGAATCGGCCGTCATCCTCGCCATCGTCGTTCTCGGCGGCATGGGTTCGCTGACAGGCATCGCCATCGCCGCCCTCGTCATGGTCGGCGGCACCGAGCTTCTGCGTGAGATGGAGTTCCTGAAGCATGTCTTCGGGCCTGACTTCACACCGGAACTTTACCGCATGCTGCTCTTCGGTCTCGCCATGGTCATCGTCATGCTGTTCAAGCCGCGCGGTTTCGTCGGCTCGCGTGAACCCACGGCCTTCCTTAAAGAACGCAAGGCCGTCTCCGGCAGCTTTACCAAGGAAGGTCACGGTTGATGGCTTCCGGAATGACGAACATGACACCAAACACCACTGGCGATACGATCCTCAAGGTCGAACATCTCTCGATGCGCTTCGGCGGCCTGATGGCCATCAACGACTTCTCCTTCGAGGCGAAGCGCGGCGAGATCACGGCGCTGATCGGCCCCAACGGTGCGGGCAAGACCACGGTCTTCAACTGCATCACCGGCTTCTACAAGCCGACGATGGGCATGATCACCATGCGCCAGCAGAGTGGCGAGGCGCATCTTCTCGAGCGCCTGCCGGATTTCGAGATCACCAAGAAGGCCAAGGTGGCGCGCACCTTCCAGAACATCCGCCTGTTTTCGGGTCTGACGGTTCTGGAAAACCTGCTGGTGGCGCAGCACAATGCGCTGATGAAGGCCTCGGGTTACACCATTCTCGGCCTTCTCGGCCTGCCCGCTTACCGGCGGGCGGTGGATGATTCGATCGAAAAGGCCAAATACTGGCTGGACAAGGCCGATCTGACCGACCGCGCCGACGATCCGGCCGGCGATCTGCCCTATGGCGCGCAGCGCCGTCTGGAAATCGCCCGCGCCATGTGCACGGGGCCGGAGCTTCTGTGCCTCGATGAGCCGGCCGCCGGTCTCAATCCGAAGGAATCGCTGGCGCTCAATGCGCTGCTGCGCGGCATCCGCGATGAAGGCACGTCGCTGCTTCTTATCGAGCACGACATGTCCGTGGTCATGCAGATTTCCGACCATGTTGTGGTTCTGGAATATGGCCAGAAGATTTCCGACGGTTCGCCGGACCATGTGAAGAACGACCCGAAGGTCATCGCCGCCTATCTGGGTGTCGAGGATGATGAAGTGGAAGACGTGATTGCGGAAGAACTCGACGGAGGAGCGGCCTGATGCCCGGTGAATCGCTTCTCAAAGTCCAGGGTGTCGAAACCTATTATGGCAATATCCGGGCTCTGGCCGGTGTCGATGTCGAGGTCAACAAGGGTGAGATCGTCAGCCTGATCGGCGCCAATGGCGCCGGCAAGTCGACGCTGATGATGACCATCTGCGGCAGCCCGCAGGCGCGCGCCGGTCAGGTGATCTTCGACGGTGAGGACATTACCCATCTGCCAACGCATCTCATCGCCCGCAAGCGCATCGCCCAGTCTCCCGAAGGCCGCCGGATTTTCCCGCGCATGACGGTGCTGGAAAACCTGCAGATGGGCGCCAATCTCGATAATCTCAAGCATTTCAAAGAGGACGTCGAGAAGATCTTCACGATGTTCCCGCGTCTGAAAGAGCGCCAGAGCCAGCGCGGCGGCACGCTTTCCGGCGGCGAGCAGCAGATGCTCTCCATCGGCCGCGCGCTGATGGCGCGTCCGAAGCTGCTGCTGCTTGATGAACCGTCACTCGGTCTTGCACCGCTGATCGTCAAGGGCATTTTCGAGGCGATCAAGAAACTCAACCAGGAAGAGGGGCTGACCGTCTTCCTCGTGGAGCAGAACGCCTTTGCCGCGCTGAAGCTTTCCGACCGCGCTTATGTGATGGTCAACGGCAAGGTGACGATGAGTGGTTCGGGCAGGGAACTGCTCGCCGATCCGCAGGTGCGCGCCGCCTATCTCGAAGGCGGACGGCACTGAAAGATTTTACTTGCGCCGGAAATCTTGCGGCGCAAGACTGCAAACGGCGGCCTGCCGTCCTTTCGGCCAAACCTTAAGGATCCCTGGTGGGGCGTAAACAATAAAATGCCCGGCGGGAAACGACGGGACGACAGACAAGGCAGGGCCAGGGCGTTTCCGCCCGGCACTGATGGGGAAAGAGATGCAGGGCCTTTTTTTCGAAACCGATAACGGCGTGCGTTATGTTCTGCGCGCACTGGTTGTTCTCTTGGGTTTCTGGACGGCGTGGCGCACGGGCAGATCGGTGGCCGATGGCTGGGGCGGTTATACGCGGGTGGTGATCTATACGCTCGCACTGGGGCTCGTCATGCGGTTTCTGCATTACGCGCTCTTCAACGGGCCGTTCATCAACGGCTTCTATTACGTGTTTGACGTCGTTCTTCTTCTGGTCTTTTCCAGCATCGGTTTCCGCATGCGCAGGACGAGCCAGATGGTCAATAATTACTATTGGCTCTACGACCGGACGTCGGCATTTTCCTACAAGAAGAAAGATTGACAGGCGGATTTTTCCGACTGCACAATGCTCGTCAGAGTGGAACGGTTTCCTGTTCAGTGAAGGTGGGTACTGAACAGGTCCTTGCAATCAACCCATCCAAAGGAACTGGGAGTAAAGTAATGAAGAAGTCTCTTCTTTCCGCTGTTGCGCTGACCGCCATGGTCGCGTTTGGCGGTTCGGCCTGGGCCGATGTCGTGATCGCTGTCGGCGCACCGCTGACCGGCCCAAACGCTGCTTTCGGCGCTCAGATCCAGAAGGGTGCCGAACAGGCTGCGAAAGACATCAATGCCGCCGGCGGCATCAATGGCGAGCAGATCAAGATCGTGCTGGGCGACGACGTATCCGACCCCAAGCAGGGTATTTCGGTTGCCAACAAATTCGTTGCTGACGGCGTGAAATTCGTTGTCGGTCACTTCAACTCCGGCGTTTCCATTCCGGCCTCTGAAGTTTACGCCGAAAACGGTATTCTCGAAATCACGCCTGCCGCAACCAACCCTGTTTTCACCGAACGCGGCCTGTGGAACACTTTCCGCACCTGCGGCCGTGACGACCAGCAGGGCGGCATCGCCGGCAAGTACCTGGCCGACCACTTCAAGGACGCCAAGGTCGCCATCATTCACGACAAGACACCTTATGGTCAGGGCCTTGCCGATGAAACCAAGAAGGCTGCCAATGCCGCCGGCGTGACTGAGGTCATGTATGAAGGCGTCAACGTCGGCGACAAGGACTTCTCCGCGCTGATCTCCAAGATGAAGGAAGCCGGCGTTTCCATCATTTACTGGGGCGGCCTGCACACCGAAGCCGGTCTCATCATCCGCCAGGCGGCTGACCAGGGCCTGAAGGCGAAGCTCGTTTCGGGCGACGGTATCGTCTCGAACGAACTTGCTTCCATCGCCGGCGACGCCGTTGAAGGCACGCTCAACACCTTCGGCCCCGATCCGACGCTGCGCCCGGAAAACAAGGAGCTGGTAGAGAAGTTCAAGGCCGCCGGCTTCAACCCGGAAGCCTACACGCTCTACTCCTACGCCGCGATGCAGGCGATTGCCGGTGCGGCGAAGGCTGCCGGTTCCGTGGAGCCGGAAAAGGTTGCCGAGGCCCTGAAGTCCGGCACCTTCCCGACCGCGCTTGGCGACATCTCCTTCGACGAGAAGGGCGACCCGAAGCTTCCCGGCTACGTCATGTACGAATGGAAGAAGGGTCCGGACGGCAAGTTCACCTACATCCAGCAGGGCAGCTAAGCTCTTCTGTGACTTCCTATCGAAGCCCGGCAGCGATGCCGGGCTTTTTCTTTTTGTGGTCCGGCTTGCCATACTGGAGACAACAAGGCGGGAAACAAAGCCTCTCGGGAAAACTGCAATGAGGGGTAGCAATGACGATAAAGCGAACCGTGTCTCTATTCCTTGTTCTTGCTGGGCTGGCGGCGGTGCTGATAGGCGTGCATTTCTTCAGCAAATCCCGAACGACGCAATTATTTGGTGGCATCATCGCAAGGGTCGAAACGGAAAGGCCGGTGGTGGCGCTGACCTTCGACGATGGGCCGTCGGTGCGTTTTACGCCTGATGTCCTGACGATCCTGAGGGAGCGCGGGGTAAAAGCGACTTTCTTTTTGACCGGTAAGGAGACCGAAGAAAACCTGCCGCAGGCGCGCATGATCGTGAGCGAGGGGCATCAGCTCGGCAACCATAGCTATACGCATTCCAACATGATGTTCATGGGGCCGGCGCGGATCAGGGAGGAGATCGAGCGCACCGATGCGGCTATTCGCGCTGCGGGCTACGAAGGCGAGATCATGTTCCGGCCGCCCTATGGCAAGAAGCTGCTCACCTTGCCCTGGTATCTTTCACGGCATGACCGGAAAACCATCATGTGGGATGTCGAACCGGAATCGTTTCCCGATGTCGCCGACGATGCGGCCGCCCTCGCCAGTCACGTCATCGAGCAAACGAGAAACGGCTCGATCATCATCATGCATGTCATGTATCGAAGCCGCGAGGTGTCCCGGCAGGCGCTGCCCCTGATCATAGATGGCCTTCGTCAACGCGGGTTCGAGTTTGTTACCGTCGCGCAATTGCTCTGATATCGCTGCCGAACCTGTGGCTGTTCAGCCGATCCGCGCCAGAATAAAGTCGGCACGTTCCTCGATGCCTGATTTTGGAAGCACGACGCTATCGTAGCCAAGCGCTTCATAGTCCCGGACAAGACGTTCATACTCCTCGACCGCCGCGTCGAAATCATGCCGGCGTTCATCGTCGCCCCGATAGATTTCAGGCCAGGGCGGGGTGAGGAAAACCAGACGGTTATAGCGGTGCGTGTTTTTCAGCGTATCGATGAAGCCATCGCCGCCGACATGGCGTAGCGCAGAGGCGGCGTCGATCAGGCCGCGATCGAAAAAGACGAGGCCATCCGCTGGCGCCTTTTGCCGGTCTTCCAGGGCCATGGTGATCGCCCGGCGGGCGAAGGCCTCGATGTCGATCCAGGGCAGGGCGGTGCCGTTATTGCGGGTTTCTTCGATGACGATGCGCCGACCGGGCTCCTCGACGGTTACGAAACCGCGCCGGGCAAGTTCTGCGAGGAGGGTGGATTTTCCGCCGCCGGAGCAGCCGGAAAGGATGATGAAACGGTTCATGGGCGTTTCTCCTGTGTTGGGGATCAGGTGGATCGGGTGGTGATTTTTCGGCAGGCAGGGGTGAGGCAGGTTTCTTCTCCCCGTCGGGGAGAAGGTGGCCCGAAGGGTCGGATGAGGGGGCAAGCTCTCCGAATATCTCGACGCTTGCCCCCTCATCCCGCTGCCGCGGACTTCTCCCCGGTGGGGAGAAGAAACAAGGGGCATCCGCTCGGCCGGAAGCGGATACTCTGCATTCAAGCAGAAAATATATGTTTGCTGAACCTTACCGCACTAATTGTGCTCGTCAGCCCTGATGCAAAATATGCGCCGCCTTGACGGCCGCCGAAGCGCGGTTTTCGACGCCGAGCTTCACATAGATCTGTTCCAGATGTTTGTTCACGGTTCTGGCGGAAAGGCCGAGAATATCGCCGATATCGCGGTTGGATTTGCCTTTGGCAATCCACAGCAGAACTTCCGATTCCCGCGTTGTCAGGGCAAAGTGGTCCTTCAGCAGGTGGTCGTCGGATTTCTCATTGGCGGCTGTCAGACGGAAGAGATATTCGTCCGGTCCCATTGCGCCGAGGAAGGATAGCTGCAAAGCGGGCCGCCCGGCCTCGGTGATCGTCAGCGGTGCATCGCGGGCGGAATCCACCGTTGTCCTGTCGGCCAGCCAGCCGGAAATATGGGCAACGACAATCTCCAGCCCATCATCGCGGCCGGTGGCGGCGTTGACCAGCCGGGTTGCCTGTGGTGTGGACCAGTGGATCGCGCCGTTGGCGCGCACGGCGAGCAGGTGCCGACCGGCGGCATCCAGCGCCACGCGGGCGCTCTGCGCCGAGCGGGCATTGGAGAGATGCACACGGATGCGGGCGCGCAGCTCATCGATGTTGATCGGCTTGGTCAGATAGTCGACACCGCCGGATTCGAGCGCCCGCACCACATGTTCGGTCTCCGTCAGCCCGGTCATGAAGATGACAGGCACCTGGGCCACGGCGGCGTTGGCCTTCAGGCGGCGGCAGGTTTCGAAACCGTCCATGGCCGGCATGACCGCATCGAGCAGGATGATATCGGGCGTGATGCGTTCGGCAATGTTGAGCGCGGCCTGACCGGATGTGGCGATCAGCGCCGAAAAGCCTGACTGTTCCAGCGCATCGGTGAGGAACCCCAGCGCTTCGGGACTGTCATCCACCAGCAATACAATGTCTCTCGGCAGTGCTGCGCCTTGCCCGCTCATGCCTTGCCGTCTCCCCTGTCGTTCTCTTCAAACCGCTTTAGAAAATGGGCGTAACCGGCCAGATCGAAGGCCTGCACATAGGTGCCAAGCTCTTGCGTGAAGGGCAGGTTGTTGGTGTTGCGGGCGAGATCTGCGAGTTTTGCCTCTATGCCGCGTATGTAGCCTATTTCGCCGAGCCTCTGCAAATCCTTGATATGAATTACGCCGGGATGAACGATCTGCGCCGGCGGCTGGGGGATGGGTGCCGGGGGAAGGTCGGTATCGTAAATCCACTTCAGGCCGAGATGCACCGCAAGCCTGTCGCACAGGTGGCGGATATCGACCGGCTTGGCGATGGCGTCGTTGTGATTGTCTTCTCCGGCACCCGCTACGGTGCCGTCACCGATATTGGCCGAGAGCATGATGAGCGGAGCCGTCTGCCCTGCTTCACGCAACTTCGTCACAAGCTGCCAGCCGGACATTCCGGGCATGGAGATATCGATGAGAAAGAGGTCGGGCTGCACGCCTTCGATGAGTGTCAGGCATTCCGGTCCGCTCTGGGCGGTCAGCACCACGAAATCGAGCGGCGAAAGCACCTGCCGCATCAGCTCGCGGTGATCCTCATTGTCATCAACCACCACGATGGTGCGGCGCGGGCCGGAATAGGAGCGGATGGTCTTTTCTGCCGCAGGCGCGGTGCTTGGCCGATGCACGGCAGACAGCATGAGGCGGACGCGAAAGGTGGAGCCGCTGTCCTTCTCGCTGGAGACGGAAATCTCGCCGCCCAGCGTGTTGGTCAGAAGCCTTGTGATTGTCAGCCCAAGGCCGAGGCCCGGCATGGGGCGCACGCTTTCGGCCTCGCCGCGCTGGAAAGGCTCGTAGATGCGGGCGAGGTCTTTTTCGGCAATGCCGCGCCCGGTATCCGACACCGTGAAGCTTGCCACCTGGCTGCGATAGGCGACATCGAAGGTGACGCTGCCCTCATCGGTGAACTTGATGGCGTTGGAGAGCAGGTTGACGAGAATCTGGCGCAGACGCTTTTCATCCGTGCGGACATATTGCGGCAGGGAATGGGCGCGTTCGTGCCGGAATTCCAGCCCCTTGGCCTGCGCCTGCGGGCGGAACATGTCGACGATCTGGTCGAGGAAATCCTGAATATTGATCTCGTTGGAATAGACCTGCAGGCGGCCAGCCTCGATCTTGGAAATATCCAGAAGCCCGTCGATCAGGCCGGAGAGATGGTCGGCGGAACGGCGAATGACCTTGATGGCCGATTGCCGCGGCGCGGGAATGGTCTCATCGCGTTCGAGGATTTGGGCGTAGCCCAAAACAGCGTTGAGCGGCGTGCGCAATTCGTGGCTGAGGCCGACCACGTAGCGGCTCTTGGCGCGGTTGGCGGCCTCAGCCGTTTCCTTGGCGTCCTGAAGGGCGGCGTCGGTCTTCTTGTGGGCGGCGATTTCCTTCAACAGCAGCGTGTTCTGGCGTGAGGATTCCTCTTCCGCAACCACCCGGCTGTCATGGGCAAGAACCAGAAACCAGCAGACGATGCCGGCAATGACGGCAAAGACGAAAAACACGATGAGGATGGTGCGGTTGACCACGTCAGCCGTTGCCGGCGAGGCGGTGCCGACCTGATGGGCGATGAGCGCCAATATGCCGCCAATGGCGGTGACGGCGATGGCCGCCGCCATGCCATAACGTCCGAGCCTTGTGGCGAGTTTTGCAACCAATTGGTGGGGCAGGAAAGATTTTGCGACCGTCGCGACTTGATAGTTGAGCTTGGCCTTCGGCTTGCACATGTCATGGCAGCGGCTGTCCAGCGAGCAGCAGAGCGAACAGATCGGCGCCGCATAGGCTGGACACCATGCCATGTCTTCCGGCTCGAACGGGTGTTCGCAGATGGAGCAGGTGATGGCGCTCAGCTCGCGCCATTTCTGGCGCGGCTTGCGGGCCAGATAGAATTTGCCCTTCGTGCCCCAGGCGATCAGCGGCGAGGCTATGAAGGCGACGATGAGGGTGAGATAGGGCGCAAGCGAGGCAGCGAGTGCGCCGAAGGTGCCGAAATGCGCCATCAGCGCAATGGTGGCCGAAAGCGCCATGGAGCCGACGCCGACGGGATTGATATCGTAGAGATGGGCGCGCTTGAACTCGATGCCCGGTGGGGCAAGGCCGAGCGGCTTGTTGATGAACAGATCGGCCGAGATGGTGCAGAGCCAGGCCATGGCGACGATGGAAAAAATGCCGAGCGTTTCTTCCAGCAGGCGATAGATGCCGAGTTCCATCAACAGCAGCGCGATCACTACGTTGAAGACCAGCCAGACCACGCGGCCGGGGTGGCTGTGGGTGAGGCGGGAAAAGAAGTTGGACCAGGCGAGCGAGCCCGCATAGGCGTTCATGACGTTGATCTTCAGCTGCGAGACCACCACGAAGGCGACCATCAGCAGCATAGCCGCCGTATGGTTGGGGATCATGTAGCCGAAGGCGGTCAGGTACATCTGGGCCGGATCGGCGGCGCGGTCCACCGAGACGCCGGAACTGAAGGTCAAGACCACGAGGAAGGAACCGGCCAGCAGCTTCGGCACGCCGACGACGACCCAGCCGGCACCCGCCAGAAAGACCGCGATGCGATGGCGCAGGCGGCTCTGTCCCTCGGCGGGCAGGAAGCGCAGGAAATCCACCTGTTCGCCGATCTGCGACATCAGCGCGAGGATGACGGCAGACGCCGCGCCGAATTCCACCAGATTGAAATGGGCCACGGTGCCCGGCGGACCGGAGGCGTGATGAATGCCGGAAAAGGCCCGCCACAGATCGTATTTTTCCCAGTCCATCAAAGCGATGAAGATGAAGGGCAATACGTTCAGCACGATCCAGAAGGGCTGGGTGATGATCTGGAAACGGCTGATGAGGCGCACGCCGTGGGTGACGAGCGGAATGACCATGACGGCGGAGATGATGTAGCCGATCCAGAGCGGAATGCCGAGCGCCAGCTCCAGCGCGCCGGACATGATCGACGCCTCTATGGCGAAGAGCATGAAGGTGAAGGCGGCGTAGATCAGCGAGGTGATGGTGGAGCCGATGTAACCGAAGCTCGCGCCGCGTGTCAGGAGATCGATATCGACGCCGTGACGGATGGCGTAACGGCTGATCGGCAGGCCGACGGCAAGCATGGCAATGGCCGCGACGATGATGGCGTAAAAGGCGTTGGTGGTGCCGTATGACAGCGTGATCGCGCCGCCGATGGCTTCGAGTGCCAGAAAGGAAATAGCGCCGATGGCGGTGTGGGAGATGCGGTTGGACGAAAATTGCCGGGCGCTTTTAGCGGTGAAGCGCAGCGCATAATCTTCCAGCGTCTGGTTGGCGACCCAGCGGTTATATTCGCGCCTGACGGGGATGATGCGTTGCCGTGCGGCCATGCCTAGGATCCAGCCCCTTTCCGCAAAAGGTGTTTTGCCATTCTCACAGCCGCACCGACATGCCGCCATCCACCGTCAGCACATGGCCGTTGACGAAGGAGGAGGCGTCGCTGGCCAGAAACAGGGCTGCACCGGCGATTTCATCCGGCCTGCCCCAGCGTTCCAGCGGCACGCGCAGTTTGGCGAATGCGACCATGTCAGGGTTTTCGGCAAGGGCCGCATTGGTTTCCGTGGCGAACATGCCGGGTGCAATGGCGTTGCTGGTGATGCCGCGCGCACCATATTCGACAGCTATTGCGCGCATCAGCCCGGTCAGCCCCTGCTTGGCAACGGGATAGATCGCATCGCCCGGCCTGACGATGTGGCCGAGAATGGAGGTGATGGTGATGATGCGGCCGTAACCGTTGGAATTCATGGCTTGCGCGGCGTCTCGCGACAGCGAGACGGAGGAGGTGAGGTCGGTGCGGATAAGCTCCAGCACGTCCTCGTCGCTGAATTCGGAAAGCGGGCGGCGGTCGCGTGCGCCGACATTGTTGACGAGGATATCGAGATGGCCGAATTCGTCCATGATGCGGTGGACGAGGGCAGTTCCGGCGGCGGTATCGGCAATGTCGAAAGCGGCATAATCGGCTTTTCCGCCGGCTTGCCGAAGTGTGCCTGCTGCCTGTTCCAGCGCCTCGGCGTTACGGCCGGTCAGCCACACATGGGCGCCAGCCTCGGCAAAGGCCCTGGCGATTTCGAAACCGAGGCCGCGGCCGCTGCCTGTGATGATGGCGATGCGGTTTTCGAGAGAGAATTTTTTGAGAATGCCCATCGCTCACCTTCTTGCTTTAGAGCATCGGACCGAAAACCGTGTCGCGGTTTCGGAAAAGCCGATGCGGTTGGTCAAAGCCACGCAACGTCTTCGAGTTTGCGCATAGGCAAGAATATTCCACGCAGGGCAGAGGGCGAAAGGTCGCCTGTCCGGTCCGGCCGTTCGGTGGACATAAAAATGGCGTCGCCCGGTTGCGGGCGACGCCATGTCTTGGGTTATCAGGCAGCAGCCGACTTTGCGAGCGGCACTTCTGCAATCGTCTTCAGAACAACGGAAGCGATCTGGTAAGGGCAGCCCTGCGAGTTCGGACGACGGTCTTCGAGGTAACCACGGTAACCGTTGTTGACGAAGGAGTGCGGAACGCGGATCGAGGCGCCACGGTCGGCAACGCCGTAGGAGAACTTGTTCCACGGAGCGGTTTCGTGCTTGCCGGTCAGGCGCAGGTGGTTGTCCGGACCGTAAACGTCGATATGCTCCTGCCAGTTCTTGGCGAAAGCGGCCATGAGGGCTTCGAAATACTCCTTGCCGCCAACTTCACGCATGAACTTGGTGGAGAAGTTGCAATGCATGCCCGAACCGTTCCAGTCGGTATCGCCGAGCGGCTTGCAATGGAATTCGACGTCGATGCCGTACTGTTCGCAAAGACGCAGCAGCAGGTAACGGGCGATCCAGATCTGGTCGGCGGCGCGCTTGGAGCCCTTGCCGAATACCTGGAATTCCCACTGGCCCTTGGCCACTTCGGCATTGATGCCTTCGTGGTTGATGCCGGCTTCGAGGCAGAGGTCGAGATGTTCTTCAACGATTTCGCGGGCAACCGAGCCGACGTTCTTGAAGCCGACGCCGGTGTAATACGGACCCTGCGGAGCCGGGTAGCCCTGCTCGGGGAAGCCAAGCGGACGGCCGTCCTGGTAGAAGAAATATTCCTGCTCGAAACCGAACCATGCGTCTTCATCATCGAGGATGGTCGCGCGGCTGTTCGATGCATGCGGGGTGACGCCGTCAGGCATCATGACTTCGCACATGACGAGTACGCCGTTGGTGCGGGCCGGATCGGGATAGATCGCAACGGGCTTCAGCACGCAATCCGACGAGTGGCCTTCGGCCTGCTGGGTGGACGAGCCATCAAAACCCCAAAGCGGCAGCTGCTCGAGCGTCGGGAATTCGTCGAATTCCTTGACCTGTGTCTTGCCGCGCAGGTTGGGGACCGGCTTGTATCCGTCCAGCCAGATGTACTCGAGTTTGAACTTAGTCATTACGAACCTCTCATAGGTAACAATGCGAAGCCTTGAGGCCTCCCGTGGCTTTGACCACCGGAAGCGCATTCGCGTTCAAGGGCTGACGGGTTAGATGCATGCCGCGTGCCAGATTGGCGATATCGGGCGAATTCTTCGAAAAATCTTTCAGGGGCCCTGTCATGCAGGGGCTGCGGTATCACCTCGGTCCGCTTCTGCTGCACTGCGGCAGGCAAATTCACCCCTCATGTTTCATCATTGAATCCTGATAGATAGCCGACGTCTGGCGGGGAAATGCCCTGCTGCGGTGCAATGATTTCAATTGCGCGCGAGGGATCGGCATTTGCCCCAAAAACCGGCGCTTTCGGAATGGTTTTTCTTGTATATGAGACGATTAATGCCTATATTTTTCGCAACGTGATTTTTTTTTAATCAAACGGAGCGAATCCGGCGCTTGCGGGTTTGCTCCATACAAAAAGTGCTTCGATGCAAACAAAGTGAGATGATCGAAATGGCAACTGGCATTCATCGCGAGACGGCAACGATCTATCAATTCCCGGTCGGCGGGCGCGCGGGTCTTTCGAAGTTCCGCAGCAGCGGCCTGAACGACCTCGAGCGCCAGGCGCAGGAACCGCATATCGACTTCGGTTCCTGGTATCACGATGATGCGATCCGCGACGAAGAACGGAACGACAAGCCGCATTCCTGATCTGGCTTCTTGTGAAGTTTTACCGATTGCGGTGGGCCTAGCCACGTTTGCGTCTTCAACTCTTCAGGCCCACTCTGCGTCATCCTCGGGCTTGACCCGAGGATCCACGATGGGAGCGCCTATGGATCCTCGCCTCAAGGGCGAGGATGACGTCGAATAGGCGGGACGGTCGAACATAAAAGCCGGCGGATGTTTAGACCGAGCTTTCTCCCAAATCTCCTTCCCTGCATCTTTCGCCACCCCGCCTACGTCAATTGACGTATACGGTTTCGCGTCCGCGAGATCGATAGTCCCTCCCAGCAGCGGCCGCAGATGCCGCTGAGCCTCGATGAGAGGCCAACAAGGAGAGGGGTTCTTCCGATGATGTTCCGCAAGACGCTTAGTGCCGCGCTGCTTGGCGCGATCCTGTCCACCACCGCCTTCCACGGCGCGTTTGCAGCTGATGACACGATCAAGGTCGGCGTGCTGCATTCGCTTTCCGGTACCATGGCGATTTCAGAGACGACGCTGAAGGACGCCATGTTGATGCTCATCGACGAGCAGAACAAGAAGGGCGGCGTTCTCGGCAAGAAGCTCGAAGCCGTCGTGGTCGATCCGGCCTCCGATTGGCCGCTGTTTGCCGAAAAGGCCCGCCAGCTGATTTCGCAGGACAAGGTCGCCGCCGTTTTCGGCTGCTGGACGTCTTCCTCGCGCAAATCCGTGCTGCCGGTTTTCGAGGAACTGAATTCGATCCTGTTCTACCCGGTTCAGTACGAGGGTGAAGAATCCTCGCGCAACATCTTCTATACGGGTGCGGCACCGAACCAGCAGGCCATTCCGGCCGTCGATTATCTCGCCAGCACCGAAGGTGTGGAGCGCTGGGTTCTGGCCGGTACGGACTATGTCTACCCGCAGACCACCAACAAGATCCTGAAGGCCTACCTGATGTCGAAGGGCGTCAAGGAAGAGGACATCATGATCAACTACACGCCGTTCGGTCATTCCGACTGGCAGACGATCGTCTCCGACATCAAGAAGTTCGGCTCGGCCGGCAAGAAGACCGCCGTGGTCTCCACCATCAACGGCGACGCAAACGTGCCCTTCTACAAAGAACTGGCGAACCAGGGCATCAAGGCGGAAGACATTCCGGTCGTCGCCTTCTCTGTTGGCGAAGAAGAGCTTGCCGGTCTCGATACCGCACCGCTCGTCGGCCACCTTGCCGCCTGGAACTACTTCCAGTCTGTCGATGCTCCGGTCAATGCCGAGTTCATCAAGACCTGGCACGCGTTTACGAAAAACGACAAGCGCGTGACCAACGACCCGATGGAAGCGGCCTATATCGGTTTCAACGCCTGGGTAAAGGCCGTCGAATCCGCCGGCACGACCGATACGGACAAGGTTCTGGACTCGATCATCGGCGTTTCGGTGCCGAACCTTTCGGGCGGTTACTCCACCGTCATGCCGAACCACCACATCACCAAGCCGGTGCTGATCGGCGAAATCCAGGCCGATGGGCAGTTTGAGATCGTGCAGCAGACGCCGCAGGTGGTGGGTGATGAATGGTCGGATTACCTGCCGGACTCGAAGGATCTGATCTCGGACTGGAGGAAGCCGATGTCTTGCGGCAACTTCAATGTGGCCAGTGGCAAGTGCGGCGGCAAGGGTAGCTGATAGCGACGGTTGGTTGCCGCCCCTTGTCGGGGGCGGTGACTTTGCACTCCTATCGCCCGAACTGAACAAGCATGCCCCCCTCTGCCCTGCCGGGCATCTCCCCCACAGGTGGGGAGATCGACTCGCGGCAAGGCGCCCCGCCCTCCTCATCGGTTGAGATAGAGCGATGCAGGCGCCCCTTGCCGATCTCCCCACCTGTGGGGGAGATGCCCGGCAGGGCAGAGGGGGGTGGCGGCACCCACAGACGGCGCTTTTATCGGAAACGCTCCAAGGAACCCGACATGACGATCCGATCTTTTCTCGGAGCCATCTTTCTCTGGCTCACCCTCGGGATCGCGGCGCAATCCTTCGCGCAAAGCGATCCGAAGGCGCTGATCGACCAACTCGGCACGGCGGACTTCAAACAGGCCGAAACGCTGATCGGGCAGATCGCCGCCACCGGCGATGCGCGGGTCGTGCCGGCGCTCGAGGCTTTCGCGGCGGGTGATCTTTACGTGCGCAAGACCGATAATCTGGTGTTCATGACGAAGCCGGCAGGGTCGAGTTTCACACTGATCGATCCGCTTTCGGGAGAAAGCGCCGGCGAAGCGCCCAAGGCCGCCGTCTCTAAGATCAAGATCAACAACAATCTTCGCCGCGTCATCCGTGCCGCTCTCGGCGGTCTGACCCTGCTCAGCCCGGAAAAATCCGTGCGGCTTTCGGCGGCGGATGCCGTCTTGAAAGCGCCGAGCGCCGAAAATCTCGAATTGCTGGAAGCGGCCATCGCCAAGGAAACCGACAGTGAGGTGCGGACCCGGATGGAGGAGGCGCGGGCTGTCTCGCTGCTCTCCTCCGACCGGTCGCTCGCTGAGAAGAAGGATGCGATCGCGACCATCAAGAAGCTGGGAGGGCGCGACGCCATCGGCATTCTGATGGCGGCCTCCGCTTCCGTCGATCAAAGCCTGAAACCCGATATAGACGAGGCCATTTCCAGCATCGAAAGCGCGCTCGCCTTCTGGGATTACGCGCAGAATGTATGGTACGGCCTGTCGCTCGGTTCCGTGCTGCTGCTGGCCGCCATCGGCCTTGCCATCACCTTCGGCGTGATGGGCATCATCAACATGGCCCATGGCGAGATGGTGATGATCGGCGCTTACTCCACCTTCATGGTGCAGGAGGTGATCCGCAGCCATTTCCCCGGCCTGTTCGACTGGTCGCTCGCCATCGCACTGCCAGCTGCTTTTCTGGTGACGGCCTTCGTCGGTCTCATCATGGAGCGTGGCGTCATCCGCTTCCTTTACGGGCGGCCGCTGGAAACGCTGCTGGCCACCTGGGGCATTTCACTCATCCTGCAACAGGGCGTGCGCTCCATCTTCGGCCCGACCAACCGGGAAGTTGGCAGCCCCGGCTGGATGTCCGGCTCCTTCAGCGTCGGTTATCTCAATTTCACCTGGAACCGGGTGTGGATTGTCTGTTTCTCGCTCTCGGTCTTCTTCGCGCTGCTGGTGCTTTTGAAGCGCTCCTCCTTCGGGTTGCAGATGCGTGCCGTGACCCAGAACCGCCGCATGGCCTCTTCCATGGGCATCCGCACACCCTGGGTCGATGCCTTCACTTTCGCGCTCGGTTCGGGTGTTGCAGGTCTTGCCGGCGTGGCGCTGTCGCAGATCGACAATGTCTCGCCCAATCTTGGTCAGAGCTACATCATCGACAGTTTCATGGTGGTGGTGTTCGGCGGTGTCGGCAATCTCTGGGGAACGCTGGTGGGTGCGCTGTCGCTCGGCGTGCTTAACAAGTTCCTTGAGCCGACGGTGGGCGCCGTGCTCGGCAAGATCCTCGTGCTTGTCCTCATCATCCTGTTCATCCAGAAGCGGCCGCGTGGTCTCTTCGCACTCAAGGGAAGGGCGATCGAAGCATGATTACCGGCTTCCTCCTGCGCGCGCTCGATCGCCGCATTTCCATCGCCATCGGCATCATCCTGGCCATCGCCGTGCTGGTGCCCGCCTCCAACCTGCTTTTGCCAGTAGACAGCGCATTCCGCATCCCGACTTACATCATGTCGATGCTCGGCAAATATCTCTCCTATGCGCTGCTTGCGCTGGCGCTTGATCTTGTCTGGGGTTATTGCGGCATTCTCTCGCTCGGCCACGCCGCCTTCTTCGCGCTCGGCGGTTATGCCATGGGCATGTATCTGATGCGGCAGATCGGTACGCGCGGGGTCTATGGCCATCCCGTGCTGCCTGACTTCATGGTCTTCCTCAACTGGAAGGAACTGCCGTGGTTCTGGCACGGCTTCGACATGTTCTGGTTTGCGGCGTTGATGGTGCTTGTCGTACCGGGCCTGCTCGCCTTCGTGTTCGGCTGGTTCGCCTTCCGCTCGCGCGTCAACGGCGTTTATCTCTCGATTATCACCCAGGCCATGACCTATGCCCTGCTGCTTGCCTTCTTCCGCAACGATATGGGTTTCGGCGGCAATAATGGCCTTACCGATTTCAAGGATATCCTCGGCTTTTCCGTGCAGGCGGATGGCACGCGCGCCGTGCTGTTCGCCATGACGGCGGTGATGCTGGCGCTTTCGCTGCTGATTGCCTCCGGCATCGTCAATTCCAAATTCGGCAAGGTGCTGGTGGGCGTGCGTGATGCCGAAAGCCGGGTGCGCTTCCTTGGGTTTAGGGTGGAAAACATCAAGCTCTTCACCTTTGTTGTGTCAGCCATGATGGCGGGCATTGCCGGTGCGCTGTTCGTGCCGCAGGTGGGCATCATCAACCCCGGCGAATTTTCCCCCGCCAACTCCATCGAGGTGGTGGTGTGGACGGCGGTGGGCGGGCGCGGCACGCTGATCGGGCCGATCATCGGCGCGGTTCTGGTCAATGGCGGCAAGAGCTATTTCACCGGTGCTTTCCCCGAATTCTGGCTGTTTGCGCTGGGCGGTCTCTTTATCGCGGTAACGCTGTTCTTCCCGAAGGGCATTGTCGGCACCGTGCAGCATTATCTCGTCGGGCGTCGTGAAAAGCGGGTCGCGCGGGCGGCAAGTGCAGCCGGACAACCGGGTAATGACAGTGCTGCAACAGCGGCGCAACAGGCGGCGGAGTGAGGCTGACATGAACACGGTTTCCGAAAACAGAACCAAAAGCCTGCTTTATCTCGACGGTGTTTCCGTTTCCTTCGACGGGTTCAGGGCGCTCAATTCGCTCTCCTTCGTGGTGGAGCCGGGCGAGCTGCGGGCCATCATCGGCCCGAATGGCGCCGGCAAGACGACGATGATGGATATCATCACCGGCAAGACCCGGCCGGATACCGGCACGGTGCTGTTCGAAGACAGCATCGACCTCACGAAAAAGGATGAGGCGGATATTGCCCAGCTCGGCATCGGGCGTAAATTCCAGAAGCCAACGGTGTTTGAAAGCCATACCGTCTGGGACAATCTGGAACTGGCGCTGAACCGCAAGCGCGGCGTTTTCGCCACGCTGTTCTACCGGCTGACGCAGGAGGACAAGGCGCGCATCGAGGAAATCCTCGCCACCGTGCGTCTCGGCCACCGCCGCGGCGATCTCGCCGCCAACCTTTCGCATGGCCAGAAACAGTGGCTTGAGATCGGCATGCTGCTGGCGCAGGAACCGAAACTGCTGCTGGTGGACGAGCCTGTCGCCGGCATGACGGATGCGGAAACGGCGGAAACCGCCGTGCTTTTGAAGGAGATCGCGAAGACCCGTTCGGTTGTCGTGGTGGAGCACGATATGGGCTTCATCCGCGAGCTGGGCGTGAAGGTGACGTGTCTTGCCGAAGGCTCGGTGCTGGCCGAAGGGTCGATCGATTTTGTGTCCAGCGATCCGAAGGTGATCGAGAATTATCTGGGGCGGTGATGGTGGTGTTTGCGGCGTTACCCCCCTCTGCCCTGCCGGGCATCTCCCCCTCAAGGGGGGAGATCGGCAAGCGGCTAACACCCTGCCTCATGACCAGTAGGCGATGGGACGAGCGGGAACGGCATCTGATCTCCCCCCTTGAGGGGGAGATGCCCGGCAGGGCAGAGGGGGGTAACGCCGCCCACCATACCGCCAATGGAGTTTTATCATGCTGACAGTCGAAAACATCAACCTCCACTATGGCGCGGCGCAGGCCCTGCGCGGCGTGTCGCTGAAAGCGGAGATGGGCAAGATCACCTGTGTTCTCGGCCGCAACGGCGTCGGCAAAAGCTCGTTGCTCCGTGCCGTCACCGGCCAGCAGGCCACCAGCGCCGGCACCATCCGTTTCGGCGATGCGGCGCTCGACGGGCTCGCACCTTACCAGCGGGCTAAGCGCGGGGTGGGTTACGTGCCGCAGGGACGGGAAATCTTTCCGCTGCTCAGCGTGCAGGAAAATCTGGAGAGCGGTTATGCGCCGCTGCCGCGTAGGGAGCGTTTCATCCCGGACGATATTTTCAGCCTGTTTCCAGTGTTGCAAACCATGCTGTCGCGGCGCGGCGGCGATCTCTCGGGCGGCCAGCAGCAGCAGCTTGCGATTGGCCGGGCGCTGGTGACGCGGCCGAAAATCCTTGTTCTCGACGAACCGACCGAGGGCATTCAGCCGTCGATCATCAAGGATATCGGCCGGGCGATCAAATATCTGCGCGACTCCACCGGCATGGCGATCCTGCTGGTCGAGCAATATCTGGATTTCTGCCGCGAGCTTGCCGATTACGTCTACATCATGGACCGCGGTGAAATCGTGCATGAGGGGCTGGCCGAAACGCTGGATACGCCGGAAGCGCGGCGGCATCTGACAGTGTAACGTTGAGCACGCCGATCACGGCATAAAAACGGCCGATTAATATTTTGAAAGTCTATGCGCCTGTGCATGGCTTTCATGCGTAATTTTAGCGTTTCATTAAGTAAAAGCCTATGGTATTGGGCGCATGAAATGCTGCATGCGAGACACAGAAGAAGTCTATTCGCACGCCGCGACTGTTGATCCCTTACATTTCCTGCACGCTCGACGTATCGTCGGGAAACTGTGCCAATAAAGGCGTGTCAATGATTCAAGACTTTGCAGTGGGCCGGGCTTCCCGGTTGGTGCGTTCCGCACGCAGCCTGTTCCTCGGGCTGGTGATCAGCGCAAGCGCAGGGGCCGCAGCGTCGGCATCGACCTGCGGTCAGGGTATTGGCCCCGGCATGGAACCGGGTCGGCACGACTTTTCCATTCTCTCCAACGGTGAAAAACGCGACGGCGTCTATTTTGTTCCATCGGCCTATGATGGAAATAAGCCGCTGCCGGTCGTGTTCGATTTCCATGGTTCCAACAGCAATCCGCATGGTCAGCTGAACCGCAGCGGCTGGGACAAGCTTGCCGAGCGTGACGGTCTCATGGTCGTGGCGCTGGCCGGCAGCCTGAGCGGCGAATTGCCGGGCACCCGTGCCTGGAATGTTCCCGGCGTCACCAAGCGGCCGGGCGGGCTCGATGAAGTCGGTTTCATCCGCGATGCCATCACCATGGTGAAGGGCAAGTTCTGCGTGGATGAGGAGCGTTTTTATGGCTCCGGTTATTCCGGCGGCGGGCGCATGCTGTCGCAATTCATCTGCAGCGGCAACGCGGACTTTAACGCTGCCGGCTTCGTTGCTTCGCTGCGCGCCGGTTATCCGCTGGAGACGGAAGGCAAATGGGGACCGGATGCGGCAAGCTGCCAGCCTGTGCGGCCAATGTCGATCATCGCCTTTGCCGGGCTGAAAGACCCCGCCAATCCCTATCAGGGCGGCGGCAAGTCCTATTGGCAATATGGCGGCGAAACGGCGTTGAAGCGCTGGGCCGAAATGGATGGGTGCAAGGGCGCTGCCAAAAGCAAGGTGGGAGAGAGCTTCACCGTCAATTCCTATGATGTCTGCAAGGCTGGCGCACGCATCCAGTCCTATGTCATCAACGACTGGGACCACGCCTGGCCGCGCGCCACCATGAAGGCCGAGGTTCTGGCCGCTAACGCCGTTGTCACCCGCAAGCCGGGCGGCGAGCAGACACCGAAGGCGGAACCGGCCGTGGAGCGCAAGATGCCCACAGGCGAAGTGACGCGCACGGTTGATGCGGCCGAAAGAATGTGGGATTTCTTCCGCAATACGGAAGGGCAGCTTGTCGTGGATGCCGTCGTCAAGAAGGATTGTGGCGTCAAGACCTCGTCCGCTTCCGCAACTGTTTCGGAGACCGCGTGCAGCAGCAACAGCAAGCCATCGGCCCTTCCGGTCGCCAAGACGCTCAACCTGTCCGGCAGCAACGCGCCCGTGGCAGAGGACGCGTTGTAACAAAGGCTGTTGAGGGCCGCAGCCGGCTGGACGAACTGTTCCAGGAAGGCTGCGCGAAAATCCGCCTGCCGGAAACCTTCTCAAACGAAGCGGAAGCCATCCTCATCAATTCCTCCGGCGGCCTGACCGGCGGAGACGAAATCGAATGGCAGGCCACGGCCGGCGCCGGCACCTCGCTTGTTGTGACCACGCAGGCCTGCGAAAAGGTCTACAAGGCATCATCAGGCACCGCCACCGTGACCGCCCGCGTTTCCGCCGGGCCGGGTGCGAAGCTGCATTGGCTGCCGCAGGAAACCATCCTCTTCGACCGTGCTTCCTTGACCCGCCGGCTGGAAGCCGATCTCGACCAATCCTCCGAATTCATCGCTGTCGAAGCCGTGCTGCTCGGCCGTAAGGCCATGGGCGAGGCGATGACGCATGGTCTCTTTCGTGACCGCTGGCGTATTCGCCATGGAGGCAGGCTGGTGCATGCGGAAGAACTTGTGCTTCAGGGCGAGGTGGCGGCGCTGACGGCGAAACCGGCGGTTCTGGCTGGTCAGGTCGCCTTTGCCACGCTTCTTTATATCGGGCCGCTGGCTGAGGCGCTTCTGCCTAAAATCCGGGCTATTGCCGGTGAAAGCGGCGGCGCCAGCGAATGGCAGGGCAAGCTTGTCGTTCGCGTCTCTGCCGAAGATGGTTTCTCCTTGAGAAAATTGCTTTTTCCGATCATTTCGCTCTTGCGAAACGGCGCGCCAGTGCCGAAAGTCTGGAATCTGTAAACCCTTAAGGTTGCCCCGCGACAGGCGTCCTTCGGGGTCTGTCAATACGTCGGATCTGCCTGCCGCAATCGCGCTGTTTGCGGGGCAGGCGCCAAGCTGCGGGACCACGATGAACCTTAGCCCAAGAGAAAAAGACAAGCTGCTGATTTCCATGGCCGCCATGGTGGCGCGCCGCCGGCTGGAACGCGGCGTGAAGCTCAACTATCCCGAAGCGATTGCGCTGATTAGCGATTTCGTGGTCGAGGGCGCCCGCGATGGTCGCGCTGTGGCCGACCTGATGGAAGCCGGCGCGCATGTCATTACCCGCGATCAGGTGATGGATGGTATCGCCGAGATGATCCATGATGTGCAGGTGGAAGCGACCTTTCCTGACGGCACCAAGCTGGTGACCGTTCACGAACCGATCCGTTGAGGGGTTGATATGGCGCTGGAACTTCGGCCCAATTGCGAATGCTGCGACCGCGATCTTGCGCCCGATAACAGGGATGCGATGATCTGCTCGTTCGAATGCACTTTCTGCGTCGACTGCGTGACCGGCGTGCTTGATGGCGCCTGTCCGAATTGCGGCGGCGAGCTGGTTCGCAGGCCCGTTCGTCCGGCGGCCAGGCTCATCAACAACCCGGCATCGACGAAGCGGGTGCTGAAAGCGGAAGGCTGCGCGGCAGCCACGGCCGCGTGAGAAAGACAAGGGGAGCACCATGAAACCAGGCGAAATCATTGCCGCAGAAGGCACCATCGAACTCAATGCCGGCCAGCCGACCGTGACGATCGAGGTGGCCAATTCGGGCGACCGGCCGGTGCAGGTGGGCAGCCATTATCATTTCTTCGAGACCAATGCGGGTCTCATCTTCGACCGCGACAGGGCGCGCGGCATGCGTCTCGATATTCCCGCGGGCACGGCGGTTCGTTTCGAACCCGGCCAGAAGCGGGAAGTGACGCTGGTGCCGCTTTCCGGCAAGCGTGAGGTTTATGGTTTCCGTCAACAGGTCATGGGGAGGTTATGAAATGGCGACGGCGCATTATCATGGAAGCTGCCAGTGCGGCAGCGTCAGCTTCGAGGTCGATGCCGATCTCGATCACACTGTTGTCTGCAATTGCTCGCGCTGCAAGCGTCTTGGCTCCACGCTCGCTTTCGCGCCGCGTGACAAGTTCACGCTGCTTTCCGGCGAGGACAAGCTGGCGGAATATCTCTTCAACAAACACAAGATCCATCATCTTTTCTGCTCCACCTGCGGCATCGAGAGTTTTGCTTATGCCGACGGGCCGGATGGAACGCCGATGGTGGCAGTGAACGCCAATTGTCTCGATGGTGTTGATCCCCGGGCGCTGAAGCCACAGGCTTTCGATGGCGCGGCGGCCTGAGCGATGGAGATGAGCCGAAACAACGTCTTCATGGCGGCCGTGCTTCTCAGCGCGACCACCGGATTTTCCATGCCGGCCGCAGCGCAGAGCGAGCCGGACTGCAAGGCGCCGCAGACGCAGGCGGACATGACCATCTGCGCCGGCAAGGATTACGAAAAGGCCGACAAGCAGTTGAACGCCGAATATCAGAAGCTGCGCAAGCTGCTCGCGGAGCGCGACAAGACAGCCGATGCGGACGGCAAGGGTGCGACCGACGCTCTGGTGGCTGCCCAGCGCGCCTGGGTGGCGTTTCGTGACGCCAATTGTGCTCTTTCAGGCTTTCAGGCGCGCGGCGGCTCGATGGAACCGATGCTGATTTCTTCCTGCATGGCCGATATGAGCGGCAAGCGGGCGGAAGAACTGCGTCAGCTGTCGGAAGGCTTCTGAACGCATGGGGCGGCGGATCACGATCGTCGGAAACGGGGAACTGCCGCCGGGCGTGGCTGATTTCATCGACCGTTCCGACATCGTCATCCGCTTCAATGATTGCCGGTCGCTGGGGCTGGGTGGCACGCGCACCGATGTGGTGGCCGTGTGCAACACCGGGCGGCCGGGCCTCGAAATGACCGAGGGAACCGAATGGCGCGAGAGTGACGGTGTGCGACAGGCCGCTGCCATCTGGTCCGTGCGGGATCCCGCAAAATTTTCCGAAATGGAACCGGACATACGCGCACGCTGGCCCGAACTGACCGATTTCTGCGCCGATTACACCGAAAGCTTTGCCGCCATCGCCCGCGAGACCGGCAAGAGCCACATCGTCATTCCGCGCGGTGTGCATGAAAGGCTCGATGTTGCGCTCGAAGCCTATGCGCCCGCGCCCTATGTCTGCCCCAGCACAGGCCTTGTCACCATCGCCCATGTTCTTGAGAACGTGAGCGGCGATGGTGACGAAGTGGCGATTGCCGGCTTCGGCCATCAGGGCTGGAGCGGCCATCCATTTGCTGCCGAACAACAGCTGGTAGAAGCCCTTGCGGGCGAGGGCCAGCTCACACGAATTTCTCCCACATCGATTTTCTCCGCGTCCGAAGGAGCCTGAGCCCATGCCTTACAAGATTTCCCGCGCCGCCTATGCCGGCATGTTTGGCCCGACCGTGGGCGACAAGGTGCGCCTTGCCGATACCGAACTCTTCATCGAGATCGAGAAGGACCACACGACCTATGGCGAGGAAGTGAAATTCGGCGGCGGCAAGGTCATTCGCGACGGCATGGGCCAGAGTCAGGCGACGCGGGCCGAAGGGGCGGTCGATACCGTCATCACCAATGTGGTGATCGTCGACCATAGCGGCATCTACAAGGCGGATGTGGGCCTGAAGAACGGCCGCATTCACGCCATCGGCAAGGCGGGAAACCCCGATACGCAGCCGGGCGTGACGATCATCGTCGGTCCCTCGACGGAGGCGATTGCCGGTGAAGGCAAGATCCTGACCGCCGGCGGCATGGATGCGCATATTCACTTCATCTGCCCGCAGCAGATCGAAGAGGCGCTGATGAGCGGCGTCACCTGCATGCTCGGTGGCGGTTCCGGCCCGGCGCACGGCACGCTCGCCACCACCTGCACCGGCGCATGGCATATCGAGCGCATGATCGAGAGCTTCGATGCCTTCCCGATGAATCTCGCGCTCGCCGGCAAGGGCAATGCCTCGCTGCCAGCGCCTCTGGAAGAGATGATCCTTGCCGGCGCTTCCTCGCTGAAATTGCATGAGGACTGGGGCACGACGCCTGCCGCCATCGACAATTGCCTGACGGTGGCCGATGAATACGACGTGCAGGTGATGATCCACACCGATACGCTGAACGAAAGCGGTTTCGTGGAAGACACTGTCGCCGCCATCAGAGGTCGCACCATCCATGCCTTCCATACAGAAGGTGCGGGCGGCGGCCATGCGCCTGATATCATCAAGGTCTGCGGCAACCCGAACGTCATTCCGTCCTCCACCAATCCGACGCGGCCCTATACCGTCAATACGCTGGCCGAACATCTCGACATGCTGATGGTGTGCCACCACCTGTCGCCGTCAATCCCTGAAGACATTGCCTTTGCCGAAAGCCGCATCCGCAAGGAAACCATTGCGGCGGAGGATATTCTCCACGATATCGGCGCGTTTTCGATCATTTCGTCCGACAGTCAGGCCATGGGCCGTGTCGGCGAGGTGGCGATCCGTACCTGGCAGACAGCCGACAAGATGAAGCGCCAGCGCGGCCGCCTGAAGGAAGAGACCGGCGAAAACGACAATTTCCGTGTCCGCCGTTACATCGCCAAATATACCATCAACCCGGCCATCGCCCAGGGCGTCAGCCATGAGATCGGCTCGATCGAAGTCGGCAAGCGCGCCGATCTGGTATTGTGGAACCCGGCCTTTTTCGGCGTGAAGCCGGAGATGGTGCTGCTCGGCGGCTCCATTGCCGCGGCCCCGATGGGCGATCCGAACGCCTCCATTCCCACACCGCAGCCGATGCATTACCGGCCGATGTTTGCCGCCTATGGCAAGCTGCGCACCAATTCCTCGGTCACATTCGTTTCGCAGGCGTCGCTGGATGCCGGCCTTGCCCAACGCCTCGGCGTGGCGAAAAAGCTGCTGCCGGTGAAGAATGTACGCGGCGGCATTTCCAAGGCGTCGATGATCCATAATTCGCTGACGCCGCATATCGAGGTCGATCCGGAAACCTATGAGGTGAGGGCGGATGGCGAGCTTTTGACCTGCGAGCCGGCCACGGTGCTGCCAATGGCGCAGCGTTATTTCCTGTTTTAACGGCATTTCATGGTGAGATTTATCACAAGGTGGATCGGCGGCGGCATGCTGCTGCTCCTCCTGCTCCTTCTGCTCGGTACTGTCCTGCCGCGCCCGTTTTTCGCCGATGAGGTGAGCGGGGGCGTGAAAGACCGCGAAATCCTGCTGTTATCCAACCCGATCCACACCGATATTGCGTTGCCGATCGATGACGATCTGCGGCGGGTCTTTTCCGAATTGCAGGAGGACGGCATTGCCGTCAACCACCCGGCGGCCGCTTATCTGGTGTTCGGCTGGGGCGGCCGGTCGTTTTATACCGAGACACCCACCTGGGCCGATCTGAAGCCCATGCCGGTCTTGCGCTCGCTGACGCTTGACCAGTCGGTGATGCATGTGGATGTGACGGGAGATTTTCCCGCCGATCTTGCCGGGGTAAAGCGCCTTCGCATTTCCGAAGCCGGATATCAGCGCCTCGTGGCGGCCATTCGCGCCAGCTTTTCGCGCGACAATGGCAAGGTGCGGCTGATACCGGGCGTCGCTTATGGCCTGACGGATGCGTTTTTCGAGGCGAATGGCCGGTTCAACGCCCTTGTCGGCTGCAATACATGGTCGGCTGCCATGTTGCGTGAGGCCGGCATTCGCACCGGCTGGTGGACACCATTGCCGCCGTTTCTGCGCTGGTCGGTGGCGCTGCATGATTGATCCTCGCAAGCCGTGGTTTTCCTCTGACAAAGCCTATTTTTATGCTGCACCGCAGCGCGTCTTGCGTTATGGAAACGGCAAAAGAATTATGCAGGGATCGATCCCAAGTGATCCCTGTAAAACGCCAGAACAGGAGACAAGACATGCTCGGCAAAAAAGTGCCCGCCGTTACCTTCCGCACGCGCGTTCGTGATGAGGCCGTTGGTGGCCCGAACCCCTTCCGTTGGCAGGACATGACCTCCGACGATTATTTCAAGGGCAAGAAGGTCGTTCTGTTTTCGCTGCCCGGCGCTTTCACGCCGACATGCTCGACCTACCAGCTCCCCGATTTCGAAAAGCTGGCGCCGGAATTCCGGGCGCTCGGCGTTGATGAAATCTATTGCCTGTCGGTCAACGACGCCTTCGTCATGAATGCCTGGGCCAAGGGCCAGAACCTCGAAAACGTCAAGGTCATCCCTGACGGCTCGGGCGAGTTCACCCGCAAGATGGGCATGCTGGTCGCCAAGGACAATCTCGGTTTCGGCATGCGCTCCTGGCGTTACGCCGCCGTCGTCAATGATGGCGTCGTCGAGCAGTGGTTCGAGGAAGAGGGCTATCAGGACAATTGCGAATCCGACCCCTATGGCGTTTCCGCGCCGCAGAACATTCTGGAAAACCTCAAGAGCCGCGCTGCGGCCTGATTGTGGGTTTGCGCAGGCCCGGCAGCGATGTCGTGTCTTCGGGCTATCGGCAGGAGGCGAAAATCTCTCCTCCGTCATCCTCGCCGTTGAGGCGAGGATCCATAAGCGCCCGAGGCGTGGATCCTCGGGTCAAGCCCGAGGATGACGTCGAAGGCGGAGAAAGGTTTACGCTTGGCCCGGCAGCAATGCCGGGCTTTGTCGTTCTGGCGGCCATGTGTCCCTAAATCGTGCCTTGAAATCCCCCCGTCTATCCGTCAAAAATCAGACCCCAAGACTGTTTCTGAAACGGATCATCCCATGCTGCGCGTCACCTCCTATCATCCGGCCGGAACCCCTGCCGACGAACCTTCCGGTTATGTCACTCTGGCGCATGACCAGCGGCATCTTCGCCGCAAGCTGCTGCATCTGCAGAATGACGAGATGGTGATGCTGGACCTGAAGGAAGCGGTGCTTTTTGCCCATGGCGATCTTCTCGTGGTGGAAAACGGCGACCTGATCGAGGTCCGCGCGGCTGACGAAAAGCTCTTCGAAATCAAGGCGAAGGATCGCCTTCACCTGATCGAGCTTGCCTGGCATCTGGGCAACCGGCATCTTTCCGCGCAGATCGAGGAGGAGCGTATTCTCATCCTGCGTGACCACGTCATCCGCGCCATGCTGGAAGGTCTTGGCGCTACCGTGCGTGATGTCGAAGAGCCTTTCCAGCCGGCCCGTGGCGCTTATCATGCCCATGGCGGGCATTCCCACGGCCATGATCACGGCCACCACCATCACGATCACGGCTGAGCCGTGAGCGAAGATCGCGGCGTTGCCGCGCTGCTGCGGCTCATGGCCTGGATGTCGCCTGCCTTTCCGGTTGGCGGTTTTTCCTATTCCGGTGGACTTGAAAAGGCGGTGGAGGATCGGCGCGTCGGGGATGCAGCGGCTCTGCGCGACTGGCTCGAAACGCTTCTGCGCTGCGGCAGCCTTTGGAACGATGCGGTGTTTCTGGCACATGCCTGGCGCAATGCCGAGGACGCCGCCGTCTTGAGCGAAACGGCCGATCTGGCGCGGGCGCTGGCCGGTTCGGCGGAGCGATACCGCGAGACGGTGCTTCTGGGCGATGCCTTCGTTGCCGCCGCCGGTGCCTGGCCGCATGCGGTTCTGGACGTGTTGCCCAAAGACGTTCCCTATCCCATCGCTGTCGGGGCAGTCGCCGCCGGTCATGCGGTGCCGCTCAGGGACACGATTGCCGCCTTTTTGCATGCCGGCGTCTCGCAGATCGTGTCGGCGGGCATCCGCCTCGGGGTCGCGGGACAGAAGGATGGCGTCGCCATTCTGGCTGCAAGTGAAGCGATCATCGCGGAGATGGCGGCGCGGGCGATGCAGTCCACGCTCGACGATCTCGGCAGTGCGACGATCATCGCTGACACGGCGGCCATGCGGCATGAAACGCAGGGCACCCGGCTTTTCCGGTCCTGACGAGCGAGCGGGTGCCACGAGTTTCTTCTCCCAGGCGGGGAGAAGAAACAAGCGGCACGATCCTTGCATATCTTGAAGCGTCCGGCTGGCGGACTATGGTGAAATAATACCAAAGCATATCGAAGGGAACAGAGCGGTGAAATCGGGCATGAAATCGGGCAATGGCCCGCTGCGCGTCGGTATTGGCGGGCCAGTCGGTTCGGGCAAGACGGCGCTGACGGAAAAGCTCTGCAAGGCGATGAGCGCCGATTATTCCGTCGCCGTCGTCACCAACGATATCTATACCAAGGAAGATGCGGAGGCGCTGGTGCGCATGCAGGCGCTGCCTTCCGAGCGTATCGTCGGCGTTGAAACGGGCGGTTGCCCGCATACGGCCATCCGCGAGGATGCGACGATCAATCTGCAGGCGATTGCCGGGCTTAATGCGCGCTTTCCCGATCTCGACGTGGTCTTCATCGAATCCGGCGGCGACAATCTCGCCGCGACCTTTTCGCCCGACCTTGCCGATATCACCATCTATGTCATCTCCGTCTGTCAGGGCGAGGAAATTCCGCGCAAGGGCGGGCCGGGCATCACCCGCTCGGACCTGCTGGTCATCAACAAGAAGGACCTAGCGCCCTATGTCGGGGCCGATCTGACCGTCATGGACAGCGATGCGACCCGCATGCGCAACGCCATGCCTTTCGTCTTCACCGATATGAAACGCGGCGATGGCGTGGAGCGCATCGTCGGTTTCCTGAAAGAGCAGGGCGGTCTCTGAAATATGGCAATATCCCGCCGTTTCGGCGCTTACGAGGTTTCCCGTTTTGTCGACGGTGTCTACAAGGCGCCGGTCGGCCATCTCATCCACCGTCAGGGTGCCGAAGCGCTGGCCGCTGCCCTTGCCGGCCATCAGGGCGAAACGGTGGATATGGACGTCAACTGCTTCGCATTGTCCGGGCCTGACGGCATCTGGCTGATCGATGCCGGTTGCGGCACCGCCTGGGGTGCTGCCTATGGCCATGCCCGCGCGGCGATGGTAGCCGCCGGTATTCAGCCGGCCGATGTAGGGCGTGTCATCCTCACCCATATTCATGGCGATCATGCGCTTGGCCTCATCGATGGCGACCGGCCTTATTTTCCCAATGCCGATATCTGGGTGCCCGAGGCCGATCTCGGATTTTTCAGCAGTGCGGAGGCGCGCAAGACCCTGCCGCCGGCCCGGCAGGGCGGCTTCGATCTTGCCGCGCGGCTGCTCGACATTTGTGGCCCGATGTTGCGGCCGATCCCGACAGGCAGGATTGCCGAGGACGTGGAAGCCATCGCCATGCCCGGCCATACACCGGGACATGCCGGGTACCTGATCGGCAATGGTGATGAGCGGCTGTTATTATGGGGCGATGTTCTGCATGTGAGCGACTTGCAGGTGAAGGATCCCGGTGTCGGTTTCGTCTACGATATCGATTCTGCGCTTGCTTACCAAACACGCCTTGAGGCGCTGGCCGAGGCCGCCGATCACGGCTGGCTGGTTTCCGGCGGTCATCTCGGTGGATTTTTCCGTGTCGAGCGGCAGGGTGACAGCTTCCGCTTTGTGTCGCAGCCGGACTGATTTTTCGATTTCGGACATGCAGAAGGGCGGAATACCCTAAGGCATCCCGCCCTTCGTCCTCTCCCGGTGTCTTCAGATCTGCTTCAGCGCCGCAACATCATTGACCTGCACGATGCGGCCGCGCACGGTGACGCCAGCTTTCTTCAGTGCCGAGAAGGCGCGTGAGAGTGCTTCCGGTGCAAGGCCAAGCTTGCCGGCAAGCAGGCTTTTCTGGAACGGCAGCCGCAGCGAAAAGGATGTGGCGTCGCGCGGTCCCTGATTGATGAGGTAATGGGCGACACGCTGCGGCGCTGTCTGCAACCGGTCATTGGCGATGCAGTCCATGCTGGCCAGCAGGCTGTTGGACAGGCAGCGCATGACGGCCTTGGCGATTGCCGGTTCCTGATCGATCAGGCTGCGGATTCTTGTGAGTTCGAACCGCGCCACGGTGCAGCTTTCCGCCGCCTGCGCGCTGTAACGATAGGTATCGCTGCCGAAAATCAGGCATTCGTTGAAGGTATCGCCGGGGCCGCTGACGCGCACATCCGCCTCGCGCCCGTGCCTGTCCAGCCGGTAAAGCCTGATGTAACCCGACAGCACGCAGTAGAAATGCTGCGCGGCTTCGCCTTCCTTGAAGAGCACATGGCGGGCATTCACATTGGTGATGGTCGCCGCTTCCATCAGCTTCAGCGCCGCTGCATCATCCGCTATCCCGATCAAGGGCGCGCGCAGCAGAATGTTCCTGTCCCTGTTGCTCAGCTTCACGGTCTTGTTCACGTCCATTCGGCTCCCGCTCAAACCTTTTGCCGGGCTGTCCGAAGCGATACGAAACCGGGGAAGTTCCTTCTCCCTCACGCCTATCTGCACAGAACTCATCGCATTATCCCTCGACCGGCAATTCCCGATGCGAGGGAGATTAGCAGTTCACCTGGAAAGCGAATTGATTTCGATCAAACAGGATTTGAGTTGTCATTTGGGACAGCGGGAATGCTGCGAGACCATTCCTGCTCAAGAATGTGAGGAGGAATATGGAGCGGGCGAGTGCCACATATTTCTTCTCCCCGCCGGGAGAAGTCCGCGGCAGCGGGATGAGGGGGCAAGGGTAGCGATGTCCGGAGAGCTTGCCCACTCATCCGACCCTTCGGGCCACCTTCTCCCCCTCGGCGAGAAGAAACAAGAGGCGGCGCTTTGTCCTTAAACGTCCACCCAAAAAGAAACGCCGGGCACATGGCCCGGCGTCTCAATCGTTACGCTGCAAACTTCACTCCGCAGCAAGCGGCGGCAACCGCAATATATTGCTGCCCTTGTCACCGGCCTTGTCGCCGCTGCCCTTTTCCATGCCGGCCACCCGTGCCTCCAGCGAAGAGAGAGCGAGGCTGTTTTCGCGGGCGATCTCCGAGAGTTTCTCGTTAGAGAGCGCTTCTTCCTCCTCTTCCTTCTTGCCGACGAAGCGGCCGAAGAGGTGGGCGAGCAGGCGCGACAGGTCGTCCATGATCAGGAAGAAGGCCGGGACCACGATCAGGGACAGCACCGTCGAAACGATGATGCCGCCGATCACCGCAATCGCCATCGGCGCGCGGAACGAACCGCCTTCGCCGACGCCGAGCGCCGAGGGCAACATGCCCGCGGACATGGCGATGGAGGTCATGATGATCGGGCGGGCGCGCTTGCGGCCGGCCTCCACCATGGCATGCACCCGTTCCATGCCGTGTCGGCGCATTTCGATGGCGAAATCCACCAGCAGGATGGCGTTCTTCGTCACGATGCCCATCAGCATCAGGATGCCGATGAGAACGGGCATGGAGAGCGCGTTCTGCGTGATGATGAGTGCGACGGCCACGCCGCCGATGGCAAGCGGCAGCGAGAACAGGATGGTGAAGGGCTGGATGACATCCTTGAACAGCAGGATGAGCACGACCAGCACCAGCATCAGGCCAAGCAGCATGGCGTTTACGAAGCCCTGCTGCATTTCGCCCTGCACCTTGGCGTCGCCGCTTTCGGCAAGGCGAACACTTGCCGGCAGGTCGGTTTCCGAGACGATGCGCTTGAACTCAGCCGTCGAGGTATCCAGCGCCGTGCCGAACGGGACGTCGGAGCCGATGGAGACCACGCGGTTGCGGTCGTTGCGCTTGATCGAGCTTGGACCTTCCGAATAGTCGATATCGGCAACGCTGTAGAGCGGCACCAGCGACCCGGAGGCGGTCTTGATCTTCAGCGCGCGGATGGTGGCGAGATCGCGACGTGTATCGAGCGAGGCCTGCACGCGGATCGGGATCTGCCGGTCATCAAGCGAAATCTTCGTCAGCTGGGCGTCGATGTCACCGATGGTGGCGACACGCACCGTCTGCGAAATCTGCTGCGGCGTGATGCCGAGGCGGGCGATTTCGTCCTTGCGCGGGCGGATCTGCAGTTCGGGGCGGGGCAATGCACCTTCCGAGCTGACATTGGCAAGGATGGGCGAGGCGCGCAGGCGGCTTTCGAGAATGCCGACGGCGTCGTTCAGGTCCTTCTCATTGGTGGAGAGGAAGTTGAAGGAGAGTTCGCGTTCCGCACGGTCGTTCAGCTTGATGATGCGGACATCCGGAATGCCGCGAACCTGCGCGAAAATATCCCGTTCCACATCCCATTGCGGACGTACGCGGCCCTTTTCCTCCACCTTCGGCAGATATTGGCCGATGAGCGGAATGGAGCCGAGCCCCTTGTTGACCACCAGCTTGAGCAGCGAATGGTCGATATGCTGCAGAATGACGTTAACGGTGGCGCGGCGAAGCTCCAGGTCCCCCTTGGGCGACGCGCCGCCAAGGATGAAGACGCTTTCCACGCCGTTGATGTCCCGCAGCGCGTGATAGATCTGCGTCGTCGTCCGATCTGTCTCGTCAAGCGTCGCATTGGGCGGCAGTTCCACCGAAAGTGTCACGCGTGAGGCGTCGTCCGGCGGCAGGAAGCTGCCGGGTACCTGGCTCAACAGCATGACGGAGGCGACGAGAAACGCGATCGCGCCGAGCAGCGTCAGATACCGCGCCCACCATTTGCGGGTGGTGGCGGTCACCATGCGCGTATAGGCCTTCATCAGCCGGCTGTCATTATCGTGGTGATCGTCCATCGCGTCTTCGGCGCGCATCAGATAGGCCGCCATCAGCGGCGTGATGAGACGGGCGACCGCGAGCGAGAAGAATACCGAGAAGGCGACCGTCAGACCGAACTGGATGAAGTACTGGCCGGGAATGCCGGGCATGAACGAGACAGGCACGAAGACGGCGATGATGGTGAAGCTGGTGGCGATGACGGCGAGGCCGATTTCGTCCGCCGCTTCCAGTGCCGCGCGATAGGGCGTCTTGCCCATCTTGATGTGGCGGGCAATGTTCTCGATTTCCACGATGGCGTCGTCCACGAGAATACCCGTGGCGAGCGTGAGCGCGAGGAAGCTGACGAGGTTGAGCGAGAAGCCCATGATATCCATGATCCAGAAGGTCGGGATCGCGGAGAGCGGCAGCGCCACGGCGGCAATCAGGGTTGCGCGCCAGTTGCGGAGGAAGAGCAGGACCACGATGACGGCGAGGATAGCGCCTTCGATCAGCGTGTCGAGCGCCGCCTTGTAGTTGCCATAGGTGAAATAGACGGCGTCATCGACCATTTCGATCGAGACATCAGGATGGTTCTTGCGCACCTGATCGAGGCTTGCCGCCACGGTTTCGGCGACCGAGACCTCGCTGGCGCCCTTGGAGCGGAACACCGCGAAGGTGACGGCGGGGTTGCCGTTGAACCGCGAGAAGGACTTCTGCTCCTCATAGGTGTCTGTGACCGTGCCGAGCTCGGAAAGCTTGACGAAACGGCCGTTGGAAAGCGCAATCGTGGTGTTGGCAAGCTGGCTCACATCGCGTGTGTCGCCGAGCGTGCGGATGGTCTGCTCGTTGCCACCGACCTGGCCGCGGCCGGAGCCGAGGTCGATATTGGTGCCGCGCAGCTGGCTGTTCACCTCGGTTGCGGTGATGCCATAGGCGTCGAGCTTTTCGGGGCTCAGCGAAACGCGCACCTCGCGGTCGGCGCCGCCATAGCGGTCGACCTTGCCGATGCCGGACTGGCCCTGCAGCGAGCGTTTGATCGTGTCATCCACAAACCAGGACAGTTCTTCCAGCGTCATGTTCGGTGAGGAGACGGCAAAGGTCTGGATCGCCTGTCCCTCGACGTCGATCTTGCTGACGACGGGCACTTCGATATCGGAAGGCAGATCGCTGCGGATCTTGTCGATGGCGTCCTTGGTGTCCTGAACCGCTTCTTCCGTCGGCTTTTCGATGCGGAAGACAACTGTCGTCGTCGACTGGCCGTCGACCACGGTGGACTGGATTTCGTCGACGCCGCTGATGGCGGCGACGGCATCCTCGATCTCCTTCGTCACCTGCATTTCCAGCTCGGAGGGCGAAGCGCCGCTCTGGGTCACGGTGACGGCCACGACGGGAACGTCGATGTTCGGAAAACGGGTGATCGGCAGGGTGTTGAACGCCTGCATGCCGAGGATCATCAAAAGCGCGAAGCCAAGCAGCGGCGCAATCGGGTTACGGATTGACCATGCGGAGAAGTTCATTTCATTCCCTCAGTCAGTTGGACACAGCCGCAGGGGCTTCCACCGGTCTTATCCGGTCACCATCACGCACGAATGCTCCAGCTTTCTCGACAACCTTGTCTCCAGCAGCAAGACCGCTGACAATCTCGATAAAACCGCCGTCTTCAATGCCGGTCTCGATCTTCACCTGCTTGACGATATCGCCTTCCACCTTGCGGGTGGTCGAGCCTTCGCGCCCGGAGGTGACGGCCGACAGCGGCAAAGCGAGCGCATTCGTCTCCTCGACGATGATCGCCGCGCTGGCATACATGCCCGAGCGCGCCGGGCTGTTTTCGGGCAGAACGACATGCACGGAACCGAGGCGCGTCGTCGGATCGACGGTGGGCGAAACGAGGCGCACCTTGCCCTCTATTTTCTCAGCTCCGCCGGCAACCGTCAAATAAGCTTTCTGGCCGACCTTCACCTTCTGGATATCGGTCTCGGACAGATCGGCGACGAGTTCGATCGCGCCGTCCTTGATGACGGTGAAAAGCGGGTTTCCGGCGCCGCTGGCAATCGCGCCGACCTTGGCGTTCTTGGCCGAGACGATACCGGTGACCGGGGTTTTTACACCGGTGCGCGTCAGCTTCAGATCAATGTCGGCGATCTGGGCGTCAACCACCTTGATGTCGGCTTCGCCGGCGGAGACGGCCTGGCGGGCGGCGTTGAGCTTGGCGGCGGCCACTTCGGCCTGTGCCTGGGTCTGTTCCACCTGCGAAACCGAACCGGAGCCGCTCTGGCCGAGCTTTGCGGCGCGGTCGCGCTGGCGGTTCGCGTCGCTCGCGCTCGCTTCGGCTTCCAGCACCTGCGCCTTGGCCTGGGCGACGGCAGCTTCTGCCTTTGCCTTGTTGGCTTCCAGCTGGCTTTTCTGCAGGATGAGGCTGTCGGAAGAAAGCACGGCCAGAACCGCATTCGCTTCCACCCTGTCGCCGATATCAACGTTCAGCGTGTCGATCGACAGGCCATCGACCAGCGGCTGGACGTAGATTTCGTCCACGGGGCGGATCGTGCCTGTCGCGATGATACGGTCCACGAGATCGCGTTTTGCGGCATGTGCGACGACGATGGAAGGCAGGTTCTGCTGTTTGACCGGTGCCTGCGCCTCTCCCTCGGCTGCTGCGGAAAGGGGGAGCGCCGTTGCGGAAAGAAGAAGGAATACAAAGCGGTTAAACGTGAATTTATGCTGCATGTGTCTTGGCTCGCGCAATATTCGATCGCATGTCCTGCAGCCTTGCGGCGTATATTAGAAGGTCATGCGATAGCGAATGTGAAACAAGGGATCACAATACTTCCTTTTCGATCCTCCCGATTCAAACGCCCCTCAACGCGAATCTCAAGCACCTTTGCCGAGTGCTTTCTTTACAAGATCAAATTTGGCAGTCTTGTGGGCGGGACTGTAATTCTTGTTGTCGTACAAATCAATCCGCATAGCCGCGATGGTTGGTATACATTTTTGTATAGGTCGGGATATTGCAATTCATCAAAAGGGTTACCAGTGAAAAAAACGCGCGGACGGTGCCGCGCGTTCCATGCATCCAGGGTAAATTCGACTACTTCAGCGCCGCATCGGTGATTTCGGTGGTGTAGGCGCCTGTCGGCTCCTTGGTGATGACAGGATCGGAGCCGCCGCCGAGCAGCGTCTTGACGGTGCGCTCGTAATCCGCCTTGTCCAGCGCGCCTTTCGAGCCGGCCGTCAGCTTGGCGACTTCGCCCATCATGCGCTTCTGGTGCTTTTCGGTCTGGGCGCCGGAGGCGTCGTTTTCGAGAACGATATCGGCGGCATCGTCAGGGTTTTCTTCCGCCCATTTCCAGCCCTTCATGGAAGCGCGGACAAATTTGACCATGTCTTCCTTGAACTTGGCGTCCTTGAGCTTGTCTTCGAGAACGTAAAGCCCGTCCTCCAGCGTTGCCACGCCTTCCGCCTCGTATTTGAAGGTGACGAGTTCCTCCGGCTTGATGCCGGCATCGATGACCTGCCAATATTCATTATAGGTCATGGTGGAAATGCAGGCGGCCTGCTTTTGCAGCAGCGGATCGACGTTGAAGCCCTGCTTCAAAACCGTGACGCCATCCGCACTGCCGGTGGTCGGGATTTTCAGGTGCGCCATCCACGACAGGAACGGGTATTCGTTGCCGAAGAACCAGACGCCGAGCGTCTTGCCCTTGAAATCTTCCGGCTTGGTAATGCCGGTTTCTTTCAGGCAGGTCAGCATCATGCCTGACGATTTGAACGGCTGGGCGATGTTGACGAGCGGAACACCCTTTTCGCGGGTGGCAAGTGCCGAGGGCATCCAGTCAACGATGACATCCGCGCCGCCGCCGGCCAGAACCTGCGCCGGCGCAATATCAGGGCCGCCGGGCTTGATATCGACATCGAGGCCCTCTGCTTCATAGAAACCCTTGTCCTTGGCGACGTAATAACCGGCAAATTGCGCCTGGGTCACCCATTTCAGCTGCAGGGTGATCTTGTCGGCGGCCTCGGCGCTCACCGCCGTCAGAAGTGACGCGCCGGCAAGAAGCATGGATGCAAGTTTCATTTTCATCGCTGTTCCCTTTTTCGTTATTTACGTTCGTCCCCCACGGACGGACGGATGCCAGAAGGTGACGGCCCGCTCCGCGAGCGCCACCAGACCGTAAAAGCCTGAACCAGCAAGCGCCGCGACGGCGATTTCGGCCCAGACCATATCGACATTGCTGCGGCCCATTTCCGCCGAGATGCGGAAACCCATGCCGACGATCGGCGTGCCGAAAAATTCCGCGACGATGGCGCCGATCAGCGCCAGCGTGGAATTGATCTTCAGCGCGTTGAAGATGAAAGGCCAGGCGGCGGGCAGGCGCAGTTTTATCAACGTCTGCCCCCAGCCGGCGGCATAGGTGCGCATCAGGTCGCGTTCCATGTGGCTGGAAGCGGCAAGTCCCTGAACCGTGTTCACCAGCATCGGGAAGAAAGTCATGATGACGACGACGGCCACTTTCGACTGCCAGTCGAAACCGAACCACATGACCATGATCGGCGCGATGCCGACAACAGGCAGAGCGGAGACGAAATTGCCGATCGGCAGCAGCCCACGCTGGAGGAAGGGAGACCGGTCGATGAGGATGGCGACGATGAAGCCAAGACCGCAGCCGAGCACATAGCCTGTCAGCACCGATTTGAGGAAGGTCTGGCGGAAATCGGCCCAGAGGATCGGCAGGGATGTGAGAAGGCGGGCAAGAATGGCGCTCGGTGCCGGCAAGAGGATTGGCGGCACGGCAAAACCGCGCACCACGCCTTCCCACAAGGCGAGAATGGCCAGCCCGAAGAGGAGTGGCACTGCCATGCGGCTCATGCGCTTTGCCGCCGGTGACGAGAAGCTGTGGCGCACCAGCCATTCGTTGAAGGCCCAGGCGGCAAGCCAGAACAGGATCGCGCCAAAAAACCAGAAGGGATTCGTCATGGCCGGGCTCCCATTCTCTTGAGGACGGCTGCGTGGGCGATGCCGATGATCGACACCAGCAGGGCCGCGACGCCGGCTGCCATGAACAGCGCCGCCCATATCTGCACCGTCTGGCCGTAATAGGAGCCGGAAAGCAGGCGCGCGCCGAGCCCGGCGACAGCCCCGGTCGGTAATTCGCCGACGATGGCGCCGACCAGCGCAATGGCGATGGCGATCTTCAGCGAGGTGAAGAGATAGGGCAGCGCCGAGGGCCAGCGCAGCTTCCAGAAGATCTGCGCCGGTGAGGCATTATAGGTGTGCATCAGGTCCAGCTGGAGGGTTTCCGGGCTTCGGAGGCCCTTCACCATGCCGACGACGATGGGGAAGAAGGAAAGGTAGGTGGAGATCAGCGCCTTGGGCAAAAGCCCGGAAATGCCGATGGAATTCAGGACGACGATGATCATCGGCGCGATGGCGAGGATCGGGATGGTCTGGCTGGCGATGATCCACGGCATGACGGAGCGGTCCATGGCGCGGTTATGAATGATCGCGACGGCCAAGAGGATGCCGAGGACAGCGCCGATGGCGAAACCCAGCAGGGTGGCGGAGAGCGTGACGCCGGCGTGGTAGATCAGGCTGCGCTTGGAGGTGATGGCCTTGTTGACGGTGGTGTCCCAGAGTTCCGCGACGATCTGGTGCGGGGCGGGAAGGACCGGACGCTCCTGCGCGAAGGTTTGCGGCAGGAGTTCGGAGAAGCTTGGCGTTTGACCGGCGCGGGTGGCCTGGTCGCGGGCGAAGGGCATGTTGAGGTAGATGACGGCGAGGTGCCAGAGGATGAGGATGGCGAGGAGGACGGTGAGGATGGGGAGGATGCGGTGGCGGAGGAGGGTCATTGGGGAGCCCTCTGTGGGTGGGATTTACGCTTACTCCGTGGGTGCGGCTTACCCCCCTCTGCCCTGCCGGGCATCTCCCCCTCAAGGGGGGAGATCGACTCGCGGTTGGGTCTCAACCATCTCAATGTTTGCGAATGAAGCGGTGATCGCGCCTCCTGCCGATCTCCCCCCTTGAGGGGGAGATGCCCGGCAGGGCAGAGGGGGGTAATGCTGGCGCTGACCTCACCCCTCATAGCCATGCCCCGCCTTCAACCCTTCACGCACGCGGTGCGCAATCGCCAGAAACTCCGGCGTCTCCCTGATCTCCAGCGGCCTTTCCCGCGGCAGGGTGGATTCGATCACGTCAGTCACTCTCCCCGGCCGAGGCGACATGACGACGATTTTCGTCGAGAGATAGACCGCTTCGGGAATGGAGTGGGTGACGAAACAGATGGTCTTGCCGGTCCTGTCCCACAGCTTCAGCAGCTGTTCGTTCAGGTGATCGCGGACGATCTCATCCAGCGCCCCGAAAGGCTCGTCCATCAGCAGCAGGTCGGCATCGAAGGCGAGCGCGCGGGCGATGGAGGCGCGCTGCTGCATGCCGCCCGAGAGCTGCCAGGGGTATTTCTTGCCGAAACCGCTGAGGTTGACGAGATCGAGCGTGCGGTCGATGCGCTCGCGCTGTTCCGCCTTGCTGTAACCCATGATTTCAAGCGGCAGGGCGATGTTTTTTTCGATGCTGCGCCAGGGATAAAGCGCGGCGGCCTGAAAGACATAGCCATAGGAGCGGTCCTTGCGGGCGTTTTCCGGTGTCGTGCCGTTGACGGTGATTTCTCCTGACGTGTGTTTTTCAAGATCGGCGATGACCCGCAGGAAAGTGGTCTTGCCGCAGCCGGAAGGGCCGATGAAGGAGACGAAATCGCCCTTTCCCACATCCAGATCGACATCGGACAATGCATGGACCGGGCCATCCCCCGTTTCGAAGGTGAGGCCCAGTTTTCTGGCGGAAACGACGGAATAGGGAGAGGCCTGGTTCATCTTGGCTGATTGTCGCTTTCCGTGAGCGCCGCGCGCGCCAGCGGCAGCATTTGGGTTTCCGTAAGCCTGGCGATCGTCACGCCGGGGTGGCGGTCGAGATCGAGCCAGCGCACTTCCTCTATCTCCGCCTGTGGCGTGACATCGGTATAGAGCCTTGC
This sequence comes from Agrobacterium sp. CCNWLW32, assembly GCF_037083425.1. Taxonomy (NCBI): domain Bacteria; kingdom Pseudomonadati; phylum Pseudomonadota; class Alphaproteobacteria; order Hyphomicrobiales; family Rhizobiaceae; genus Agrobacterium; species Agrobacterium sp. CCNWLW32. Next base: position 171,031 of record NZ_JBAOJM010000003.1, read on the forward strand.
GATGAAGGTATGGGCGACGACATCGGCGCCGGTTTCATTGGCGGCTTCCTCGCGAAAGACGCCCTCGTAACGCACGGCATTTTCGGGAAGCATCAGGCCGATTTCCTCGGCAAGTTCGCGGTGAAGCGCCTGTTCCGGCGTTTCGCCAGGATCGATCTTGCCGCCCGGCTGCATGAACTGCGTGGTGCCGCGCTTGCGCACGACAAGCATCTGCCGCCGCTCGTTGAGGAGAACGGCTGCGGCGATGACGATTTCGCGTTTCGGCTCAGTGTTCACGGTCATACACCCGATGCCGGAATGCCTGCGCGTTCCACCTTGCGCGGCGAAACGAGTTCCTTCCAGGTGGAAAGCGCCCGGCTGACGGCTGGATAAGCGTCGCGGGCAATGAACTGGCCGTGGCCCGGCTGTGTTTCGATGGTGGCCTCCTCGATGCTGACGAGGCCGCGCGACAGGGTGTAGCGCGGCAGGCCTTTGACCTTCCGCCCTTCGAATACGTTGTAATCGATGGCCGATTGCTGGCTTGCCGCGCTGATGGTCTTTTCCAGCTGCGGATCCCAGACGACTATATCCGCATCGCTGCCGACGAGGATAGCGCCCTTTTTCGGATAGATGTTGAGGATCTTGGCGATGTTGGTGGAGGTGACGGCGACGAATTCGTTCATCGTCAGGCGGCCGGTGGTTACGCCATGGGTCCAGAGCAGCGGCATGCGATCTTCCAGCCCGCCGGTGCCGTTCGGTATCTTGCGGAAATCGCCGAGGCCGAAGCGTTTCTGCTCGGTGGTGAAGGCGCAATGGTCGGTCGCCACGCATTGCAGCGAACCGGAAGCAAGACCCGCCCAGAGGCTGTCCTGATGCTGCCGGTTGCGGAAGGGCGGCGACATCACGCGGCGGGCGGCGTGATCCCAGTCGGGGTTGGCATATTCGCTTTCATCGAGGATCAGATGCTGGATCAGCGGTTCGCCATAGACCCGCATGCCGTTCTGGCGGGCGCGGCGGATCGCTTCATGCGCCTGCTCACAGGATGTGTGGACGACATAAAGCGGCGCACCGGCCATATCGGCAATGATGATGGCGCGGTTGGTGGCCTCGCCCTCCACCGAGGGCGGGCGGGAATAGGCATGCGCCTCCGGTCCGACATTGCCTTCCGCCATCAGCTTTTCCTGCATCTGTGCGACGATATCGCCGTTCTCCGCATGCACGAAAGGAATGGCGCCAAGCTCGGCGCAGCGCGAGAACGAGGCGAACATCTCGTCGTCATTCACCATCAGCGCGCCTTTATAGGCCATGAAGTGTTTGAAGGAGTTTATGCCCTTTTCCCGGACCACCGTCTTCATTTCGTCGAAGACCTGTTCGCCCCACCAGGTGACGGCCATGTGGAAGGAGTAATCGCAATTGGCGCGGGTCGCCTTGTTGTCCCATCGCGCCAGCGCGTCCAGAAGCGACTGGCCGGGCTCGGGCAGGCAGAAATCCACCACCATGGTTGTGCCGCCGGCAAGGGCCGCCCGCGTGCCGCTCTCGAAATCATCGGCGGAATAGGTGCCCATGAAGGGCATTTCCAGATGCACATGCGGATCGATGCCGCCGGGCATGACGTAACATCCCGTGGCATCGAGCACCGTGCCGCCGGTCAGATCGGGCCCGATCTCGGTGATCCTGCCGCCTTCGATCTTCACATCGGCCTTGTAGGTGAGGTCGGCGGTGACGATGATGCCGTTCTTGATGATGGTGGCGGTCATTGGTGGATGTTCCCGGTAACGAGGACTGGCGAATAACGGTCGGGATGATCGGGCAGGAAAGTCTCGGCGTTCAGGACGGCCAGGATGGTATTGAGCATAGAGGAACGCTCTTCAAAAACCTCATGGTTCCAGAACCGCAGCACCGAATAGCCCTGTTTATTCAGCCATAGCGTCCGCTGCCGATCATGTGTGGAAGAGGCGTGTTGCGATCCGTCCAGCTCGACGATCAGCATTTTCTCGCGGCAGACGAAATCCGCGATGTAATGGCCAAGAGGAACTTGCCGGCTGAATTTGAAGCCGTTGAGTCCTCGATTTTTCAGTTCGTACCAGAGGCGGTATTCCGCATCGGTTTCCTCGCGGCGGAGTTTACGGGCTTGCGGGGTTTTGCCGGAATGGCGTTTCGATGCTTTTTTGCCGGTGTGATCGGCCATGATGCTTGCCCCCTCATCCGACCCTTCGGGCCACCTTCTCCCCGGCGGGGAGAAGAAATGGGAGACACCGTTGCAGGTTTTTATGACGTCGGTGGTGGTGGCGAAAACATTGCCGCGCGTTTCTTCTCCCCGCCGGGGAGAAGGTGGCCCGAAGGGCCGGATGAGGGGGCTTGCCATCGTGGGTACGATCATTGCACGATCTCCGCAGTCTCCAGCACCGCATGCAGCAGCACATCGCAGCCGGCGGCTGCCCATTCCGGTGAAATTTCCTCGGCCTCATTGTGGGAAAGCCCGTCCACGCAGGGGCAGAAGATCATGGTGGAGGGGGCGACCCTTGCCGTCCAGCAGGCATCGTGGCCGGCGCCGGAGATGATATCCATGTGGCTGTAGCCCAGTCTTTCGGCGGCGGCGCGCACGCGGCCGACCAGAACGGCGTCGAAAGTGACGGGATCGAAATGGCCGATGGCTTCGATCGAGCAGCCGACGCCGAGTTCTTCGGCGATTGCGGGCACCTCGCGTTCGAAGATGGCGCGCATGCTGTCGAGTTTCGCCTGTGAGGGCGTTCTGAGGTCGATGGTGAAGACCACCTTGCCGGGCAGCACGTTGCGGGAATTGGGCGTGAAGATCATCTGGCCGACGCCGGCGACAGCGCCCGGCTGGTGGGCCATCGCCACTTCCTGCACCTTTTCGAGGATGCGGGCGGCAGCTAGGCCGGCATTGACGCGCATCGCCATCGGCGTCGAGCCGGTATGCGCCTCCTTGCCGGTCAACGTAACTTCCAGCCACCACAGGCCCTGACCATGGGTGACGACACCGATCTGTTTGCCTTCCGCTTCGAGGATAGGCCCCTGTTCAATATGATATTCGAAATAGGCGTGCATCCTGCGTGCGCCCACCTCTTCTTCGCCCAGCCAGCCGATGCGTTTCAGTTCGTTGCCATAGGTCTTGCCGTCGGTATCGGTGCGGCTATAGGCGTAATCGAGATCGTGAATGCCGGCAAAGACGCCGGAGGCCAGCATGGCGGGCGCGAAGCGCGCGCCTTCCTCATTGGACCAGTTGGTGACGACGATCGGGTGTTTGGTCTTGATGTTCAGATCGTTCAGGCTGCGCACCACTTCCAGCCCGGCCAGCACGCCGAGCACGCCGTCGAACTTGCCGCCGGTCGGCTGGGTGTCGAGATGGCTGCCGATATAGACCGGCAAAGCCTCCGGGTCCTCACCGGGGCGCGTGGCGAACATGGTTCCCATGCGGTCGACGCCCATCGTCAGGCCCGCCGCCTCGCACCAGCGCTGGAACAGGCGGCGGCCTTCCGCATCCTCATCCGTCAGCGTGCGGCGATTATTGCCGCCGGCGATGCCGGGGCCGATTTTCGCCATGTCCATCAGACTGTCCCACAGACGGTCGCCATTGACCGTCAAGTTTTTACCCGCCGTCATGCAGTGTCGTCCTCACCTGTTTTGTTTTTTATCGAAGCAAAGCTTGTGCCGTTCCCTTTTTTGCCGGTTAAGATAACAGCCATTGCCTTGTGATGGCGATGGGGGATAAATTGACCGGCTGGTAAACATTGCAAATTCGCCATGGCGTCAGCAAGGGATTTTCGTGACGAATCGCACTAATTTTGCCTAAACTGTACGCGGCGATTATTTTTTAATCATACTGTAGCGGCAATTGCATTGAAAAGAAACAGAGAGCTGAGAATGGCCATACCGCGAGCAGCGAAAACACAGAAGCGGACCCGCATTCAGGAAGAAAAGCAGGAAGCGATTCTTGAAGCCGCGCTCAGTGTTTTTTCCACGAACGGGTTTCGCGGCTCCACCATCGACCAGATTGCCGAGGCCGCCGGCATGTCGAAACCGAACGTGCTTTATTATTTCCGCACCAAGGAGGCGATGCATCGCGCGCTGATCGAGCGGGTGCTGGATACATGGCTTGACCCGCTCAGGGCTTTCGACGCCAAGGGCAATCCCGAAAGCGAGATCCGCTCCTATATTCGCCGCAAACTGGAAATGTCGCGCGATTTTCCGCGTGAGAGCCGCCTGTTCGCCAATGAGATCCTGCAGGGCGCGCCGCATATTGAGGACGAGCTGAAAGGACCGCTGAAACAACTGGTGGATGAGAAGGCCGAGGTCATCCGCGCCTGGGTGAAGGCCGGACGGATGGCCAAATGTGATCCCTACCACCTGATTTTCTCGATCTGGTCGACCACCCAGCATTATGCGGATTTCGACGTGCAGGTGCGGGCGGTGCTGGGTGACAAGAATGGTGGCGAAGGCCGTTTCGAAGATGCGGCCCGGCATCTGGAGCAGCTTTTCATGGGCGGATTGCGGATAAACGGCTGAACGGGACCGTTCTCGCGAATATGTGATCGATTCTTTATGTCAAAACATGAGGAAAATTATCACCTTTATACTTTACTCCAAAACTCATCTTTATTATGGTGCCGGCATCCCGAACGTCCGGGGCATTGAAAAATCAACCGGCAGGTGAGGGAATGGCACGCAAGGAAAAGAAGAAGGCCGAACGCGGCGGCAAGCAGGGCAAGGGCGCGCCACAGACCGAAAAGGACGTGGCCGAACAGCAGCTTTCCGGGCCGAAAAGCTTTCTTTATGTCGGCGGCCGTGACTGTCAGGTTGCGCATCTTCGCCAGATCGCCAGCAATTTCGGTGCGGAACTCATTCATCATGATGGCGGCCTGCGCGAGGCCGTCTCCCGCATCGATACCGTCCTTCCCTCCGTCGACTGCGTTTTCTGCCCGATCGACTGTATCAGCCACGATGCGTGTCTGCGGGTGAAGTCGGGTTGCAAGAAATTCGGCAAGACGTTCATTCCGCTGCGCAATGGCAGCAAATCCAGTCTGGAGCGGGCGCTGCAGACGATGAATGAACGGACCTCCAGCGATGAGCGACGAGCGCAGTAATTTCCACGATGAAGATCCCGCGGTAGCAGAAGCCTGCCGTGTGGAACTGCACAAGATGGCCGAGCAGGCCGGCGACCCCGTCCTGACGGACATCTATGAAATCGTCGGTGAACGGGAGAGACGCAACCGCGTTGCCAGAAGCGGCGGCAATGTTGTGATTTTTCCCCATCTGCTTACCCGCCAGCCGGGTGAAACACCGGCTTTCGAAATAGGCGCGGCGGCTGAAGAGGGCCGCAATATTCTATCGTTTCGCTGGAAGCGGCGTTAGGGCTGAAAGCTAGCCCTTCGGCTTCAGAAACGCTCCCGCGCAGAGTACCAGCCACCCGACGATCATGCCGAGGCCGCCCGTTGGTGCAGCGTAGGGAAACAGGCTGTGGCCGGAAAAATGCCTGACAACGAGATCGCCGACAAAGATCGCCGTGCCGAGGCCGAGGATCAGGCCCGCCGGAATGGCGGTTCTGATGCGACCCGCACCGATATGCAGCGCCACCAGAACCGGCGCATGGGCCAGCGCCATCGCCGAGGCATTGCCGAGCATATAGGTTTCGCCGGTATGGGTGGCTGCGGCTGCAAGCATGACCCCGGCCGCGCCCAGCAGGCCGCCCAGCAACAGAATGAAGGCCCGCAATCTTTCACGGGGAACGCTTGCGATGGTCGCGCTCTGCGTGGTCATTGGCTGTCTGCCTCCTGGTTCTGCATGTGAAAGGCCAGCCGTTCCACCGGCGTCCAGATGATCTCGCGCAGCTTCACGTTCTCGATGGTTTCGTCCATGGCGCGGCGGAAGCAGAGCAACCATTCATCCCGCTCGGCGGGGCCGATGGGGGCGACGAAATGGCGTCGCCGCAACATCGGATGGCCGTGTTTCTCGACATAGACGGGCGGTCCGCCAAGATATCCCGTCAGATAATCGTAGAACTTCGCCTCGCTGCCGGAGAGATCGGCAGGGTGGATGGCGCGGCAGCGCGCTGCCTCCGGCAGGGTATCCATCAATTCGTAGAAGCGCCGGGTGAGCGCCCTGACGGTCGCATCGCCACCGATCGCTTCATAAAGGGTAATGGTCTCGCCGCTCATAATCCGCCTCTTGTGGCCCTCCGGTCCTTATCGCTCCGCAGAGCCGGAAGAGCAACAGGGCACTGGCGGGGTGCGACATTTGCGACAGGTCAAAGAGGACAGATGCCGGGCAAGCCCGGCATCATGCAAAACATCATCCGAAATTACGGATGAGATCGAGCCCCTTGTTCAGAAGCGTTTCGGCCTCATCCTGATTGGCGGCCTCGACGTAGCAGCGCATTTCCGGAGCATTTCCGGAAGGGCGGAAGTGGATGGTGCTGCCGTCGGTGAGCGCCACGCGCAGGCCGTCAATGTCGCTCAGCGCTTTGACGGAGCCGACCGGGGCGAGGAAGGCGTCGAGATTGGTCCGCGAGGCGCGCAGATGCGTCATCAGGGCGGCGCTTTTTTCCTGGGCGAAATTTTCAAGACGGTCGGCGGCGGCCACCGGCAGATTATAGGCGGCGGCGATCTGCGACAGCGGCTTTTTCTGTTCGGCCGAGAGAAGCAGCACGGCGAGGATCGGCAGGAAGCTGTCCCGCGTCGGTAATGGTGAAAGCGGCCTGCCGTTGAGTGTGAAGGCCGAGGCCGTCAGCAGGCCGCCATTGGCTTCAAAACCCATGACGCCGTTCCTGCCGGCGGCGAGCGCCTCAGTCATGCCGGCGATGACGAAAGGCGAGCCGACTTTGGTGCGGATGACCTCGAAGGAGCCGCTTGCCTCGATGCCCGAATTGGAGGTCACGGGGGTGACGACCACGCCGGCATCGAGGAAATTGGCGGTGATCAGGCCGATGAGGTCGCCGCGCAGCGGCACGCCGTTTTCATCGGTCAGCAGCGGGCGGTCGCCGTCGCCGTCTGCGGAAACGATGGCGTCGAGACCGTGCTCCGGCGACCATTTTTTGAGAAGCGCCAGCGTTTCCGGCGAAACCGCTTCGGTATCGACGGGGATGAAGGTTTCGGAGCGGCCGAGCGGAACGACATCCGCACCATAGTGGGCAAGCACATCGACAAAGAGATCGCGCGCCACGGTACTGTGTTGATAAACGCCGATCTTGAGGCCGGCGAGCACTTTTTCAGGCAGCAGCGCGATGTTGCGCTCGTAGAATAGTTCGGCTGCGATGGCGGAATGGTCCTCCGCCGTCGCCGCCTCGGCGCTTACGCCCTCCGCCTCGATTTCAGCAGCGAGAGCGGCAATCGCCGTCTCGTCCTGCTTGTCGATTTCGCCGTCCGGGCGGTAGAACTTGATGCCGTTGCGGTCGGCCGGGATATGCGAGCCTGTTATCATCAGCGCTGCCGCCTTCAGCGAAAGACCATAAAGCGCCAGCGCTGGTGTCGGCACCGCACCGCAATCGAACGGGGTCAGGCCGGCTTTTTTCAGCGCAGCGATGCAGGTGGCGGAAACATCCGGGCTCGAATCGCGGAAATCGCGGCCGACGAGAATGGGATCACCCGCCTTTGCCTGACCCGATGTGAGAAGGTGCCTTGCAAATGCCGTGGCATAGACGGCCGAGGCTTTTCCTTTCAGATCGACAGAGAGGCCGCGAAGGCCGCTCGTTCCAAATTTCAGGCTCATGCCAAACTCCGTTTCGATAAAATCTTTTGAGGGTCAAATGGATAATGCAAAAATATAACGGTTGAAAGAACCGTATCGATCCATTCAAGTCAATCATCCCTTTCATGGCGGCCGCGAATAGGCGATGATGGTGCAAACAAATGCGGGTAACCTAAAATTCACCCGTCATATTTAAACTTGTCTGTCGATAGCGGCTCTGGCGACGATGAGAACCATGTGTTGCCGGCCTTTTTTGTGGTTCGTTCGAGTTGGATTGGCTGATGTACAGGCTTCAAAAGGCGGGACATAAGCAGGCACGTCCGCTCGATGAAAAAACGGCGCCCGCCGCGAAACCCCATGGTTCCCTGCTGGACGATCTGGTGGATGAGGACGAGGTTTTCGAGCGCACGGTGCTGAAGGAGCATCTTGAGCCGAAACCGGCGGCGACTGCTGCCGAGCCGGCTCCGGCCGAGACGCCGGTGAAGACGACTTCGCCGAGCGGCAGTCTGGCGGCTGCGCTGCCCGGTCTGAAATATATCGACAGGATCGGTGTGGATGACGTCATCCTCTGGCTTCGCAAAGGCATCATCTGGGTCGTGCTGGCGATCATTCTCTGCGTCGCCGGCGCACTTACCTACGCCTATATGACGCCGCCGCGCTACAAGGCCTATACGGATATCGTCGTTAATCCCTCCAATCTGAATGTCGTCAATGACGGGGTGTTTTCACCCAACCAGCAGCGCGACACGCAGATCCTCGAGGTGGAAAGCAAGCTGCGCACCATCACCTCACGCAACGTGCTGGCGCGGGTGGTGGACGAGTTGAAGCTCGATCAGGACCGTGAATTCATAACGCCACCACTGCTTGCCCGGTTGAAGGCGATGTTCTCTTCCGCGCCTGACGATGGCGACAACCGGGTCGGTGCGCTTCGCTCGCTTGGCGACAGGGTGGCGGCGGAACGCGATCCGCGTTCCTTTGTCGTGACGCTTTCGGTCTGGACCAATGATGCGGAAAAATCCGTGACGGTTTCCAAGGCCATCGTGAAGGCCTTCGAAAGCGAGTTGTTCCAGACGACCTCGGATAGCAGCCAGCGCGTCGTCGACGATCTCAAGAAGCGGCTCGAGGAAATGCGCGAGAATGTCACCATCGCCGAAAAGCGCGTGGCCGATTTCCGTCGCGAGAACGGCCTGCAGGAAAATAATGGCCAGCTCGTCAGCAATCTCGCATCCGGCGAGCTGAATGCGCAGGTGCTTGCGACCCAGCAGCGCCTCATTCAGGAAGAATCGCGTCTCAAGCAGATGGAGGCGGCGATTGCCCAGAACCGCACCCAGAGCGACGCCATCTTCGACAGCCAGACCATGAACACCATCCGCGCCCAATATAGTACCCTGCAGCAGCAGATCGGCGCGATGACGCTGACCTATGGCGCCCGCCATCCGCGTCTTGCAACCGCGGGTGCGGAGCGGGCGATGCTGGAACGCGGCATGGCGGACGAGGCGCGGCGCATCCTGCAGGCGGCCAAGATCAATGTCGCCGAAGCGCGCTCCTCGCTGGATGCGCTGAGGCTGAAGGCCGTGGCGGAACGCGCCAATGTCTTTACCGACAATGACGCCCAGGTGCGGCTGCGTGATCTTGATCGCGACGCCCGCTCGGCGGCGGCGATCTACGAGACCTATCTGACCCGCTCGCGCCAGCTGGCCGAACAGCAGTCGATCGATTCCACCAATGTGCGGGTGATTTCGCAGCCGGTCGCACCCAATTCCAGAAGCTGGCCGCCCGGCAAGCTGACCTTCCTGATTGCCGGTGGCGTCGGGGGCCTGTTCCTCGGTCTCGGAATTGCCGTGGCTCTCGGCCTCTGGGGTTATCTGCGCCGGGACGATCATGCGGAAGCCGTGGCGCGTTAAGCCGTAAGGCGGCTCGTGCCGAGTTATTCTTCCGAGATAAGACCGTCATAAACTTCGAGCAGGGCGGCGGCGATGGCAGCACCCAGCGCATTGCCGGCATCGCGAATGCCGGCCTCGTCACCGTCGCGAACCGAAATCGCAAGATCGGAGGCCTCGTTGGCCACGATTTCTTTTGCCCGTTCTATCGCCCAGAGGCCGAAATCGCCGCGATTGTCGATCGAGATTGTTTCCATGGCCGGAGCCCTTCCGTGGTTTGATTTCCGCGTCCCTTAACCCATCGGCTGGAAAACCGGAATAGGCAGAAAATGTGGCGCACAACCTTCAGGCGTGTAAAATGCCTGCGGCATACGGGGATTTATAAAAATATTAATGATAGTTCTTCGTAGTGTTTGAAGCCTTATACCCTATGCATAAGCGTGAATATAACAATGAAACGATGCCTATATTGGACACCGGACAGATCATGACAGGGAGAGAGATGCCGGATGCGGAGGGGACTGGTCAGGTCTGGCCGGTTATTCCGCTTGCGGCGTTACCCATCACTGACGCGACCATCGATGAAACGGCGCGGGATTTCATCCTGCGTGCGACGACGGCGCGCGCCGCCGGTGCAAGACCGTTTTATTCGACGTCGGCAAACGGCCAGGTCATTGCGCTCTGCCATCACGATCGGGAATTCGACGCCATGCTGCGGCAGGCGGACCAGATCCACGCCGATGGCATGTCGCTGGTGATCTTCTCCCGCAAATTCTGCCCCAGGGCATTGAGGGAACGAGTCGCGACGACTGATCTCGTCCATGCGGTGGCGAAGCGCGCCGAAGAGACGGGCAGCCGGTTTTATTTCCTCGGCGGCTCCGAAGAGGTGAACCGTGCGGCGGTCGAGGAAATGCAGAGACTTTATCCGCGCCTCGTCTTTTCCGGGCGGCGCAACGGCTATTTCAGCCGGGCCGAGGAAGAGGCGATCCTCGCCGATATCGCCGCATCCGGGACAGATATTCTCTGGGTTGGTTTCGGCATACCGCTGGAGCAGCGTTTCGTTTCGCGCAATCTGGACAGGCTTTCCGGCATCGCTGTCATCAAGACCTGCGGCGGCCTTTTCGATTTTCTCGCCGGCAAGAACAGCCGGGCGCCGCAATGGATGCAGGATATGGGGCTGGAATGGCTCTACCGGGCGATGCTTGAGCCGAAGCGTCTTGGAAAACGTTACCTGCTGACCAATCCGATCGCCATATATTCGCTGCTGAAGTACCGCTTCGGGGCGTCGGGGCAAAATCGCTAGAGCATTGCGCCTCTCCCGCCCGATAATTTGAGATTTCTCTAACATATTGAATCGATGCGCTTCGCCGCCGAAACCCGTTGCAACTGCGAACGGGTGCGCTACACTGCACAAATATTATAAATTTATTCGAATCAGAGATATTTCGAGGCCACCAATGGTGATTACGTCCATTTCTCTTTTCATATATGGAATTGGCACCGTTACCTCTCTCGCCATGACCTATATCGAAGGCGCCCGCCGCGATAAGAGCTGGGATTTTTATCGGGTAACCGGCATTGTCCTTTGTTTCTTCTGGCCGGTGCTCGTGCCGCTGCTCGTCCTTGCGACGGCCTTTTCGTCGTTCGGTTTGCAGAAACGGCTTATAAATACAATCTCGCTCGGCAGGGAAAAGACCCTGAGCTAACCACGGCTGGAGTGATTGGAGACTTCAGGTCTTCTTCGCCGGCGCCTTGTAAGGCGTCAGCGTGATGCCGAGGCTTGCCATCACCCGGCCGATGGACATCAGCGGCGGATGGGTGGCGGGCAGCAGTGCGCCGGTTTTCAACCCGGCGGAAACGGCGCGCACCAGCGACAGGCACAGGCTGACGGCGTTTTTGGCGGCAAGCTGCAGTCCGCCTTTCAGGCCGGGGCGGCGGGCGCGGTCGATGCTGTAATTGATGATGCCGGTGCGGAGCGAGCGCTCCATGATCCAGCGCGGCGCCATGCGGCTTTCCGGCACATATTCGATAATGACGGCTTGCGCATTCCAGGCGAATTTAAAACCGGCCTTGCGGCAGCGGGTAAAGAAGTCCATGTCGCCGCCGCCGAGGAAGTTGAACTGCACGTCGAATTCCGGTTTCGGCAGGGTTTCGAACACCCGCCGGGAGATCAGGCAATTGCCCGATCCGTGGATTTGCTCGACCCGGCCGGTCGGCGCTTCGATGGAGCCGAACAGTGGATGCGATAAAACCGCCTTCGAAGCCGGGGCGTCGAATTCGCGGTTGACCGGTCCGCCGACGATATCGACGCCGAAGGACTTTGCAGCCGAAACCATTTCGGCAAGCCATTGGGGGGAGGCGGCCTCGTCGTCATCGATCATCAGCAACCACTCAGCCGAAGGATAAGTCTGCCGGGCGGTACGGAAGGCCGTGTTGATGGCGTAACAATTGCCCTGCGTCGGTTCCACCAGCGCCTGACCGGCCATGCCGCTCTCGGCGAAAAAGGCGCGCGCGACGGCGAGACCCTGCTGGCCTGCGCCATCATTATCGACAACGACGACGGCGAAGGGAAAATCGACCTTCTGGGCTGCGAGCGATGCGAGCGTCTTTTTCAGGCCTTCCGGCCGGCGGAAACTTGGAATGCACACCACCGCTTCCGGCATGATCTCGGACATGGAAACTCCTAAATTCCGGCAAGTGCGGCGGCGGAAAAAACGACGGCCCTGAGGCTCTGGCGCGGGCGGTTGAGGAAGGTATCGGCAAGCGCCGAAAAGGCCTCGCGGTAGCGGCGGGCGCGAAAGGCCTGCGCCACGGTATAGGCATTCATGTGGTTTTCGGACTTGCGGCGAAGCCGTCGCAGTTCCTGCGGGGAGACGGCTGCGATGATGGCGGGATCGGAAAACACGGCTTCGATGGCCGGTTCACAATCCCGGAAGGTCAAAAGCCTGTTCATCATCACGCTCGTCCTGTGCACCCGGTAGTCGAGCACATGGCGGCCGGGCAGATAGGCAAAACGGCCGGCGGCGGCGAGCCTGCACCAGCCGTACCAGTCTTCCGCATAACGCAAGGTCTCGTCGAAACCGCCAAAGTCCTGAAAGATGCGGGTCCTGACCAGCATGATGCCGCCGTTGACGATGAAGTTTCCGCCGAGCAGCGGCTGGAGAATAAAACCGTCAGGCTTTTCCCGGCGGCGAATGAGATTGCGCCGGCCGATCTTGACGCCGTTTTCATCGATGCGCTCGTAATCGCCATAGACGGCGACGACTTCAGGGCCGGAAATGCCGGCGCAAAGCGCTGCGATGGCGCCCGGTTTCAGACGGTCGTCGGCATCGAGAAACATCGTCCATTCGCCGCGCGCCTGCGACAGGCCGAAATTGCGCACGGCGGAAACGCCCTGTCTTCCCTGCGGCCGGGCCAGAAGTTTCACGCGCGGATCGGAAAAACCTTCCACCTTTTGCGCGGTGGTGTCGGTGGAGCCGTCATCGACAACAAGCACTTCGCGGATGGTCTCGCCCTGCAGCAACACGCTTTCGATCGCTTCCACGATGTAACGCTCGCCATTGCGAACGGGAATGACAATCGAAACGGAGACCAAGCTTTTCAACTCCATGAGGGGCGGCCCAAGCATTCTCACAGTGAAGTTACTACCGCATTAAGCGGAGCTCACCAATTATGACGTGGTATAGCGTCGGTTAACCTTGCAAATCTTTAATATCCTTTTGGCATGATTGGAATGTTATGTTTTGAGAATGAAAGCGCGGTGCGTCCTTCCGGACGCCGATGCGCCGGGGTTGCGGAGGCGGGTTGATGCGGATCGGGCGGCGGAATTTTCTGGGTGGTGCGGCAAGCGCTGGCCTGCTGCATGCCGTGGCCGGCCCGGCCTTTGCCGCGCAGAAGAAAGCCACGATCAAAACCGCCCCCTATGGCGCGGCCGTCTACCTGCCTGACCTCACCGCCGATAGCCGCATCGGCGAGGCGGTGGTGAAATATTGCTCGCGCATCACCCCCGTCACCGAAATGAAATGGGAGGTTCTGCGGCCTTCGGCTGAAGCGTTCGATTTCACCGCTGCGGATGCAATCGCCAACTTCGCGCGTCAGCACAAGCTTTCCATGCATGGCCATCCGCTGATCTGGTATGCCTCCAACGCGCCCTGGCTTGCGAGCATCGGCGGCGGCATGAAGGTCGAAAAGCTGATGGAGACCCATATCGTTACCGTGATGGAGCGATACAAGGACGTGATCCACAGCTGGGACGTGGTCAACGAACCGATCCCCGACGTGCCGGGCAATGTGCGTGCGCGGCGTGATGCCTGGTATTATGGCGCGGGGCCTGATGCCATCAAGAAGGCTTTCGAGATCGCCCATGCGGTCGATCCGAAGGCGCAGCTCGTGCTCAACGAATATGACGTCGAATTTGCCGCCGAGAAATCGCCGGCCAAACGCGCCGCTTTCCGCAATCTCATCCTCGAACTGCTCGAAAAGGGCGCGCCGATCAACGCGATCGGCCTCCAGGGGCATTTGCGCGGCGGCTGGCCGATCGCCAAGGACGAGCTTGCCGCCTTCACGACGGAAATGCGCAGTTACGGTCTTGCCGTTCTGGTGACGGAACTTGACGTGATGGACCAGACGCTGCCGGCGCCGGAGGCCGAGCGCGACATGCTGATCACCGGCCAGGTCCGCGAGTTTCTGGAAGCAGCTTCTGCAGGCGGCCCGCTTTCCTCCATCACCACATGGGGCATTTCGGATCAATATAGCTGGATCCGCTGGGCCTATCCGCGTCGCGACGGCACCGCCAACCGGCCGCTGCCGCTCGACTGGAGTTTCAACGAAAAACCCATGATGGCCGTCATCAATGAATTCCGGAACCGTGGTGCATGACTATGAATGCTGAAATGCCGCTTCCTCCCGTGCAAAAGGCGCTGCAAATCAACCTCCATCCCTTCGATGCTCCGCATGCGGCCCTGACCCTGCCGCATCAGCTCAGGGTCTGGGGCGGACAGGTGGATCGCATTCTCCTGACCGTCGATACGGGCCAGGTGGGGGCAGGCCGCTACAAGGGCAACGGTTTTGATGCGGCGCGCCAGCGTCTCTTCGACATGCTGGAGGAAATGCAGACCAACTATCCGCATCTGCATGTGGATATCGTCGATTACAGCGATGCGGCGCGCAGCGCGGTGACGCAGACCTTCTTTTCCCGCTCACCCATTCCCTATCCCGCCAAGGCTTTCGACGGCGGGCCTTTCCATGTCTATTTCCATGGTATCAAACGCGCCAATGCCCGTTATGTGCTGCATATGGACAGCGACATGATGTTCGGCGGCGGCAGCCAGAGCTGGTTCGCCGAGGCGATCGCGCTGCAGAAGGCCAATCCGGATGCGCTGTGCATCACGCCCTTTTCGGGGCCGCCGACGGTGCGCGGCGATCTCGATATTTCCCGCCATGTCGGCATGCCCGGCGTGAAGAACATCCCTGAGCCGCGCAAGTTGCCGTCACGCATTCCCACCTGGCGTTTCGCCACGGTGTCCACCCGCCTTTTCTTGATCGACATGGATCGTTTTGCGAAGCGGATCGGTTCGCTGGAGTTGCTGCGGCCCGATGTCAAACGGCGCATCCGCTCCTATGCCTATAACCAGCAGCCGGTCTCCATGCCCGCCGAGGAAGTGCTGAGCACCAACATGATGCGCAGCGGCGTCCACCGGCTCGATTTTCTCGGCACGGGCAAGGGCATGTATTCGCTGCATCCGCCCTATCGCTCGCCGGAATTTTATGCGGCACTCGCGTCCATCGTCGAGCGCATCGAAAAGGGCGATATTCCCGAGGGACAGCTCGGCGATTTCGATATCAACGGGTCGATGGTGGACTGGACCAGCGCGCTGGCTGCCAAGACGCGCTCCAAACGTTATGCGAAAGCGCTGCGCCATCTCATCTCGGCCAACGTCGGGCGGTTCAGCTAGGCTTGAGGGTGCCCAGTCGGCGCTCCGTCCCGTTGCCGGGTGGAGGCCTCAGTAGTCTGTTATGAGCTTGCTCCAGCTTTCCGAGCACAGCCCGCCAATATAGATATCGCCGGCCAGCGCCTTTTCCCTCAGCTCGTCATCCCGGGTCGCCATGCAGAAATAACCGTCATGGCGGAAGCTCATGTGGTTCTGGCGGTAAAGCGCGTTGATGAGAAACGGCTGCGACATGCCGGTGACATGGGCATAGTTCTCGTCATCGAAATGGCGGAACAGGGTGTTGAGCACATCGTTTTCGCAGCCGGCATCGCAGACGAGATTGAGCACATAGGCCGTTCGTCCCCGCTGGCCGAAAAACAGCGCAGCACCCATGGCATGGCCTTCGGCATTCTCGATCATCACGCCCTTCAGTTCACCGAGGCTTTCATTGGCCCTGCTCATCTCTATCAGCCAGTGGAATTCCTCGTGAGACCATTCCGGGCGAATGGAAAAACGCTCGATCATCGTGAGCGCCCTGCGGCGGAAGGTTTCGTAGTCAACGGTTTTTACCGTGGCGCCGGCCGCCTCCTGCGGTCTCAGACCCTTTTTCCAGCGTCTGAGGATTCCATCCACGAAACCGAGCGTGGTCAGGGCAAGTGTGGTTTTGGCCAGTTTGGAACGGCGCGGCATGCGCAGGGCAATGGTGCAGAAGGGCTTGAGCGCCTTGTGCCATTGCAGGCTTTCAATCGGCAACATGTTGCCCCCGGTCGCCACCCAGTGATCGGCGCTAACGGGTGAAGCCGTGTCCGAGAACAGCATGTCGTGTTTGGATGCCCGCATGCCCCGAGACAGGCGCGCCGCGCCGAGCGCACCCTGTTTCCCATCAGATGCGAAGGCGCAGAGCAGCCTTGCGGTAATGGTTTTCCCGTTCGCGACGAAACGCATGGGCACGGCGAGGATGACGCTTGTGACCCTGTTCTCCCCGGCGTCGTAGACAACGCTGCCGTTCTCCGGGCTGAAGGCGGGACTGCCGAAAAACAGTTTCTCGATATAGGAGCGGAAATTGAAGTTCCGTTCTTGCCCGTTCTTCTTGAAAGCGCTGTTGAGCACGGCCTCGACTGCGGGAACGTCGTCCCTGCGCATGGGGCGAACACCGGAGACACCTGGCTGAACCGGGCGTTGTGGCGACTGCCCACTATCGCCATCGCCCATATTGGTGTGTATCGGAACGTCCACCCTCGGCCTCCAGCTTTCGCGCATTGATGAAATCAACCATAGGAAGCGTATATTTGAATGTATTAATATAGATATAAAACCGGCAATCCACTAGGTCCGGAAATGTTCGTATTAAGATAAAATGTTATTATATCAGCTTGTTACTTTACTGGCCCTGCCTCATTTGAGGTTAACAAAATATACTTAGTTAAGCAACCGAAGGATGAAATATGGACCAATTTTCGCGGACGCTTTTTTGGGTTTTGAAGTTTAACTTTTGGAAATGACTGTCTCGTCCTTTGCCTCCCGCTTTCGGTTTCCTGAGAAAAAAGCGGACGATCGCGGTGCTATTTGCCCGTGCATCACGGATAACTAAAAAATAGGATTTGCGGGGGATATTCGTATTATCGAATATGAGAAGCACGAGTTTTAATGCGGGTGGCTTCAGGAAAGAGGGAGAGAAAAACCCCTTATGGATGCAGCGCATGAAGAACAGCGGCGGGGCTATTGGCGGGACGCGTTGTTTTACGTGACTTTCCTGTATTTCACGGTCGGCTTTTCGCCCTATATCTCGCTCTCATCGACCTATCAGGGCTCCGCCATGGCGGCCGGGTCCAACCTGCTCAACCAGTTGACGGCGATCATCCTGTTTTTCAGTTTCCTGGCCTTCATGGCGAAGGAGCGGTCGTTTTCCATCCTCTTCATGCCGCGCCTGCTGATGGCGGCGATTTTCGGCTGGTTTGTCCTGACTTCGGTGGCGGGCGAAGCGCCGCTGTTTTCGCTCAGGCGGCTTGTCATGTGCGCCATTATCTGTGTGCTTGCCGGCGGTTTCCTGCAATTGCCGCGCACGGAGCGGCATTTCACGACGCTGCTCGCCACATGCGCGCTGATCATATTGTTCCTGTGCTATTTCGGAATCACCGTGTTGCCCTCGCGCTCGATCCACCAGGCAAGCGATGCGCTGGAACCGCTTCTGGCGGGAGACTGGCGCGGGGTTTTCCGCCACAAGAACGAGGCCGCCTCGGTCATGGCGGTGTTGATCATCGTCGGCATTTATCTCAGCAAGCGCTGGTCTTTCATCGGCGGGCTGTCGGTGCTGTTGCTGTCGCTGGTCTTTCTGGTCAAGTCCGGCGGCAAGACCGCGCTTGGGCTGATGCCGATCATCATTGCGACAGGCTGGTTCATCCTGCGCTGGCCTCGCTGGCGCTACCCGGTCGTAACCCTGTTTCTGGCGGTCTTCGCGCTGGTGACCGTCGGTACCACCGTCGATCCTGTCTTTTCGCAGATGCTGACGAAGCTGGGGCTTGATGCCAGCTTTACCGGCAGAAGGGATATCTGGACCGTCGCCATCGACTATATCAGGCAAAGCCCGCTCCTCGGATATGGCTATCAGGCCTTTTGGCGCAGCGACGCCCTGATGTCGAGTTTTACCGAGAACAATACCTGGGCGACGACCGCGCCGGATTCGCACAATGGTTATTTCGACCTTCTGCTGGCCGGCGGCGTGCCGGGTCTGATGCTGGTGATGGTGTGGATCTATCTCCTGCCGCTGCAGTATCTCGGCAAAATGAATGACGCCACGCGCAACAGTCCGCTGACGCGGCTTTATGTCGGTGTATGGCTTTACGTGCTGCTCTACGGCTTTCTGGAAACGCTGTTTTTCCTCAGCACCGGGTTCGTCTGGTTCTTCCTCATCGTGGCGGTGATGGGCCTGCATCTGCAGGCCAATGCCAGCCTCGTGGAGGACGAGGCGGAGGGGGAACCGGACAGAACTGGGGCGGCCCCGATACCCCAACGGCGGCAGGTTTCCCCGGTTGTTCGTTCCAGGTGATATTTTGAAATGATTTTTCGTTGCGAATATGTAAAAGAGCCGATTGTTGCGCGCGTCTGCAGCTATTTTCGCTAAACATGCGCGGCTCAAGTCTTTGTTATTGTGCAAGTCGCATCGCAACCCCCGGGGGTATCGACGCGGCGGCACTAAAAAACGGATCGGCTAGGTCAATCGATGGCAGATACAGGCGCCTGCGCGCTCGAAGCGGATGACATCCACAAGAGCTTCGGCACGCATGAAGTTTTGAAGGGCGTTTCGTTGCAGGCCCATAAGGGCGATGTCATCTCGATCATCGGGTCTTCCGGTTCCGGCAAAAGCACCTTTCTGCGCTGCATGAATTTTCTCGAAACGCCGGATCGCGGCCGTGTCATCATCAATGGCGAGGAAATCGCCACAAAAACCGGCCGCGACGGCAAGGCCGTGCCGAAAAGCTGGCGGCAGGTGGAAAAATTGCGCACCGGTCTCGGCATGGTGTTCCAGAATTTCAATCTCTGGGCCCATCGCACCGTTCTGGAAAACGTCATCGAGGCGCCCGTTCATGTTCTCGGCGTCAAGCGGCAGGAGGCGGTTGAAAAGGCCGAAGCCCTGCTGAACAAGGTCGGGCTCTACGACAAGAAAAACGCCTATCCGGCATTCCTGTCCGGCGGACAGCAGCAGCGCGCCGCCATTGCGCGTGCTCTCTGCATGGAACCGGCGGTGATGCTGTTCGACGAACCCACCTCGGCGCTTGATCCGGAACTGGTGGGAGAGGTTCTGAAGGTCATCCGCGATCTGGCCGAGGAAGGCCGCACCATGTTGCTCGTCACCCACGAGATGCGCTTTGCGCGCGATGTGTCCTCCCAGGTCGTGTTTCTGCATCAGGGCCGGGTGGAGGAGGTGGGGCCGCCGGCGCAGGTGTTCGGCAACCCCACGAGCGCCCGCTGCCGGGAATTCACCGGCGCGCTGGCCAATTGACCCTTTTGCCTGACAGTCCGTTTTAACAGGAGAGACTTGAATGAAATTCTTCGCCACGCTGCTTGCCGGAACGGCATTTGCGTTTTCCGCCTTCACCGCCAGCGCCGATGTGCGCTTCGGCATCATGAACGAGGCCTATCCGCCCTTCTTCGCCAAGGACGCCAGCGGCAAGTGGCAGGGCTGGGAAATCGACCTCATGGACGCCGTCTGCGCCGAAATGAAGGAAAAATGCTCGATCGTGGAACTGTCCTGGGATGGTCTCATCCCGGCGCTGCAGACGAAGAAATTCGACGTCATCTGGTCCTCCATGTCGAACACGGAAGAGCGTCAGAAGATCATCGATTTCACCGATAAATATTACAACACGCCGAGCAAGCTGATCGGCGCCAAGGGCGAAAAGGCGGGTGCGACGGCCGAGGACGTCAAGGGCAAGACCATCGGCATTCAGGTGGCCACGATCCAGTCTGAATATTACAAGAAGTACTTCGCCGGTGTCGCCGATGAGAAGACCTACCAGACGCTGGACGAGGCGTTTCAGGATCTCGCGGCTGGCCGTATCGACTATGTCTTCGGCGATTCCATCGTCCTCGACGCTTTCGTGAAGAGCGATGCGGGCAAGGATTGCTGCGCCGACATGGGCGATGTCGCCGACGACAAGGAAATCCTCGGTCTCGGCGTTTCGGGTGGCCTGCGCAAGGAAGACACCGAACTCAAGGCCAAGCTGAATGCGGCAATCGCCGCCGTACGCGCCAGCGGCAAATATGACGAGATCAGCAAGAAGTACTTCAGCTTCAATATTTACGGGCAGTAATTCGATCTGATCGGTCACGCATATGGCAAGCCTTGAAACCACGTTGCAACTTCTGTCTCCCTATCCTCCGGGATGGGGCGGCACCCTGTTGAAGGGTGCGGCGTCGACGCTTGCCATTTCCGCCGGCGCCTATCTGATCGGCCTTGCCATCGGCATGGCGGGGGCGCTCGGCAAGCTTTCGGGCAACAGGCCGCTTGGCCTGCTGCTCAGCCTCTACACCACCGCGATCCGCGCAGTTCCCGAGCTGATCCTCATCGTCGGGCTTTATTATGCCGGTACTGACGGTCTCAACCGGCTGCTGCTGCTGGCTGGTATGCCGCCGCTGGAGGTCAACGGTTTCGTTGCCGCCGTTGCGGTTCTGGGCTTCGTGCAGGGCGCCTATATGACCGAGGTGCTGCGCGGTGCGATCCTTGCCATTCCGAGCGGGCAGATCGAGGCGGCGCGCGCCTTCGGCATGTCACCCGCCCTACGGTTCCGCCGGGTGGTCTTGCCGGCGCTTTTGCCCAACGCCTTGCCGGGGCTTGGCAATCTCTGGCTTGCGGTGACCAAGGACAGCGCCTTGGTGGCGGTCGTCGGTTATCAGGAACTGGCGCTCGCGACGCGGCTGGCCGGGGCCAGCACCAAGCAATATTTCCTGTTCTTCCTTGCCGCCGCCCTGCTTTACCTTGCCATCACGCTTGTTTCGAACCTCGTTTTTTCGCTGGTCGAACGCCGCGTGCGGCGCGGCCAGCCGGCCCTGGCCTGAGGAGGGGACGGCATGGATTTTTCATGGGTCGCGAAATATTGGCCGCTTCTTCTTTCGGGTGCATGGCAGACGGTGGCGCTGCTTGTCATCTCCGTCAGCATCGGGTTTCTTCTGGCCATCGGGCTCGCCTTCGCACAGGTGAGCGGCGGGCGGACGACGAAAATCCTGGCGCGGGCTTATTGCACCTTCTTCCGGGGCACGCCGCTGCTCATCCAGCTCTGGCTGCTTTATTACGGCGTCGGCTCGCTTCTGCCGATGATCCCCGGCATCAGGCAAAGCTTCATGTGGCCGGTGCTGCGTGAAGGATTCTTCTTCGCGGCCGTCAGCTTCACGCTGAATTATGCGGCTTATGAGGCGGAAGTTCTGCGCGGCGCGCTGCTGGCCGTGCCGAAAGGCGAGCTGGAGGCGGGCAGGGCTTTCGGCATGGGCCGCTTCACCCTCATTCGCCGCATCTGGCTGCCGCGCGCCATCCGCATCGCGCTGCCGACCATTGCCGGCGAGGTGGTGATGCAGCTGAAGGCGACGCCGCTTGCTTTCACCGTGACTGTCATGGATCTCTACGCCGTCGCCTACAAGGTGCGGCAGGACACGCTGCTCGTCTATGAGCCGCTGATCGTCGTCACCGTCTTTTATCTCATTCTCACCGCCATCATCGCCCGCTGTTTCGGCCTTATCGAACAGCAGGTGCCCGTCCGGCGATAAATATTCAGGGAGTTATGACCATGAGCACAATCCGTATCCTCGACGGCGGCATGAGCCGCGAATTGCAGCGGCTCGGCGCCGTGCTGAAACAGCCGGAATGGTCTGCGCTGGCGCTTATCGACGCGCCTGAGATCGTGCGGCAGGTGCACCAGGAATTCATCGAAGCCGGCGCCGATGTCGTCACCACCAATTCCTATGCGCTGGTGCCCTTCCACATCGGCGAAGAGCGTTTCCAGAAGGACGGCGCATCGCTGATCGCCCTTTCGGGTAAGCTGGCGCGCGAAGCGGTGGATGCCTCCGGCCGCAAGGTGCTGGTGGCGGGTTCGCTGCCGCCGATCTTCGGTTCCTATGAGCCGCAGAATTTCGATGCGGGCCGGGTGCAGGCCTATCTGAAGGTGCTGGTCGATAATCTCGCGCCTCATGTCGACGTCTGGCTCGGCGAGACGCTCAGCCTGATCGCCGAGGGCGAGGCGGTGCGTGAAGCCGTTGCCGCGACTGGCAAACCGTTCTGGATTTCCTTCACGCTCAATGATGATGCGGCTGCGACCGGCGGCGAGCCTGCGCTTCGCTCCGGTGAAACGGTCAAGGCGGCCGCCGAATGGGCGGCGCAATCGGGCGCGGCCGCCCTTCTGTTCAATTGCAGCAAGCCGGAAGTCATGAAAGCCGCGGTTGAGACGGCCGCCGCCGTCTTCGCGGAAAAGGGTGTGTCACTGGAAATCGGCGTTTATGCCAATGCCTTTGAAGGCGAGCAGGGTGATTCCGCCGCCAATGAAGGGCTGCATGACACGCGCGCCGATCTGACAGACGATGTTTATTCCCGTTTTGCCTGCTCCTGGGCGGATGCGGGCGCGACCATGATCGGCGGCTGCTGCGGCATTGGTGCGGCGCATATCCACAAGGTTGCCACAGCGTTGCGGCGCGCGGCGGCCTGAAGCCCGGCGTCGCTTTTCAACGCCACCATCATAAATCAAAGCGGCAGTTTCAAAACCTGCCGCTTTTTTTGTACGCGGCTATTGACCTCAACTATAGTTGAGGAATTATCAGGACATGGAACACTGTTGAAGGACGTTCCATGAGCGATGATACACTTTCCATACGGATCATATTTGGCAGCGCCCGCAACCCGCGCTTCTGCGATGTTGTCGGCCAATGGCTGCTTGACCAGCTGAGGGCTCTGCCGGGACTGGAGCTGGCGGTCATCGACCCGCGCGAACTCGATCTGCCGCAGGACCACGCGCCCGAGCGCGCCTCGGTGCGGCAGCTTCGGCAAAGCCTCGATGGCGCCGATGCCTTCATCGTCGTCACCCCGGAATATAACCGCAGTTACCCCGGCGCGCTGAAGGTGCTGATCGATTCCGCCTATGACGAATGGGGCGCCAAGCCGGTGGCCTTCGTGTCCTATGGCGGGATTTCCGGCGGCCTGCGCGCCACCGAGCAGCTTCGCCCCGTCTTTGCGGAACTGCATGCGGTAACGATCCGCGATGTCGTCAGCTTCGCCAATCCCTGGGATCGTGTCGATGCCGCCGGCCAGCTCGATGCCGGCGCGGCGGCGGCAGGCGCGCTGGAGACGATGATGAACAAGCTTGGCTGGTGGGCGCGGGCGCTGAAACAGGCGCGGTCCGCAACACCTTACAAGGGGGCGTGAGAATGACCGAAAAATCCTTCGCGTTGAAAGTGACGCTCCTGTTCGTCGCCACGCTCACCATCATGGCCGGAACCACGGTCGCACCTTCGCTGCCGGCCATCGAGCAGACTTTCCTGTCGACGCCGCATGTGGATATCATGAGCCGCATGGTGCTGACATTGCCCTCGGTCTTCGTGGCTTTCTGCGCGCCCATTGCCGGTGTGCTGGCGGATCGCTTCGGCCGCAAGCGGCTGCTGCTCGGCGCGATCCTGCTTTACAGCCTTTCCGGCATGTCCGGCCTTTTTGCCGATAGCCTTGTCGGCCTGCTCGTCGGGCGCGCTTTTCTGGGGTTGGCGATCGGCGCCATCATGACGATCGGCACGGCGCTGGTGGGCGATTATTTCGAAGGCCCGGCGCGGGAGCGTTATCTCGGCCTGCAACAGGCCTTCACCCAGATCGGCGGCGTGGTTTTTGTGGTGGCGGGCGGTTTGCTGGCGGATCTGCACTGGCGTGCGCCCTTCGCGGTCTATGCCGTCGCCTTGTTCATTCTGCCGGCGGCCCTGTTCTTTCTGTCGGAACCGGTGAGGAGCGACAGCCGTATAAAAGCCGGCGGCGAACAGGACTTTGCGGTCAACTGGCTACTGGTGGGTGTGCTGGCGCTGGCGGTGTTTCTCGTCAATGCCCTGTTTTACACCATTCCCTCGCAATTGCCGTTCTTCCTGCGGGAGCTCGGAGTGTTTTCCGGCAGCATTGCGGGATACGCCATCGGCATTTTCAATCTGGCCGGGGCGCTGGCGGCGCTCAATTTCGGGCGATTGCGGGCAAGGGTCAGCGTGACCGCCATCATTGCCGCCGGGCTGGTGTCGATGGCGACGGGTTTTGCGCTGCTTGCCATGGCCGAAGGGCTGGTTGCCATGCTGTCATCGCTTGCGGTGGTGGGGTTTGGCCTTGGCGTGGTGATGCCGGGCATCATGTCCACCACCATCATGCTGGCGCCGCTCAGACT
This sequence comes from Agrobacterium sp. CCNWLW32, assembly GCF_037083425.1. Classification (NCBI taxonomy): domain Bacteria; kingdom Pseudomonadati; phylum Pseudomonadota; class Alphaproteobacteria; order Hyphomicrobiales; family Rhizobiaceae; genus Agrobacterium; species Agrobacterium sp. CCNWLW32. The sequence continues at coordinate 195,412 of NZ_JBAOJM010000003.1, forward strand.
GCGCGGGCGTATCGCCGGCATCGTCACCGCTTCGATGTTTCTCGGGCATTTCATCTCGCCGCTGGCAAGCCAGCCATGGATTGCCCGGGTCGGTTTTGCAGGCGCCTATCGCGACATAGCATTGATATTCGCCGCCATGGCCGGGCTTGCCCTTGTCGCCCTGATCTTCCAGCGACGGAGCGACGCACGAAGATCGCGTTCTTTTGCCTCTAGCCGCTGACACCGGTGGTCGTGAAGGAATTATAAAGTTTTTGACTATAATCATTTTTCTGGAAAACAAACGGAAGGTGCACCGGCTGAAGAACCGGTTGATTTCATTCCCTTCCTCGAAATTCGGCGTGGCGTTTCCGCTTTGCTTGCGGAGCCGCCATGCCATCTAGGGCGGCGCGGCCTGTCCGTATTTGAAGGGACAGGCGGCTTTCCCGGCGCATGCATGAAGCAGATGCGTTGAGAGCCGATGATACGGCTAGCGGAGCTTCGATGATCGAGGCGCTTGACGTGCAATGTCAGTCTCGCCGAACACCTCCGGCACGGGGAAGGAGCGGTTTTTCAATGACCTGAGGTTCCCGTGTCTTTTCTTCAAAACGCCAGTATCCGCATCAAAATCCTGTCGCTCATTCTCCCGCTCTGCATTGTCGGCCTTGGCGCCACAGCCTTCATGTCCATGCACTACAAGCGGACGGACACGGCCTATTCGTATTTTATTGCCAACGACAACGCCGCTCTGGTGGAGCTTTCGCGGGCAAACCGCAACCTGCAGGCCATGGCTTATGGCGCCTATCAGGTCATGGCTTACGACACCAACATTCCTGACTTCAAGATCGTCAAGCACGAATACGAGACAGACAAGGTGGCTTTGATATCGCGCCTCAACCATGTCAAAACCATTTTTCCGGAGGAAGCTGCGGGGCTGGACAAGCTGTTGGGCCAGGCTCAGGGCATAATCACCTCGACCGACAAAGCCGTGGAATTCGGTTCGACCGATCGCAACAAGGAATCTGCCGCTGAACTTATGAAGGCCGACGCTTTGATCCGCTCGACCGGGAATGAAATCTCTGCCCTTCTGGACAAGCTTGCCAAGGGTGTTGTCAAGGGAAGCGACGATCTGACCGACAAGACCAATTCGACCATCTTCACTTCCCTGGTGGTTGTCGGCATTGCTTTTGCGATCGGCATCATTCTGGCGCTGTTCGTGGCGTCTCGTGGTATCACAACGCCGATTGCCCGTCTGCGCGAGCGCATGGTGTCGCTTGCCGGCGGTGAAACGGCCTCGGAGATTGACGGCACGGCGCGCCGGGATGAAGTGGGCCAGATGGCGAAAGCCGTTCAGGTGTTCCGCGAAAACGCCGTCGAGCGCATTCGTCTCGAGCAGGAAACCGAAGCCAATCGCAGCCTCTCGGAGAAAGACCGGATCGAGCGGGAGCAGCAGAAGGCAACGGAGGCGGCCGATGTCAAATTCGCCGTCGACAATCTCGCAGCCGGCCTCTCGAAGCTTTCGGAAGGCGATGTTTCCTATCGCATCGGCCAGCCTTTTACCGCGACGCTGGATGGCGTTCGCAACGATTTCAACACGTCCGCCGAAAAGCTGCAGGCGGCATTGACCAAGGTGGCGCAGAACGCCAGCGGCATCGGTGCGGGCGCGGACGAGATCAAGTCTGCCGCCGACGATCTGGCCAAGCGCACCGAGCAGCAGGCCGCAGCCGTGGAGGAAACAGCCGCTGCGCTTGAAGAAATCACCACGACGGTCAGGGATTCCACCAAACGCGCGCAGGAGGCGGGCCAGATCGTCAGCCGCGCCAAGGCGGGCGCCGAACAATCCGGCCAGGTGGTGCGCCGCGCCGTGGTCGCCATGGAGCAGATCGCCAAATCGGCCAATGAGATCAGCAACATCATCGGCGTGATCGACGAGATCGCCTTCCAGACCAACCTGCTTGCGCTGAATGCCGGTGTGGAAGCCGCCCGTGCGGGCGAGGCCGGCAAGGGCTTTGCCGTGGTGGCGCAGGAGGTGCGTGAGCTTGCCCAGCGCTCCGCCAACGCGGCGAAGGAGATCAAGGCCCTGATCACCACATCGAACGACCAGGTGCAGCAGGGCGTGCAGCTGGTCGGTGACACCGGAAAGGCGCTGGAGACCATCGTTTCTGAAGTGCAGGAAATCAACCGGCACGTCGTCTCCATCGTGGAGGCTGCGCAGGAACAATCCTCCGGCCTGCAGCAGATCAATACGGCCGTGAACCAGATGGACCAGGACACGCAGAAGAACGCGGCGATGGTGGAAGAAACCAATGCCGCGAGCCACAGCCTGGCCAAGGAAGTGGCGTCGCTCAACCAGCTGCTCTCCCAGTTCAGGCTCGCCGATGGCGCTTATCAGCAAAAAAGCCAGCCTGCTCCGGTTCGCAGCGCCGCCGGCAACGACAAATATGTGGCATCCCCCGTCCGCGCGCTGGGTCGCAAGATCGCCTCGGCGTTTTCGGGCAACGCCGCTGTCGATACAAAGGGCGACTGGCAGGAGTTCTGATCGCTATTTCAGGGCGCTTCCATGGTCCTGGCGCCGGGTTGTGTATGACTGGGGTTGGCGGGCCTGATATCGCCCGCCCGCCTGAGAACGAAAAATGCCGCACGGGCCTGATCTCCCGCGCGGCATTTTTTGAGCGCTGCATGTCGGAATTATTTACTTTTCCGCAGACCGCCGTTCCTATCCGAAAGATTTGCCGGATCGGAAATTATCTGGCCTGCATGGCGCGAATAAAGGCTGGGCTTCCGCTATCCAAATCGTTGTATGTAATTCGCTTGCTTGCGATGGCGTCGATTAATCGCGTGCAGAAGATCATGTCGACGTTGCTGTTCGGGCTGACATTCATGGCTTCAGCCACGGCAATCTTGGAACTCTTGGACTTTTTCTTGGTTGTTTCATAGCAATTTTGAACCGCCCTGCGTTTGACGGCGGGACTTCCTCCTATGACTTCCTGATCCCTTTCGAAACTGGGGTTCGTCTGGCACCCTGAAAGGATGAGAACTGATACGGATACAGCAATAATTGCCTTGATTTTCATGGATTAACTTTCCCTTTTACCCCGCCAGATGGCTCATGCTGGAGCAACCCAACCAGACCCGTCGATCAGGAGTATTGTAGCCATATTGCGGCAAATACATCCGGGTGATTACAGGAATATGTTCACAGAACCCGCGCCGAAGGGGTTAGTCGCTTTGGAAGACAGGCATAAAGCTCTATGCAGCCTTCTAAGTGGAGGATTGCCATAAACGATGTCAGGGTAAGATAAATGGCGCACCCGACAGGATTCGAACCTGTGACCTTTGGAATCGGAATCCAACACTCTATCCAGCTGAGCTACGGGTGCAGCAGTCACGCTTGAATCGCGTGCAGCGGTTGGTTCATACCTCAGCTTTGTTTCCGCATCAACGTCTAAAAATCAAAGATTTGCGAAAGTTAGCCTGTTTTCGGGCGGGGCCGGGCGTGAGGGCGTGTTGTGAGGTCATCGCACGCTTTTCCGTGGCGGCGGGGCGTTACGTCGTTTGACGTATTGTGTTTTTACCGGAATAGATTTTCCCTTATAAGTAGTATGTTATCGCCGAGCCAGACCGTTGTCCTGCCCTATTATCGAAGTGGCGGCCGGATTGCTGCAATGCCTTTCAAACACGGCGCGGGAGTCGATTTTAGCCCCTCAAAATTGGTGGGTAAATAGTCATACTTTTTCTGTTTTGCCAACCGCGATCCGGAGTCCGTGGTTGCTTCGCCGGCGATTAACTGTCAAATTATTATACAATATTAGTATCATCTACATTTATTTGGGATACAGTTTCGCAACGTTGTCGGTTATGATTTCGGCAAGGTAAAGGAACGAATCAGGCGGGGGATCGGATGGCTTTGCGATTGGCACACAGCAACGGGCCGCGGACGGAAAAGGCCGAAAGCGGCAGCGCGGAAGCGGCGCACCTCACGGCGATCGACTATGGGTTGCTGACGACTGCGATCAGCTATCACTTGCGGCACTCGCAACTTGCCGTGGCAAATGGCTTTGCCGATGTGCTGGCCGAGCAGGGATTGCGGCCCGCCGATTTTTCCGTGCTCGTCATCGTCGGCGGTAATCCGGGCCTCAAACAGAGCGATGTGGCTGAAGCGCTCGGCATACAGCGGGCCAATTTCGTCGCGATCGTCGACAGCATGGAAGAGAAGGGGCTGCTTGTCCGCCGCAAATCGGAAGAGGACAGGCGCGTTCATTTCCTCGACATGACGGAGGAAGGCAGCAGCCTTCTCGACCGGCTTTCCAATACCTGGCGGGACCGTGAGGAAAAGCTCATCGACCGGATCGGCGGCAAGAAGGCGCGCGATCAGCTTCTGGCTCTGCTCGGACGCCTGCGCGACTGACCGTCGAAGAGAGCCTTGGGCAGTCCGGGTGCTGGGCGGCTGCAGGGTGCGGCCTGATGTTCCCGTCTTTCCATGGTTTGCGATATCGGCAACCATCTTCCCGCGCTGGTCTTTCACGTCAGCCTGATCGGCAGCGGGCCGAATTGCGTTGCAATTCTCCCGCGAAACCGCCAAGACGCATAAGCATCTTCACGTCTTGTGGCGTGAAGGCGCAATCATGCGATCGACTGGAAAGGCCCGGGACGGGAACGCCATGCTGAATATCGATACGAGTCATCCGCTTTATCGCCCCCTGTGGGTCCGGTTGCTCATTGTCGGCTTTTGCGCCGCATGGGCCGTCATCGAATTCGTCAATCGCGAGTTTTTCTGGGGAACTATCGTTGCCGGCGTCGGGGCTTATGCGGCCTATGAATTGCTGCTGAAGTTCAAACCCGCAAGCGATGCCGACAAGGGCGGGAATGGCACGGATGAGCCCGCCGCCGAAAGCACGCCCACCGATAAGAACGATGCGGGCTGAAGCGCCGCTCATCTTCCGTTTTATATATTTTCCGAGATAAGGCGACCCGGCATTTTCAGCGGAAATGCTCGCGCGTTCGCAACATCCGGATCGCCTGGTCGATCAGGAGATTGGCCGCCGTCATGCGCAGCGTCGCATTGTGCCGGAATTGCGGCTTCACCCGGTCGGGATGATTGAGGCGGGCAAAAGCGCGCCGCTTTTCCGCAAGCGTTGCGGCCGTGTCGGTTTCGTGGATCGCCAGTTCCGCGGAGACATCGGCAAGCGAGGTCTTTTCGAGATGAGCCGGCATTGCTTCCGGCTCGGGCTCCGGTTGAGGTTCCGGCGGTGGCGCGGGCTCAGCCATGAAGGCGAGATAGGCATCGAGATTGCCGTTCGAGGGCAGCGGCGCTTCGATATGCGTGTCGAGGACGAAACCCGAGCTGAAACCGGCAATGCGGTGACCGGCGGGCGGTGGCGGTTCCACGCCTTCCTCTTCTTTTTCCTGTTTCAGCCTTTCGACGACCGATTGGAAAACGGATTGTCCGAAGAGCATGCGGCTGTTCCCTCGCCGGTCTGACTATCCGGCCTTTATGCACTGTGAAGGTGGTGTCTGGCTTGCCGCCGTTACGGGCCGGTCAGCTTGCGGCTCTCATCCAGAACCAGATCGTAGAGCAGGCGGGCGCTGGGCGGCAAAACCCGGCCCTTGGTGGTGATGATGCTGTAGGGCTTCACAACCAGTTCGAAATCTGTCGGCAATATGCGGGTTCGGCCGATATCGGCCTGCTGGCCGGCAACGAATTCGGCCATGTCCTGGGCGATCGGCGCAATCGCATCGGTGTTGCAGATGAGGGCGAGCGTCAAAAGCATGGAGGGCGTGTTGATGATGTTGCGCGGCATGGTGACGCCGTGGGTCAGAAAGACATCCTCCATGGTTCTGCGCAAAAGCGCGCCGGGCGGCTGGAAAACCCAGTCGTAACCGGAGAGATCCTGCAGGGTCACGGGCTCGCCGCGCAGCAGGGGGTGGCCTTCGCGCACGACAAGACAGGCGCGCTCGATGCCGATTTCATGGATGGAGAAGAGGCCGGGGTCGAAATCATCGGGAATGCGGCCGATGATGAAATCGTGGCGCGCGGCCAGCAGTTCGCGCGCCAGCACGTTGCTGCTTTCCACCTGCACGTTGATTTCAATGCCGGGATAGGTGTCCATGGCGCGCCTTATGGCGGGAACCACGAGGCTGATGGCAGGCGCGGTGACGGCGCCGATATAGACCGAGCCGCCGCTGCCTGACTTCATCTGGTTGAGCTCGCGGCTCGCCTCGCGCAGTTCCAGCAGGATGGTGCGTGCGCGGCGCGCCAGCGCCTCGCCGAATTTCGTCAGCACCACCCCGCGCGAGGCCCGCTGACAAAGGGGTGATTTGACGATCGCCTCCATTTCCGCGAGCATGCGCGAGGCTGCTGGCTGCGTCATGTTCATGGCGGCCGCCGCTGCGCTGACCTGCCCGTGCTCCTCGATCATGACCAGCATGCGCAGGTGGCTCATCTTCAATCCGGCCCGCAGCAAAGGGTTGTCCTCAAAGACGAAAAGGGCCTCTGTTGTTTGCGCCTGCTCATACACTTTTTGGTTGTTCATTCGTGGTTTTATACCCCTCATCGGTTTTTGTATCGATTTAATATATCATAATTGATATATGGAAACTGATTTATTCTATTTGACAGTTATATGGATTCAGAACAATTTGCGGAATGCCGGGGAGGAGCGGCAGCTGTTCCATTTCGCAATTGCGAAATCGGGGTGAGCGCAACGCGGCTTCTTCCTCTGACGGCATGAATTTCATGGTGCACCGCAACATGCGGGCTCCAGAGAAGGGCTCAAGGGAGAGAGTTAATGAAGTCCATTATTTCGCTGATGGCGGCTTGTGCCATCGGTGCTGCTTCTTTCGCAGTGCCGGCTTTTGCACAGGACAAGGGTTCCGTTGGTATCGCCATGCCGACCAAGTCGTCCGCACGCTGGATCGACGACGGCAACAACATCGTGAAGCAGCTTCAGGAAGCCGGTTACACGACCGACCTGCAGTATGCCGATGACGATATTCCGAACCAGCTTTCCCAGATCGAAAACATGGTCACCAAGGGCGTCAAGGTCCTCGTGATCGCATCGATCGACGGCACGACGCTGTCGGACGTCCTGAAGCAGGCTGGCGAGCAGGGCATCAAGGTCATCGCTTATGACCGCCTGATCCGCAACAGCGGCGATGTCAGCTACTACGCAACCTTTGACAACTTCCAGGTTGGCGTTCTGCAGGCGACTTCGATTGTCGACAAGCTTGGCGTGAAGGACGGCAAGGGCCCGTTCAACATCGAGCTGTTCGGCGGCTCTCCTGACGACAACAATGCGTTCTTCTTCTATGACGGCGCAATGTCGGTTCTCCAGCCTTACATCGACAGCGGCAAGCTCGTCGTGAAGTCCGGCCAGACCGGCATGGACAAGGTCGGCACGCTGCGTTGGGATCCGGCAACGGCCCAGGCCCGCATGGACAACCTTCTGTCCGCTTATTACACCGACGCCAAGGTTGACGCCGTTCTGTCGCCTTACGACGGTCTCTCCATCGGCATCATCTCCTCGCTGAAGGGCGTTGGTTATGGCACGAAGGACCAGCCGCTGCCAGTCGTTTCCGGTCAGGACGCTGAAGTTCCCTCCGTCAAGTCGATCATTGCAGGCGAACAGTATTCCACCATCTTCAAGGACACCCGCGAACTCGCCAAGGTGACCGTGAACATGGTCAACGCTGTTCTGCAGGGCAAGGAGCCGGAAGTGAACGACACCAAGACCTATGAAAATGGCGTCAAGGTCGTTCCGTCCTACCTCCTGAAGCCGGTTGCCGTTACCAAGGAGAACTACAAGCAGGTTCTCGTCGATGGCGGTTACTACAAGGAAGACCAGCTGAAATAAGCTGAAGACACATGCGGGGATGACTTGGCGTCATCCCCGTTTTTCCATAAAAATAAAAACGCCGGAATTAATCGGGCGCTGGATTGCGATATGGCCAATACCATTCTCGAAATGCGGAACATCACCAAGACGTTTCCGGGCGTGAAAGCGCTTGAGAACGTCAACCTCAAGGTTAAGGAGGGTGAGATCCACGCACTCGTCGGTGAGAACGGCGCGGGGAAGTCGACCTTGATGAAGGTCCTTTCCGGTGTTTACCCCGCCGGCACCTATGAGGGCGAAATCCACTATGAAGGCGCAGTGCGGAATTTTCGCGCCATCAACGACAGTGAAGATATTGGTATCATCATCATTCACCAGGAGCTGGCGCTCGTGCCGCTTCTGTCGATTGCGGAAAACATCTTCCTTGGTAACGAGGTCGCCTCGAACGGCGTCATCAGCTGGCAGCAGACCTTCAACCGTACCCGCGAACTTCTGAAGAAGGTGGGTCTGAAGGAATCGCCGGAGACGCTGATCACCGATATCGGCGTTGGCAAGCAGCAGCTGGTCGAAATCGCCAAGGCGCTGTCAAAGAGCGTGAAGCTGCTCATCCTCGATGAGCCGACGGCTTCGCTCAACGAAAGCGATTCCGAGGCGCTGCTGAACCTGTTGATGGAATTCCGCAAGCAGGGCATGACCTCGATCATCATCACCCACAAGCTCAACGAAGTGCGCAAGGTGGCCGACCAGATCACCGTGCTGCGCGACGGCATGACGGTGAAGACGCTCGACTGTCACGAGGAAGAAATCAGCGAGGATGTCATCATCCGCAACATGGTGGGGCGCGATCTCGAAGATCGTTATCCGCCGCGCGATGTGCCGATCGGCGAGACCATTCTCGAAGTCAAGAACTGGAACGCCTATCACCAGCAGCATCGCGACCGTCAGGTTCTGCATGATATCAATGTCACCGTGCGCAAGGGCGAAGTGGTTGGCATTGCCGGTCTGATGGGGGCAGGGCGAACCGAATTTGCGATGAGCGTTTTCGGCAAGTCCTATGGCCACAAGATCAGCGGCGAAGTGCTGATCGACGGCAAGCCCGTTGACGTCAGCACCGTGCGCAAGGCGATCGATGCCGGTCTCGCCTATGTGACGGAAGACCGCAAGCATCTCGGTCTCGTGCTCAACGACAACATCCTGCACAATACCACGCTCGCCAATCTGGCCGGCGTGTCGAATGCCAGCATCATCGACGACATCAAGGAAATGACGGTGGCGAGCGATTTCCGCACGCGCCTGCGCATCCGCTCGTCGGGCATCTTCCAGGAAACGGTCAATCTTTCGGGCGGCAACCAGCAGAAGGTTGTGCTCTCCAAGTGGCTGTTCTCCAATCCTGACGTGCTGATCCTCGATGAACCGACCCGCGGTATCGATGTCGGCGCGAAATACGAAATCTACACCATCATCAACCAGCTCGCTGCCGACGGCAAAGGCGTTCTGATGATCTCATCGGAAATGCCCGAACTGCTCGGCAATTGCGACCGCATCTACGTCATGAACGAAGGCCGCATCGTCGCTGAATTGCCGAAGGGAGAGGCGAGCCAGGAAAGCATCATGCGCGCTATCATGCGCTCAGGGGAGAAGAACTCATGAGTTCGGCAAACACCACAAACGAAGAAAGCAACGTCATCTCGGTCGGGTCGTATATTCGCTCCAATATCCGCGAATACGGCATGCTGATCGCGCTCGTCGCTATCATGGTTTTCTTCCAGTTCTACACCGGCGGCATCCTGTTCCGCCCTGTGAACCTGACCAACCTCATCCTGCAGAACTCGTTCATCGTCATCATGGCGCTGGGCATGCTGCTCGTCATCGTGGCCGGGCATATCGACCTTTCGGTCGGCTCCATCGTCGCCTTCGTCGGTGCGATCGCGGCCATATTGACCGTGCAATGGGGCATGAACCCGTTTCTTGCGGCGCTGATTTGTCTCGTCATCGGCGGCATTATCGGTGCTGCCCAGGGTTACTGGATCGCCTATCACCGCATTCCGTCCTTCATCGTGACGCTGGCGGGCATGCTGGTGTTCCGCGGCCTGACGCTGTTCGTGCTGGGTGGCAAGAACATTGGCCCGTTCCCCACCGATTTCCAGATCATCAGCACCGGCTTCCTGCCTGATATCGGTGGTATCGAAGGTCTGAACACCACCTCGATGATCCTGACATTGCTGATTACGGTCGTGCTGTTCTATCTGGCCTGGCGCCGTCGCGTGGTGAACGTGAAGCATGGCATCGACGTCGAGCCGTTCGGTTTCTTCATTGTGCAGAATCTGCTGATCTCAGGTGCTATTCTGTTCCTCGGTTACCAGCTGTCCACCTATCGCGGCCTGCCGAACGTTCTGATCGTGATGCTGGTTCTGATTGCGCTCTACAGCTTCGTGACGCGCCGCACGACCATCGGCCGCCGCGTTTACGCCATGGGCGGCAACGAGAAGGCGACCAAGCTTTCCGGTATCAACACCGAACGCCTGAGCTTCCTGACCTTCGTCAACATGGGCGTGCTGGCCGGTCTTGCCGGCATGATCATCGCGACACGCCTCAATTCGGCAACGCCGAAGGCTGGCGTGGGCTTCGAGCTCGATGTGATCGCGGCCTGCTTCATCGGCGGTGCTTCGGCTTCCGGCGGCGTTGGCAAGATTACCGGCGCGGTTATCGGCGCTTTCATTATGGGCGTCATGAACAACGGCATGTCGATTGTCGGCCTCGGCATCGATTTCCAGCAGATGGTCAAGGGCCTCGTGCTGCTCGCCGCCGTGTTCTTCGACGTCTACAACAAGAACAAGGGCTGATCGGCCCCAACCCTATCGCAGTCAAAAAAGTGGCCGGTTTCCGGCCACTTTCATAAGATGCAGGCGTTATGCGCCGCGTAGAAGAGACAAGGCGCTTTGCGCCGGAGGAAGGAAATCCCGTGCTCATTTCACAGATCAAAGATGCCAGTGGCAAAATCACCGTAGCGGTTCGCGAAGAGGGCGGGCAGGCGCACGCCGTCAAAGGTGCGGAGTCGGTTTACGCACTCGCCATGGAAGCCGCCAATGGCGGCAAGAGCCTTGCCGATGTCATTTCCGCCCATGGTCTGGGCGATGCTGTCGATCTTGAAAAGGCCTACGCCGAAGGTCGCTTCCTGCCGCCGATCACCCATCCCGATCCGGCGCACCTGCATCTGACCGGTACTGGCCTTACCCATCTCGGTTCGGCTGCGACCCGTGACAGCATGCACAAGAAGACCACGGAAGCCGCCGAGGAAAGCCTGACGGATTCCATGAAGATGTTCCGCATGGGTCTCGAAAACGGCAAGCCCAAGGCCGGCGAAAAGGGCGTTCAGCCCGAATGGTTCTACAAGGGCAACGGCCATGTGGCGGCGGCGCCCGGCGCGGCTCTCACCTCTCCGTCCTTTGCGCTCGATGGCGGCGAAGAGCCGGAAATGGCCGGCATCTACGTGATCTCGGACAAGGGTGAGGCGGTGCGCATCGGCTTTGCCGTCTCGAACGAGTTTTCCGATCACGTCACCGAGCGGATCAACTATCTCTACCTCGCCCATTCCAAGCTGCGCCCGGCAAGCTTCGGCCCGGAAATCCGCGTCGGTGCTCCGCCGTCCGATATTCGCGGCACCTCGCGCATCCGCCGCGGCGACAAGGTGATTTTCGAAAAGCCGTTCGTTTCGGGTGAGGACAACATGTCCCACACCTTCGCGAACCTTGAATATCACCACTTCAAATACGGCCTGTTCCGTGCACCGGGCGATGTGCATGTGCACATGTTCGGAACGGCGACGCTCTCCTTCGCAGAAGGCATCAAGCCGGAAGCGGGCGATGTCTTCGAGATCGAGGCCGCCGGTTTCGGCCTGCCGCTGAAGAACCCGCTTGCGGTTGATGCGGAAGAAGAGATCACCGTTCGCCAGATCTGATCTGCGGACTGCGCGTGAAAAATGGTCGGGGGTGGGTCATCCCTCCCTCGACGTCATCCTCGGGCTTGTCCCGAGGATCTGCGACCGATTGATTTTACGCGACGTGGATAGATCCTCGGGACAAGCCCGAGGATGACGCAAGATGATAGCTCTTTCATCCCATTCATTGTCCCTTTCGCGTCGGGTAACTTTCAGGCGCTTGCCTCATCCGAACCCCCACAGTTTGCCTTCCCCAACCTCCACCGAATTACCCGCCGGATCGCGGATATAGACGGAATAGCTGTCATTAGGCCAACGGTGGTAATGTTCGATGGGAATTCCAAGCTTTTCGAAACGAGTCTTCCAGCCGTCCACTTCCGACTTGTCCTTCGCGTAAAAACAGAAATGGCCTTGCCCCACCGCACCGTGGCGCGGGATCGGATTGTCGGGGTCGGCCCGGCGGGATTGCTGCGGGTCGAAGATCAGCAGCATCTGCTGCCCGCATCTGAAGAAGATGAATTGCCCGGGCAGCCTGCGCACCACCTCCAGCCCGAAGACATCCCGATAAAAGGCCTCGGCGGCATCGAGATCATCGGCGTAAATCGCGGTTTCCATAAGGGCGGCTGGTGGGCGCATGGTTTCCTCCGGTAGTCCATGGGCTGTCCGGTGCGGGGACAGACGGCTTTAAATTTTCGCGCTGTAGGTGAGCACCGTCAGATCGTGTTTGCCGACACCACGTTCCAGAACGGTCCAGCCGCAACCGGTGTAATAAGTTTCCAGACCGCGCTGGCAGCAGAGATAGCTGGTCTCGTGGCCGAGTTCGGCGACCCTTTGTGTTGCCGCCTGCATGAGCGCCCGGGCCACGCCTGAGCGCCGGCGATCTTCCTCCACCCAAAGGGCGGCGACCCAGGGAAGATATTGCGGCCGCTCTTCCAGATCGCAATGGATGAGGAAGGCGGAGCCGACATAGTCGTCGCCGTCATGGGCAACGAAACCGGTGGGCAGCGTATGGGGGTTGGTCATGTCTTTCAGGTGCTCGGCGACGTCGCCCACCTGAAGACCGCTATCCTGCCACCATGCCGTCCAGACCCGCTCGGCGATGACGGGTCCATGCGACTGGCAGTCGCGATAGTCGGAAATGCTGTACAAGGCCGTCTCCTGGCCGGCTTTCCTCCCGCGGGCGGAAGCCGGATCATGCTTTCAAATCGATGCGGAGATTAAACCGGGTAGGAAGGGGTTTCGCAACCGCCAACTTGTCGCGCCGGATCAGGATTTCGTTGCCGTCACATGCAGCCATGCGGTCGGGAGATTGTCGTAACCGCTGCCCTGCCGCGCCTCAATCTCCACCGCCGTCCAGTCAAACTGTCCGTAAACGTCTTTCAGCCAAGGCTTCGAAGGATAATTGTAGTAACGGCCGAACATGTCGCGTCCTTCCGTCTCTCCCGCCTTGAAGCTGGCATAAAAAACGCCGCCCTGTTTCAGCGCCGTGTGGATGCGGCCGATAATGCCCGGCAGGGCGGGACGGGGCACATGCAGCAGGCAGGCATTGGCCCAGACACCGTCATATCGCTCACGCTCATCGATATTCTCGAACAGCAATGTCCTGACGGGAATGCCGAGCCGGATTTCCGCCGCTTTCGCGATGTCAGGCGTTCCATCGGTGGGATGAACGTCGAAACCGGCGGCCAGCATGAATTCGCTGTCCTGACCACCGCCGCATCCCAGTTCGAGAATGCTTGCGCCCTCTGGCAAGCGCGCCAGAAATGTCTCCAGATACGGGCGGTCCGCCGCCTGTCCCCGTGATGTATAGGCTGCGGCGTTATCAGTATAAAAGCCGATTGTATCGTCGTCCTTGCCGGCCATCATCTCAGCTCTGTGACTGGCTCTGCGACTGCTGCACGGTGACCGAAACGCTCAGCGTCTCGCCCGCCGGGCCGATGCGCATTCCTGATATCGGCGCGCAGTCGCGGTAGCAGAGACCGGATGCGATGCGCACATAACGGTCGTCGGGGCAGATATTGTTGGCGGCGTCGAAGCCCACCCAGCCCAGCCCCTGAAGATGCACCTCGGCCCAGGCGTGGGTGGCGGTCTGTTCCTCCACCTCTTCCATCATCAGATAACCGGAAATATAACGCGCGGGCAGGCCCATCAGCCGGGCGGCGGAAATCAGGATATGGGCATGGTCCTGGCAGACGCCCTTGCCCGCTTCCAGCGCCGTTTCCGCCGTGGTTTCGATGTCGGTCGAGCCGGGAACATAGTCCACCTTGTCGTGAATATTCTCCATGAGGTTATGCAGGCGGGCAAGCTCGGTTTCGCCCACGCTCACCTTCACCAGTTCGCGCACAAGCTTTCCCGGTTTCGTGCGCGGTGTTTCCCGCAGGAACAGCCAGAGCGGTGCATTGCCGATGTGGTGCCCGACAACGCCGGCCTTGTCCTGCGTGCTCACCGTGCCGCTTGCCACGACCTTCACCCGCTTTTGCGGGCCTTCGGTTTCCACCAGCGCGACGCGGTTGCCGAAATGGTCGTCATAGCTCACTTCGACGGTGGCGCCATCGACCGAGACATCCCAGTCTTCGACCGTCTGGCTTGGGCCGGTCTGCGGTGTCAGGCGCAGCCGCTGCAAAGCATAGGGCATCGGCTCGTCATAGACATATTCCGTCGTATGGGTGATTTTCAGACGCATAAGCTGTCCCCGTCCACGCGCTTATTGATAGAAGCGGTAGCCTTCCGTGATTTCCTGTCCCAATTGTCCGTTGCGGTTGACAAATCTCTCCAGAAATTCGTGCAAGCCCTCATCCATCACCCGGCCGATGGTGGTCGTGCGCAGGCTGTCACGAATGCTCTCGGCCGTGTCATGCGCCTTGTGCCTCTCGCTGTAGTCCTCGGCGATGTAGTTGAGGTTGCTGGCGATCTTTTCATAACAATAGGCAAGCGAGCGCGGCATGCGGCCGTTGAGAATGAGGAAGTCGGCAATATTGGACGGCTTGTATTCCGCATCATAGACCCAGCCATAGGAGCGGTGGGCCGAGACCGAGCGCAGGATGGATTCCCACTGCGCATTGTCGAGCGACGACCCCACATGCGCCACCGCCGGCAGCAGCACGTAATATTTGACATCGAGAATGCGGGCGGTGTTGTCGGCGCGCTCGATGAAGGTGCCGATACGGGAGAAATTATAGAGATCGTTGCGCAGCATTGAACCGTGGAAAGCGCCGCGCACCAGACCGGCGCGATGTTTGATGACATCGATGGTCTGCGGCAGCTCGGCGTGGCTGAGCTTGCGGCCGAGGATGTTCTTCAGCTCGATCCAGAATTCGTTGGTGGCTTCCCATGTCTCGCGCGTCAGCGCCGTGCGCACCATGCGGGCATTGTTACGGCCCGCCTCGATGCAGGACATGACGCTGGAAGGGTTGGCCTTGTCCCGCAACAGATAATCGATCGCATTCGCCGCCGTCACCTTCTCGCGCGTTTCGAGAAATTCGTCGTGCACGCCGGCGCTTTGCAACACGCCGTCCCAATCCTCATCGCCGCTGCCGCTGCGTGTCAGTGAAACGCGCAGGCCCGCATCGATCAGCCGGGCGATGTTTTCAGCGCGCTCGATATACCGGAACATCCAGTAGAGCCCGTTTGCCGTTCTGCCCAGCATGGCTTAATCCTCCAGTACCCATGTATCCTTGGTGCCGCCGCCCTGGCTGGAATTGACCACGAGCGAGCCCTGCTTGAGGGCAACACGGGTCAGGCCGCCGGGAATGATCTGCACCTTGTCCGAGACAAGCACATAGGGACGCAGATCGACATGGCGCGGCGCAATGCCGTTTTTCACCATGATCGGCACGGTGGACAGCGACAGCGTCGGCTGCGCAATATAGTTGGAGGGGCGGGCCCTCAGTTTTTCTGCAAACAAAGCGCGCTCGCGTTTCGTCGCGGTTGGGCCAACCAGCATGCCGTAACCGCCCGAACCGTGGACTTCCTTGACAACGAGATCGGCGAGGTTGTCGAGTACGTATTTCAGGCTGTCCGGCTCCGAACAGCGCCAGGTCGGCACGTTTTCGAGAAGCGGCTTGCGGCCGGTATAGAACTCGACGATCTCGGGCATGTAGGAATAGATAGCCTTGTCATCGGAAATGCCGGTGCCGGGCGCATTGGCGATGGTGATGTTGCCGGCGCGATAGACATCCATGATGCCGGGCACGCCGAGCGCCGAATCCGGCCGGAAGGTCAGCGGATCGAGGAAATCATCATCGACGCGGCGGTAGAGCACGTCGATCGCTTCGTAGCCGCGCGTGGTGCGCATCTTGACCTTGCCGTCCATGACGCGCAGGTCGGAGCCTTCCACCAGTTCCACGCCCATCATGTCGGCGAGGAAGGAGTGCTCGTAATAGGCGGAATTATAGATGCCGGGCGTCAGCACCGCGACGCGCGGCTTGCCGGAACAGCCGGGCGGTGCGAGCGAAGCGAGCGACTGGCGCAGCAGATAGGGGTAATCCTCCACCCGGCGCACGCGGTTTTCGTGGAAGAGTTCCGGGAACATCTGCATCATCGTCTCGCGGTTTTCCAGCATGTAGCTGACACCTGAGGGGGTGCGGGCATTGTCTTCCAGAACGTAGAACTGGTCTTCGCCGGTGCGGACAATGTCAGTGCCGACAATATGGGTATAAACGCCGCCGGGCGGAGTGAAGCCGATCATTTCCGGCAGGAAGGCTTCGTTTTTCTCGATGATTTCGCGGGGAATGCGCCCGGCGCGGATGATTTCCTGCTTGTGGTAGATATCGTCGAGGAAAGCATTGAGGGCGAGAACGCGCTGTTCGATGCCCTGGGCCAGTTTGCGCCACTCGCGGCCGGAGATGATGCGCGGGATGATATCGAAGGGGATCAGTTTTTCTGAACTATCGGCATGGCCATAGACTGCGAAAGTAATACCGGTTTTCCGAAAGATGTTTTCCGCGTCTTTTGATTTCTGGATCAGGTGAGCCCTGTCCTGTCGGCTGTACCACTCGTTATAGTTTTCATATGGGCTTCGCGGCGTGTCGTCCGCATTTATCATTTCGTCAAATGCCAACTTCGATGTCCCCTTTTTTGCCATATGAATACAACGCCAAATGCAATGCAAGAACTATGCAGGCCTCCCCGAGAAGATTTTTTACCGCCCTAGAGTTTTAAAAAAGAAGCGTTTTTTCGGTTTCAGCCTATAAATGCGGCATCGGCAAATTGGTTGCGCGGTGACGAGGGGTGTAATGGGGTGGTGTCGCTGTGTGCGCCGTGGGCGAATGCATAAATTTTGTTCGTTCGCTTTCGGTTGATGAATATCCGGCGTCGCATCAGAAAATCTGAAAGATGCGATCACGAAAACGCCTTTGACCTTGGGTCGGGATGCGGATACCGCCATGCTGATACCCGGTTCGATCATTCGCCGGTTTGCGTGAAGCCGCAGAAATATCAATTCGCCGCCTGTCCCGGTTACGGCATCATGCGGCACAGTGGATGTTCCCATGTCACTCGACCGTCTGGCTCCGGCCATCTTCGTCTTTCTCTGGTCGACCGGCTGGGTCACCGCCAAATATGCGGTCTATTATACCGGGCCGCTGACCTTTCTCTGTCTGCGCTATCTTCTGGCGGGAGCGCTGCTGTGGGCGATCTGCCGCTTTTCCTCCATCCAGTGGCCGCAGCGGCGCGTCGACCTTTTCCGGGCGATCCTGTCCGGCGTCTTCCTGCACGGTCTTTATCTTGGCATGATCTGGTGGGCGATCGGGCAGGGCGTGCCGGCGGCGATCGGCGGCATCATCGCCGGTCTGCAGCCGCTGATGACGGCGGTGGCTGCCCGCTACATGATCGGCGAGAAAATCTCGCCCTTGCAGCGCGCGGGCCTATTGCTTGGATTTGTGGGCATCGCCATTGCCGTGCTGCCGAAGGTCATGGCGACGGGCGCATTTGGCCTCTCCGTGCCGCTTTACGCCGTGGCGGTGAATGTGCTGGGCATGACGTCGGTTACCTATGGCACCCTCTACCAGAAGAAATATGTCCATGGCGGAAACATCATGGCGGTGGCAACGCTGCAATATGTCGGTGCGCTGCTGGTGACGGTTCCCTTCGCGCTTTTGCTGGAGGATGGACATGTGGACTGGAGCCTCGGCCTTGCTGCCACGCTCGCCTGGTCCGTGGGTGCGATCTCCATTGGCGCCGTGGCGCTGCTTCTTTATCTGATCCGGCGCGGGCAGGTCTCGCGGGCCGCTTCGCTGATCTATCTCGTGCCGCCGCTTGCGGCCGTGGAAGCTGCGCTGCTTTTCGGCGAAACACTGACACCGGCCATGATTGCCGGCACTGTTTTGGCGGTGACGGGGGTCTATCTCGCCAACCGCAAACCTGCCGCAACGGTTGTTGTACGTTAATTACTACAACCGCATATTAGGGGTTTGTTAACCATAAAATTATACCTCTCGTTAATCCAAAGATTTGGCGGGGGTTACATGTCTATTTCACGTCGTGGTGTTCTGTTCGGATTGCCGCTGTTTCTGGCCGGCTGCGCCAATACGGGTATTGGCCAGCAAAGGCTGAATTATGGGGCAAAGCCGGAAGAGAAATTCCCGCTTCCCGCCATGCATCTCGATAAGGTCAAGCCGGAGCTCCGCCGGCAGGAAGTCACTTACGACACCAGACACCCGGCCGGAACGGTTGTGGTGGATACGCCGGCGCGGCGGCTCTATTACGTTCTGGGCGATGGTCGCGCCATGCGCTACGGCGTCGGTGTCGGTCGTCAGGGCCTTGCGCTGAAGGGCGATGCCTATATCGGCCGCAAGGCGGAATGGCCGTCCTGGACGCCGACCGCCAATATGATGCGCCGTGATCCGCGCAATCTGAAATTCGCAGCCGGCATGCCCGGTGGCCCCAGCAATCCGCTCGGCGCGCGCGCGCTGTACCTCTATCGCGGCGGCAACGACACCATGTTCCGCCTGCATGGCACCAACCAGCCGCAATCCATCGGCCACGCCATGTCGAGCGGCTGCATCCGCATGCTGAACCACGATATCATCGATCTCTACAGCCGCGTGCCGGTGGGTTCGAAGGTCGTCGTCTTGCAGGCGTGACGTAAAGGCGGATTTTTCCGCCTTTTCCACGCAAGAAAATGCCTGTACCCTTGGGTTGATTTTTTCGGCGGAAGGCCAATTTTATGCTGAAGAATCAACCATGTGTAGAATGCCTCTCTTTAGGTATTTAAGGGAGTTCTGCTATATCGGAAACGTGATTTCCGGTGTTCGAGACGTGTATCCATAAAGGCTTAAATGCGCTGTATCGAGCGCGGCATCACTTCAACGGGGACACATGACCATGGCAACTTTCGACTCTCTCTCCCGCTATCGCCCGCAGGCACTCGGAGCGCTGCGCATCATGACGGCGCTGCTTTTCATTGCGCATGGAACGCAGAAGCTGTTCGGTTTTCCGGCATCGCAGATGGATGGCTCCCTGCCGACGATGCTGCTGGTGGCGGCGCTTCTGGAACTCATCGGCGGCATTCTCGTGCTGATCGGCCTGTTCACGCGCCCGGTCGCCTTCATCCTGTCCGGCCAGATGGCGGTCGCCTATTTCATGGCGCACGCGCCGAGCAACTTCTTCCCGGCCCTGAACGGTGGTGATGCCGCCATCCTGTTCTGCTTCATCTTCCTCTATCTGTTCGTTGCCGGTCCGGGCGCCTTCTCGGTGGATGAGCGCCGGGCCTGATCTGCCCGAACTGTCATCGATCTCTTTTGCCGAAGCTCCGCATGGTCACGCCATGCGGAGCTTCTTTTTTTGAAAAGGATTGAAACTTCGGCCGCGGCCGAAGCATAGAAGCTTGTTTTCAGGTTAGAACGCGCCATCCTGAACGCAGTAGGAAAATTGATCCGTGACCCCTCAGAACACTATCACCCGCGAATTGCTGCTTCTCGCCCTGCTGTCCACGCTGTGGGCTGCATCCTACACTTTCATCAAGATCGGGGTGGAGACGATACCGCCCATCACCTTCATCGCATTGCGCACGCTGATTGCCGGTCTGCTGCTCTACGTGGTGATCCGGCTGCGCGGGCTGCGCCTGCCCACGGATTTTGCGACGTGGCGGCTGTTCTTCATTCAAGCCTGTATCAACAGCGTTCTGCCCTTCACGCTGATTGCCTGGGCGGAACAGAGCATCGATGCCGGTCTCGCCGTCATTCTCAATGCGACGACGCCGATCTTCACCTTTCTTCTCACAGCGCTTGTGATCCGGCACGAGCCGGTCAGCGGGCGCAAGCTGTTTGGCACCATCGCCGGCATGACGGGCGTGTGCCTCATCATCGGTGTCGAAGCCTTAAGCGGTGCGGGGGAGGCGATATGGAGCCAGCTCGCCGTGCTGACGGCAGCTTTTTCCTATGCCTGCGCGGCCATTTTCAGTAAAAATTTCAAAGGGCTTGATCCGGTCATGCCGGCCGCCGGTTCACTCATCTGCGGTGCTGTCCTGCTATTGCCCGTGAGCCTGATCGTTGACCGACCCTGGACGTTGTCGCCTTCGGCGGCGTCACTGACCGCACTGGTGTGCCTCAGCGTCTTTTCGACCGCGCTCGCCTTCATGATCTATTTCCGGCTGATGCAGACGCTTGGTTCGGTCGGCACCACCTCGCAGGCCTATCTCAGGGTGCCGGTCGGCGTCGCCATCGGCATGGCGTTTCTGGGGGAGATGCCGACGCCTGCCATGTGGGTCGGTCTTGTCTGCGTCATTGCCGGTGTGCTGGCCATGACCCTGCCGTCAAGGCGTCGTCGGGTCGTGCAGGGTGGGTGAGGGTAAAGCAAAGATCCGCTGGTCGGCTGTGGCTGCGGGGCTAGATTATTGGCGAGTGCGTGCCGCTTGTTTCTTCTCCCCGCCGGGGAGAAGGTCGCGGCAGCGGGATGAGGGGGCAAGGGTGGTGAGATACGGCAACGTTACCCCCTCATCCGACCCTTCGGGCCACCTTCTCCCCGTCGGGGAGAAGGACGCCCGGCAATGCCGCGCGTCCTCAATCCACTCCGTGCAACTTAGCGGTTGCGGCCGCGATGGCCGTTGCCGGAAGCGCGCTTTTCCTGGCCGTTGCCGCCGGCAGGGGCGTGGCGGTTGGCGCCGCTGCCGCCGGGCTTGCGGGCCGGGCGGCGTTGCTTGCGCGGGCCGGCCGGGCGGCCTGCATCGCCTTCCGCCGTCTTGACGCGCTTGAAGTCGGAGGTGACTTCCAGATCGTTGTCGGCATCGCGCGGTGCATGGTGGCGGGACGGGCGGGACTCGCCATTGTGACGTCCGCCTTCACGCGGGCCGCGCTGCTGGCCACCATTGTTGTTGCGGCCGCCGCGGTTGTTGTTGGGGCGCGTCGGGCTGGCGAGACCGGCCGGACGTTCGCCGGATGCGACCGGAATATCGATCTTCATCAGCTTTTCGATGTCATGCAGCAGACGGGTTTCGTCCGGTGCGCAAAATGCGATGGCGATGCCGTCGCGGCCGGCGCGGGCGGTACGGCCGATGCGGTGGACATAGGCGTCAGGCACTTCCGGCAGGTCATAGTTGAAGACATGCGTTACGGCCGGAATGTCGATGCCGCGGGCAGCGACGTCGGTTGCGACCAGTACCTTGATCTCACCATCCTTGAAGCCCTTCAGTGCCCGCTCGCGCTGGCCCTGGCTCTTGTTGCCGTGGATGGAGGCGACCTTGAAGCCGATATGTTCGAGATGCTTGTAGAGCTTCTCGGCACCGTGCTTGGTGCGCAGGAACACGATGGCGCGGCCATCAGGGTTCTCGTTGAGCGACTTCTTCAGGAGATCGGTCTTGTCGTTCTTGCCGGCCACGAAATGCACGTACTGCTCGACCTTGTCGGCAGCCTTGCCCGGAGGCGTCACTTCGACCTTGACCGGATCGGTCAGGTAGTTATGCGACAGATCGGCGATCGCCTTCGGCATGGTGGCCGAGAACAGAAGCGTCTGGCGCTTGGCCGGGACCATCTTGGAAATCTTGCGGAGGTCGTGGATGAAGCCGAGATCGAGCATCTGGTCCGCTTCATCAAGCACCAGATAGGTGACCTTGGAGAGCGAGATGGCGTTGCGGGCGATGAGATCAAGCAGGCGGCCGGGGGTCGCCACCAGAATGTCCGTGCCCTTTTCGAGCTGGAGCTGCTGCTTGTTGATCGATGCGCCGCCGACCACCTGGTTGATGCGCAGCGGCGTCTTCTTCACGAAGGAGCGCAGGTTTTCACCGATCTGGTTCACCAGCTCGCGCGTCGGGGCGAGGATAAGGGTGCGGCAGGTGCGGTTTGCCGGGCGGTCCGCCTGCTTCATCAGCATTTCGATGATGGGCAGGCCGAAAGCGGCGGTCTTGCCGGTGCCGGTCTGTGCGAGGCCGATCAGGTCGCGGCCTTCGAGCAGCAGCGGAATGGCCTTTGCCTGAATGGGAGTAGGGGTCGTATAGCCAAGCTGGGTAACGCTGGCCACGATCTTTTCGGAGAGGCCGAGTTCGCTAAAACTGGTCAATATAATGCCTTTCGGGGCGCCAAAACAAACTCATCCGGAGCAGGGCTGCTGTCCGGTGGTCTCGGCGTCAAGAACCCCGCGTGAATTGGGAACTTGTGGGTTGGAATAACTTTCTGCGCATCAGTGCGGCACATGCCGTCTTCTGTATTCTTTGCGCTTTTCCTTCATGCGGGCCAGATTCCTTTTTTAAGGAAGTTTTTCTGGTCATACGCTGCAGCTCACGCGGCTGCCAAAGGTGAAAGCTTGAGGGGCATGTGGGCGTTTTGTGCGTCAAAGTCAAGCAATAGTTTTGTAACACGGCCGCAGGAGGGCGCATGGCAGCCATGCATCTCGGTGGCCGGCGAATACCGTGACGGCACAGGCGCAGGCGAAGAATTATGGTTAAAAAAGGGTAACGGCACCGTCGGATACATAGCAAAGATCGATTTTCTCACATAACGTTTTTGCGACGGCGTCCAGAACTATTTGATTCGACAAGAATGGACTGCAGGGTGTGGAGTATCGATTGACCGAAGGCTGCGGGTTGCTGGAAAAGGCTTGCAGGGCTGTGGCCGCCCTGGACCTGCCCGCGTGCATCAAGGACAGCGAGCTGCGCTATGTCGCGGTCAACGCCGCCTATGGCCGGGTCATGGGACGCCCGTCCGGAGCGTTCAAAGGATACACCAGCCTTTCCCTTTCCGCCGATATTCGCGATGCCGAGCGGGAGGACAGGGAGCGCCGCTCGCTGGTCTTCGCCACGGATGAGATGATCGCCTGCCATGGCGCGGATTCGTCCGGGCCATATACGCTTCGTTGCGAACGTTTCACCGGTGACGATGGCAATCTGTTCCTGTTCGAAGTGTTCGAGGACATGCCGTCCGCCGTCGTGGAGATTTTTCCTGACGCCGGCAGCGCTTCGGACCTGCTGTTTGACAGCGGCGTGATCGATCTCGTTGATGCGGGTATCGTCATTTATGACCGCGAAAACCGGCTGGTCTACTGCAACGCCCGGTTCAGGGAGTTCTACAGCGCCCTCGGTGTCGAACTGAAGGCCGGCGTCCCGCTCGAGACGCTGATGAGGGCCATTTATTTTTCGAGCGGCTACCGCGATGCGAAAGAAGACGATCCGGCATTCGAAGGGTGGATGCAGGAGCAGTTGCGGGAGTTTTCCCTGCCCTATCTCGAAAGGGTGGAGCAGTTTGCCGATGGCCGCTGGGTGCGCATGGTCAACAAGCGGCTGGAAAACGGCATGCTTGTCGGGCTGCGGGTGGATGTCACCGAGTTCAAGGCGCATGAGACGCTTCTGAGCACGCAGATCCGCGAGACCTGGCTTCTGCGCGCCGCACTGGAGCAATTGCCGGTCGGCGTGTTCCTGAGGGATCAGGACAGGCGGCTGACCTTTGCCAATGCGGCCTATGAGAAATATCTGGGCGGCAGCCTCGCCGACCATATCGGCAAGACCGAATGCGAGATGTTTCCGGAGGAAGGCCTGCAGTTCCAGCGGGAAAACGAGCATATTCTGCGAACCGGAGAGGCCGTTGAAAAGACGGGAAGCGTTCCGCTTTCGGATGGCAGGGTCGTTCCCGTCATCACAAGGCTCGGCCGGGTGGCGACGCCTGACGATGAATATTATCTGGTGGGCTCGGTCACCGATGCCAGCCTGTTGCAGGACCGGGAAAAGGCGCTGATCGCGGCACAGGCCGAGGCTGAGGCGCTGCACCGCCAGCTCGAAGCGGTTCTCCATGCCCTGCCGGTGGGCGTGCTGCTGCTCAGCGCCGATCTCGTCATCGAATATGTCAATCCGTTCTTCTATGAGGTCTGGGGCGAGATCGGCGGCGAGAAGTCGCTGGTCGGCAAAAGTTATCGCGAATTCATGGAGATGAATTTCGACAGCGGCCTTTATGACTATGGCGACAGACCTTTCGATGAGGTCTATGGCGAGCGGGTGCAGCGGCTTCTGCAGGAGGAGGTTTTTGCGCCACGTGAGGTGCGCAGCAAAAGCGGCAAGGTTACCGTCATTTCGAAAACCCGGCTCGAAGGCGGGAAAATCCTCAGCACCTATGCCGATGTCACCGATGTGCGCATGCGCGATGTTGAGATCAGCAAGGCAAAGGCCGAACTGGAGCGGGTCGGCGAATATATGCAGGGCGCCACGCGCGCCATGGCGCAGGGGCTGGTGCTGGTCGAGCAGGGCACGATCATCATGTCCAACGAGGCGATGGCGCGCATGTTCGACGTGCCGCCGCATCTCCTGGAAAAGGGCTGCAACTGGTCGGGCTTCTTCGCCCATTGCGCCGGGCGCGGGGATTTCGGCACGACTGACGAAGCGGCCGGGACGCTTGCCGCCTGGAGGGAGAATATCGCCGCCAACCGGCCGTTTTCCTGGCTGATCCATGTCGCCGGCAAAAGCTGGCTCAATCTGGAAGCCACCAACAGTTCCGGCAATTACTGGCTCATCATCGTCACCGATGTGACCGAGATGAAGCTGCGTGAAGAGGAGTTGCAGCGGCTGCTGTCGCGCGCGGAGGCGGCCGATCGGGCCAAATCGGAATTCCTGGCCAATATGAGCCATGAAATCCGCACGCCGATGAATGGCGTTCTCGGCATGGCGGAGCTTCTGGCCAAGTCCAATCTCGATACGCGGCAGAAGACCTTTACCGATATCATCGTCAAGTCAGGCAACGCGCTTCTGACGATCATCAACGATATTCTCGATTTCTCGAAGATCGAGGCCGGGCAGATGAGGCTGCGCAGCGTGCCTTTCGATCCGGCGGAGGCGGTCGAGGATGTGGTGTCCCTCCTGTCCTCGGCGGCGCTGGAAAAGGACATCGAGCTGATCGTCCGTATCGATGCTTCGGTTTTCGGCAAGGTCATCGGCGATGCCGGGCGCTTTCGGCAGATCGTGACCAATATCGTTGGAAACGCCGTCAAGTTTACGGAAACGGGGCATGTGCTGGTCGAGCTTTCGGCGCGGTCGGCGGAAGCGTCCGAGGCCATCCTGTCGCTGCGCGTCGAAGACAGCGGCATTGGCATTCCGGCCGACAAGCTCGAAACCATCTTCGACAAGTTCAGCCAGGTCGATGGCTCCGCGACGCGCCGGCACGAGGGAACGGGGCTGGGCCTGGCGATCACGGTCGGCCTCGTCGGTCTGTTTGATGGCGCGATCAATGTCGTCAGCGGCGTCGGCAAGGGATCGACCTTCGAGGTCAATATTCCGTTTCAGGTGATCGAGAGACAGCGCGAGCTTCCGCTTCTTTCCGTGGCGATCGACGATATCCGTGTGCTCGTGATCGACGATAACGATGTCAATCGCCGCATATTGACGGAGCAGCTGAGAAGCTGGGGCGTAGACGGCCATGCGGTGGAAGACGGGCCTTCCGGCATCGCCGTGCTGCAGGAGGCAGCTTCGCTCGGATTTTCCCTCGACGCCATCATTCTCGATTATCATATGCCCGTCATGAACGGGTTGGATGTAGTGGAGCGCATCCGGGCGGATGCGCGCTTTGACGACATCGCCATTGTTTTCCTGACCTCCATGGATGTTGTCGGTGACGAGACGCTCTTTACCGATCTCAACGTGCAGGCGCATCTGATGAAGCCGGCGCGGGCGCGGCTCCTGCGCTCCACTCTGTTCGATGTGGTGCGGGATGTGCGGCTGAAGCGCGCCCGGCAGGCTCCGTCCCCGCGTGAGACAGGCCGCGGTGAGGGCGCCATCCGGCCGGAAAACGGCGCCGTCGAAAGGAAACAGCGGGCTGATATATCACCGGCGGTGCCGGCGCGGCATCGGCCCAGCCTTGTCGATGTGCTGGTGGCCGAGGACAATGACGTCAACCAGATTGTTTTCACCCAGATATTGCAGCAGGCGGGTCTGCGTTTTCTGATCGTCGGTAATGGCAAGAAAGCCGTACAGGCGTGGCAGGAGAAAAATCCTGCCATCATCCTGATGGATGTCTCGATGCCGGTCATGAACGGGCATCAGGCGACGCAGGCCATCCGCGCGGCCGAACAGACCGCCGCCGACGGCAGGCATGTGCCGATCATCGGCGTTACCGCCCATACGCAGGAGGCGGATCGGGAACTATGCCTGGAGGCGGGCATGGATGATTATCTGTCGAAGCCCATCAGCCCGGAAACGCTTGAAGACAAGATCGCGCAATGGCTGGGCGAAAACATGCCGCGCCGCGACGCGCCGGGCGTCTGAGTTTCCGACTAGAATATGCTTCTGCCTGGCGTCAGCCGAAGGGCTTGGTGCCGCAGAGCATCTCGCGCTTCCCGGCAAATCCTTTCCGGCGCTCCAGCTCAAAACTGGCGGCGATGAGGTTGCGGCGAACGAATCCGGCGGCGGCATAGGTGGCGAATGTGCCTCCCGGCATCGTCTTTGCGAAAAGCGCCTGCATGATCTCCAGCGACCACATGTCCGGATTGCGCGCGGGTGCGAAGCCATCGAGAAACCAGGCGTCGAAACTTTCCGCGCTTGCGGAAATGCCGGCGAGCGCCTCGCCGCAAACCACCGTCAGCTGCGTTTCGTCATCGAGCTGGATCTCGACCCGGCCTTTCGGCTCGGCAGGCCAGAGGGCGGTGAGCGCCTTGCGTTCGGCATCCACTTCCGGCCATCGGGAAAGCGCCCGGTCGATTTCCTCCGCCTTCATCGGGTAGAGTTCGAAGGAGATGAAATGCAGCCTGGAGCGGCCGTTGCGGGCCTCTTTCCATTGGCGCCATGTCTCGCAGAGGTTAAGCCCGGTGCCGAAGCCGAGTTCGCCGATGCGGAAGACACCCTCCCGTTCGAGCCAGCGCTCTGGCAGGCCGTTTCCGGACAGGAAGACATGGCCGCATTCCAGCCTGCCGTCCGTCTGGCAATAAAAATGGTCGTCAAAGGCCAGTGAATAGGGCATATCCCCGTCACGCCAGTCGAGCGCGGTGTGGCTTTCTCCGGCCGGTGAACCGGTCGCAGCGCCGGTCTCTGGGCCAGTATCTGTGAAAGTGTCGTTGGAATGTTTCATGGCTAAAGCCGATAATCCCGGTTTCGAACAGGGTCAATCGCCAAGATTGCCGGCTTCCATGCCGCTCCTCATCATCGGCGGCGGCATTATGGGGCTGTGGGCCGCCGTCAAGGCGGAAAGGCTCGGCATCGAGACGTTGCTGGTGGAGGCGGATCGCCCCGGCGGCGGCGCCAGCGGCGGGCTGCTGGGCGCGTTGATGCCGCATATGCCGGATCGCTGGTCGGACAAGAAGCAGTTCCAGTTCGATGCCCTCGTTGCGCTGGAAAAAGAGATCGCCGGGCTGGAGGCGGAGACCGGGCTTTCGGCGGGCTACCGCCGCTCAGGCCGGATCATTCCACTGCCGAAGCCGCATCTGCGCGCCATTGCCGGGCGACACGAACGGGATGCGCTGGAGAACTGGGTGTCGGGTGAGCGCCGGTTCCATTGGCATGTCGGCGACAGCCCTTCGGTCGCGGGCTGGGTGGATGATGCGGCGGGTGAGGCAGGTTTCGTGTTCGATACGCTGGCGGCGCGGGTCTCGCCGCGTGCGATGATCGCCCTTCTTTCGGCTTTTCTTGGCAAGACGCGGCATGTGCGGCTGGCGCAGGGTTGCCGCGTCCTTTCGCTTGACGCGGATGCCGGGCGGGCGGTGCTGTCGTCAGGCGACGAGGTTGCTTTCGGCCATGTCATTGTTGCCAACGGGCATGATTCTTTTCCCTTGATCCGCGATGCTCTCGGTCTGGAGGCGGGCGTTACGCTCGGGCAGGCGGTGAAGGGGCAGGCGGCGCTTCTCGACGCGGCGGTCGACCCGGCGATGCCGGTCGTGTTCCTGAACGGACTTTATATCGTGCCGCATGAAGACGGCACCGTTGCGATCGGCAGTACCAGCGAAGATTGTTTTTCCGATCCCTTAAGTACCGATGAAAAGCTTGAAAAACTGCTTGCCGACGCGTCTGCCGTTGTTCCCTCGCTTGCCGGCGCGCCGGTGCTGGAACGCTGGGCCGGGCTGCGGCCGAAGGCGGTGGGGAGGGACCCGATGGTGGGCGCGATCCCCGGCCATCCGAAGCTCGTTGCGCTGACCGGTGGCTTCAAGGTCAGCTTCGGTCTTGCGCATTTTCTTGCCGATGCGGCATTGCAGACCGTGTGTGGTCACACGCCTGTCATCCCCTCAGGCTTTCACCTTCAACAACACGTGAGTATTGCCGTCGCGGACTTTAGAAAGTTCTGATCAGGCCGCCCACGTCGTTAATCTGTCACGCAAATCACTTATCTGCTGGCCTGCAAAGAGGCCGGTTTGTCCGCATTTGCGGCGAGGTGACAGCGCATGCGATACGCCATTCATTTCACGCCTTCCCCCAATGACCCCCTGACGCAGGCGGCCGCCGCGTGGTTGGGGCGCGATGTCTATTCCGGTCAGGCGGTGGAG
Organism: Agrobacterium sp. CCNWLW32; assembly: GCF_037083425.1. Classification (NCBI taxonomy): domain Bacteria; kingdom Pseudomonadati; phylum Pseudomonadota; class Alphaproteobacteria; order Hyphomicrobiales; family Rhizobiaceae; genus Agrobacterium; species Agrobacterium sp. CCNWLW32. Next base: position 224,032 of record NZ_JBAOJM010000003.1, read on the forward strand.
CCGCCCGGCACGATCGACCTCGGCATGCAGGAGATTTCCTACCATACGGCCCTGCCGCGCCGGTATGGTTTCCATGGCACGATCAAGGCTCCCTTCCGCCTTGCCGAAGGCCATTCCGAAGCAGCGCTTTTGCGGGACCTGATGTATTTTTCCGGCAGGCAGGATCCTTTCATGTTGCCACAACTGGTGGTGGCAAGGCACGATAATGTCTTCAGTCTTGTTCCCGAGCGTCCCTGCGAAGTGCTGCATTTTTTTGCCGCCCGCGTGGTGCAGGAATTCGACCGCTACCGTGCGCCGCTTTCCGAGGCGGAAATCGAGCGGGCGGATCCCGACCGGCTTTCGGCCTCGCAGCTCACCAATCTGCATCGCTGGGGCAGCCCGCATGTGATGGACGAGTTCCGGTTCCAGATGTCGCTGACGGGCGGAGTGGAAGCTTCCAGCACCCAGAGGATCGAGCGGGCCGTGCGCAAGGTTTTCGAGCCGTTGCTGACCCGGTCCCTGCAGTTCTCCAGCCTTGCGCTTTTCATCGAGGATGAACCGGGCGCGCCTTTCCGCGTACACTCGCTTCACCCCATGGGTCGCGTTTCCGCCCGCAAGATTGCCTGAAGAGCACATCGCCGCAATCGTATACAAAAAAGCATCGGAATGTCGGCAAGATTGATCTCGACATTCCGGATGCGGATGCTACCGTTCGGATATCGCATATCTGAAGCGTCTGTTGTGCCCTTTCCGGGTCGTCGCGTTTTGGAGGTCTGTTTTATGTCTCCCTAATCGGTTTCCGCTTTGGGAGAGATGTTCTGGGTGGCTGCATGATTTCCGAAAATTACTCCCGTAATCTGGTGGGCTACGGCCGCAATGTTCCCGATCCGAAATGGCCGGGCGGTGCGCGCATCGCCGTGCAGTTCGTCATCAATTACGAGGAGGGCGGCGAGAGCTGCATTCTCGATAATGACAAGGCGTCGGAATCGCTGCTGTCGGAAATCGTCGGTGCGCAGCCCTGGCCCGGCCAGCGCAACCTGAACATGGAATCGATCTATGAATATGGCTCGCGCGCCGGCTTCTGGCGGCTGTGGCGCATGTTCACCGGTCTCGGCGTCACCACCACCGTTTATGGCGTGACGGCAGCCATGGCCCGCAACCCCGAAGCCGTTGCGGCGATGAAGGAAGCGGGATGGGAAATCGCCAGCCACGGTTACCGCTGGCTGGAATACAAGGATTTTTCCGAAGAGGAAGAGCGCAAGCATATAGTCGAGGCCGTGCGTCTGCACACGGAGGTTACCGGCGAGCGTCCCTATGGCATGTATCAGGGCAAGCCCTCGGACAACACGCTGCGTCTTGTCATGGAAGATGGCGGTTTCCTCTATTCGTCGGACTCCTATGCCGACGATCTGCCATATTGGGTGAAGGGCGTGAAGGACGAGCCTTTCCTGATCATTCCCTATACGCTTGAAACCAACGATATGCGTTTCGCCACGCCGCAGGGTTTCAATTCCGGCGACCAGTTCTTCACTTATCTGAAAGATGCTTTCGACGTGCTTTATCAGGAAGGTATTGAAGGCGCGCCGAAGATGATGAGCGTCGGCCTGCATTGCCGTCTTGTCGGCCGCCCCGGCCGTGCGGCGGCGCTTCGCCGTTTCATCGAATATGTGCTCGGCCACGAGAAAGTGTGGATCCCGCAGCGCATCGAGATCGCCCGTCACTGGCATGAGCATCACAAGCCGGAGGCGCTCTGATGGTGACCCGTGAGGACTTTGTCGCCCGCTTCGGCGGCGTGTTCGAACATTCGCCCTTCATCGCAGAACGGGCCTATGATGCCGGCGGAGCGGGCCTGGAACTGACGGCGAAGGCGGTTCACGCTGCGCTTAGCGGGCAGTTTCGCGTCGCTTCCGAGGCGGAAAGGCTCGGCGTGTTGCGGGCGCATCCCGATCTTGCCGGCAAGCTGGCGATCGCGGGCGAGTTGACAGCCGACAGCCGCAACGAACAGGCCGGTGCGGGGCTGGACCGTCTTACCCCGGAAGAACATGCCCGTTTTACCGAATTGAACAGCGCCTATACCGAAAAATTCGGCTTTCCCTTCATCATCGCGGTCAAGGGGCTGAACAGGCACGATATTCTCTCGGCGTTCGAGACACGTATCGGCAATGATGCGGCCGAAGAATTTGAGACTGCGACGGCGCAGGTGGAAAAGATCGCCTGGCTGCGTCTTTCCGCGATGCTGCCGGAAGGCTGAATTGGCGAGTTGGGGTCGTTCTGCTAGAATCGCGCTGACTGGAGATGGAGATCATGAGACCTTCCGAGGTGCTGGAAAAGAACAGGGAAGCGATCCGCGAAGCGACAAAGCGCTTCAACGCGGCAAACCCGCGCGTGTTCGGCTCCGTCGCCCGTGGCGAGGACCGGCCGGACAGCGATCTCGATATTCTCGTGGATGCGCTGCCGGGGGCAACCTTGTTCGATCTGGGCGGCCTGTTGGAAGAGCTATCGGCCATCATGCGCGGCACGGAAATTCATCTATTGACGCCGGGGGACTTTCCCGAGCGCGTCCGTGTGAAGGTTCTACAGGAAGCGAAGCCCGTATGAGCGCCGAGCGACTGCATGTTTATCTTCAGGACATCAGACAGATTGCTTCGGAAACCATCGACTTCGTTCGATTGAAGACAAAGGACGAATTTCTGGCTGACCTGGTCCGTCAACGGGCGGTGGCGATGAACCTTCTGATTATCGGCGAAACGACGGCGCGGATAATGGAAGAGTTTCCGGCTTTCGTGGCGGATTTTCCGGATATCCCGTGGGTCAAGATGCGCGGCATGCGGAACAGGATCGCGCACGGATATCTGAGCATCAATCTGGAAACCGTTTGGGATACGACACAGACGGCGATACCGGATCTTCTGGACAGACTCTTACTTCTGCAAAACTGGCATGCCCAAGGTGAATGACATTTGACCGATTTTCTCGACGTAAAACCCCTCACCAAAGAGGCATTCGCATCCTTCGGCGATGTGATCGAAATCACGCCTTCCTCCATGCGGCACATCAATGGCGGCCAGACCGAACGGCATCATGCGCTTGCCGCACCCGAGGCTGCGGGCGAGGGCGCATGCATCATCCTCAACATCTTCCGGGGGCAGCCGCGGGTGTTCCCGCATAACATCGAGATGATGGAGCGGCATCCGCTCGGCAGCCAGAGTTTTTCGCCGCTGTCCAGCAGGCCTTTCCTCGTCGTCGTTGCGGAAGATGACGGAGGCCGTCCGGCGCGGCCGCAGGTATTTCTGGCGCGCGGGGACCAGGGTGTGAATTACCGCCGCAATGTCTGGCATTATCCGCTGATGCCGTTGCAGGCGGTTTCGGATTTTCTGGTTGCCGACCGCGAGGGACCGGGCGACAATCTGGAAGAGTATTTTTTCGATAAGCCCTATATGATCGCGGAGCCCAGCCTATGACCGGTTTGACAACCCATGTCCTCGATGCCGCCCATGGCACACCCGCCGAAGGGCTGACGATCGAGCTCTACCGGCTCTCCGGTGATCGCCGCGAGAAGCTGAAGACGGTTAAGACCAATAGCGACGGCCGTGTCGATGGCGGGCCGCTGCTTGTCGGCGACAGTTTCAAGGCCGGCGAATATGAACTGGTTTTCCATGCCGGTGATTATCTGCGCGGCAAGGGCATCGCGCTTCCGGAACCGGCCTTTCTCGACATTGTCCCGATCCGTTTCGGCATTGCTGATGAGAGCGGCCATTACCATGTGCCGCTTTTGCTTTCGCCCTATAGCTATTCCACCTATCGAGGAAGCTGATCGCCATGATCTTTGCCGCCATTGCCGATATTCACGGAAACTGCGCCGCACTCGAAGCCGTGCTGGAGGATATCGCCAGGCTTGGCATCAAGGACATCGTCAATCTCGGTGATTGTTTCAGCGGTCCGCTGGAAGCGGGATTTACCGGCGATGTGCTTGTTGGCAACTGGATACCCAGCATTCGCGGCAATCATGACCGCGAGCTGATCGAGCGCGCGCCGGAGGAGATGGGGAGCTGGGAACGACCCGCGCATGCGCAGCTGAGCCCAGCCCATATGGACTGGCTGCAAACGCTGCCGTTCAGCATGGTGTTCAAGGACGTCGCCTATTGCTGCCACGGCTCACCGCGCGGCGATCTGGAATATTGGCTCGAGACGCTTTCGCCGGAAGGCGTTTTGAAACTGCGGCCGCTCGCCGAAATCGAAGCCATGGCTGATGGTATCACCCAGCCGCTGATGCTGTGCGGCCACACGCATATTCCCCGTGCCGTGCAGCTTTCCGATGGCCGGCTGATCGTCAATCCCGGCAGCGTCGGCTGCCCCGGCTGGAAGGACGACACGCCTTTCGACCATCACGTCGAGGCCGGCCATCCGCTCGCCACCTATGCCGTGCTGGAAGAGACCGGGCGCGGTTGGCAGGTCTATTTCCGGAATATCCGTTACGACAATCTGGCCATGTCCGAAATGGCGCGGGTCAACGGCATTCCCTATCTGGCTGATGCACTGGAGAACGGCTGGCTGAAGCGCTAGTCATCACCCCTCGCTGGTCATCACCACGCAGGCGTAGGATTGCGCCTTCAGTTCCTTGCAGGCGGAAACGGCCGAAGACTGATCTTCGAAGCCGGTGAACCGGGCGCGGTAGAGCGTCGCCGATCCGCTTTGTACTGCTTCGGTATAGGGAGCGATCCCGGCATAGCTGCCGATGTTGGAACGGGCATTGGCGAGCAGCGAGCGTGCGGCGGCTTCGCTGTCGGTTGCGGCAATCTGCACTTCCCAGCGGCTTCTCTGGCCCGTGGGCTGGCCAATGGCAGCGGCGGGTGCGGGTTTCGGAATGGCGGAGACCTGGATCATGTCGGCCATCTGGTTGTTGGCCGTGGCGATCTGCATGGCGACCGGGTCGGAGCGGCGTTCGGCGAACATGGGGAGCGGCACGGCTGCGGGCGGCACATCGAAGGTGCGGCTGACACTGGCGCTGGCGACGAGCTGTTCGGTATTGCGGCTTCTCGATGCCTGCGGCACGGCCTTGTCGAGAAGGGCGGCCATCTGCGCATCGCGACTGCGCGCGGTCTTGCCGCCCAGCACGACGCCGACGACGCGGCGGCCATTGTGATTGATGGCGCTGACGAGGTTGAAGCCGGAGGCATTGGTATAACCGGTCTTGATGCCGTCCATGCCCTGATAACGATACATCAGATTGTTGTGGCCACGGATGCGTTTTCCCCGGAAACTGAAGGATTCCATGGCGAAGAGGCCATATTCCTTGGGAAAGTCGCGCTGCAGCGCAAGGCCGAGCTTGGCCATGTCGCGCGCGGTCGTCACCTGCGATTTGCTGGGCAGGCCGGAGGCGTTGCGGAACACCGTCTTGGTCATGCCGAGCTGGCGGGCCTTGCGGGTCATCATGTCGGCGAACCGCGCTTCGGAGCCGCCGAGGTGATCGCCCATGCCTTCGGCCATGTCATTGGCGGATTTGACGATCATGCCATAAACAGCCTCGCGCACGGTGAAGGTCTTGCCCTGTCGCACATAGAGCTTCGAGGGGATAACGGCTGCACCATTCTTGGACATCGTTATCTTCTGGTCCCAGCGAAGCCGCCCGGCGTGCAGCGCCTCGAAGGTCATGTAAAGCGTCATCATCTTGGTGAGTGATGCCGGGTGGTTCAGCACATCGGCATTTCGGGAGGCCAGAACCTTGCCGGTATTGGCATCCATGATGAAATGGGCATAGCCGGCCTGCGCAGGGGATGCCTGCAATGAGAGGATCGCGCAAAAGAAGGTGAGTGCGAAAACCCATGCACCCGCCATTCCCCGTTTGACCGTTCCCGACATAATCCACCCCTTTTTGTTCGATCGCCGCGATGGACGAAGTTTTACTGACACTTTCCGGCAACAAAACCGCTAAAACTTTAGAGATCGTTTTCATGCTTAATTAAGTATGAATTTCAACCCGATGGCTGCCCTCACAATTTTCTTGAAAAGAAACCAACCATCCGGTATGTTTACTGTCATGACAAATGCACATGAACGCAAGAAGCAGCCTGAGATCGTGCGCCGCAATCTTCTCGATTGCGCGGCGAAACTTGCTGCTGACCAAGGTGTTGCGGCGCTTTCCGTGCAGGCGGTGGCGGACGCGGCGGGGGTGACGAAGGGTGGGCTGTTTCACCATTTCGCCTCCAAGCAGGCGTTGCTGGAAGCTGTCATGGCGGACCTTCTTTCGGCGCTGGATGCGGAAATCGACGTGCTCATCTCACAGGATCGTGAAGCCCATGGATGCTTCACCCGGGCCTATGTGAACGCGGTTTTTGCCGATCGCGACCGGGAATCGGGCAGGCAGTGGGCTGCGCTATCGGTATCGATGGTCGGTGAACCGTCGCTTCGGCGCATGTGGACCAGCTGGTACGAAGGACGTCTCATCCGTCACAAGGAAACGGATGAGGGGGTGGTATTGGAGCTCGTAAGGCTTGCAGCTGACGGCATCTGGTTTGCCGATCTTCTGGCCGATGACGGCAGGGCAGGTGGCGACAGGGCGGCTCTCAAGGCCCGGATGATCGCCCAGACGAAGAAGGAAATGGAACGATGAACGCGGCAATCTTCACCTATGGGGCGCTCGTCGCGGCCATTGTCTGCGAGGTCATCGCCACCTCTTTCCTGCAGCAGTCGCAGCAATTCACCCGGTTGCTGCCGACAGTGCTGATGGCGCTGTTTTACGGTGCGGCATTTTATCTGCTGTCATTCACGCTGCGGGCGCTGCCGGTCGGTGTGGCCTATGCGATCTGGAGCGGGCTCGGCATCGTGCTGATTTCCGGCATCGGGTATTTTGTTTTCCGGCAGACGCTTGATCTCGCCGCCGTGGTCGGCCTCGGCTTCATCATCACCGGCGTGGTGATAGTGAATGTGTTTTCGAAGACGGTGGGGCATTGAGGGTGGTTATTTGCATGTGGGATTGGTGACAGAGGGCGATATACACACTCCGTCACCCCGGACTTGATCCGGGGTCCAGTGCGGTCAAGTCCTTGATCGCGAAAGGCTGATTTCTCACGGCGCAGACGCGCTGTGGCTGGATGTCGGATCAAGTCCGGCATGACGGAAGAGAGACTACCGCCCTCTGTCACCATCACGCCAGAATACTGCGATCCACATCCGTAATCAGCCGCTTGCCGCAAAGCGCCATGCTGACATCCATCTCCTTGCGGATGATCTCGAGCGCTGTCGTCACGCCCTGTTTGCCATCGGCACCGAGGCCATAAAGGAAAGGCCGGCCGATATAGGTGCCCCTGGCGCCGAGCGCGACCGCTTTCAGCACATCCTGACCCGAGCGGATGCCGCCATCAATATGCACCTCGACCTTATCGCCGACGGCGTCGACGATCTTCGGCAGCATCGCGATGGAGGAATGCGCGCCGTCGAGCTGGCGGCCGCCATGGTTGGAGACGATGATGGCGTCGGCGCCGGTATCGAGAGAGGCGCGCGCATCTTCCTCGTCAAGAATGCCCTTGAGGATCAGTTTGCCGCCCCAGCGCTGCTTGATCCATTCGACATCCTTCCAGGACAGGCGCGGATCGAACTGTTCCGCCGTCCAGGAGGAGAGCGATGACAGGTCGGAGACATTCTTGGCGTGGCCGACGATGTTGCCGAAGCTGCGGCGCTTGGTGCGCAGCATGTCCATGCACCATTTCGGCCGCGTGGCCATCTGCCAGATGTGTTTCGGGGTGAATTTCGGCGGGGCGGACAGGCCGTTGCGCAGATCCTTATGGCGCTGGCCGAGAATCTGCAGGTCGAGGGTCAGCACCAGCGCAGAGCATCCGGCGGCCTTGGCGCGGTCGATCAGATTGTTGACGAAGTCCCGGTCCTTCATCACGTAAAGCTGGAACCAGAAGGGTTTCGAGGTGACGGAGGCGACATCCTCGATGGAGCAGATGCTCATGGTGGAGAGCGTGAAGGGCACGCCGAACTCCTCCGCAGCCTTGGCGGCCAGCATTTCGCCATCGGCATGCTGCATGCCGGTGAGGCCGGTGGGGGAGAGCGCTACCGGCATGGAGACCTTCTGGCCGACCATTTCGGTCGCCAGCGACCGGTCGGTCATGTCAACCAGCACACGCTGGCGCAGCTTTATCTTCGAAAAATCATCCTCATTGGCGCGGTAGGTGCCTTCCGTCCAAGCGCCGCTATCGGCGTAGTCGAAAAACATTTTTGGCACACGGCGCTGAGCCTGTTGCTTCAGGTCCGCTATGGTCAGGATTTTGCCCATGGATAAAGCCTTCACATTTGAATGATGGCTTCACATAACATGAATGGGATGGCTGCAACATCAAAATCGACGGGGTTGATCACCAGAAAGCCCGCAAAAACAGTTCGGCTCCCAATAAAAGCAGGCAGATGAGGAACCAGCGCCGGAATGTCGCAGGGCTGACGATGTTACGGATCTTCTGGCCAAGCCACATACCGAGAAGTGCCGGCAGGATGGCGAGCGCGGACAGCGACAGATGCTCGACATGGAAGGCGCCCTGCGAGGCGAGGCCTGCGGCGAGTGCGACGGTGGAAACAGTGAAGGAAAGGCCGAGCGCCTGCACGAGATCGTCGCGGCTGAAGCCGAGCGACTGGATATAGGGCACGGCGGGAACAACAAAAATGCCGGTGCCGCCGGTCAGCAGGCCGGTCGCCAGTCCAATGGTCGGGGAGAGCTTCGGTTCCAGTCTCGCAGGAATGGCGAAGGGCTTTGCGAAGAGGCTGTAGGCCGCGTACGCCGCAAGGCACAAACCGAGCGCCGACGTGGTCCAGATGCCGGCGCCTGCCGTCATCAGCCGGACGCTGAGAAGCGTGCCGGCGGCGATGGCGATCATCATCGGCCAGAGCCGCGCCACGATAGCCCTGAAATCCGGGCCGGCCAGCAATTGCCAGATATTGGTGATGAAGGAAGGGAGGATGAGCAGCCCTGCGGCAACAACCGGCGGCATGAAGAGGCCGAGCACGCCCATGGCGACGGTGGGCAGCCCCATGCCGGTGACGCCCTTGACGATGCCTGCGACGGTGAAGGTGGCAAAAACCATCAGCATGGTGGTTGTGTCTAAATCCGGCACGGGCGCACTCCAGAGGTCATTCGCATTTTGGCCGGGGGTGCCAGCCAGACATAGAAAGCGAGCGGGTGCGGCACGGTTTCTTCTCCCCGCCGGGGAGAAGGTGGCCCGAAGGGTCGGATGAGGGGGCGACGTTGCCGTATCTCACCACCCTTGCCCCCTCATCCCGCTGCCGCGGACTTCTCCCCGGCGGGGAGAAGAAAGACGCGGCACCCGCTCGATTCAATATGTGACTGTGTAAATGAGTTTGTGGCTAAGTGCTTCGGCCCAAGCCGAACTATGCAAGCGTGCTTTTCATCGCCTTGCCGGCCACGTAGGTTTCGACGACGGTGCGGTCGTCGCCCATGGTGAGCATCAGGAACAGTTCTTCCGTCAGGCTTTTCACTACTTCCATCTTCAGCGCCATGGCGGGGGTGGAAGAGGCGTTGAGCACCGTGATGTCGGCGTCCGTGCCGGCTTCCAGGGTGCCGATGCGGTCGACCATGGAAAGCGCCTCGGCATTGCCGCGCGTCATCAGATACCAGCTTTCCAGCGGGTTCAGGCGTTCGCCCAGCAATTGCTGGATCTTGTAGGCCTCATCCATGGTGCGCAGCATGGAATAGCTCGATCCGCCACCGATATCGGTCGCAACCGCGATCCGCACCGGCTTTTCGCGACGCTGCAGCTTTTTCATCGGGAAGAGGCCGGAGCCGATGAACAGGTTCGAGGTGGGGCAATGCACGGCCACGGCGCCAGTTTCCGAGAGCACGTCCGCTTCGCGCTCGGAGAGGTGGATGGCGTGGCCGAGCAGGGTCTTTTTGCCCATCAGGCCGTAACGCACGTAGATATCGGTATAATCAGTCGCTTCGGGGTAAAGCTCGCAGGTATATTTGATCTCGTCCAGATTTTCCGAGAGATGCGTTTGGATGAAGAGATCGGGAAATTCCTGCGCCAGCGCCTGGGCTGCTTCCATCTGCTTCGGCGTGGAGGTGATGGCGAAGCGGGGCGTGATGGCGACGTGGTTGCGGCCCTTGCCGTGCCAGTCGGCGATGACAGCCCGCGTCTCGTCGTAGGAGGTCTCCGGCGTGTCGAGCAGGCCCTGCGGGGCGTTGCGGTCCATCATCACCTTGCCGCCAACCATCAGCATGTCGCGCTTCATGGCTTCGGCAAAAAAGGCGTCGGCGGAGGTTTTGTGCACGGAGCAATAGGCGGCGGCAGTGGTGGTGCCGTGGCGCAGGAGTTCGTCGTAAAAATGCGTGGCGATGCGCTGGGCATGCGCGGTTTCAACGAAACGGCATTCTTCCGGGAAGGTATAGGTGTTCAGCCATTCCAGCAGATTGGCAGCGTATGAGCCGATGACCTGCATTTGCGGAAAATGCAGGTGCATGTCGATAAGGCCGGGCACGATGAGATGCGGCCGGTGATCCTTTTCCTCGATGTCATCAGGCGCTTGGCTGCGAATATCGGCATAATCGCCGATGGCGGCAATCTTGCCGTTTTCGAGAAGCAGGCCGCCATCTTCGATATAGAGATAGCTTTGCGTATCGTCGATCGAGAGCGGCGCGCGGCGGAAGCTCAGCAGGCGGCCACGCAGCAGAACCATGCTCATTCAGTCTTTCCTTCGGCTTTTCCTGTCCCGGACACCGCGCTTTCATACCAGGCGGTCAGCACCTTGCGCTCATCCGGGGTGATGGCTGTGATGTTGCCGGGAGGCATGGCATGGCTGCGCCCGGCTTGCAAATAGATTTCACGCGCGTGGGCGGCGATCTGTTCGTCGGTTTCGAGCTTCAGGGATTTGGGTGTGAAGGGCACGCCTTCCCACACCGGCTCGGCCGCATGACACATGGAACAGCGGCCCTGAACCACATCACGCGCCTTGGCGAAATGGGCGTCGCTGACGAATTGCTGCTGCATGGGGGAGAGGGTGGCGGCCTTCTGTTCCTCTTCGCCGGTCAGCACTTTCGGCACGGTGGAAAGCCACATGATGACGATGAAGATCAGCGCAGTCAGCAGCCAGGTCCATGTCGGTTTGCCCTTGCGGGCGTGGGTGGTGTTGAACCAGTGGCGGATGGTGACGCCCATGAGGAAGACGAGTGCGGCGATGATCCAGTTGAACTGCGTGGCAAAAGCCAGCGGATAATGGTTCGACAGCATGAAGAAGATGACGGGCAGCGTCAGGTAGTTGTTGTGCAGCGAGCGCTGCTTGGCGATGCGGCCGTATTTCGGGTCCGGCGTGCGCCCGGCGATCAGATCGGCAACCACGATCTTCTGGTTGGGAATGATGATGAAGAACACATTCGCCGACATGATGGTGGCGGTAAACGCACCGAGATGCAGGAAGGCGGCGCGGCCCGTGAAAACCTGAGTATAACCCCACGCCATCGCCACCAGCGCGACATAGAGCACGATCATCAGGCCCCAGGTATTGTTGCCGAGCGGCGATTTGCAGAGGAAATCATAAAACAGCCAGCCGATGGCAAGCGAAGCGAGCGAAAGACAGATGGCCTGGAACTGGGTAAGCGCCAGTACCGAATGATCGATCAGGAAGAGATCCGCGCCGCCGTAATAAACGATGCAGAGCATGGCGAAGCCGGAAAGCCAGGTGACGTAGCTTTCCCATTTGAACCATGTCAGGTGCTCGGGCATCTGGGCGGGGGCGACCAGATATTTCTGGATGTGATAGAAACCGCCGCCATGTACCTGCCATTCCTCGCCATAGGCCCCCGGCGGCAGATGCGGCCGTTTGACCAGCCCGAGATCGAGCGCGATGAAATAAAAGGATGAGCCGATCCAGGCGATGGCGGTGATGACGTGGAGCCAGCGGACGGCAAAAGCCATCCATTCCCACGCAATGGCGTATTCGTACATGCGGTTCCCCTGATCCTTGTGCAGCGCACCTTGCGAGAAATTTGACCGTTAGGAAAGTGAAAAGCAAAGGTTGGAACGTGATTGTTCACAATCCGATGCCTTTGTGTCCGCAATCTCGTTTCGGTTCGCCCATGCACGCGGGCTGGCCCGGTAAAGTTGCAGCCGCTCATTCCTGTCGCAGTTTGTGCTTAGCTGGCTAACGCGACTCAGCTATTATCCTTTGTGCAGTCTGCTGATGTGCTAAAATATAAGGCTGCGGAGCCCGCGGGCGCGCCTCGTCGGAAATCCATTCCGGTTTTACGCCGATGCGCAGGGTTTCAATGACATGTTTCGCTGGCGGTTCTTCCGAAAGCGGGCGCTGCGAACCCTGGGTGGGGCAGATCAGGGGGCAGGTATCGCAGTTCCCGGTGCCGTTGTGTCCGGGTGGGTGTTGATGTGAAATTTGAATAAAGGGACGCAATGATCTTCCGGCGGCCGCCGTTGTTTCAACGGAGACCATGCCGATGCGCCTTGTTCTGACGGTCCTCTTCCTGCTTTTGGCATTCAGCGCCACCGCGCTTGCGCATGAATCCCACAAGGGGTTCAAATATGAAAGCTACTGCTGCAATGGTGACGCCGAAACCGGCGACTGCCAGATGATTCCCACGCGAAGCGTTCGTGTGACGCCTGACGGTTATGAGGTCTCGCTCGCACCCGGCGATCACCGCATGGTCACCCGACGCCACGTTTTCAGCTGGTCGCAGCGCGAGGCAAGACGATCAGAAGATGGCGAATATCATCTCTGCCTGTTTCCGGATGAGGATACGCCGCGCTGTTTCTATGCGCCGGACATGGGGTTTTGAGGCGGTTGTTGCTGCCGGCTTTCCTCGATCCGCTTCAGTATCCAGTCGCGAAACAGCCTTATCTTGCGAATGTTCCTACGGTTTTCAGGGTAGACCAGCCAATAGTTCTTTCCTTCGCTGCTGAGGTGCTCGAAGGGTTGATAAAGTCGACCGAGGGCAATCTCATCGGCGTAGAGTTCAGGGGTGAGCATGGCCACGCCCTGGCTGGCGATTGCCGCGGCGGCTTCGAAGGCCTGCACATTGAGGCGGCTGCGGGGATAACGGTCGAGGCCGGGATTTTCGACGCCCACTTCCTGAAACCACTGGCTCCACCAGACATCGCCGGGATCGATAATGCGCAGGCGCAGCAGGTCTTCCGGTTTGTGCAATCCGCCGATGCTTTCGGCAAGGCTCGGATGCAGCATCGGCGTATAAACGCCGCGCAGCAGTTGATGGTAGATCAGCCCTTTGCCGTTATCTTTGCTCCAGCGAATGGCGACATCGCAGTCTGACTGGGAAAAATCGATCAATGTGCTTGATGTGTCGAGCCGCACGGCGATTGATGGGTGTTCCAGCTGGAAGGCGCCCAGATGCCGCGAAAGCCAGCGCGACGCAAAAGTCGCGGTGGAATGGATTGTCAGGGTCGTGTCGGAGGTGTCGCGCACATTATCGACGGCCTCCCGCAAAGTGTTGAAGGCTTCCGCAACCTTCGGCGCCAGTTTCTGCCCGGCCTCGGTCAGCACAACCTGCCGCGCCTTTCTGATGAAGAGCGGCTCGCCAACATTCTCCTCCAGCAGTTTCACCTGATAGCTGACCGCCGTCTGCGTCATGCCCAGTTCCTCGCCGGCCTTGGTGAAGCTCAGATGCCTCGCTGCGGCTTCGAACACGCGCAGGGCATTCAGGGGGAACTGGCGGGACATTTTCATGGATAAGTTCTCTTTATGTCAGCGGCCAAAGGTTTCATTGGTTTTTATTCGGAAAACAGAGCATTTTTAGCTCAATTCATCAACTGAGCTTCTGACATTTTTGAATGGAGACGAACATGCGCACAGCACTTTTGCGCGCGTGGTCCCGCCTGCGTGCGGGTCTGCGGACAGCGGAACGGTTTACCCTTGAAAGCCTTGCGCCAGACAATCTGGCGGATGAAAGTCTGCCGGATGGGCTCAGGCGTGATCTTGGTCTTGAGGATGGCCGCGTTGATTTTCGTTGCGACGGGTTTCGGCAGCGGAAAATGCTTGCAGTAACTCGGCTGCCACAAGGGCCGCTATGATTGCAGGCCGCTTGTCCCTGACGCCATTGCCACCGATGGGCAGGACGAGTTTTTCAAGGCGGGAAGGGGGTTCTCCCTCCCGTTCCAGCCAATGGGCGAAGGTGGCGCGTTTGGTCTTGGAGCCAATCATGCCGACATAAGCGAGATCGTCGCGGGCCAGCGCTTCCCTGGCGATGAGGAAATCAAGGGCGTGATCGTGGGTGACGATGATCGCAGCCCCGTTTGCCGGAATTCTCGCAACGAGCGCCTCCGGCATGGGGGTCAGCACGGATGTGACCTCCTGCGGAAGACCGTGCAACTCGTTTTCACGGGTTTCCACAACAGTCAGGGTCAAGGGCAGGAGCGACAGAGCCTGCGCCAGTGCCTTGCCGACGTGACCCGCCCCGAAAATGAAGATGGCCGGCTGTTGTGCGGCTTCGCCCTTCAGCCTTGCCTCGAGCGTTGCCGCGAGTTCCGCTGTTACGCGCCGGAACCGGAGCAGGGTGCGCCCGCCGCAGCATTGGCCGATTTCCGGGCCGAGCGGAATATCCATGCGGTCTTCGGCGGCACCGCTCCTCAACATCGCGCGGGCGTGGTCTATCGCCATATATTCAAACTGCCCGCCGCCGATGGTTTCCCACATGCCGTCTTGCGAGACCAGCATGAAGGTGCCAGCCTCACGCGGCGATGAGCCTTTCACAGCCTCGATTTCCACGAGGATTGCGGGGACAAGGCGGGCGAGGAACGCGGACAGGGGGATATCAGGCATTGGCGCTGGCCCCCTCACACCTTCTTCAGCCGTTCCACCGCCATCAGCACCCGTTCGGGCGTTGCCGGCGCGTCAAGCCGTGGGCAGACCTTGTAATCGGCGACGGAGGCGACGGCCATGGAGAGCGCTTCGAGAACCGAGATCGCCAGCATGAAGGGCGGTTCGCCCACGGCCTTGGAGCGGCCGATGGTGGGTTCGGCATTTTCCGACCATTCCGCCAGCTTGACGTTAAAGCTCTTCGGCCGGTCGGAGGCGAGCGGGATCTTGTAGGTCGAGGGAGCGTGGGTGCGCAGCCGCCCCTTGCCGTCCCACCATAATTCCTCGGTCGTCAGCCAGCCCATGCCCTGCACGAAGGCGCCTTCTATCTGGCCGATATCAATGGCCGGGTTCAGCGACTTGCCGACATCGTGGAGAATATCGGCGCGTTCCATCATATATTCGCCGGTCAGCGTATCGATCGACACTTCCGAGCATGCCGCGCCATAGGCGAAATAATAAAACGGCGTACCGCGACCGGCGGCGCGATCCCAGTGGATTTTCGGGGTCTTGTAAAAACCGGCGGCGGAAAGCTGCACGCGGGCGAAGTAGGCCTTTTTGATGAAGTCGTTGAAGGCGATTTCCTCAAGCCCGATCCGCACCCGGTTCGGCAGGAAGACGACTTCTTCTTCCGGCACGTTCCAGTTCTCGGCGGCGAATTTGACGAGCCGCTCGCGGATCTGGCGGGCGGCGTCATAGGCCGCCATGCCGTTGAGATCGGAGCCGGAGGAGGCGGCGGTGGCCGAGGTATTCGGCACCTTGCCCGTGGTCGTGGCCGTTATTTTCACCCGGCCGATATCCACCTGGAAGGCATCGGCCACCACCTGCGCCACCTTGGTATAAAGGCCCTGGCCCATTTCTGTGCCGCCATGGTTCAGGTGGATCGAGCCGTCATTGTAGATATGCACCAAGGCACCCGCCTGATTGAATGCGGTCATGGTGAAGGAGATGCCAAATTTGACAGGGGTGAGCGCGATGCCCTTGCGGATGATCGGGCTCGTCCTGTTGAACTCGACGATTGCCTGCCGGCGCGCACGGTATTCGCTGGAAGCTTCCAGTTCCTCGACGATGCGGGCGATGATGTTGTCTTCGACCTCCTGATGATAGGGCGTCGTGGTGCGCTCGGAGCCGGTCTCTCCGTAGAAATTCAGCTTGCGGACATCAAGCGGGTCCTTGCCGACGGCATAGGCGATTTCCTCGATGAAACGTTCAGCCCCGAGCATGCCCTGCGGACCGCCGAAACCGCGAAAGGCGGTGTTGGAAACCGTATGGGTTTTCAGCGGCCGGGAGGTGAGGTGTACATGCGGATAGAAATAGCTGGAGTCGGCATGGAAGAGCGCGCGGTCGGTTACCGGGCCTGACAGATCGGAGGAAAAACCGCAGCGCGCCGCATAGGTGGCGTCAACGGCGTGGATGCGGCCTTCCTCGTCGAAGCCCAGCTCGTAATCGACGCGGAAATCATGGCGCTTGCCGGTCGCCGTCATGTCCTCGTCGCGATCGGGGCGGATTTTAACGGCTCGGTTCAGCCTCTTGGCGGCAATGGCGCAGAGGGCGGCAAACTGGTTGCCCTGCGTTTCCTTGCCGCCGAAGCCACCGCCCATGCGGCGCACCTGCACCGTGACGGCGTTGGACGGCACCTGAAGCATATGGCTGACGATGTGCTGGATTTCGCTGGGATGCTGGGTGGAGCTCCACAGCGTTACCTCGTCATCCTCACCGGGCACAGCCATGGCAATGTGGCTTTCGAGATAAAAATGCTCCTGCCCGCCGATCCGCATCGTGCCGGTGAGGCGGCGGGGCGCCACATCCATTTCCAGCTTGGCATCGCCGCGTGTCAGCGTCATCGGATCGATGACGAGCGCACCGCCATTTTCAATCGCCGTGTCGATATCGGTGAAATGCGGCAGGTCCTTATAGGTGATCTTCGCCTTGCGGGCCGCCTTTCTGGCGATATCGCGGGTCTCGGCGAAGACTGCGAAAATCGGCTGGCCGTGGAACTCCACCTTTGTTTCGGCCAGCAGCGGTTCGTCGTGACGGCCGCCGGAAGATATATCGTTTTCGCCGGGCACATCCTTGCCAACCATCACCCAGAGCACGCCCGGTGTGGCTTCTACCTCTGACAGGTCCATGGAGACGATTTCGGCATGCGCGCGGTCGGAAAGGCCGAGCGCGCCGTGAACGAGGCCGGCGGGTTCGGGAATATCATCGATATATTCGGCGCTGCCGGTCACATGCTTATGCGCGGAATCGTGCCGGAGCGAGGCATGCATCGGGCCGTCGATTTCGGTCTTCGTCTTGTCGAAGCTTGTGGTGTCCATGGTTCAAGCCTCCTCCAAAGTGAAGCGTGTTAGTTCCTGCTTCTCCCCTGAAGTCTCAAGGAAAAACCGCGTCAGCAGGTTCTTGGCCGTCAGTTGCCGATATTCGGCCGTCGCACGCCAGTCCGTCAGTGGCGTGAAATCCTCATCCAGCGCATCGCGCGCCGCATCGATCGTTTCCTGCGACCACTCTTTGCCGAGAAGCGCTGCCTCCAGATGCGCGGCCCGTTTCGGCGTGCCGGCCATGCCGCCGAAGGCGATGCGGATATCTTCGACCGCGCCATCGGCGTCAAGCGTCAGGTTGAAGGCGGCGCACAGCGCGGAAATATCCTCGTCGCGCCGCTTGGAAATCTTGTAGACGGCGTAACGGCTTTCCGGCTTCCGGAACGGAATGAAGAGTTTTTCGACGAATTCGCCGCTCAGCCGGTCCTGTTTGCCGTAATCGACGAAATAGCTTTCCAGCGGCAGGCTGCGGTTGCCGGAAGACGAGCGCAGGGTGAGCGTCGTGCCGAGTGCGATCAAGGCGGGGGGCGTGTCGCCAATGGGCGAACCGTTGGCGATATTGCCGCCGATCGTGCCCATATTGCGCACCTGCTCGCCGCCGAGCCGGTCAAACAGCCGGGCAAGCGGCGGAAAATGTTCTGCAATGGTCTTGAAGGCCTGGCTGTACGTAACGCCGGCACCGAGCGTGATGCCGTTCTCATCCACAGCGATGGTCTGCAGATCCCCGAGATTGTTGATGAAGATGACAGGGTTCAGCGCCCGCATCTGCTTCGTCACCCATAGGCCGACATCGGTGCAGCCGGCAACGATGGTCGCCTTCGGCTCGGCAGCGTAAATCTCGGTCAGATCGGAAAGCGTTGCCGGAATGATGGTGCGATCCTCGCCTCTGACGACGGTGATCGTCTCGTTTTCGCGGATCGCCCAGAGCCTTGCCATGATGTCGGTGCGGTCGCGCTGCAGCGGGTCGAACAGCGCGCTTGGGCGCGCAGTGGCGATCTTTTCGGCGGCCTTCACGATCGGCTCATAGCCCGTGCATCGACAGAGATTGCCTTGCAGCGCCTTTTCGATATCAGCGCGGCCGGGGTTTTCGCTGGTAAGCCACAGGCCATAAAGCGACATGATGAAACCCGGCGTGCAGAAACCGCATTGCGAGCCGTGAAAATCCACCATGGCCTGCTGCACGGGGTGCAGCGTGCCGTCGCGGGCGGCCAGATGCTCAACGGTCACGATATGGGTGCCGTGCAGCGAGCCCAGAAAGCGGATGCAGGCGTTGACGCTTTCATAACGCAGAGAACCATCAAGCAGCCGCCCGACCAGCACCGTGCAGGCGCCGCAGTCACCTTCCGCGCAGCCTTCCTTGGTCCCGGTCAACCGCTTGCTGATGCGGAGGTAATCGAGAAGCGTGTCCGTCGGTCCGAAATCCTTCAACGAAACCGTTTCGTTGTTGAGGATGAAGCTGATCGCGTCCTTCATGCAATGCCCTGCTGTTTTGACCAGCTGCCGAGCCGGTTTCTTGTGATTATCTTGACGTATCTATGCACGCTCTTGCGCGCATATCGATTTCCGTTTTGGCAATTCATTGTTTCCATAACGGAAAGAAAATCTGGCAATTATTGCGCCGTCCAGCCGCCATCCACGGAAATATGGGTGCCGGTGATGTTGCTTGCGGCGTCGCTGGCCAGAAATATGGCGGCGGCGGCCACGTCATCGACGGTGACGAACTGCTTGGTCGCCTGCAGCTCCAGCATCACGTCGTTCTTCACCGCTTCTTCGCTGATGCCGCGCACCTTGGCCATCTCAGGTATCTGCTTTTCGACGAGCGGCGTGAGTACATAACCGGGACAGATGGCGTTGACGGTAACCCCGGTCTGGGCAAGCTCAAGCGCTGCCGTCTTCGTCAGGCCCATGATACCGTGTTTGGCCGCCACATAGGCCGATTTGAACGGTGAGGCGACGAGACCGTGGGCCGAGGAAATGTTGATGATGCGGCCCTTGCCGGCCTTCTTCATCAGCGGTATCGCGGCGCGCATGGTATGGAAGGAACTGGTCAGATTGATGGCGATGATCCAGTCCCATTTTTCCGTCGGAAACTCCTCGATGGGCGCGATATGCTGGATGCCGGCATTGTTGACGAGCACATCCACCGAGCCGAGTTTTTCGTGCGAGGACTGGATGAGGTCGGCGATCTCGTCCGGTTTCGTCATATCCGCGGGGTGGTAAAGCACACGCCCGCCGCTTTCGGCTTCCAGCAACAGCCGCAGTTTTTCGATCTCGTCTTCGTCGCCGAAGCCGTTCAGTACGATATTGGCGCCCTCCCGCGCAAATCTCTGCGCGATGGCAAGACCGATACCGCTTGTAGAGCCTGTCACGATAACTGTCCGATGCATGCTTTCCCCTTTTTGCATTACTTCGCACATGTTTAAGCAGCGTATGCCCAAAGGGGGCGGGCTGGCAATCGCGATTTCGGGTGAGGGTGACAGAGGGGTGAATCCGGCCACGCCCATCCATTTTTTCGAAGCTAAGCATCCAGATTTTGCGCCAGATTTTGCATTTGCCTGCGGGGGCGTCGGCCCCTATCTCTGAGGCAAGCAAACAGAGGTATCGTTTATGGAACTCGGTCTTTACACATTCGCGGATGTCAATCCCAACCCCGCCGATGGTCGCGGGCCGGAAGGCGCGCGCCGTCTCAAACATCTGCTGGAGGAAATCGAGCTTGCCGATCAGGTCGGGCTCGATGTTTTTGGCCTCGGTGAGCATCACCGTCCGGATTATGTCGTGTCCTCGCCCTCAACTGTGCTGGCGGCAGCCGCCGTGAAGACGAAGAACATTCGCCTGACGAGCGCCGTTTCGGTGCTGAGTTCGGATGATCCGGTGCGGGTGTTCCAACAATTCTCAACCGTCGATCTCCTGTCGAACGGCCGGGCCGAGATTATGGCCGGGCGTGGTTCCTTCATCGAATCCTATCCGCTGTTCGGTTACGATCTCGAAGATTACGACGTGCTCTTCGCTGAAAAGCTCGATCTGCTCTTGGCGCTGCGCGAACAGGAAATCATCACCTGGTCCGGCACCAAGCACCCGGCCATCAATGGGCGTGGGGTTTATCCGCGTCCGTTGCAGGAGCGTCTGCCGGTGTGGATCGCCGTCGGCGGCACGCCGCAATCGGTGGCGCGGGCTGGCGCGATGGGGCTGCCGGTGGCGCTTGCCATCATCGGCGGTGAATATCGTCGCTTTGCGCCGCTGTTCGATCTTTACCATGAGGCTGCGCGCAGGGCGGGTCAGGAAAAGACCAAGCTGCGCACCAGCATCAACGTGCATGGTTTCATTGCCGACACCACCGACAAGGCGGCCGACCAGTTTTACGGCCCGCAGGCGGAGGTGATGAACCGCATCGGTCGCGAACGCGGCTGGGGGCCGACGAACCGTGCCCATTTCGATGCGGCGCGCGGACCGGAGGGCAATCTCTTCCTCGGCGAACCGGAGCTGGTGGCGGAAAAGATCATCAAGGCGCATGGCGTGTTCAGGAATGATCGCTTCCTGCTGCAGATGGCCATCGGCCTGATGCCGCACGACCAGATCATGCGCGGCATCGAGCTTTATGGTACGAAAGTCGCCCCGATCGTCAGAAAAGAATTGACGGGGAGCGCCGATCCGGTGAAAGCCACGGCCTGATTATTACAAGGCGGGCGCTTTCAGACCCGCCAGACAGAACGACGGACAGAGACATGGTCATTTCCACCGAAGAAGAACTGGTTCTGCTCAAGGATATCGGTCGCCTTTGCGCCGTTGCCATGCAGACCATGGCGGACGCGCTGGAACCCGGCATCACCACGGCCGAGCTGGATGCTATCGGCCGCAAGGTGCTGGAGGATAATGGCGCGCAATCGGCGCCGGAGTTCTGCTACAAGTTCCCCGGGGCAACCTGCATCAGCGTTAACGAGGAAGTGGCCCACGGCATTCCGGGACCGCGTATCATCAAGGCGGGTGACCTCGTCAATATCGATGTCTCGGCCGTGAAGAACGGTTTCTTCGGCGATACCGGTTCGTCTTTTGCCGTGCCGCCGGTGAAGAAGGAAATCGAGCGCCTCTGCCGCGATGGCAAACGCGCCATGTGGACGGGTCTTCAGCAGGTGAAGACCGGCAGGCCGTTTGCCGATATCGGCAATGCCATCGGCGCTTTCGCGAAAAAGAACCGCTATACGCTGATCACCAATCTGGCGAGCCACGGCATCGGCCGCTCGCTGCATGAGGAGCCGAAGGAGCTGGCGACCTGGCCGGACAAGGACGAGCGCCGCATCATGCAGGAAGGCATGGTGTTCACCGTCGAGCCATTTCTGTCGACGGGAGCTTATTGGGCCGAGGACGGTGATGACGATCCATGGACGCTCTATAGCGATCCGAGTGCGCCGACGGTGCAGTATGAGCACACGGTTGTGGCGACGAAGAACGGGCCGCTGGTGCTGACGCTGGCCGAGTGAGGGTGGGGCTGTCGGGTTTCCATCTCCTCATCCCTGTGCTTGTCACAGGGATCCAGCCAGCCCAAGTCCTTGGGCTGAAAAGAGCCCTCTCGTCGCGCCGACGCGCGTCGGCTGGATTCCTGTGACAAGCGCAGGAATGAGGGTTGGAGGGCGCGGTGCCGTATCCTTCACCTGAGGTCTCGCACCGATAACGACCGCTTATGACGCCGATCAAAATAACTCGCTTGTCCCTTATCTGCCCCGTTGCGATAAGCCATGCATGAGCATCGACAAGCCACTTTCCGCCAAACATCTGACCGCACTCGGATTTTCCGGGGCGCTGATGATGGCCTCCGCCATGGGTTTCGGCCGTTTTTCCTTCACGCCCATCCTGCCCGGCATGATGGCGGATGTTCCGCTCTCGGCGGGGGATGCGGGGATCGTGGCTGCTGGCAACTTCGCCGGTTATCTGGCGGGTGCGGTTCTGGCCGCCTATTCATGGGGGTCGGGGCGGGAGCGGCTGGTGGCCCTTTGCGGCCTCTTTTCCACCGCTGCGCTGCTTCTTGCCATGGCCGCTTTCAGTTCCGTCGCGGCTTTCACCGTCATCCGGTTTCTTGCCGGTGTCGCCAGTGCAATGACCATGATCTTCACCTCGCAAATCGTTATCGGCCACGCCATGAAGGCGGGCAGGGACACGATCCAGGCGCTGCATTATGGCGGCGTCGGCGCGGGTATCGCGATTTCTTCGCTTGCGGTCTATCTGATCGGCGTCGTTTTTGACGGCGGTGGTTCCTCGTGGAGAGAGGAATGGATTGCGGGCGCGGTCTTTTCCTTCGTCACATTTCTTCTCGTCTTTCGCGTGCTTCCCGCTGGCCCGCCGCGGCATGCATCCGCGGTGGCGGAGCCGCCGCTTCGCTGGACACGGCCGCTGGTTCTGACGACGCTCGCCTACGGGCTTTTCGGCTTCGGTTACGTCATCACCGCCACTTTCATCGTGGCGATAGCGCGCATGGCCGCCGCCGGTGCTTTCGTTGAGTTTCTCGCCTGGTTCATCACCGGTTGCGCCGCCGCCATTTCGCTTTTCCTCTGGAAACCGGTGCTGAAATCGCAGGGGCTGAAACGTGCTTTCGTGATCGTGCTGGCGCTGGAAGCCGTCGGCGTCTTCGCTTCGGTGATGCTGCCGCCCGTGCCGGGTGTTCTCGCCGGCGGCCTGCTTCTCGGACTGACCTTCATGGTCATCACCGCCTATGGCCTGCAGCTCGGCCGGGAATTTGCCGGGCCGAGCCCGCGCCGCGCCTTTGCGCTGATGACGGCCGCTTTCGGCACGGGCCAGATTGTCGGGCCGCTTGCCGCCGGCTGGATTGCTGAGGTGACGGGAAGTTTTACCGCGCCCAGCATTCTCGCTTCGGCCGTGCTCGTCGTCAGCATTCTCCTGATGCTGCCGGTGCTCGCCACGGAGCGGCGGAGCTAGGCCACGGGTCGTCTTTTCCTGCCTTTAATCTGGTGTTTCCCTTGGGGATTGTCCGCCGCGCACGCCTTACATCTTGTTAAGGTCAGCGCTTCTTCATTGCTGTGCACAAATTTCTGCCCTAGGTTCGGGCCATCTAGTGCTTCGCCAATAATGGCTGATTTCAAACGCGCGTGAGTTCGAAACGTGTTTCATTCCTTCTTTCCCAAACCGAAAATCTTCTTCACGTCGGCCATTATCTGGGCTTTTTTCGCCATTCTTGGATGGTACTTCATCGTTGAAGGGTTAGGTCGGTCTTGGGGCTATGTAATGCCTGAACAGGAACCCTACGATCTCAGCTACTTCCTGGTCCCGGCGAATCTGTTCTTTTACGGCTATCTCGCCTTGTGCCTGGCGGCGTTCGGCGGCGTGTGGACCGTTATCGCCAAGGATCATCCCTGGAAATACTGGTCCATCTGGGGATCGTTGCTGATTATCGCGGTGACCTATTTCGGCGTTCAGATTTCCGTCGTGATCAACAATTTCCGGCGGCCTTTCGGCGATCTTCTGCAAAATGCCCTTTCGAAACAGCCGGGTATCGAGGTCTGGGATTTCTACAGTCTTCAAATCGTCTTCGCCAAGATCGCCTTTCTCAGCATGGCCGTTTCGATCCTGACGGATTTCTTCACCAGCCATTATATCTTCCGCTGGCGAACCGCGATGAACGACTTCTACATGTCGAAATGGGAAAAGCTGCGTCACATCGAAGGTGCGTCCCAGCGCGTTCAGGAAGATACGATGCGGTTCTCCTCGACGCTCGAAGGGTTGGGCATCACGCTGATCAATTCGGTGATGACGCTCGTTGTGTTCCTGCCGATCCTGTTTGCGCTGTCGTCCTATGTCTCTGAATTGCCGATCCTCGGCGAAGTGCCGCATGCGCTGTTCTGGCTGGCGATTGTCTGGTCGGTGTTCGGTACGGTGCTTCTGGCGACGGTCGGCATCAAACTGCCCGGCCTGAACTTCCGCAACCAGCGTGTGGAAGCGGCTTACCGCAAGGAGCTCGTCTATGGCGAGGACCACGCCGACCGCGCTCAGCCGCCGACAGTCAAGGAACTCTACTCCAATGTGCGGAAGAATTATTTCCGCATGTACTGGCACTATCTCTATTTCAACGTCGCACGATATTTCTACATTCAGGCCGATGCGGTGTTCCTGCTTCTGATGCTCGTTCCGACCATCGTGGCGGGCAAGATCACCTATGGTATCTACCAGCAGATCGCCACGGCCTTCGGTCAGGTCAGCAATTCGTTCCAGTATCTCGTCAATTCCTGGACGACGATCATCGAGCTGCTTTCAATCCACAAGCGTCTTGTGGCCTTTGAGGCTGCGATTGACGACAAGCCCCTGCCGGATATTGATGAGCGTTATCTGAAGCGGGAAGCGGAAGCCGGTGAACTGGCGGCCAACAAGCCCTGAGTAAGAAAAGGCGGCCCCTCGGCCGCCTTTTGCACCTGTTGCTTCGGTCCAAGGAAGAAGCCCGAGGATGATCCGCGGTCGGGTTTAACCTTCGGTCTTCTGCTTCTTGCGCGCCTCGATCATCGGCATGGCTTCGGCATAGCTCACACAGGCGACATCGGTCTTGTGGCAGACCTCGCGCAGCAGCCGCTCATAGGCATTCCAATAGGCGCCGCCATTCATCTTCACGAAGTGAAAGCCCATCTGCAGGGGAATGCGCTCGCCATTATACTGCCTGTCAAAAGCGGTGCGGAAGGCGGCATAGGCGCGTTCCTCGAATTCCTTCGAACGATCCGGCGTCTCGATGCCGATGGAGTGGCGGATGAAGAGATTGTAGTCCATGGCGATGATCGGGCGGTTGCCCGGTCCTTCGGGAACGAGGGGCAGGCCGAAATGTTCGATGCCTTCGCGCTCCACCGGCCATTCCGGTCCCTTGGTGATGCTGGTGGCGTCATAAACGAAGCCGTGTTTTTTCTGCGCGGCGGTCAGCGCCGGGCCCTGTGAGAGATAGGGCGCACGGAAACCGTTGATGTTCTTGACCATCTCGCGCCAGCCTTCGGGCTCTTCGCCCTTCTTGCCGATCATCTGCCAGGCGTTTTCCAGCGTGCTTGTGAAGGTGGTGAATTCGCCATCCCATTGTTCCGCGGTCCACTGGCCGCCATCGAAATGGCCGCAGGTGTGGTTGCCGATCTCGTGACCTTCGCGATAGGCGGCCCAGATGTTTCTAAGCCTTGTCTCCACCTCTTCCGGCGACTGGCCGAAACCGACATTGGAACGGCCGGCCTTCTGGCCGGGACCCTGATAGGTCTTGGCGCTGGTCTTCCTGTCCATCACCAGCGTGCAGGCGAGGAAATAGGTGAAATGCGCGCCGACCTCCTTCGCCGTCGCCCGGCTTCTTTCCCACAGCGTATTGTCGCCCGCACCGTCGAAGGACACGATGACGAGCTGCTTCGGCTTCTGCGCCTCTTCGGCAAATGCGGGAAGGGCGGCGAGAAGCGACAGGGAAAAAGCGGTAAATGGGCGAAACATCAGTTATCCGTCATATGAAACACCGTGGCCTTTTGCGGGTGGAATAAGGCGAAGCTTTGAATAGTCTGGCGTTTTCATGACTTTCGGCCTAATTCCTGTTCTCAACTGCGGTGATAGGGCCGCTTCGTTCCACCGGGGGACCGTGTTCCATGCTTTTTCTCGCACTCTGTCTTGCCTTGTTTTTGCTGACGCATCTTTTGAAGGTGGTCGCGCCGCAATTTCGCGCCCGCATGATCGCGACGATGGGCGAAGGCCCTTTCAAGGGCGTTTATTCCGTCGTCAGCCTCGTCACGCTCGGGCTTGTCATCTATGCCTTCGGCGAAGCAAGGCAGGAGACGGGCATGTTGTGGTATCCGCCGGTCTGGATGAGCCATATCGCCGTGACCCTGATGCTGCCCGCGATGATCTGTCTTATCGCCAGCCTCATACCGGCTGGCCATATTGCGACGAAGACCAAGCATCCGATGGTCCTTTCCGTCAAGATCTGGGCGCTCGCCCATCTTCTGGCGAATGGCGAGACGTCTTCGATCCTCCTCTTCGCATCGTTTCTCGCCTGGGGCGTGGTGATGCGGATTTCGCTGAAGCGCCGGGAACGCGCGGGTGAAAAAGTGGTCCGCGACTTCGTTTCAAGCCGCTATGATCTGGTGGCCGTTGTCGGCGGCATCGTTCTGTGGGGTGCTTTCATCCTGAAACTGCACGAATGGTTGATCGGCGTTCAGCCCATCGCCATGTAGGAAATCAACGTTTCCCCCTTACATATCAGGCAAAATAGGCTAGAAGGCCGACCATGACCCGGTTGGCCTGACTTTCGTTGACCCGGGTAAGCGGCTTGGTATGTCCGCGAACGGATGGATCGGCGACGATCTCCGCGCGGGTAACGGAGAATTTGATGGCAAACGAAAATGATACCTTTATCCGCGAAGTGAACGAGCAGATCCGTTCCGAGCAGCTGTCGCGCTTCTGGGGCCGTTACGGTATCGTGGTCGTCGGCGCCGCCATTCTCGTGGTTGTGGGCGCCGCCGGCGCCGGTATCTACGAATACTGGAACACCAGCCGCGCTTCCAACTCCGGCGACCAGTTCCTCGTGGCGCTGAAACTTGCCTCGGAAAACAAGACGGATGAGGCGCTGAAGGCCTTCGCCGATCTCGAAACCTCCGGTCACGGCAATTACCCTGTTCTGGCGAAGTTCCGCTCGGCCACGCTGCTTTCGCAGAAGGGCGATGCGGCCGGCGCCATCGCCGCCTTCACCGCCATCGGCAACGACACCTCCGCACCGCAGGTCTTCCGCGATACCGCCAAGGTGCGTGCGGCATGGCTGCTGGTGGACAACGGCACCTATGACCAGGTCGTCGCCCTTGCGGAGCCCTTGAGCACCGACGGCCAGACCATGCGGGCGTCTGCCCGTGAGGCTCTGGGTCTTGCCGCCTATAAGGCTGGCGATTTCGCCAAGGCCAAACAATGGTTCGAGCAGATCATCAGCGACACGCAGGCGCCGCGCAACGTGACGAACCGCGCGCAGATCATGCTCGACAACATCACCGCTTCGGGCAAGGCTGCTTAAAGCCGCTTCGCCACGTAAGATCGCTCCGGCATTTCTTCGCATTGCCAAAGCGATCCAACTCTTTATTTTACGCATGTCTTTTGCCCAAAACAGGTAACGTTTTGGGCAGACTTGCTCTAGGGAACCAAGATCAATGAGCTTCACCGTCGCCATAGTCGGGCGCCCCAATGTCGGCAAGTCCACACTTTTCAACCGTCTGGTCGGAAAGAAACTGGCGTTGGTGGACGACACGCCGGGTGTCACCCGTGACCGCCGCCCCGGCGAGGCGAAGCTGGTCGACCTGCGTTTCACCATCATCGATACCGCCGGTCTGGAGCAATCCGGGCCGGAAACGCTTCAGGGCCGCATGTGGGCACAGACCGAAGCGGCGATTGACGAAGCCGATGTGACGCTGTTTGTCGTGGACGCCAAGGCGGGCCTGACACCGGCCGATGAGACGCTGGCCGAAATGCTGCGCCGTCGCGGCAAGCCGGTGGTGCTGGTGGCCAACAAGTCGGAAGCGCGCGGTTCCGACGCCGGTTTCTACGATGCCTTCACGCTGGGTCTCGGTGACCCTTGCCCGATTTCGGCCGAACATGGCCAGGGCATGATCGACCTGCGTGACGCCATTGTCGAGGCAATCGGCGAAGACGCCGCTTTCCCGCCTGAGGTGGATGAGGCGGAGACGGATATCGTTCTGCCACGCGGCGAGCCGGGCAGCGAGGACGAAGAAGACGAAGAGCCGGTTTATGACGAGACCAAGCCGCTGCGCGTCGCCATCATTGGCCGGCCAAATGCAGGCAAGTCGACGCTCATCAACCGTTTCCTCGGTGAAGACCGCCTGTTGACCGGCCCGGAAGCCGGCATTACCCGCGACAGCATCTCGGTCGAATGGGACTGGCGCGGCCGCACCATCAAGATGTTCGATACTGCGGGCATGCGCCGCAAGGCCAAGGTGACGGAGAAACTGGAAAAGCTCTCGGTCGCGGATTCGCTGCGTTCCATCCGCTTTGCGGAAACCGTCGTCATCGTGTTCGACAGCACCATCCCGTTCGAAAAGCAGGATCTGCAGCTGGTTGACCTCGTCATCCGCGAAGGCCGCGCCGCCGTGCTCGCCTTCAACAAGTGGGATCTGGTCGAAGACCCGCAGGCCTATCTTGCCGATCTGCGCGAAAAGACCGAGCGGCTTCTGCCGCAGGCGCGCGGCATCCGCGCCGTGCCGATTTCCGGCCAGACGGGCTATGGCCTCGACCGGCTGATGCAGAATATCATCGATACCGACAAGATCTGGAACCGCCGCATCTCGACCGCCAAGCTGAACCGCTGGCTGGATTCGCAGACGACGCAGCATCCGCCGCCGGCCGTTTCCGGCCGCCGCCTGAAGCTGAAATATATGACGCAGGTAAAGGCCCGCCCGCCGGCCTTCATGATTTCCTGCACGAGGCCGGAAGCCATTCCCGAGAGCTATACGCGTTACCTCGTCAACGGTCTGCGCAAGGATTTCGACATGCCGGGCGTGCCGATCCGGGTGCATTATCGCGGGTCGGACAATCCGTTTGAGAGCAAGGCGAAGAAGAGGCGGTAATCGGCCGCCGCTTTTGAAGCTCGGCGCTGCGGCGTATTTCTTCTCCCCGTGGGGAGAAGATGGCCCGAAGGGTCAGATGAGGGGGCAACCTCTCCGTATATCACGACCGTCGCCCCCTCATCCCACTGCGGCGACCTTCTCCCCGGCGGGGAGAAGAAACAAGGGGCACCAGCTCGCTCCAATTTCACTGTCCGGTTTTGAAGAGTAAAAACCATGTTGATCAAGCAGACCGACTATTTCAGGATTTACCGGGTCATCAACAGCCTGCTCCTCAGCCAGAATGCCGATCCTGCTTCGGCCTCCATGTATTTCAGCACCTTCGGCGCGTTCATCCTGCAGCAGCATTACAAGGTGAAGGCGGTGCCGAAGGGCGGGCTCGCGGCCTATAATCTCGGCGGAACGGTTTTGCTGTTCGCCGATCATCGCGAAGACGGTTATGTGACTGGCGCGGGCGAGAATTTCCACTGCTGGGTGGAGGCGGATGGATGGGCGATCGATTTCATGGCGCCCGCTTTTTCGCAAGGGGCCGATACGCTTGCGGTACCGGCAAAGATGTTCCAGCGGCCGCTCTCGGCCATGGCGGCCTCCATCAACGATCTCGGGCAATCCGGCGATTTCTTTTACCGCTCCGAGCCGGAAGCCACGGCCAAGCGCTTCGCCGACTGGCACAAACAGGCGATGATCGGCGATATGGCGAGCGTTGCCGCCAACTGGTTCCGCAAATCGCCCAAACAGATGGCGGCGTCGCTCTCGGTAACGGATCGGGATGGCAAGGCGCGGACCGTGCCGCTGTCCGGCCAAACGCTTGCCGGAGCATGGTGAAGGCAGGTTACGCGGTACGGCGTCGATCCCGAAGGTTTGGTAGGGAAAGGCCTTTTGATTTATAAGGGCGCCGGTGCTACGCAGACTGAGCTGCAACAGGAACGGGATCGACGTGCTCCTATGGCCGATGACACCATTTCAATAAGCTTCACGCCCGACCCGAAACATGTCCCTTCCTATGTCTACGGCTATCAAAATCAGGCTT
The DNA here is from genome assembly GCF_037083425.1 of Agrobacterium sp. CCNWLW32. Taxonomy (NCBI): domain Bacteria; kingdom Pseudomonadati; phylum Pseudomonadota; class Alphaproteobacteria; order Hyphomicrobiales; family Rhizobiaceae; genus Agrobacterium; species Agrobacterium sp. CCNWLW32. The sequence continues at coordinate 253,752 of NZ_JBAOJM010000003.1, forward strand.
ATGAAAATTACAGCATGATTTTCGACAAGTCCTGGGCTCGCCATTTTTCCTCAGCGCGAGTCAAGCTGTCGATATTTTCGGGGCTGGCTGCGGCTTTCATCTATTCCATAAGCCTGCCGTGGTTTCCGGGCGTCTGGCCGGTGGTCGGTTATTGGGTGTTCGCCCCCGCACCGATCGTGGCTCTCGCCATCTGGTTTATTATCTGGCAGGGCGCGAGACGGGAGGCGAAATCCTATTATGAGGTTCTCGCTCACTGGAATATCGCCCACGAGCGAATGTATTCACCTCAAACGCAGATCGAGATCGGGCCTCAGGGCTACAAGCAGGTCACACGGCTGGACACCGTGCAACTGAGCTGGGCGCGCTATCATCTCGCAATCACGCCACCGGATAGTCTGGTGCTGGTTTTCCATGGGACGGTGGTCGTGATACCCAGCAGTGCCTTGCCGATCGCGCCAAAGGATGTTGTCGAGAAGATCAATCACTGGTGCGCTGCCCAGCAAAAAGAGCTTCTGCCCTTATCCTGAAGCGGCATCTCGAGGGATGTGGCGGGGTATCATCCGCAAAAAGGACGGCCAGCGTGTTCTCGCGGCAGCCGCCTGACGTCAATCAGCAGCCCGACCCCGTTCTAAAGATAACGGCAGTCGCGTCCTGATCGCCTTGTGACATTCCCGCTCGGTTTCGTCCACTGTTCCCAAAGAAAATCTCGGGGATTGCCTTCATGCAAGTTGGGAACGGGATAACAGCGGCAGCGATTTCCCGGCGGCGTGGATGACATTGTCGAGAAATTGCCTTGAGGCCTTTTCCCAGCTGTAGCTTTTGGAGAGCGCCAGCGCCGCCTGTGGCGAACAATGAAGCGCCGCCAGGCAGGCATCGCGAAGATTGTCGTCCAGCGCGCCGGCGGCGGGGTTGCCGCCAAGAATGTCGATCGGTCCGGTAACGGGGAAGGCGGCCACGGGCACGCCGCTTGCCAGCGCTTCCAGAATGGTGTTGCCGAATGTGTCGGTCTTCGAGGGGAAAACGAAGACATCGGCCTGCGCATAGGCATCGGCGAGGTCCTCACCGGTCTTGACGCCAGTGAACAGCACATCAGGATATTTTTCCTGCAATTCATGGCGGGCCGGGCCGTCACCGATGACGATCTTCGAGCCCGGCAGGTCGAGGTCGAGAAATTCCGGCAGGTTCTTCTCCACCGCCACACGTCCCACCGTCATGAAGATCGGCCTCGGCAGGTCGAAAGGCAGCTTTGCCTTCGGGCGGGGATGGAAAAGCTCGGCGTCGATGCCGCGGCTCCAGCGCTTCAGGTTGCGCACGCCGCGCGCTTCCAGCTCGGTCTCAAGGCTCGGGGTGGCCACCATGCAGGTGTTGCCGCCATTGTGGAACCATCGCACGAAGGCATAAAGCCAGCTTTCCGGGACGGGGAAACGCGCCGCCACATATTCGGGAAAGCGTGTGTGATAGCTGGTGGAAAAACGCATGCGGTTCTTCACGCACCAGCGCCGCGCCATGAAGCCCAGCGGCCCTTCCGTCGCGATATGCACGAAGGAGGGCTGGCTTTTTTCGATCTCCGCCGCCACACGGCGATAGCCGGCGACGGAGAGGCGAATTTCCGGATAGGTGGGGCAGGGGATGCTGTAAAAACTCTGCGGCGTGACCATGCGCACATCCACACCCAGCCGCGCCAGTTCGGTGTTGGTATTTTCTATCGAGCGAACCACGCCGTTGACCTGCGGGTGCCAGGCATCTGTGACAATCGTGATTCTCGTCATGAAACACTGATCCTGCTCATCTGCGCGCGGGCGAATCCCCATTGCCCGGCTTCTGTCCGTATATGCGGCGTGCGTGTTACAGGATCATGTCAGGGCTTTTGACAGCGGGGAAGCGGCTGAGAGGAGGCTCTCCGCCGCGTAGACGCACGTCGGCCGGTTTCCGGTGACAAGCACAGGAATGAGGGGCAGATAGGGGGCTATCCCACCAGCGGAAGCAGCTCGGGGCTGATCAGCGCGCCGTGGTGACCGATGACGGTTGCCGCCGCCCTTGCGGCGAAGGTGGCCGCTTCCTCCGGGGAACTGCCGGTCACATAACGGGCGAGGAACGCGCCGTTGAAGCTGTCACCGGCGCTTGTCGTATCCACCACGTCCACGGCCTTTTCCGCCGGGGCGTGGCTGCGGCTGCCGCCGAAATCGAGCGTCGCACCCTTGGCGCCGTCCTTGACCACGATGTTTTCGACGCCGAGTGAACGATAGCGGTCGATGGTCGCTTCAACGGAAGCATCGCCGAAATGGCTCGCCTCGTCATCGAAGCTCGGCATGACAAGCTTGGCGGCGCGCGCACCGTTGGAAATGGTCTCGAGCATGTTGTCCTTGTCCGCCCACAGGCGCGGGCGGATGTTGGGGTCGAACACCACGAGCTTGCCCGCCGCCTTGGCGCGGCGCAGTTCCGCCAGAAACGTATCGACATCATGCGCGGAGGCGAGAATGGCGAGCGTGATGCCGGAGAAATAGACAACATCGGCGCTTTCGACCGTTTTGCGCAGATGATCCGCGTCCGCGGCCAGCTGTCTTGCCGCGGCGGCGTTGCGCCAGTAGCTGAAGGTGCGCTCGCCATCCTTCAGGTTGATGAGGTAAAGGCCGGGTGTGCCGCCCTTGATACGGCGGATTTTTTCGGTGCCGATGCCGGCATCGGCAATGAAGGCCAGCATGTCTTCCGAAAGCGGATCGTCGCCGAGTGCGGTGAAATAATCGACCGACCAGTCTTCCGGCAGGCAGGCGCGGGCATACCAGGCGGTATTGAACGTATCGCCCGCAAAACCCTTGCGCAGCAGCCCGTCGCCGGCCTGCGACAGTTCCACCATGCATTCGCCAATCGACAGAAACCGTCCGCCCACGCTGTCATCCTCCCGTTTTTTCCAGCCATGCGGCTTACGACGAGTGCGTGCCGCTGACAAGGGCGGTTTTGGCCGTTTGTGCATGTGCGAAGTTCCGGTTTACGCGGCCGCGTCGGCTTTATATTCTCCGCTCAAACCATCAGGAGATCGCCCATGCCGCTAACCCATGCCCCGGTCCACAAACCCCAAGCGCAATCGGACTGGTGGAAGGGAGCGGTGATCTATCAGGTTTATCCGCGCTCGTTTCAGGATACGACCGGTGACGGATATGGCGATCTTGCCGGGGTGACGAAACGTCTGCCCTATATCGCCTCGCTCGGTGTCGATGCCATCTGGCTCTCGCCCTTCTTCACCTCGCCCATGGCCGATATGGGTTATGACGTTTCCGATTATTGCAATGTCGATCCGATGTTCGGCACGCTTGCCGATTTCGACGCCCTGATGGCCGAGGCGCACCGGCTGGGCTTGAAGGTCATCATCGATCAGGTCATTTCGCACACCTCAGATCAGCATCCCTGGTTCGTGGACAGCCGTGCCAGCCGCACCAACAGCAAGGCCGACTGGTATGTCTGGGCCAATCCCAAGCCGGATGGCACGGCGCCGACAAACTGGCTTTCCGTGTTCGGCGGACCGGCCTGGGAATGGGACGGCGTGCGCAAGCAATATTACATGCACAGCTTCCTCGCCTCGCAGCCGGACCTGAATTTTCACAATCCCGAGGTTCAGGATGCTCTTCTCGAAACCGTGCGCTTCTGGCTGGATCGCGGCGTGGACGGTTTCCGGCTCGATACCGTCAACCACTATTTCCACGACAAGCTTTTGCGCGACAACCCGCCGCTTTTCGACGAGGAAAGTTTTGGTCTCGATGCGTCCGACGTCAATCCCTATGGCATGCAGGATCATCTCTACGACAAGACCCGGCCGGAAAACGTGGCTTTCCTGAAGCGTTTCCGCGCGCTGCTCGATGAATATGAAGGCCGCGCCACGGTGGGCGAGGTGGGTGACGGGGCTCGGTCGCTGAAGACGGTTGCGGCCTATACGTCCGGCAACGACAAGCTTAACATGTGCTACACCTTCGATCTGCTGGGACCGGATTTCAGCGCCAAACACTTACGCGGTTCGGTCGAGACCTTCGGCAAGGTGGTAACGGATGGCTGGGTCTGCTGGGCCTTTTCCAACCATGACGTGGTGCGACACCTCAGCCGGTTTTCTGAAGGTACTGAAGAACAGACACGGGTTGCGAAGCTCGCCATCTGTGTCCTCGCCAGCCTGCGCGGCTCCATCTGCCTTTATCAGGGCGAGGAGCTGGGTTTGACCGAGGCCGAACTTGCCTTCGAGGATTTGCGCGATCCCTACGGCATCCGCTTCTGGCCCGCCTTTAAGGGCCGTGACGGGTGCCGCACGCCGATGGTGTGGGAGACCGGCAAGCCGAATGCCGGCTTTTCAAGCGCTGAAAAGCCCTGGTTGCCGGTGCCCTATGTCCATGCCATGCAGGCCGTGGATGCGCAGGAGCGCAAGCCGGATTCGGTTCTGAACCACTATCGTGCGGTTTTGTCTTTCCGCAAAGGTCACGGCGCGCTGCGCGATGGGGACATGCACTTCATCAAGACCAATCTCGATGTGCTGGCCTTCACGCGCCAGAAGGGCGACGAAAAACTGCTGTTCGTTTTCAACCTGACGCGCGACGCCCTGGAATTTCCGATACCGAAAGGCATGCGGGTCACGGATATCCTGCCGATGCCGGGTTTCGCGCCGCTGTTCGATGCGGGGATTGTCAAGCTCGATGGGCTGGATGTGTTTTGCGGGACAGTTGTATGAGCGGTCCATTCGTCATCGGAAACGCTGCCGACTATCGGGATGACTGGTGTCTTTTGCGACACCGCCTGTGGCCGGATACCACGCCTGACGAACATAGGGCGGAGTTGCAGGACGTCTCCGACGCCGGGGCTGGATTTATTGTCCACGATCCGGCGGGAGCGGCCATTGGTTTTGCCGAGGTCAGTCTGCGGCGGGATTACGTCAACGGCTGCGACACGTCGCCCGTGGCGTTTCTCGAGGGAATTTATGTCGAGGAGACGTTTCGCAGACAGGGCGTTGCCGCAGCGCTCGTGGTCGAAGTAACCCGCTGGGCCATCAGCCAGGGCGTCACCGAACTCGCATCCGATGCCGATATTGCAAATGTCGATTCCCATCGCATGCATGCGGCGCTGGGATTTGAGGAAACGGAGCGGGTGGTTTATTTCCGCAAGCTTCTGCCTTCGGATTGAGGGGCAGAGGCACAGCAGATGCTTCCCTCATTCCTGTGCTTGTCACAGGAATCTAGCCAGCCCAAGTCGTTGGGCTGAAAAGACTCTCTCGCCGCGCAGACGCGCGTCGACTGGATTCCTGCGACAAGCACAGGAATGAGGCTGGCGTTTCATGCGTGTTTCCCGTCTTCCGCCGAGGCATTTTCCGCCAATCAGATCAGCGCAAACCGATCCACATCCACCATGCCCATATCCGAAATCTTCAAATGCGGAATGACGGGTAGCGGCAGGAAGGCCACTTGCAGGAAGGGTTCTTCCAGCGTCGTGCCGAGCGCATAGGCTGCTTTTCTGAGTGTGTGCAGCGTATCGCGAACGGTCTCATAGGGTTCGAGGCTCATCAGCCCGGCCACGGGCAAAGCGATCTCGCCGGTGACCCTGCCGTCTTCCACCACCACGAAACCGCCCTTGATTTCGCCGAGCCGGTTGGCGGCCAGCGCCATGTCGTCCTCGTTGACACCGACGACGCAGATATTGTGGCTGTCATGGCCGACGGTTGAGGCGATCGCGCCCTTCTTCAGGCCGAAGCCCTGAACGAAACCATTGGCGTGGTTGCCGTTCCTGCCATGGCGTTCGATGACGGCAACCTTGATGATGTCGTTCTCAAGATCGACGGTGGTCTGGTTGCCATCCGTCGGCAGCTTGTAGCGGCGGTGCTCGGTAATGATCTTGCCGGGAAGCACGCCCATGACCGGGCTTTCGCCCTCCGTGACCGGCACGCCGAAATGGGCCGCCAGCACCGGCCTTGCCTTGACGCTGTCGAGACCGACGGGTGCAACTGGTTTGCGCGTGGCAAACAGGGCGTCATCGACGATCCGGCCGCCGGAAAGCACCATGCTGGCCTTGCAGTTCTGCAGGCTGTCGACGACCACGAGATCGGCGCGCCAGCCCGGTGCAACGAGACCACGATCGCGTAGACCGAAGGCCTTGGCGGCGGAAATCGAGGCGGCGCGGTAGATGGCGAGCGGCTCGACGCCGCTGGCGATCGCCGTGCGGATCATATAGTCGAGATGGCCCTGTTCGGCGATATCGAGCGGGTTGCGGTCATCGGTGCAGAGCGCCAGATAGGGCGACAGTCGCTCGGTTATGATTGGCATCAGGGCGTGCAGGTCCTTCGAGACCGAGCCTTCGCGCACCAGAATATGCATGCCCTTGCGGATTTTCTCCAGCGCCTCCGGGGCGCTGGTGCATTCATGTTCGGTGCGGATGCCGGCGGCGAGATAACCGTTCAGCGCCGTTCCGGACAGAAGTGGCGCGTGCCCGTCGATATGCTGGCCCTGGAAGGCCTCGAGCTTTGCCATGCACACCGGGTCCTTGTGGATGACGCCGGGAAAATTCATGAATTCGGCAAGGCCGATGACCTTCGGATGATCGCGGAACGGCAGCAGCTTTTCGATCGGCAGATCGGCGCCTGATGTTTCCAGATGGGTCGCGGGCACGCAGGAGGAGAGCTGCACGCGAATGTCCATGATGGTTTCCATGGCGCTGTCGAGGAAGAACTGAAGCCCCTCAACACCGAGAACATTGGCGATCTCGTGCGGGTCGCAGATGGCGGTGGTAACGCCATAGGGCAGAACGCAGCGGTCGAATTCGTGCGGTGTCACCAGTGACGATTCGATGTGGAGATGCGTATCGATGAAACCCGGAACGACGATTTTTCCGGAAATGTCGATTTCCTGTCGGCCCTTGTAGTTCTCGCAGGTGCCGACGATGGTGTCGCCACATATGGCGATATCCGACGCGACGAGTTCTCCGGTAACGAGGTCGAAGAAGCGTCCGCCCTTGAGAACCATGTCCGCCGGTTCACGGCCCGTACCCTGGTCGATGCGCGTTTCAAGTCTGGAATTCATGCGGGTTTCTTCGGCTCCTGGTTTGCGTCGTATGCGATAGTTTTCACTATTTACATTCTAAGGTTGTTTCTTGGTCTATTTGGATTGATTCTTTGGGTTTTAAATATATCCGGAGTAAAAAATTTTCATATTTGTGTTATCTAATCTTTCGAGGTTCAAGTTTAGGCAAATTGGGAAGGCTTGACTTCACCTTTGTAGTTTAACCGGTTACACGCCGGCATTTTTACGAATTACGGTTTCAGGCTATCATTCCCGGGAAGGAAAATAAAAGCATCTGATGCTCAAACGAATTTCCACCCAGCAACTGACGCTTGGCATGTTTATCGAAGCGGTCGAAGGAACGCTTTCGAACCAGGGATTTTTAAAGCGGCACCGCTTTCTTTTGCGGCATGAGGAATTAATGCGTCAATTGAAATTGAGCGGCGCCGAAAGCATCGTCATCAACACGGCCAAGGGGCACGACACCGAAGGCAGCAAGCGTTCTGCAGCCGTTTCACCGCCATTGTGCAATTGCCCGGAAACCGTGGCTGCCGTTACTCATGCCGTACGCTCGGCCGCCGATACCATTGCCGAAACCTTTGCCTCCGCTGAAGCCGGCGGCAGTGTCTCGCTGAAGGGCATGGCTGCGGCGGCGGGCAAGATTTCCGATGCCGTGCAGTCGAACCCGGCGATTTTCATCGGCGTCACCCGCCTGAAATCGAAAGACGAAACGACCTTTGTGCACTCGGTCTCCGTCAGCGGCCTGATGATTCTTTTCGGTAATTATCTCGGGCTCGACAGGGGAACAGTCAATCTGCTCGGCATCAGCGGGTTGCTGCATGATATCGGCAAGGTGGAAATCCCCTCATCGATCCTCAACAAGGCGGAAGGATTGAGCGCCAGCGAGCGGGAGATCATCAATCTTCACCCGGCATTCGGCCGGGATATATTGTCGCGCAACGCGCAGATGCCATCAATGGTGCTTGATGTCTGCTTCAATCATCATGAGCGGATGGATGGCGGCGGTTATCCGAGTGGCCGTGCGGGTGGCGAGATCAGCCTTTACGCCCGTATCGCGGCGGTCTGCGACGTCTATGACGCCGTGACCTCGGTCAGGCCCTACAAGAAGCCGTGGACGGCGAATGAAGCGCTGACATGGATGCTGCGCCGGGAGGGGCATTTCGACATGCAGCTTCTGAAAAAGTTTGCCCTGTGTATTTCGGCCTCGCTGCCGAGGGGTTAGCTGCCGAAGATGATCGCCATGTTGAGGCTGTCGATGTGACGCCCGTCGATCAGGACGGCGTCGCGCGCTCGGCCTTCATGCACAAAACCGATCTTTTCATAAAGCGCAATTGCTCTCGCATTGTCCGCATGTACGCTTAGCTCGACACGATGCAGCCCGCATTGACGGGCGGCATCGAGTGTCCGCCGCATCAGCCGCGCGCCAAGTCCCTTGTCACGATAGGCGGGCAGGATGCCCATGCCGAGCGTGCCGCAATGGGCGCGGGTTGCTCTGCTCTGGCGGCGAATATCGCACCAGCCGGCCACCTCCCCATCCGCAATCGCCACGAATTGCGGATGGTCGTTTTCGATCATGTCGAGAACGAAGGCGCGAACCGAATCGAGCGGCGGCGCCTCCAGGAAGCTCAGATATTTCCGCTCGCGCGATACCGCATCGAGAGCACGGTGAAAGCTTTCAACGTGCTCCGCCCGGATGGGTTCGATGCTGATGGCGTCGGTAGCCACCATCATGCCGCCTTGGTTTTCGCCTTGCGGGTCAGATGCACCACGACATTCTCGATCATGCGCATGCCGGCGTCCTGGCCGAGCGTCATGATCGATTCCGGGTGGAACTGAACGGCGGCAACGGGTTCCTTGGCGTGTTCGATGCCCATGATCGTGCCGTCCTCGCTTTCCGCTGTGATGATGAAATCACGCGGCAGGGTGGCGGGGTCGGCGAAGATCGAGTGGTAACGGCCGACGGTCACTTCCTTGCCGAGACCGGAGAAGACGAGGCCGGGTTCCAGCACGCGGATGCGCGAGGGCTTGCCGTGCATCGGCACCGCAAGCTGGCGAAGCTCGCCGCCATAGGCTTCCGCCAGCGCCTGAAGGCCGAGGCAGACGCCGAAGATCGGCAGGTCACGGGCGCGGGCGGCCTTGATCGTCGCCTTGCAGTCGAAATCCGTCGGGCTGCCCGGTCCGGGCGAGAGCACGACCAGATCGGGCTGGAAGCGATCGAACACATCAGCTGCGACCGGCGATCTGACAGTGGAAACCGTGGCACCCGTCTGGCGGAAATAATTCGCCAGCGTGTGCACGAAACTGTCCTCGTGATCGACGAGCAGGATCTTGACGCCGTTGCCCACCTTGGCCGCATCGCGCTTGGTGGCGGCCGAGTTGGTGCCCTTTGCATCGCGAATGGCTGATATCATGGCGGATGCCTTCAGTTCGGTTTCGGCTTCTTCTTCCTGCGGGTTGGAATCGTTGAGCAGCGTCGCACCGGCGCGCACTTCTGCGATGCCGTCCTTGATGCGGATGGTGCGCAGCGTCAGGCCGGTATTCATGTCGCCGTTGAAGCCGACCATGCCGATCGCGCCGCCATACCAGGCGCGCGGGCTCTTTTCATGGCCTTCGATGAAGCGCATGGCCCACAGCTTGGGCGCACCGGTGACGGTGACGGCCCATGCGTGGCTGAGGAAGCCGTCAAAGGCGTCCATATCGTCGCGCAGGCGACCCTCGATGTGGTCGACCGTGTGGATGAGGCGCGAATACATCTCGATCTGGCGGCGGCCGATGACCTTCACCGAACCTGGCTCGCAGACGCGGCTCTTGTCGTTGCGGTCCACATCCGAGCACATGGTCAGCTCGGATTCGTCCTTTTTCGAGTTGAGCAGTTTCAGGATCTGCTCGCTATCAGCAATCGGATCGTCACCGCGCTTGATGGTGCCTGAGATCGGGCAGGTCTCGATGCGGCGGCCGGAGACGCGCACGAACATTTCCGGCGACGCGCCGACCAGGTATTCCTGATGGCCGAGATTGATGAAGAAGGAATAGGGCGAGGGATTGATCGCCTTCAGGCGGCGCGAAATCGCTGATGGATTGCTTTCGCAGCGTTCCATGAACTTCTGGCCGGGAACGACCTCGAACAGATCGCCGCGGCGGAAGCTTTCCTTGGCCTTCACGACAAGTTCGGAATATTCGCCGGGACGGTGATCGCCCTTGGGCGGGATCGTGTCGGTGGTCTTGAACGGCTCGGGTGTGATTTCGGAGGACTTGCCGTCCGTCGTCACGCCGGCCTTTTCGAAATCGTAGCGGTCGATCCAGGCCTTGGCGGAATAGTGGTCAACGACGAGGATTTCATCGGGCAGGAACAGCACCATGTCGCGCTGGTCTTCCGGCCGCGCCAGCGACAGCTTGATCGCGTCGAACTGGAAAGCGAGATCGTAACCGAAAGCGCCGAACAGGCCGATGGCCGAATCCGCATTCGAATAGAAGAGGTCGACGATGGCGCGCAGTGCGGTGAAGACGGTCGGGATCTTCGAGCGTTCTTCTTCGGTGAAGACGCGGTCCGGCTCGTTGACGGTGAGATCGAGGCGGCGTGTGGTGGAAGCGCCAAGCGTGAGATCGGGCGTCGCCTTCAGCTTTTCGGTGATGAAGCCAAGCAGCACTTCGCCACGGCCATTATAGGCCTCGATCCACATCTTGCGGCCAAAACAGGAGATACCGAGCGGCGGATCGATGATGGCCGTATCCCAGCGGGTGTAACGGCCGGGATATTCATAGTTGGACGAGAATACCGCGCCGCGATGGGAATCGAGCTTTTCGATATAATTATCGATGGCGTTGGCATAGTCGGCGGGCCGGCGTTTTCGGCTGACCTTGATGCCGCCTTTCGTCTCGTAGGTTTCCGCTCCGTCATCCTGAATGATCGTTACCATTTCTTTCGTACTTCCTGTTGTTCAGGCCCGATGACAGGCGGCAAAATAACAAAAAAGCCGCCTGAAAATTCGGGCGGCTTGGACTTTGTCTGAAGACATGACTGGTCAAGGCCGCGAAAAGCTGCCCCACCACCAGTTAGCAATGTTCTTAGACACGATATTCATGGGAAAATTGTTAGCGTGCACGATCCGCCTTGGCAAGCGGATTTCGGCAAGGGAGTGAACCTTACCGGCCGCCGCTGCGTTGCTCTCCTGCCGAAACGGTCAGGAGTGCCCCGAAAAATGCTTCATCGTCTGTGTCTTCTGGTAGCCACCCTCGCATTGATTTCCGCCTCTGAACCGCCGGCGCAGGTACCGGTGCCGCAGCCAAAACCGGGCGAGGGGCAATCCTCCACCCCCTCTGAAAAACCATCGGACGAGATGCCGCAAAGCCCGGCGGAAGCGCCGAAACCGGCCCCTAAACCGCAGCGCCCGGAAGAGCAGAAACCGGACGCGAAGCCGCAGGCTTCGGAGGAGCAGAAATCGGATGATGAAAAGACACCCGCTGATAAAGGTTCCGATGACGCCAGAAAGGAAGGCGAGGGCAAGGACGACGGGGAGCGTAAGAAGCCCGGTGACGAGGCGGCCAAACCCGACGAGAAACCACCGGAGCCGGTGAAACCGGAAGATCCGGCCGCACTTCAGGCATGCCTTGGCGCGTTGAAGGAGATCGGCGCTGAGTTCAAGCAGCTTGAGCCGATCCGCGATGCCGAGCAGGGCTGCGGCATCGAAGCGCCTGTCGAGCTTTCCGTGGTTCTGCCCGGTATCAAGCTGGAACCATCGGGCACCATGCGTTGCGAAACCGCGCTTGCGCTTTCCCGCTGGACCAAGGAGATGATGTTGCCGGCGGCGGCTCTCGCTTTGCCGGAGAAAAAGGTGACGGCCATCGCCAATGCCTCGACCTATATCTGCCGCAACCGCAACAGCGCGGAAAACGGCAAGATTTCCGAACATGCCAAGGGCAATGCCGTGGATATTTCCACCATTTCCTTCGACAAGGGCGAGCCGCTGGTGATGAAGCCGCGGGTCGAGGACGGGACGCCGGAAGGCGCTTTCCAGCGCACGATTACGGCCGCCGCCTGCCTGTTCTTCCGCACGGTTCTTTCGCCCGGCAGCGACGCGACCCATCAGGATCACCTGCATCTCGACGTGCTGGAACGCAAGGGCAGCTATCTCTATTGCCGCTGACAAAAAAGGGGCGACCCGAAGGCCGCCCCGACTGGAGATGATATTTCCGCCCGGATTTAGAATTTCTGGGTCAGGGAGATTTTGAAGGTGCGGCCTGCTTCCGTATAGAAATCGACCGGCTGGTTGACGGTGCTGACGGAATTCGGGTTCACGTCGCGGACGCCGACCCCATTCCAGTATTTCCTGTCGAACAGGTTGTAGATGCCGGCCTGGATGCGCAGGCCCTTGGTCTGTTCCGGCTCCCACCAGCCGGTCAGGTTGAAGACGCCGTAGCCGGGGGCATCGAAGGTGTTGGCCACCCTGTCGTCACGCACGCCGGACGAGAAGACGCCGGTCAGTTCCGTACCCCAGACATCCTGCGCATAACCGACGCCGAGGACGGACTTGAACGGCGCGACCGTGCGAATGAACTCGTTGGTATCGGTGTCCTTGCCATAGGCGTAGGCAAGCGAGGCATGGGCGAAGAAGCCGTTTGCGAGATCCTTGCGGACCTTGGCTTCGACACCGGAGATTTCGACATTGTTGCGGTTGCGATAGGTGAAGAGCGATCCGTTGCCCCTGCCGCCGAAGCCGGGGAACAGGGTGGTCGAGGTCGTGTATTGCTCGATGAAGTTCTTGTACTTGTTGTGGAACAGCGTCAGGCTTCCGGTAAGGTCGCCGGAGGCATAGTTCGCGCCGATTTCGAAACCATTGCTGGTCTCGGGGTTGAGGGCGGAATTGCCGACAACAGCGTAACCGGAGCTGATGTTGGAGAAGTTCAGGTACAGTTCGTTGATCGTCGGGGCACGATAGGCCATCGACCATTGTGCGAAGAGCTGCAGTTCCGGGGTGACGTCGTAAGTTGCAAGAAGCTTCGGCGAGAAGCGCGAGCCGCTGTTGCCGCTCGGCAGGCCGAAGGTTCTGTAGCCGCCATTGCTGGAAACCGAACCGTCAGGGTCGTAGTCGTAGGAATCGAAGCGCAGGCCAGGGGTAAGACGGAAGCCGTTGCCGAAGGCGATTTCGTCATCGAGATAAAGGCCGAGGCTCTTGCCGCTCACGTCAGGCATGTCCGATTGCGAAGACGAGGTCGATCCGGCCGTATTGGCGAACAGTTCCTGGCTGAAATCGGTCGTCATGGCGTTGCCGCCGAAGCGGACTGTGTGCTGCACGCCGCCAAGCTCGAAACCGGATTCGAGGCCGCCGACGATGCCGAATGCGCTATTGCGCATGCTGTCTTCGCGAATATAGAGCGAATTGTTGGTCAGGCGGTCGCCCGCGCCGGACTCCTTGGAAAGGCGCGTCCAGTAAAGCGAGAGATTGGCGGCGTCGATCACGCCGTCGGTCGAGGGCGCCTCGTATTCATAATCGAGCGATACGCGGTCACGCTCGGTGTCCTCGTAGCCCCGGTAGTCGCCGATCCGGTAGGTCGATCCCGATACGCTGACGCCCTGCAGGGTCCTCATGTCGCTGCGGTCTCTCAGCGAATAACGCTCGGCCGTCAGCCCGATGCGGTGACCGCCTTCAAGATCCTGGCGGATCTTGAACATCAGGTTGCTTTCATAGGTATCGGCGGGGTTGGGCTTGGTGCGGCGCGTTCCGTAGACGTCGGCCGTACCCTTGTTGTCCGTCTCGTTGCCGCGCTTGTAGGAACCCTGGAACAGGACCGAGGTGTTCTCGATCTTCTTGGCGACGGCGATCGATCCGCCGACACTTCTGTCTTCGCTGTCATAGGTGGTCTTGGCCACACCACCCCAGTCCCTGCCTTCGCCGATCAGGTTTTCCGGCTCGAGCGTGCGCAGCACGAGCGCGCCGCCGAGAGCACCGGAGCCGATGCGGCTGGAATCGGCGCCGCGCACCACATCAACAGTCGAAAGCGAGGAAAAATCGAAGCTCGAATTCGTATCACTGAGAGTGGTGGTGGCCTGGCCCTGACGGGCGAAATTGTTGAAGTAGGGAACAGGAATATTATCGATCAAAGTGACGACGCGCGCGCCGCCGAGGCCGCGAATGAACAATCCGCCGGGCCTGCCGGGCTTGGCATCCACGTAATCGACGCCCGGTTCCGTGCTGTTGCCGAGGTCCTTGATGCTGGCGATGTCCTTCTTGCGGATGTCTTCCGCTGTGGTCTGGCTTGCCAGCGGCGTGTCGGCGACGGCATTGGCGCTTTTGACACGCTTGCCCTTGACCACGATCTTTTCAAGCGCGGTGGTGCCGTCCGCCTGCGAAGCGGCATCCTGTGCCCGTGCGGGGCCGGCAAGCGGCAGGAGAGAGATGGCAGTGCACAGAAGCAACGCAGACTGCGTGCGCGAAATGGACATGAAGTACCCCCAGGTAGGCGCGCGAATGGGCCACGGCGTGCGAAAGCACGCCGCGTTTGCCGCCGCGGCTGAAACTGTTTTGATTGTTACGGGCGAGCCGATAAGCGAGGACTAAAAAACATGATGATAACTGTCAACATATTATATATGACTTTTTACATCATGTTTTAAAGCATAACGGTATGTTGCAAAAATACGACGCCTATCCTCGGCGGAGTCCGGCTGGTGAATGGGTGCGAAAACGCCGCGATACGGTCAAAGTCCCGACATTGCCGCTTGCTAGGATATTCGCAGCCAGTTTACATGGCGAAACAATAAACAGATTATTAATCGGATACGGAAATGAAGTCTCTTGAACTGCTCGTCGAGCGGATCATTCTCTCCAGCCGCTGGCTGCTTGTGGTCTTTTATCTCGGGCTCGTCGCGGCGCTCGCGGTTTATGCATTTTCCTTCATGCTCAAGTTTCTGAAGGTTGCAAAAAACGTCTTCACTTACGACGAAGCGGATATGATCCTTGCCATGCTCGGGCTGATCGATGCGGCGCTGGTCGCCAGCCTGATCGTCATGGTGATGATCTCCGGTTACGAGAACTTCGTCAGCCGCTTCGACGAGTCGGATGCCGAGGTTTCGTTTCTGGGCAAGCTCGACTCGGGCAGCCTCAAAATCAAGGTCGCGTCGTCGATCGTGGCGATTTCATCGATCCACCTGCTGCAGATATTCCTCAACGCCAGCCAGTATACGGACAGCCAGCTGATGTGGTTCACCATCATTCATCTGGCTTTTGTCGTCTCGGCGGTCATGCTCGGTTTCCTCGAAAAACTGATGGCAAAGCCGAAGGACAAATCCGAAAAGCCGGTGCTTTGATCAGGATGGTCCAGCCGATATGAAGGTCGCAATCCCGTCCTGGCCATGCTGCATGTTTCTCGCTCCGGGCAGCGCGTCCCGGCGCGGCGAGGGCGCGTGAATGGCGAAGACGGAGCGCCAGGCCAGACTTTGTGACGATCTGTCGGCTGCGGCCGACAAATCCCAATGGCTGGAGGCGCTGCGGGAGGTGATGCGCGCCTTCGGTTACGCCTATGTGACCCTGCTGCGGTTACCCGGCGGCCAAAATGTTTATGCCTTGCCCACGGTCGTTGAAAGCAGCCTGCCGATCTGGGTTGTGAATGCGATGACCAAGGATGGCGCACTTGGGGATTGTCCCGTCATCAAGCGCGGCGCGTCATCGATGATGCCGCAATATTGGTCGCTGCAGGACCCGGATATTGCCGGTGGACCGCTGCTGCATGCGGCGGCCTCGCTAAGCAGCATGGGCATTACCTCCGGTCTCATGGTGCCGGTGCACGGCATGTACGGCAACCGGCATCTGATGAATTTCGCAGGCGATCGCGATGTCCTGCCGCAAGCCTCGCTGAACGAGCTGAGCATGATCGTGCTGCATGCGCTGGAGGTTTATGACCGCCTTTGTCGCGCCAATTCCAGGGGTCCCTCGCCACTGACGAAACGGGAACTCGACGTCGTGCGCTGGACGGCGCAGGGAAAGACCTCCGTGGAGATCGCCGAGCTTCTCTCCATCTCGGAACATACCGTCAATGCCTATATGAACAACGCCATCCGCAAGCTCGACTGCGTCAACCGCACCCAGCTCGTGGCCAAGGCCATACGCCTTGGCCTGATAGACTGATCGATCCTGTCGTCCGGGGGAGGCCTCTGCCCTACCGGTCGAGAACCGAGCGAAGCTCGACGAGATTAGAGCGCACCCGCAAAACGTAAAATCCCATGGTGGCGAGGTGCGACGGCATGATCCAGCCGCTTTCCTCACCATTGGAAATGATCGCCGGCTGGATGCGCAGCGCCGCGCGGGTTTGCAACAGCGTGTCGTTCCACAGGTTGGTCAGGTTACGCTCGCGGATGACCTGTGCGAAGTCCGATCCAGCGGCGGAAAGCACGCCATAATAGCCGTAGAGCTGGCCATAAGCGAACCAGAAACGGTCATCGGCGCGGGTGTCAAACCAGCCGCCATTATAGTTTTCCGAACGCTCGCGCAGGATCGCCGATGTCGAACCGATGTCGCCGGCGATACGGTCGATGAACTGGATCAGGTTGTCGGCGCGGGTATCGAAGACCGCCTTGCAGGCCGTGAGTTCGCCGTTGAAGGCCTGGAAGCTGCGGATGGCGGCGCGGTAATAGCTGGGGGTCGGCGTCTTCGGGCCGAAGGGATCGAGACCGAAATACCAGGAATATTCGCTGAACTGCATGTTGCCGCGCGCTTCCTGGAGATTGTTATTGATGCCGGAGGTTCCGCGCACGCGGCCGAGCGTATCCACCAGTTCAACAGAGGTGCGGCGCACGGCCTGGTTTACACCGCGCTGGAACGAGGCCTTGTTGTCCAGAAACGGCGTGCTGTCCCAGTCCATGCCGAAGAGGCCGAGACGATAGAGCAGCATGGAGGAAATCCAGGCGTTCTGGTTGACGTTGAAATCGGTGAGATCCGCGGCGGCGTCGACGATGGCCGAACGCTGGCAAACAGGCGCGGATGTGTTGGCGGCGGCACCCGTTGCGCCGGCGGGCGAAGTCGGGCTGGCGGCCGGCAATTCCTGTCCGGGCGGCACGGTACGTTCGGCAAGCTTGTAGCGGGAAATGTAATCCGGATCGAAATTGCTCCAGACCTGCGTTTGCCAGACGAAATATCCGTAAAAGCCGGCAAGCAGGATGAGAACCAGAGCGATCGGGCCCTTGATGATCCAGTTGCGGCCTTGATACCAGCCATGGGCAGCCATGAAGGGCCACAAAAGCCAGGCGACGAGAAGACCGGCGGCCCTGCCGATGGCGCTGAAGGCTGCCTGAATCCAGGCGGTGATCCGGTCGATCATGTCGTCATAGTCTCCTCTGCCCGTGGGGCTGGACGCCGGAAGAAAGAACCTCGGTCCGGCCGCACCCTTCGGCGCTTCGTATAAACCGCGGTCATTTACTGTCTTCCAGATATGTCCCGGTCAACCGGGATACAACATGATTGCGAAACTTTTCTCAACCTGCGGTCCGCGCCGGCCGTTATGGCTTTCCACACCGATTGTGGAACAACGGCCGCCGCGGAACCGAAGGGATATGCGGTTAGAGGCCGAGCTTGGCGATCTCGTCATTCAGCCGGTCGCGCGCCTTTTTCGGCAGTTTGCCGTTCTTGACGGCGTCCAGATTGGCCGGTGCCGCATCGCCAACGACGACGAGCGCGATCATGCCCATGCCGAGATGCGGTGTGCATTTGACGACGTAGGCGCCTTCCTTCTCGACAGTCACCTTCACCGTCTCGTTCATCTTGCCCTTGAAGTCGGCGACACCCTCAGGGATCATGTCCTTCACGGCTGCCGCATCATGACCCTTGTCGACCGGGACGAAGGTGATGACGTCGCCGATGGCGGCCTTGACGGTCGCGGGTTCGAAAACCATCGCCTGGCCGTCGCTGCCCTTGTTGAGCATCTTCACTTCGATTTCGGCAGAAAGGGCGGGAAAGGCGAAAAGACCTGCGAGAATGGCGAGGCCGGCGAATTTGGCAGTTCTGTTCTGCATAATTTTGCTCCTGAGAGAAAGCACATCCACGCGAATGTGTCGCTGTCGTCTTAGCCCGGGAGCAGGGCAGCCATCTTTGCGGAAAATCAAATGCGGCAACCGGACGCAGATGCTCACTCGCCCTTGAACGTCTCCACCCAGTGGCGGCGGCAGAAGGAAACATATTTCTCGTTGCCGCCGACATCGATCTGCGCGCCTTCGGTCACGACCTTTCCTTCATTGTCGAAGCGGGCCACCATCGTTGCCTTGCGGCCGCAATGGCAGATGGTGCGGATTTCGCGAAGCTCGTCGGCAATGGCGAGGAGTTCTTTCGAGGCAGGAAAAAGCTTTCCCTGGAAATCCGTGCGCAGGCCGTAGGTCATGACCGGAATGTTCAGTTGGTCGACAATCTCGGCAAGCTGCCAGACATGGTGTTCGGAGAGGAAATTGGCCTCATCGACAAAAACGCAGGCGACCGGCCCTTCGGCATTGTGGGCCGATACCTCGGCGAACAGGTCGGTATTTTCATCGAAGGTCAGGGCGTCGGAGGAGAGGCCGATGCGCGAGGCAACGCGACCGACGCCCGCCCGGTCGTCAAAGGCCGCCGTGAAGATCAGCGTGCGCATGCCGCGTTCGTGATAATTATAGGACGCTTGCAGCAGCATGGTCGATTTGCCGGCATTCATCGTCGAATAATTGAAATAGAGTTTTGCCATTATCCACTCCCGGAGCACCCGCGTTTGAATGCTCCAACCTCTTCAATCGGCACACCGCGCCTCACAAACCGGTTCCGGTTCTCCAGCCGATGTTGCATACAGCGTCTTTTGACGAGGAAGACGCGGATTGAAAAGTATGGCCGTGGGAAAAACACAGATTTCTACGGCCTGCCCTTTTTCGACATTGCACCGCTGAATACCGACATTTTCACCATTTTGTCGCAAACGGTGGGCCAAAGCACGCAAATGCACGCGAGTTGATTGTGTCCGGCAGATATTGATAATGGCAAGGGAACGAAAAAACAGGGAGCAAGCGATGTTTGCAAATAGAAGTCGCTGTCTGGTCTTGGCCGCAGCAATCTCCTCCATGACGTTCAGCGCGGCCAGCGCCGCCGAACCGGCAAGTTGCGGCACGGTGCGTTTTTCCGATGTGGGCTGGACCGACATCACCGCCACAACGGCGACAGCCACCGTCCTTCTGAAAAGCCTTGGCTATGAAACGGACGTCAAGCTTCTCTCCGTCCCCGTTACCTACACGTCCCTCAAAAACAAGGACATTGACGTCTTCCTCGGCAACTGGATGCCGACCATGGAAGGCGATATTGCGCCTTATCGCGAAGACAAGTCTGTCGAGACGCTTCGGGAAAACCTGACCGGCGCCAAATACACGCTGGCGACCAACGCCAAGGGCGCCGAACTCGGCATCAAGGATTTCAAGGATATCGCCGCCCACAGTGCTGATCTTGGCGGTAAGATCTATGGCATCGAACCCGGCAATGACGGCAACCGCCTGATTCTCGACATGGTGACCAAGGACAGTTTCGGACTGAAATCATTCGAGGTGGTCGAATCGTCCGAGCAGGGCATGCTCTCCCAGGTGGCCCGCGCGGAAAAATCCGGCGAGCCGATCGTCTTTCTCGGCTGGGAACCGCATCCGATGAATGCGAATTTCAAGCTGACCTATCTGACCGGCGGCGACGAGGTCTTCGGCCCCAACCTCGGCGGCGCGACGATCCATACCAATGTCCGCAAGGGTTACGTCGAGGAATGCCCGAATGTCGGCGCTTTCCTCAAGAACCTGCAATTTTCCCTGCCCATGGAAAACGAGATCATGGGCAAGATCCTGAATGACGGCCTTGAGGGCGAGGCGGCTGCAACCGCCTGGCTGAAGGCCAACCCGGCGGCGATCGAACCCTGGCTCGCCAACGTCAAGACCAAGGACGGCAGCGCCGACGCCCTGCCCACCGTAAAGAAGGCTCTCGGCCTTTAAACCGCAAGACTATGCATGACTGCATCCGGCCTGCATGGCAGGCCGGATCAGCGGGAAATAACGATGCCCATGCATGACCTTGCCTGTGAATTTTCAGACATTGAAGGTCATGCGCCAGCACCGCGTCCGGCAGTTTTATTGCCGGCCGTCATTTCTGCATTGGAGCAATTCCGGTAAAACGGGATGACGATGCTCCATTCCTTTGTTGTCTGCGCAATTCCGGACGCAAAACCGCTACGCATTTTTGCTGGAATTGTTTTAATTCACGAAAGGTCTTTTCTTACCGTGGAATGGCTCAGCGCTCCTGAAAACCGCCTGCCCGTCGGCCGATATGCCAAGGAGGCCATTGACTGGCTGACCGGCAATCTCGCTTTTTTCTTCGATTGGCTTTCCTTCATTTTCCAAAGCGTCATCAACGCCCTGCTTTATGTGCTGCAGGCACCGCATCCGCTGGTCATCGTCGTGATCTTGACGGCGCTTTCGGCCTGGACGCGCCGCTCCGTCGGCATGCCCATCTTTACCGCGCTCGGGCTGCTGCTCATCATCAATCTCGGCTACTGGAAAGCGACGACGGAAACGCTGGCGCTGGTCATCGCCGCCAGCGCCGTGTGCATGATCATCGGTATACCGCTCGGCATATTGGCGGCCCGACGCAAGTGGATCTATGCCGGCATGCGCCCGGCGCTGGATCTGATGCAGACCATCCCCACTTTCGTCTATCTCATTCCGGCGCTGGTGCTGTTCGGTCTCGGCATGGTTCCGGGCCTCATCGCCACCGTCATCTTCGCCATTCCGGCTCCCGTGCGCCTCACCCGCCTCGGCATCGTCTCGACGCCGCCGTCGCTGGTCGAGGCGGCCGTCGCCTTTGGTGCGACGCCTTCGCAAGTATTGCGCAAGGTGGAGCTTCCCTTCGCCGCACCGCAGATCATGGCCGGCCTCACCCAGACGATCATGCTGTCGCTGTCGATGGTGGTCATTTCCGCGCTGGTGGGCGCCAATGGTCTCGGGGTGCCTGTCGTGCGCGCCTTGAACACCGTCAATATCGCCATGGGCTTCGAAGCGGGACTGTGCATCGTCATCCTGGCGATCGTTCTCGACCGGCTTTTCCGCCTTCCCGGCGCGGAGGATGATCTATGAGTGACGCCATCATCTTCGGAAATGTCGATATCGTTTTCGGCGACCGGCCCGATGCGGCGCTGCCGCTGATCGACAAGGGCAGCACGCGGGACGAGATCAATACCGAAACCGGACTGGTTCTCGGTGTCGCCAATGCCTCGCTCTCGGTCAGCGAAGGCGAGATACTCGTGCTGATGGGGCTTTCCGGCTCCGGCAAATCGACCCTGCTCAGGGCCGTCAACGGGCTTGCGCCCGTGGTGCGCGGCAATGTCGGCGTGAAGACCAAGTCCGGCTATGTCGATCCCTATCGCTGCCCGGCGAAATCGCTCCGCGATCTGCGCATGCACACGGTTTCCATGGTCTTCCAGCAGTTCGGTCTTCTGCCCTGGCGCAATGTGGCCGACAATGTCGGCTTCGGGCTTGAGCTTTCCGGCGTGCCGGAAGCCGAGCGCAAGCGCATGGTGGCCGAGCAGCTGGAACTGGTCAATCTCTCCGCATGGGCCGACCGCAAGGTGGGAGAGCTTTCCGGCGGCATGCAGCAGCGTGTGGGGCTGGCGAGAGCGTTTGCCACCGGCGCGCCGATCCTGTTGATGGACGAGCCGTTCTCGGCGCTTGACCCCCTCATCAGAAGCCGCCTGCAGGACGAGCTTCTGGAATTCCAGAGCAGGCTGAAGAAAACTATCCTCTTCGTCAGCCACGATCTGGACGAGGCCTTCCGTATCGGCAACCGTATCGCCATGATGGAAGGCGGACGCATCATCCAGTGCGGAACGCCGCAGCAGATCGTCAAGCAGCCGGCCACGCAATATGTCGCGGATTTCGTGCAGAACATGAACCCGATTTCCATGCTGACTGCTGCCGATGTGATGAAGCGGGGCGTGGACGAACGCAACGGCCAGATGAACGTCGCCGCCACCGCCCGTCCATCATCGCCGCTGATCGATATTCTCGATGCGCTGTCAAAAAACTCCGGAGCGATCGGCGTCGTCGACAATGGCGCGATCATAGGCACGATTTCCGCAGATGAAGTCGTGGCAGGGCTGACGCGTCACCGCAAAAAATAGTGATTCGCCCGTCTGAAAAAAGAAAGGGCCTTCATGGAGGGCCCTTTTTCTGTTTCTACAAGATCTTTGCAGCGCAAGTTATACCTTCCCACGGTAGCAAAGAATATTTTTGATATCACAAGTTATGCATGAAAATAATTACTAATAAAAATCATATTGCAAACTTAGAGAAAATTGCGCAAAGTTAATCTAGATTCTTTAGCTCGCTGCTAAATTTAAGGTGGTAATAGATTGTCACCCCAAAATCCGGCGCCGGGTGTTAAGATTGAAGCGCTCAAATTTTGATCGTTTATTGCTTATAAATACTGCTGCTAATACATGTTTTTATCCTTAGACTGTGAAAAAACGAGCAAAAAGCTGATAATTTTATCACAATATCTTAAGTAAATAACCGATGAAGAATAGTCTTTGAAAGGGACACGATATAAGCAAGATTTAGGTATATACAACGTATCAACTGAATTATAAAAACACCTTTTGGAACACCTATAATAGCCACCATGACCGTCTTTTTCGACTGTCATCAGGAGACTTGAGCGTATGGATAACCAATCTCTGTCGGAACATAGCATCGCCGCTGCAGACTTGCTCTCAGCTATGGCGAATCCAAAGCGCCTGATGATCTTGTGCACGCTGGTGGATACGGAAGTGCCGGTTGGTGTTCTCGCTTCACAGGTTGGTCTCAGCCAGTCCGCTCTCTCGCAGCATCTTTCGAAGTTGCGTGCCCAGCGACTAGTGAAGACACGACGCGATGCGCAGACCATCTACTATTCCAGCAACTCCGAATCCGTGAAAAAAATCCTCGCCTCCCTCGAGGAAATTTACTGCCAGGCGCAGAAGAGCAGCAAGACCGCAGCCTGATCCCACGGCCGTGTTAAGGTCCGGCAGCATCACTCCATTGAAACCGGCGCACGACGCCGGTTTTTTCTTTTCGTCGGCTTTCGCTGTAGTGCATCCAGGCACAGAGATTGAGGGCTGGTATCGGCGTGGTATTCAGCCCGTCGCAGCAGATTGTATCTGCTGCTTGAGGCGGCTTGCCGCAGCCGCATATCCGCCGTCCGCGCCATCCACGAAATGCATATGGTCCCTGGAAAGCGGGGACGGCACGATACAGGTCATCAAGGCGGCATCCTGTTCGTGCAGGCCGTAATAACAGCTTCCCGATAGGCGACCCTGTTCGAGCCGCGTGCGGATTTTTTCGAGCCGTGAGGCGTCGATATCCACCGTCATCTTCAGTCCGTCATCAAATTTTCTGAAATCAGTATTGCTTGCGACCGAGCGCCGATAGCGCACCGCATTGAACGGTCCGAACGACAGCCCCGTCACGCTGAGAAGATTGACGAGCAGGGACTCGCCGAGAATGCGAAACGAGCGGCGCATCTTGCCCCAGACATCGTGATAGGCAGCCCCGGCCCGGGCTTCCAGACCGAGACCCTCACCCACGAAACCGAGTTTTGGGCCATCCTCCGGCACGGGATGGCCGTGTCTTGCGTCCTGCTCGGCGAGATCGACGAGATCGATGACCAGCTGGCGGAATGCAGGCATGTCCCGCGACGGCCCCGGCACGGCAATGATCGATACCACCTTGCCGCGGGTGGCGGGAATGGGGTTCCAGCGACAGGAAAGTCCCGTCAGGTCCGGGCGCTCGCCTGCTTCGGCTGCGGGCAGGGCATATTGTCCCTCCTTCATCCGGGCTTCCGCCCAGCTGTTACCGCCGCCCGAAAACATGGCGTAGGAAACATCCTCGCTTGCCTGAAAGCGGGCGACGCGAATATCGAAACCATTCTTGCGGATATCTTCGACGGGGACCAGGGCCACGCGCATTGCAAGATCGAGGTCATCCTTCACCCAGCGCTGCACATTCGAAAGTGCTGCACGCGCCACAGGCAGCCCCTGGGGCGGTACGGCAACGGCGGCGCCGTCGCCGCCGAAAACGAAGGGCAGGTCGTGACGTCCGAGACTGTTCGAAACGCCTGAAATGACCGCCGCACCAGCCATGTTGACGGCCTTGTATCGGCCAGTACCGATCGCCGCGGTCGAATCAACGATATCGGCGATGGCCAGCCCCCATCCCGGCGGCAGGGCGCGATAAAGCGCCGGGTCGGCCACGTCTTCAAAATGCCGGAAGACGGGAAGGCCCGCCAGAAATTCTTCATCTGCTGCGATCATGGCGTATTATCCTCCAGCGGCGGCCAAACGCCAAGCGTTTACGGAAGGTCGATTTGTCCGTTCAGACGGCGCAATCACGGCCGATCCGGCGAATGATTTACCGCTAATAGACCTAATCCAGCAAAGTGACTTGCATAAATCATCAAACCTTCCGTATGAGTTGAGTGGAAGGCTCGGAATTCAAAAATGGAACGAGTTTTCGCCGGGAGGCGTCCGATAGTTTCATTCGGTCGGCGCCCATGGCGCTCACCGGGTCCGCGACCCCCTTTAAGGAGACACCAGGATGAAACTGAAGACATTGACCAGCGTGACGCTCGCAGCGTCCTTCGCATTCGCACCCCTTGCTCATGCCGAAATCATCATCGGCCTGATTGCGCCGCTCACCGGTCCTGTCGCCGCCTATGGCGACCAGGTCAAGAACGGCGCCCAGACGGCAGTCAATGAAATCAACAAAAAGGGCGGCATCCTCGGCGAACAGGTCGTGCTGAAGCTCGCTGATGATGGCGGCGAGCCCAAGCAGGGCGTTTCCGCTGCCAACCAGCTTGTTGCCGAAGGCATCCACTTCGTCGTCGGTCCGGTGACGTCGGGCGTCGCCATTCCGGCATCGGATGTCTTTGCCGAAAATGGCGTCCTGATGGTGACGCCGACGGCGACCGCGCCGGGCCTGACCAACCGCGGCCTTGCCAACGTCTTCCGCACCTGCGGCCGTGACGACCAGCAGGCCGAGGTTGCGGCGAAATATGTTCTTTCCAACCTCAAGGACAAGAAGATCGCCATCATTCACGACAAGGGCGCTTACGGCAAAGGTCTGGCAGACTCCTTCAAGGCGACGCTGAATGCCGGTGGCGTGACCGAAGTTCTCTATGATGCGCTGACACCAGGCGAAAAGGATCTCGGCGCGCTGACGGCTCGTCTGAAGTCCGACAATGCCGACATCGTCTATTTCGGCGGTTACCACCCGGAAGCAGGTCTTCTGGTGCGCCAGCTGAAGGACATTGGTTCCAAGGCTGCCGTTATCGGCGGTGACGGCCTGTCCAACAGCGAGTTCTGGAACATCGGTTCGCAGGCTGGCGAAGGCACGATCTTCACCAACGCTTCCGACGCGCTGAAGAACGACGACTCCAAGGCTGCTGCCGAAGCGCTGAAGGCCGCCAACATTCCGGCGGAAGCCTTCACGCTCAACGCTTACGCTGCCGTTGAAGTCCTGAAGGCCGGCATCGAGAAAGCCGGAAGCGCCAAGGATTCCGAAGCGGTCGCCACGGCCCTGAAGAGCGGCGACGCTTTCCCGACGGCAATCGGCAAGGTCACCTATGGCGAAAACGGCGACCTGACGTCGCAGGCCTTCTCGCTGTTCAAGTGGCAGGACGGCAAGATCGTCGCAGCCGAATAAGCTGACTGTACCGGCCGCACCTGTTGCGGCCGGTTTCATTTTATGGGTCCGAAAAGAGGTTGAGGCAGCATGGGTGATGCCGGGACACAAAACGCTGGAGACATCAGCTTCGAGCGGATATTCCCGATCGTCAGGATATTCGACGAAGCCAAGGCGCGGGAGTTCTATGTCGATTTTCTCGGTTTCGAGGTCGATTGGGAACACCGCTTCGGCGATAATTTCCCGCTCTACATGCAGGTTTCACGGGCCGGAATGGGCCTTCATCTCAGCGGTCATCACGGTGATGCGACGCCGGGCTCCAACATTTTCGCTACCATGCGCGGCGTTCACACCTATCAACAGGAACTGGCGGCGAAGGATTATCGCTTCCTGAAACCGGGTGTTGAAGAACTGCCCTGGGGCGATGTGATGGAAGTGACCGATCCATTCGGCAACCGCATTCGTTTCTGCGAGCAGAAGAGCGAAGAGTGATGCTTTTGGCGTGAGCGCAATGCCCTTGACCTTGTGCTCCGTTTGAACGATAGAACGCTCAAATAGCGAACCGCGCGCACGGAGACCCCGTGCGCGCGGTTCGTGCGTTTTGGCAGTCGGTCATGCAATTCGTTCGCATCCGCACGGGGGCAAAAATGAACAGTGAAGGCAATGCGCTGGTAAGGAAGCTCGCATTCTGGAGCATTCCGCTTTCTTTCGGTGTGCTGGGCCTCAAACTCGTGGCCTGGTGGGTCACGGGCTCGGTCGCGCTTTTATCTGACGGTCTGGAATCGACCGTCAATGTGGTCGCGGCCTTCATCGCCTATTTCGTCATTCGCTATGCGCAGAAGCCCGCCGATGACGACCACCAGTTCGGCCACCACAAGGCAGAGTATATTTCTGCCGTCGTGGAGGGTGTGCTGATCGTGGTTGCCGCGCTCCTGATCGTACAGGAGGCCTGGGGTGCTCTTTTCAATCCGAGGCTGCCGGAAGCGCCGGTTCTCGGTCTGGTCATCAATGCGGCGGCGGGTGCGATCAATGCTGTCTGGGCTACGATCCTCATTCGCGTCGGCAAGAAATATGCCTCACCGGCGCTCGCGGCTGACGGCCATCACATCATGTCTGACGTCGTGACCTCGGCAGGCGTTCTCGTCGGCCTCGTTCTGGCGCTTTTTACGGGTTACGCCATTCTCGATCCGCTGCTCGCCATTCTGGTGGCCGTCAACATCCTCTTCCAGGGCTCGAAAGTCATTCTGCATTCGCTTGGCGGCTTGATGGACCGTGCGGTGGAGCCGGAGGAGGACGAGGCGATCAAGAAGGCGATCGCGGAAAATTCCGGCGGCGTCATCGGCGTGCATGATCTTAGAACCCGCCGCGCCGGTTCGGCCGCTTTCATCGATTTTCACGTCGTCGTTCCCGCCGTCATGACGGTGCGGGAGGCGCATGATATTTGCGACCGCCTTGAAGATGCCATAAGGGACGTCATACCGGGCGCCAGCCTTGCCATTCACGTCGAGCCGGAAGGCGAAAAGGCGCATGGCGTCAAAGTGATTGTTTAAATAAACAGGAGTTTTCCATGTCCGTGACGGATGTTTCCGGCCTGTCGCAGCTGGGCACGAAGGTCGATACGCCAGAGAGCCCGGAGAAGGCTGTTCTCGAAAAAGTGCCGAACGGCAATGCCGGCACCGATTATGTCGTGCGCTTCACCGCGCCCGAATTCACCTCGCTTTGCCCGATGACCGGCCAGCCGGATTTCGCCCATATCGTCATCGATTACATTCCGGGCGATTTCCTGGTGGAGTCGAAGTCGCTGAAGCTGTTTTTGCAGTCCTTCCGCAACCACGGCGCATTCCACGAGGATTGCTCGGTCTATATCGCCAAGCGGCTGGTAGAACTGCTGCAGCCGAAATGGCTGCGCATTGGTGCTTACTGGTATCCGCGCGGCGGCATTCCGATTGACGTGTTCTGGCAGACCGGACCGGCGCCTGAAGGCGTGTGGCTGCCGGATCAGGGCGTTGCCACCTATCGCGGCCGCGGCTGATCCGGCTGTTTATGTGATGCAAGGTTCAGGCGAACGAACCGTCGTCGCCTGAATCAGCATCCGCATCATCGGCGCTGTCGTCGTAATCGGCCTGCTGGATATCGTCATCGTCGTTATTCTGCGGGCTTGCGCTGTCGCCGTAATAGTTGTTGACGACGGTTTCCTCGACGGGTGCGTTGCCAGCGGCATTGCCGCCGCTGAAGGGCGAGCCAAGGCCGAGCGACGACATGTGGCTGCCGAAAATGCCGCTCAGCGAATTGGCCAGCAGCATGCCGCCCGCAACACCGGCAGCGGTGCCGAGCGCGCCTTGCAGAAAACCACCGCCTGAACGTCCACCTGCGGCGGCCTGGCTCCATGGGCCACCGGGCTGCTGCTGATTGGCTGCCGCTCCCCAAGGGCCGGCCGTCTGGCCGGCGGTATCGTTGCGCCATGAGCTCGGCGCGGCCGCAGGGGCTGGTGCCGGTGCGGGTGGTTGCGGCTGGCCGGTGCCGAAGATGGAGCTGAGGAAACCGCCCTGCGCCGCCGCCTGAGGGGCGCTATTACCGCTTTCCAGTGCGTGGATGCGGTCTTCGAGCTGTTTGATATGGGCTGCTGCCGCTTCCAGACCTTTTTCCTGAACGATCACCGCCTGGGCGAGATAATAGGGGGCTGCGGGTTGATCGCGCACGGCGTCTGCGATCAAAGTTTCCGCCTCGCGGTCACGCGGGGTGGCGGATGCGGTTTTGGTCCTGTCGAACAGGGCCTTGAGAAGCTGGCTTTCTTCCGGTGACATATGCTGCCTCCTTACCGTGAAGCGTAAATCCACGATAAGGAGGTAGGCCAGAATTCAGGCTTTTCAAAGCGGTCCAAATTTTAAATTTCGGTAATGATCCTCAGCCGCCAAAGGCGAGCGAGAGACCCGCAATCGCCGTCAGCGCGCCGACGGTGCGGCTTGCGGCCGAGCCGAAACGGGCAATGCCGAGGCCGAGCGCGATGCCGGCCGCATGCAGGATGGCGGTGGCGATCATGAAGCCGATGCCGAATTGAAGTGTGCCCGCGCTGCCGAGTTCACCGCCATGGGCATGGCCGTGGAAAAGCGCGAAAGCGCCGACAACGGCCGCTGCCGCTGCCGTGGGAAGCCTTGCCGCCATCGCAACCAGCAGGCCAAGGCCGATGACGGAGGCGAGAATGGCGGGTTCGACGAAGGGAAGGTCAATGCCGTAAACCGCCATCAGGAAGCCTGCGGCCATGGTGCCGACGAAAGCGGCGGGCACGATCCACAGCGCCTTGCGGTCGTTTCGGGCAAAGGCGATCTGCGAGGCCCAGATGCCGACGGCCACCATCGCCAGAATATGGTCCGCACCGAAGAAGGGGTGGGAGACACCGGCCATGAAGGAACCGTGTTCTTCCGGGTTCAGATGGGCGAAAGCGGGCAGGGTGGTGAGGCCGAGCGCGGCGGCGGCGAGGCTTAGTCTTTTCAGCATGGTTCCCTCTTGAAATTGTTGCCGTCAGCGGCGGGATCTTGGGCTTCCCGCGGCGGGCGGCGCTGCAATGAGGCGCTGACGATATCGCGAAGGCCAAGAGGCTGTCCATGCGTCATCTGCCGGGGGTGGTGTTTATTGTTGGCGGGCAAACCTTGCCTTTTTCGCTCATTGCCTTACGTAACAAGTCGCACTATGTCCGAAGGGCATGCATGAATTACGCTGGAGAGCCGTTGATGAACGAAGACGAAGACGACAAGAGCAAGGAACTGCCGATCGGCAAGGAAACGGAAGCGAATCTTTTCAAGTCGCGTTCGATCTTCATCTATGGCGGCATCACGCAGGAACTGGCGCAGAAGGTCTGCACGCAGCTCGTGGCTCTTGCCGCCGCCAGTGACGACGACATTCGCGTTTACGTCAATTCGCCGGGCGGCCATGTCGAATCGGGTGATTCCATCCACGACATGATCAAGTTCATCAAGCCGAAGGTCTACATCATCGGCACGGGCTGGGTCGCCTCCGCCGGTGCGCTGATTTACGTTTCGGTACCGAAGGAACGCCGCCTTTGCCTGCCGAACACCCGCTTCCTGCTGCATCAACCCTCCGGCGGCACGCGCGGCATGGCATCCGACATCGAAATCCAGGCCCGCGAAATCATCAAGATGAACCAGCGCCTGATCAAGATCTTCTCCAAGGCCACCGGCCAGAGCGAAGAAAAGATCGCCAAGGACATCGATCGCGATTACTGGCTCGGAGCGGAAGAGGCCAAGGATTACGGCCTCGTCGGCAAGATCGTCGAAAGCCAGTCGGAACTCTGAGTTTTCGATTTTCATTTGAGAAAGCCCGCATCGGTCAAAACCGGTGCGGGCTTTTTTCGTTCAGGCCGGCCTTACTTCATCATGTCGCAGGCCTTCATCATGTCGGCCTTTTTCATCTTGTCCATTTCCATACCGGCCTTGTCCATGCAGTCCTTCTTGCTGGCCATGGACATGCCATCCTTTTTCATGGTCTCGGCCTTCATGGCGTCGCTATGCATGGTGTCCTTCTTCATCGTATCGGTTTTCATGCTGTCGGCATGGGCGATGCCTGCGAAGGAAAGAGCGGAGAACAGGGAAGCGGCGGCAATGGCGGTAAGAATGCGGGTCATGAAGGGTCTCCTCTGGACGTCGTTGCATGTCCGCCGGCATTGTGCCGGGGCTCACGATTGTCCATTCGGGCGCGACCCGCCGCCCGTTACATCTTCACGCGCTTGTGACGACAAGTTCGGGCGAGATTTTTTTAAAGCCACTATGTAACAATATCCTGCCGACTGCGAATAACCCGATAGTGACGATGACAGGCAGCCTTTCGGAAGAGACATTAAAAATGCTGATGCTGCGTTCCCTCGATGGGGACGAAGGCGCCTACCGGCATTTGCTTCATGCCCTGAGGCGGCTGCTGATCGCCTATTTCAGCCGGCGCATGGCGGCCGCCTCCAGAGGCGATGTCGAAGATCTTGTGCAGGAAACCCTGTTGTCGCTTCACGCCAAGCGGGAGACCTATGACCGTGCAAGACCTTTCACGGCGTGGTTCTTCTCGATAGCGCGCTACAAGCTCATCGATCATTATCGGGGCAGGGGCGCCCGAATGCTGGCGGAAGTCGAACTCGATGAGACGCTGGAGGCGGAACCCTCCGTCGATGCGGTCATGGCCCGCATGGATGTGGAGCGGCTGCTCGACGACCTGCCGGAGCGGCAACGCGATCTCATTCGAAGAGTGAAACTCGAAGGCCAGTCAATTGCCGAAGCGGCGGAAAAATCCGGCCAGACCGAGCTTGCGGCAAGGGTCGGCATTCACAGAACGCTGAAAGTCCTGGCGGCGAAGTTGCGGGGGGACAGGTGAGGAAAACGGAAGACATCATCGAACAACTGGCGGGTGATCTGAAACCTGTCCCCGCTTTCGCGCTGGAGCGCAGGCTGGCATTCGCGGCATTGCCCGCGCTCGGCCTTTCGCTCGTGCTGATGGTCGTCATTCTGGGGCTTCGCGTCGACATGAGCGAGGCCATGACCGAGCCGGGTTTCTGGGTCAAATCCGCCTATAATGCCCTACTGGCCCTCATTGCATTTTTTGCCGTCATGCGTCTTGCGCGGCCGGAAGGCGAGAGGGGTTGCCTGTTTGTGTGGCTTGCGCTGATTTTTGCCGCCATGGCGCTGATCGCGCTCGTCCAGCTTGGATTTGCCGTGCCCAGCACCTACAGCACCCTCATTCTCGGATCGTCGGCGCTGCATTGCCCGTTTTTGATCGTTGCTTTCGCGCTGCCGCTGTTTCTGGCGAATTTCGCGGTTCTCAGGCGGTCGGCCCCCGCTGATCCCACGCTTGCGGGTTTTGCCGCTGGCATCGCCGCAGGTGCGGCCGGGGCGTGGGTCTATTCGTGGTTCTGCACCGAAAACGGCATGGCTTTCGTGTTGATCTGGTATTCCCTGGGCATTCTCTTGACCGGTATCATCGGCGCTTTCGCCGGTTCACGTCTGCTCCGCTGGTAAGGCAGGCATCCGTCTCGGTTGCCGATGCCGGCCCGGACATTGTCCAGAGCCGGCATTCTGTTTCGGTGGATTTCACTGACCCAGATTGGCGGGAATTGCGAATGCCGCAAACTGGGTGAACTGCTTGCCTGTGTTGAAATTGTCGTCGGAGGCGATGACAAAAAGCTGCTTGCCATCCACCACAGGGCCGAAGGCGAAGCTCTCGATATTGTCGATATCGAGGCCGAAATCGCCTTCGTTGATTTCAAACCAGGGTGATTTCGATACGGTAGCCACGGAAGCCGGATCGATCTTGTCCTTGCCGAGAATATTGTCGGCGCGGGACATGTCGACGATGAAGAAGCGGATGTGGTTGCCGACGCCGGAGGCGAAATTGCGCTCGACGGCGACAAAACGGCCATCCGGCAGGGCTGCAATGGCGGAAAGGCCGTTGTCGTTATATTTCGGCTCGGCGGCGGTTGGGGTCTTGGAGATCGCCTCGGTGACATAGACATGCTCGGCGACCGGTTTCAGCGTCGCCGTGTCGATGACGAGGATACGGGCCGGGCTGCCCGCCTGCGGCGTTGCCTTGGGGCCGTCCTGGATGAGAGCGTTTTCGGTGGCGGCGATCAGCCGGCCGGGCATCAGGGCCAGGCCTTCAAAAGCGAGGTTGTTCTGTACGCCCTTGGTCTTCGCGTCGTCGACGAGATAGGCGTCCGGCAGTTCCAGCCGCTTCACATTGCCGCCGTCGATGTCCGAGACGTAAAGCGCCGGCTGGTTCTTCAGGTCGCGTTCGGAGGACCAATAGAGCTTGCCGCCCTTGCGGTCGAGCGCGATGCCTTCCGCATCGATGCTCTTCGGCGCAAAGGCCGCGCCGGTCTCGTCTTTCAATTCATGGATGGCGGCGATGTTGAGCGTGGCGGCGCCTTCCGTTACGGCCAGCTCCAGCTCGTAATAGCGGGCCGGACCTTTTTCCACGCGATCATCGGAAATTGCGAAATAACGGCCCGTTTCGCTGTCAAAGGCGAGATCGGAAATGCCGCCGAAGGTAACGCCATTGATGGAGAGGCCCGAGGGAATGACGATCTGGCCGAGGAAGGCCGGCGCAGGCGGGGTCTGGGCAGTGGCGGGAAGAGCCGCAAAACAGCAGGCGGCAATGGTGACGATGCGGAGCATGGCGAGGGTCCCTCTCGTGGCGGATGACCTGTTGTGATGCGGGCAGGATTAGCGCCTCGCCGCTAAACTTTGATGACGTTTTCCATGCCGCCGTACCTGAAGTCTGGTGGCCCATCTTGCCAAGTCGCGTCTTTTTTGATCCTGAATATAACCACGCTTCATCCAAGGCGTGTCGCCATCCCCGGATTCGCGCATCACGCTTCAATTTTTCTGCCTGTCGCCAATGCAGACCGCTGCGGTTGTTTGCGACAGGCCGCAGGCCGCAGAGTGCTTCATGCTGAAAGATTTTTCCGTCCAGAGCCTGTTCATGGGCTGCCTTACCGCCTTTGTCGGTTTCGCCAGCTCCTTCGCCGTTGTGTTGCAGGGGCTGAAAGCCGTCGGTGCGACGGATTTCGAAGCGGCGTCGGCGCTGATGGCGCTTTCGGTGGCGATGGGGCTTTGCGCCATAGCTCTTTCCGTCACAACCCGGCTTCCCATCAGCATCGCGTGGTCGACGCCGGGCGCCGCGCTGCTTGCCACCACCGGCGTCATTGAGGGTGGCTTCCCGGCAGCCGTTGGCGGGTTCGTCATCTGCGCCATTTTGATCATCATCGCAGGCCTGTTCAGGCCACTTGGAAAGGCGGTCGCCTCCATTCCCGCGCCGCTTGCCAATGCCATGCTGTCAGGCGTCATCATCGGCCTGTGTTTCGCGCCGATCAAGGCAATCGGCTTCAACCCGGCGCTCGGATTACCCATCATTCTCGCCTGGATCGTTGTTGGTGCCTTTAAACGGCTGTTCGCCGTGCCCGCGGCCCTTGCCGCCTTCGTGCTTGTCATGATCTTCGGTGTCGATATTCCCGAGGGCGCGCTCGATAGCGTGGCGCAATCGCTGACACCGCCGATTGAGTGGGTAACGCCCGTCTTCAGCCTGCACGCCGTCGTTTCCATCGCGCTGCCGCTCTTCATCGTCACCATGGCTTCGCAGAATATTCCCGGTATCGCGGTGCTGAAGGTCAATCACTACGACCCGCAGCCCGGCCCGCTTTTCGCGGCGACCGGCTTTTTCTCCCTGCTTTCCGCGCCCTTTGGCGGCCATGCGGTCAATCTTGCCGCCATCACGGCGGCCATGTGCGCGGGCGAGGATGCCCATCCTGATGCGAGACGGCGTTACTGGGCGGCGATCATCGCAGGCGTCGGCTATATCATCTTCGGCCTGCTGGCCGGCGTGGTCACGGCCTTCGTGGCGCTGGCGCCGCCCATCCTCATTCAGGCGGTGGCGGGGTTGGCGCTGGTCGGCGCCTTTTCCGGCTCCGCAGTGGCAGCCTTCAAGGAGCCGGAAACCCGCGAGGCGGCGGCCATCACTTTCCTCATCACAGCCTCCGGCCTCTCCTTCGGCGGCGTTTCCGGGGCCTTCTGGGGGTTGATCGGCGGGGGGCTGATGATGGCGTTGCAGCGGGTGGTGAAGCGCGGTTAGGCAGAAAGGCTTGAGAGCGGCAGGCAGGGAAAATAACCGGCGCACGGCACAAGATCACTTGTCAGACCGCCAGCCGCTGTTTATACACATCGCCATGAGCAACAGCATCGCAACCATTTCCGGCATGAGCGCGCAGATTTCTGCGAACGCCTCTCCGCGCGGTGCACTCTCGCTTCTTAGCCTCGACCTTACACGCGGTTGCCGGGTCCAGTGAGGAGCGCCCGGCGGCCGAAAGCCCGCTGGCGCAAACGCTCCTCATCTCGAAATCTCATTTTATACTGGATTTAGGCCCTTGAGGGCCGCGCATCCGCCGATGGCTCGAGAAGCCCGCGGACTGCGCAAGGAGGAAGCGAAATGGACGGCAAGATCACCAATATTTCCAAGGGCATGTCGGACGCGAGCGTGAAGTATCGCCCTTACCCGACCATCAATATTCCTGACCGTACATGGCCGGGCAAGACCATCGACAAGGCGCCGATCTGGTGTTCGGTGGACCTGCGCGACGGCAACCAGTCGCTGGTCAACCCCATGGGGCACGACCGCAAGGCCCGCATGTTCAAGCTGCTGCTCGAAATGGGCTTCAAGGAAATCGAGATCGGTTTTCCTTCCGCCTCGCAGACGGACTTCGATTTCGCCCGCTGGTGCGTGGAGGAAGGCAATGTGCCTGACGATGTCTCCCTGCAGGTGCTGGTGCAGTGCCGCCCGGAGCTGATTACCCGCACGTTTGAAGCGCTGGAAGGCGCCAACAAGCCGATCATCCATTTCTACAATTCCACCTCGGAATTGCAGCGCCGCGTGGTGTTCGGCAAGGATGTGCATGGCATCAAGCAGATTGCCGTTGATGCCGCCAAGATGATCACCGACATGGCCGCCAAGGCCGGCGGAGGTTTCCGCTTCGAATATTCGCCTGAGAGCTTTACCGGCACCGAGCTGGAAGTGGCGCTGGAAATCTGCAACGCCGTGGTCGAGGTCGTAAAGCCGACGGCCGACAACAAGCTGATCCTGAACCTGCCGTCGACGGTGGAAATGGCGACACCGAACATCTATGCCGACCAGATCGAATGGATGTGCCGCAATATCGACAACCGCGAAAACGTCATCATTTCGCTGCATCCGCATAACGACCGCGGCACGGGCATTGCCGCGACCGAGCTGGCTCTGATGGCCGGTGCGGACCGCGTCGAAGGCACGCTGTTCGGCAACGGCGAGCGCACCGGCAACGTCGACGTCGTGACGTTGGCGCTGAACATGTATACGCAGGGCGTCGACCCCGAGCTGGATTGCCGCGATATCGAACGCATCAAGGCGGTCTATGAATATTCCAACGAGATGACGATCCCCGAGCGCCATCCTTATGTCGGCGAACTGGTCTACACGGCGTTTTCCGGCTCGCATCAGGATGCGATCAACAAGGGCATGAAGGCGATCAAGGTCGCCAATCACCCCGTCTGGGAAGTGCCTTATCTGCCGATCGACCCGAAGGATGTCGGCCGCTCCTATGAGGCGATCATCCGCATCAACTCGCAATCCGGCAAGGGCGGCATCGCCTATATTCTCCAGCAGGATTACGGCATCAACCTGCCGCGCAACCTGCAGGTGGAATTCCGCGAGGACATCCAGCGCATTACCGATGAAGAGGGCGTCGAACTGCCGGCCAAGCGCATCTATGAGCGCTTTATGGAGCGTTATGTGACGCAGCCGAATGCGCGCATCAAGTTCGTCGATCACCACACCTATCCGGCCGGCGATTTCAAGGGCGTGCGCATCGTTGCCGCCGAGATCACCGATAATGGCGAGGTGAAGCGTATCGAGGGCAAGGGCACCGGTCCGATCGACGGGTTCATCAATGCGTTGTCGGTCTATCTCGGCATCGACCTGTCGGTGAACGATTATTCCGAGCATTCGCTGCAGCATGGCTCGAATGCTTCGGCCATTGCCTATGTCGAGATGGAGCATCCGGGCGGCAAGCTGTTTGGCGCCGGGGTTAACACGAATATCGTCGGTGCGTCGCTGGAAGCGATTGTTTCGGCGGCCAACCGGGTGCTGGAAGAGCGGGCTAAGTAAGCTTGCTTTGAGGGTGGGGGAGGCCCCCCTCTGTCCTGCCGGACATCTCCCCCTCAAGGGGGGAGATCGGCAAGACGCTTTCCCGCAGCTTCATTCTCGGGCTTTGATATGGGCAAGACCTAGCCTCAGGTCGATCTCCCCCCTTGAGGGGGAGATGCCCGGCAGGGCAGAGGGGGGTAAAGCCCTCCTCCGCTCCACGCACGCGGGTTTTATTCCCTCGGTAGAGAAAACCCCAGCGGTCGCCCGTTTTCATAAAACACCCGCACATCTTCCAGCGCCACACCCGTCGCCGTCTCATCGAGGCTATGGCGTTCGCAGGCGACATTCCATGTGCCGGGCCCACCGGAAATATGGAAGAGATTATAGGCCGCGCGCGGTTTTTCACCGCCCGGCCCCTGGCTGGCCGAGGAAATGCCGACGACCGGGATGTGGTCTTCCCCGTGGTGGGTATTCAACCAGTAAACCGTGTTGAGATGGGTATGACCGTGCAGCACGAGTTCCGCACCGCCGACGCCGAGTGCGGCCGCGAAACGGCGAATGCCGATCATGCGTTTGTGGGTGGGGGAAGCGCCCCGGATGGGCGGATGATGGATCATCACCACGCGGAACAGCCCCTGTTCACCGGCTTTTTTTAAGAGTTCCGCCGTGGCACGCGCCTGCCGGTTGCCGAAATAGCCGGTGGCCGAAAAGGGTGGTGTCGCAATCGAGGTGGAGCAGCCGATCAGCGCCACGGGGCCGCGCACGCGCATATAGGGGAAAATCTTGCGGTCGTCGTCCCATTCCGCTGGGTCGCCATCGCCACGCACGTATGGATACCAGGCCTGCATGGCCTTGTCGTGCGCGCCGGAAACATAGGCGTCGTGATTGCCTGGGACCACCGAGGTTCTCTCAGGGTCGCCCACTTCCTCAAGCCAGTCGGCGGCGGCGCGGATTTCGATGCCCGTCGCAAGATTGACGAGATCGCCGGTAATAGCCAGATGATCGGGTGATTTTGCCTCGAGATCGTCGAGCAGCTTTTCCAGTGTATCGGTAAAGAGATGCTTGCGGCGGTTGCGGTGCCAGTTGACGAAACCGGTAATCCGTTTCGATGCAAGTTCCCGGAAAGTGAGTTTTGGCAGTGGCCCTAAATGGACGTCTGAAATATGGGCAAGTTTGAACATGGCGGCAGAGATAACCTATGATATGCCGCGCGTCCAATAAAAGCCGGCAGGCGGGGAGAAACCAGGGTGAATGACGAAACAACCGGGCGGCAGGCCCGTCCGTTCCATATGCGTGTCTTCATCCGCTTTCTGCATTTCGTTTTTCTGTTCACGCGCGGCGCAACTCTTGGTGTGCGTGCGGCTTGCTTCGATGAAAAGGGCAGGATTTTTCTCGTGCGGCACACCTATCTTCCGGGCTGGTATCTGCCGGGCGGCGGGGTGGAGCGCGGCGAAACCCTGCTCGCGGCGCTGCACAAGGAAATCCGCGAGGAAGGCAATCTCGAAGCTGCCTCAAAGCCGGAGCTTTTCCACGTTTACCTTAATCTGGAAGGCAGCAATCGCGACCATGTCGCGCTTTATCGGCTTGATGTCACCCAGACCAAACCGAAAAAGCCGGATCATGAGATTGCCGAGAGCGGCTTTTTCGATCTTTCAAATCTGCCCGAAGGGGTGACGGCGGCAACCCGCCGCCGCCTTGCCGAACTTGCCGGCGAAGCGGCGATTGCCGACTACTGGTAGCGGCGTATTTCGTCAGACCAGCGTCTCGCGTCCATGCGCCATGGTCAGGTCCAGCTCCGGACCGACGGGCACGATGCCGGTCGGGTTGATGGTGCGGTGGCTGCGGTAATAATGTTCCTTGATGTGGCGCATGTCGACCGTGTCAGGCACGCCCGGTGTCTGGTAAAGATCGCGCAGGTAACCCGTCAGGTGCGGATAGTCGTGGATGCGGCGGATATTGCACTTGAAATGGCCGACATAAACGGGATCGAACCGCACCAGAGTGGTGAACAGACGCCAGTCCGCTTCCGTCTGCTCCGCGCCGAACAGGAAACGGCGGTCCTTCAGGCGATCTTCCAGCATATCGAGCGTTTCGAAGACCTTCACGGCATTCTGCTGATAGGCGTCCTGTGTCGTGGCGAAGCCGGCCTTGTAGACGCCGTTATTGACGGTGTCATAGATCACGTCGTTCAGCGCATCGATCTCGGCGCGCAACGCTTCGGGATAATAATCCTCCTGCGAGCCGGTGAGGTCATTGAAGGCGGTATTGAACATGCGGATGATTTCCGCGGATTCATTGGAAACGATGGTGCCCCGCTTTTTGTCCCAGAGCACCGGCACGGTGACGCGCCCGGAATATTTGGGGTCCGCTTTGGTATAGACCTGCCAGAGCGTGGAGGAGCCGAACAGGTGATCCTCGGTCGCGCCCGGCGTGCGTTCGCCCGGCGGCTTGAATTCCCAGCCGTTTTCCAGCATCAGCGGATCAACGACGGAGACCGAGATCAGGTCGTCCAGCTTTTTCAGCTTGCGAAAGATCAGGGTGCGGTGCGCCCAGGGGCAGGCGAAGGAGACATAGAGGTGGTAATGATCTTTCTCCGCCTCGAAACCGCCTTCTCCGGAAGGGCCGGGTGCGCCATCCACTGTGATCCAGTTGCGGAATTGCGAGGCGCTGCGCTTGAAATGCCCCTTGGTTTCCTTGGTGTCGTACCAGACGTCCTTCCACACACCTTCCACCAGCATGCCCATGATGATCTCCTTGATTGTTTCCTTGACGGCGATACTACCCGTTTCGCTCAATCCCGCGAACCCGCAAGGCATTGAACAATGCGTTTCCGGTCCCGCACAGGCTGAAAGGAGGAGCGTCGAGATTTGTTCTGGACGGGGGGTGATTTTCCTGATAATTGCGATTTTCACAAATCTGAGGAAATTGCAGGCTATGATCGAACCACGGATGCTCCGACGACGCTGACGCTCCTGAACGCCCTTACCGGCGCAGCCGTCATCTATTGTCGCATCCGCATTCTGGAAGTTTCGGTCTCTTTATGTCCAAGCACGATCTTGTCTACCTCACCGAGGACGCGTCGCACGACGCCATCATCGAAGTCATCAACGAAGAAGCATTTGGTCCCGGCCGGCACACCCGTGCGGCGGCGCGCATCCGTGAGC
Organism: Agrobacterium sp. CCNWLW32; assembly: GCF_037083425.1. Classification (NCBI taxonomy): domain Bacteria; kingdom Pseudomonadati; phylum Pseudomonadota; class Alphaproteobacteria; order Hyphomicrobiales; family Rhizobiaceae; genus Agrobacterium; species Agrobacterium sp. CCNWLW32. Next base: position 293,306 of record NZ_JBAOJM010000003.1, read on the forward strand.
AGGGTCCGCATGACCGGTCGCTGTCCTTCGTCTGCGCTGATGATGGTGAGACGATCGCTTCGGTGCGCATGACGCCCGTCCTGGCCGGCGGGGTGAAGGGCCATATGCTTGGCCCGCTTGCGGTTCGGCCTTCGCACAAAAACAAGGGCATAGGCCGGGAACTCGTCCGGATCGCCATTGCGGCCGCAAGGCGGAAGGGCTCCGAGGCCGTGATCCTGATCGGCGATCCGCCCTATTACATGCCGCTCGGTTTTGAGAAGGTCGCTTATGCGGCGCTCGATTTTCCGGGACCGGTTGATCCGAACCGGGTGCTGGTGGCGCCGCTTGGCAATGACGTTCATCAGCGGTTGAAGGGCAAGATCGGCTGGCGCAACTGCGAGGCCGTGATGCCTGCCGCAGCTGCGGAAGATGAGGGTTTTGAGGAGCCTCTTCGGGTTTACGGCTGAGGGTCTTTCTGCAAGGCAGCTTTGCCTTTTCTCGCCAGCGCTTCTGTCTTCCCTCATTCCTGTGCTTGTCACAGGAATCCAGCCGACGCGCATCTGCGCGGCGAGAGGACTCTTTTCAGCCCAAGGACTTGGGCTGGCGGGATCCCTGTGACAAGCACAGGGATGAGGGCGGAGGCGCAGGGGTTCGCCTATCGTTGCGCCGAGCATTTCGTTCCAACCGTGCGCACCCCTCCACAGAATTCAATTCCGTTTCCTCCCCCCATGCGATAGCAAGTGAAAGTCGATTTCTGCAGAGGGGCGGGGCATGACGGCAATCACCATGAATGAGGCGCTGGAGCGCGCGGGCGCAGGCGCCTATCAGCGCAGGCTGATGGGCATTTTCGGTCTCGTCTGGGCGGCGGATGCCATGCAGGTTCTGGCCGTCGGCTTCACCGCCGCCTCGATTGCCGCAACCTTCGGCCTGACGGTGCCGCAGGCGCTGCAGACCGGCACGGCGTTCTTTTTCGGCATGCTTCTCGGCGCTGCCGGTTTCGGGCGGCTGGCGGATCGTTACGGGCGTCGCCGGGTGCTGATCGTCACCGTGGCCTGTGATGCGCTGTTCGGTGTGCTTTCGATATTCTCGCCTGATTTCACCATTCTGCTCGTTCTGCGCTTTCTTACCGGGGCTGCCGTGGGCGGCACGCTGCCGGTGGATTATGCGATGATGGCGGAATTCCTGCCCGCCAAAAATCGCGGGCGCTGGCTGGTCTTTCTGGAAGGCTTCTGGGCTGTCGGAACGCTGATCGTGGCGCTTGCGGCCTGGGGCGCCAGCCTTGCCGGTGTCGCCGATGCATGGCGTTATATTTTTGCCGTGACGGCCTTTCCGGCCGTCCTCGGTCTCGGCCTGCGCTTTCTGGTGCCGGAATCGCCGCTTTACCTCTTGCGCAGCGGTCGGTCAGAGGAAGCAAAGGCTGTCGTCAACCGCATGCTGGTGACGAATGGCCGCGCGCCGCTCGATGCCGGAACCGGGCTTTTCCAGCCTGACGTGGCCAAGGGGCAGGGGATATTTTCACCCGCACTCCGGCAGCGCAGCATCATGATCCTTGCCATCTGGTTCCTCGTTTCGGTCTCCTATTACGGTGTCTTCACCTGGATGCCGGCGAAACTGGCGGGTGATGGTTTCGGCTTCGTGCGTGGTTATGGTTTTCTAGTGCTGGTGGCGCTGGCGCAGATCCCCGGTTATGCGCTTGCCGCCTATGGCGTTGAAAAATGGGGCCGCAAGCCGACACTGATCGGCTTCTGCCTGCTCTCCGCGCTCGGATGCCTGCTCTTCACGCTCGCTTCGGCCGGCGCAATGATTGCCGCCTCACTGCTTATTATGAGCTTTGCGCTGCTCGGCACCTGGGGAGCGCTTTATGCCTATACGCCGGAGCTTTATCCAACCGAATCCCGGGCGACCGGCATGGGGGCCGCGGGCGCCATGGCGCGGCTTGGCGGCCTGCTTGCGCCGTCTCTGCTTGGTTATGCCATTGCGCAGGGTTTTGGTGTCGCAATCGGCATATTTGCCGGGCTGCTGGTGCTGGCCGCCATTGCGGCCACGATGATCAATGCGGAAACGCGGCAGGTAGCGCTGACCTGATTGCCGCTCAGGGGTGATGGCCTGATCCGATCCACGATCAGGCCATTCCGCTCTGCAGTTAAAGCGTCGTGTAATTGACCGGAAGCCAATCGTAATTGGTGCTGTCGGTGCGCACATGGCCTATGCCGGGGAAGGCGATATGGGCGCCTGCCACCAGATATTTGCCTTCCACCGCCTGCCGGAATGCCAGATCGCGGGCGGCGACGGCAGCCTCTTGGTCGACGTCGAATTCGATCGCGACATCAGGTTCATCGAACTGGAGGATATCGCCATGGGTGATATCGCCCCAGAAGACGATTTTCTGGCCGTCGCTTTCCAGAACGATGCCGCTGTGGCCCGGCGTATGGCCGGCATAAAGGATAGAGCCGAGGCCGGGAACCGGCGCGGCACTATCACCGAATGTCTCGAACTTGCCGGCATCGATATAGGGCTGGATGCTTTCCTTCGCTTCGGCATAACCCTTCTTCAGCGCTTCGGGCGCCGCCTTGGCCTTTGCCTCATCAAGCCAGAAAGCGGCTTCGCGCTTGTTGACGTGCAGGGTCGCATTGGCAAAGACGCGTTTGCCATCCGCAGACAGCCCGCCGGAGTGGTCGGTATGGATATGGGTGAGGATAACATCGTCTATCTCCCCCGCCTTGTAGCCTGAGGCCTCGATATTGGCGACGAGCCGGCCGAGGCTTGGGCCGAGATAGGTGCCGGTGCCGGCATCAATCAGCACCAGCCTGTCGCCGGTGTTGACGAGAAACGCGTTGACCGAGGTGGGCGTTTCTTCCGGCAGGAAGGCATCCTGCAGCACCTTTGTCGCATGTTCCGGCGTGGTGTTGGTGTAGATTTTGGCAAGCGGCAGCGCGATGACGCCGTCCGAAAGCGCGGTGACTTCCACCTTGCCGACCATCAGCCGGTAAAAGCCGGGTGCCTGTGTGGCGGCGAGCGGCGCCTTGGCGAAGGCGAGGGAGGGTGCAACGAAGGGGGCGGCGATGATGGCGCTGGCGGCGCCTTTGAGAAGTGAGCGACGTGACGGCATTGAGGGCTCCTGGGTTGGGGAACGTCTTGAAACTTTCCGTACTCCAGCTAAGTGTAGAGAGGTCAGCAATCAAATCGATGTGACTTATGCAAACTATCGATCATTTCAATCTTCGTTCTTTCGACCTCAACCTTCTCATCGCCTTCGATGCGATGATGGAGGAAATGAATGTCACGCGCGCCGCGCGGCGGCTGAAAATCCAGCAGCCGGCCATGAGCCATAATCTCTCCACCCTGCGGACCCTGTTTCAAGACGAGCTTTTCATCCGCGTGGGGCAGGAGATGAAGCCGACGGCGCGGGCGCTCAATCTGGCCGGGCCGGTGAGACAGGCGCTCAGGCAGGCGCAGGCGGCGGTGCTGACGGCGGATGTGTTCGATCCGGCAACGGAGCGCCGCACATTCCGGCTGGGCATGTCGAGCGAGGTGGAACTGTTGCTTTTGCCGGATTTGACGGCGCGGCTGCGGGAGATTGCGCCCGGTATCCGTATTCTCGCCCGCAACGGGCAGGAGCAGGAAATCACGGCGATGCTGGATACGGGTGTGATCGACATGGCTGTCGGATGCACCTATTCGAAAGAGCAGCGCCACCATTGCGAACCGCTCTATTCTTCCAGCGTATTCTGCTGTTTCAACCCGGCTCTCCTTGATCTGCCCAATCCCGTGGGACTGGACGCCTATGTGGCGGCCAAACATGCGGTCATATCGCAGACGGACAGCCTGCACGGCTGCATCAAGGACGCGCTGGAGCTGAGCGGATTGGAGATCGACGTCGTTGCCGCCGCGCCGGATTTTCTTTCGGTACTGGCAACGGCGCGATCTTCGGCGGTGCTGGCCACCGTGTCCTCGCGTATCGCGCTGCGTTATGCGCCGTTGCTGGGGCTGGAAATAAGCCCGGTGCCGGTGGCGTTGAATTTCCCACCCGTCGCCATGGTCTGGGCCCTGCAGACCGACGCGGATGCCGGGGCCGTGTGGCTTCGCCAGCAGATTCGCGAGGCTATGGGCCGGACGGTGGATGGTGAGGTATCGGGGATCGCGGCTTAGCAGCTTTATGCAATTTAGAACCGCTTCTCCAGCCAGGTGATCGACTGGCCGCTGGAAAGGGGGCCAAGCGAGCCGATTTTGGTGAAGCCGTAGCGTTCATAGGTTCTCAGGGCATCCGGGTTCATCGTGTCGATATAGGCGCCCATGCAGCCGCGTTTTCTGGCTTCTTCCTCGGCCATTGCAAGCAGCTTGGGGGCCGTGCCCCGACCGCGCATGGTTTCCGGTATGAAAAGAAGCTGCACGTAAAGCCAGCCGCGGGCGGTATGGCCAACCAGACCGCCGGTAACAATGTTTTCGTCGTCACGGATGGTGATGATGAGTTCGCGTTTGTCGCTTTCGCCGAAACGGGCGAGATTATAGGCCACCAGCGGATCGCGGATGGCCTTTTCGGCTTCTGGATCCGCGACGTCGCTCAAAATGAAATTCATGGTTTCTCTCCAGACGCCGGGGTGGCGACCGCTTTCGATTTCCAATCGGAGACGGGAAAGCCCGGCGCTGCCGCCGGGCCGAAACGCCCTTACCGGCCCTCACGCCACCAGAGCGCGGAGAAGGCGAGCAGCAGGGCGGCAAGCCCGGCAAAACCGGCAAAGAGCGGCAGGGTGTTGACGCCTTTCAGCACCGTCTCGTCGGTCATGCGTATCAGCATGCGATCCTCATCGGCAACCCTGATATCGCCGCGGACGGGCAATATATCGGGCAGCGCGATACGGCCGGAACTATCGGCGACACGGTGCACGCTGCCCTTGGTGGCGTCTGCCAGCGGTTTCAGGGTTTCGGTCGTCGAAATCATCGCCTTGAATTCCGGTGCATCCACCGCGCCGACATGGACGAGGGTGGTGAAATCGCCGTTCTTGATTTCGAACAGGCCGGTTTCATCCATGCGGCGCTCGATCCTGTAAAGACCGGGCTCGGCGCTGGTGAAGGCCATATTTTCCGTTTTGCCGGAAGGGAAACGCACGCTCGCCTGACCGGGATCGTCGCCAATGGTCTGGCGGGTGATCTGCAGGGTGCGGCCGTTGGCGCGCGCCGTCAGCGCCTCTTCTTCAAGCTCCGGCTCCTTCATCAGCCAGTGGGCGATGCGGCGGTAAAGCGCCACATGCGGGCCACCACCTTCGTAACCGCGCGCCCACAGCCAGCCCTGATCCGACAGCAGCATGGCGACACGGCCTTCGCCCTGCCGGTTCAGCACCAGCAGCGGGTCCTGTCCGTCGCCCAGCATCACGGTCTGGCCCTGCGGCGGGTCGACACTGATGGTGCGGAACCAGCGGCCCCATTGCGGCGGCTCGTTGCCGGAGCCTTCCAGCCCGCGAGTGACGGGGTGTTTCTTGCCCGCCTCCGAAAGACGGGGGTAAAAAGCGGCCTGATGCACCTGACCCGTCGGCTGCGCCGGCAGCACGGAGGCTAAAGGCGTCATGGCGATCGAATCCTGACCGGCATGTTCCGGCCCGGCGGCGATCAAAAGCGCGCCGCCCTTTTCGACATATTGGGCGATGTAATCGTAATAAAGGATCGGCAGCACGCCGCGATGCTGGTAGCGGTCGAAGATGATGAGGTCGAAATCATTGATCTTCTCAACGAACAGTTCGCGGGTCGGGAAGGCGATCAGCGAGAGTTCGTTGATGGGCGTGCCGTCCTGTTTTTCGGGCGGGCGCAGAATGGTGAAATGCACCAGATCGACCGAGGCGTCGGATTTCAGGAGGTTGCGCCAGGCGCGTTCACCGGCATGGGGTTCGCCGGAAACGAGCAGCACGCGCAGGTTCTGTCGTATGCCTTCGATGAGGTGAACGGCACGGTTATTGGCGGCCGTCACTTCGCCCGGAAGCTCGGCGACGGAAAACTCCATGACATTGTTGCCGCCACGCGGAACCTTGAAGCTGAACGGCGTCGGCTGGCCGGGCGTGGCCTGCAGCGTGGCGATTTCTTCGCCATTCATCTTCACGGTCACTTCCGCGGAACCGCCGCCGGCGGGGCGGCCGTCATCGAAGACGCGCAGTGTCAGCTGCTGTTCTTCATTGACGATGCCGAAGCGCGGGGCGCGGACAATCTCGATACGGCGGTCGAATTCATCGGCCTTGCCGGTGATCAGCCCATGGACCGGCGCGCGGAAGCCCAGCGCCTGTTCGGCATTGGGCAAGGCGTTGGGAATATCGTGAATCTGGCCGTCGCTGAGGAAGATCGCGCCGCCGACGCGGGATGGTGAGACATCCGAGACGGCAGAGGAAAGCGCCGAGAAAAGCTGTGTCGAGGGGGAATCGCTCTCACCATTGTCGCGGACTTCAACAATGCGCGGTTCGATGCGCGGGAAGCGCGAGAGCCGGTCTTTCAGCGTCTCCAGCGCCGTATCGGTCATCTGCGGCCGGTCCTGCACGTCCTGGCTCTGCGAGCGGTCGACGATGACGGGGACGATGGTGGAGAGCGGCTCGCGCTCCTCCTGTGTCAGGAGCGGATTGGCGATGGCGGCAAGCAGCGCGGCAAGCGCCAGCCCGCGCAGCCATGCACCGCGCACGCCGCGCCACAGGCCGATGAAGGAAAGGGCGAGGGCTGCGACTGCCAGAACGGCGATTACGATCCACGGCAGGAAGGGGGCGAAGGTCAATGTCATGTCACTGCCCCAACCGTTCGAGAAGTGCGGGAACGTGGACCTGATCGGCCTTGTAGTTGCCGGTCAGCATATACATCATGATGTTGACGCCGGAGCGGAAGGCGTGTTCGCGCTGCATCTCGTCCGGCGGCACGGTGGGCAGAACCGGCGCGCCCTGCGCATCGACGGCCCATGCACCGGCAAAATCATTGCCCGTGATCATGATCGGCGTCACGCCATCACCGGAGGAGGAAAGGCCCGACGTGGTCTTGGCCGCGCCCTGCCGCGATTCCACCCAGAGCGGCGAGCCGTTGTAACGACCGGGGAAATTGGTGAGCAGGTAGAAAGAGCGCGTCAGAACATGGTCTTCCGGCACGGGCTCCAAGGGCGGAATGTCGATATTGGCGAGGATCGCTTGCAGGCGTTCGCCGTTAGGGCTGGTCGCGCCGGTGTCGAGCGAAGAGAACTGGTCGCGCGTATCGAACAGTACCGTGCCGCCGGCGCGCATGTAGGCGTCGATACGCGAGATGGCGGCGCTTGACGGCATCGGTGCCGTGGCGGAAACCGGCCAGTAGATGATGGGATAGAAGGACAATTCATCCTTGGAAATATCGAGACCGACCGGCTGGCCGGGCTCCAGCGTCGTGCGCCAGGTCAGGAATTCGCTGAGACCCTGCAGGCCCTGCTCGGAAATGCGGTCGACATCGTCTTCACCGGTGTGGACATAGGCGAGATGCGTAGTGTCCAGCCGCTCGAATATCTGCTCGTCGCCGGGTTTCGGATCGTCGGCGCGCGCGTCCGTTGGCGACATGGTGGCAAAGGCGCCAAGCGCCAGAAGCAGGGTGGCGGCGGTGGCGCTGCGGGCTTTTGGCAGGCGGGCGAATGCGCCGTTCATGAAGAGCACGATCAGGCTATCGGCAATCAGCATCAGGAAGGCGGCGATGAAGAGGGCGGGGCGCAGGGATTTTGCCGTTTCGCCGATCAGCGCTTCGTTTGACGTGCTGATACCGGCGGCCGACGTGTCGAGGGGGCGCAGCGTCGCACCAGCGGCTAAGAGATTGAGAGCCACGAAACCATCCTCTGTGCCGTAAAGGCCGGGGGGATTGTCGAAACCGGTGCGGGGCGGCTGGCCGGCGCGCATTTCGAGCGGCCGGGCAGTGCCGATTTCGGCCGACAGTGCGCCTTCGGCCGTGAGCAGCCGGAAGGGCGGCAGGGCGGCCGCCGGGGCATTGGCGTTGGCGGAAGCGCCGCCCGCCTTCGACAATTGCACGATACGGCGCAGCATATCGACGAAATGGCCTGAGATCGGCAGGTCGGACCAGCTTGCTTCGGCGCTGACATGGAAGAGCACGATGCGGCCTGCCTCGACGTTACGGGTGGTGACGAGCGGCGTGCCATCGGCAAGGCTGGCCCAGGTGCGCTCAGCCAGATCCGGTGTCGGTTCGGCCAGAACCTGGCGTTTGACGAGAATGCCATCGGCCTTCGGCATGCCGGCGAAGGCGCCAAAACTCGGGAAATCGGCAAGCGGCTGCGGCTCGGCCCAGGAGAGCGCGCCGCCGAGCGCACGCTCGCCCTGCCTGAGTGTTACCGGCACCAGCGGATCGTCGGCTGGGGCCGCGGCAAGGCGCGGTCCGGCAAAACGGATCAGCGTGCCGCCGCCGGCCAGCCACCGTTGCATCGGCTCATAGGTTTCCTGCGGCAGGCGGCCGATATCAGCCATGACGATGACGGAGGGGTTGGATTGCAGGATTTCCGGGATCGCCTGCGCCAGATCGGCCTGCCGCTGCGGAATGAGATCGGCAAAAGGCTGCAGGGCGCGGCTGATATAATAAAGCGGCTGCAGCAGCGGCTGGAAATCATTGCCGGTTTCGCCGGCCAGCAGCGCCACGCGGCGGCGGCGGAAGCCGTCATCGAGAAGATGCACCGCACCCGCCGTCGAGACACCTTCGAGGGAAAGGCGGGCGAAATCGTTGCGCAGTTCGAAGGGCGCTTCCACCGTCGCCGTCGTCTCGGCCTCGCCGGGCGCGAAGCTGGCGGTGCCATTGGCGAGGATGCGGCCCTGGCTGTCCTGCGCATTCACGGTCAGCCGCGCGGCTTCGGCGGTATCCAGCCGTGAAAGCGTGACGCTCATGGCGTCGGCATTGTTGGTGGCGCCTGATATGGCGGTGATCGCCTTGCCATCGCCCTTCACGATGCGGAATTCGGCGGGCGAGAGGCTGGCAAGCGTTCTCATCGCGCTTTCATCCTGCGCACTCTGCACGCCATCGGTGATATAGGCGAGCGTGCCGGGGGGCGTACCGTTCAGCGCTTCGGTGATGGCCTCTGCCGTGCGGATACGATCGGGAACCAGCGGCTTCGGTTTTGCTGCGGCGAGCTTGTCCAGCGCCACGGCTGTCGTTCCCGGCACGGCGTCATGTTCGGCGTCGGCGGTGAAAACGATGGAAACCGGGCGTTCAGCCCGTTCGGCATCTCCGATCAGAGCTTGCGCGGTTGCCACGCGCCGCTCCCAGTCGGGCGCGGAGGCCCAGCTATTATCGACCACGAGCACCAGCGGACCGCTGCCGGCGATGCTGCTGTTGCGCGGGTTCACGACCGGGTCCGCCAAGGCAAAAATCACGGCGGCGGCGAGCGCCATGCGCAGAAGGGTCAGCCACCACGGGCTTTTCGACGGCGTTTCCTCGCGTTTCAGCACCGTCGCCAGAATCTTCAGCGGCGGAAAGACTTCCGCCTTGGGGCGCGGCGGCGTGAGCCGCAGCAGCCACCAGATGGCGGGCAGCGCCAGAAGGCCGAAGAGGATGTAGGGGCTGGTAAACACGAAAGGCAACGCGCTCATCGATGGCCACCGCCTTGCGCGGGCGCGCCGGAAAGATACATGTGAACAGCGACGAGCGCCTCGGAAGCGAGGTGATCGGTGCGGTGGAACACGAAGTTCCAGCCGAGACGGCGCAGCGATGAGGACAAGGCCTCGCGCCTTGCGAGATAGGCGCGAGTGTAGTCCTCGCGAATGGTTTCGGCGCGGCCGGACACGAGTTTTTCGCCGGTTTCCGGATCAGTGAATTCGGTGCGGCCGGAATAAGGGAAGGTTTCCTCGGCCGGATCGGCGATTTCCACCACATGGCCACGTAAGCCCCGCCGCGCGAGTGGCGAAATCCGCTCCATCACATTTTTCGCATCATCGAGAAAATCGCCGATGAGGACGATATCGCTCGCGCCGCGGATCATGCCCGTTTCCGGCATGCCTGTTGTCAGCGGCGCATGCATGATGGCGGTGGCCAGCCGTTCGGCGGCATTTCTGGCCGAGACCGGCTCCATGATGCCGGGGCAGCCGATGCGCTCGCCCGAGCGCGCAAGGATTTCCGCCAGCGCCAGCATCAGCACCAGCGCCCGGCTTTCCTTGGAAACGGAGCCGAGGGTGGATTTGAACATCATCGACGGCGACATGTCGGCCCAGAGCCAGATGGTGTGGGCGGCTTCCCATTCCCGGTCACGCACATAGGTATGATCGTCGCGGGCCGAGCGCCGCCAGTCGATGCGCGACAGGCTCTCGCCTTCGGCATAGGGGCGGAATTGCCAGAAATTCTCACCGGTGCCGCGCTTGCGGCGGCCGTGCCAGCCGGCGGTGACGGTGTTGGCGATGCGTTTTGCCTCGACCATGCAGTCCGGCACCAGTGCGGCGCGCTGGCGCGCACGCGCCAGAACTTCGCTACCCGGCGTCTTGTCTACGATCTGGCCGATGGATGCCACATGCAGTCCTTTCGCGAACGTGCGTTCAGTTCTTCGCCTGCTCCACGAGGGCTGCGATGACATCGCGCACCGACATGCCTTCGGCGCGGGCCGCAAACGTCAGCGCCATGCGGTGTTCCAGCACCGGCTCGGCGAGCGCATAGACATCGTCCAGCGACGGTGCGAGCCTGCCTTCATAGAGCGCACGGGCGCGGGCGGTCAGCATCAGCGACTGTCCTGCGCGCGGGCCCGGGCCCCAGACAACGTGTTTGTCGGTCAATTTGTTGCCATGGCCGGGGCGGGCGGAACGGACGAGCGAAAGGATCGCGTCCACGACCTTGTCGCTGACCGGCATCTGGCGGATGAGGGCCTGAACTTCCATCAGGCGTTCGGCATCGATCACGCCGCGTGCTTCGCCAGAGGCGGTGCCTGTCGTATCGAGCAGGATCTGGCGCTCCGCGGCAAGTTCGGGATAACCGACATCCACCTGAAGCAGGAAGCGGTCGAGCTGGGCTTCGGGCAGCGGATAGGTGCCTTCCTGTTCCAGCGGGTTCTGGGTGGCCAGGACGTGGAACGGCTTCGGCAGCTCATAGGTCTGGCCGGCCATGGTGATGTGATATTCCTGCATGGCCTGCAGAAGAGCGGACTGCGTGCGCGGGCTGGCGCGGTTGATTTCATCGGCCATCAGCAATTGCGCGAAAACCGGGCCCTTGATGAAACGGAAGGAACGGCGGCCGTTTTCGTCCTGATCCATGACTTCGGAGCCGAGAATATCCGACGGCATGAGATCAGGCGTGAACTGGATGCGGTTGGCATCGAGGCCGAGCACGGTGCCGAGCGTGGTGACGAGCTTGGTCTTGGCAAGGCCGGGAACACCGACGAGCAATGCGTGGCCGCCCGAGAGGATGGCGAGAAGCGTGTTCTGCACCACTTTTTCCTGGCCGAAAATGACCTTGGAGACTTCCGTGCGGATGGCCGCAATGTCGGAAAGCGCCTTTTCGGCCGAGGCGACGATGGCCTTTTCATCGAGGGTTTCGCCGGTATTCATCACGCCCATGTCGCTCTCCTCATACCTTCGCCGCTGTCACAGTCGCATCCCGGTTTTGCTGGCCGCTGGCCGGGACGGATTTTGCGCTGCATATAGCTTATTGCTCTCTTGGCCGCTGACAAGCGCCATTCGAATGACTATGTCGTGACTTAGTATTTCCTTATCGGCAAAGCGAGACTCGAATATGGCAGCGGAGACGATAAATTCGGCAGGTGATGCGGCGGGGCTGGCGGCGATGATTTCCCGCGCCGCCGAACAGACTGGCGATGCCAAACGCGGGCCGGCCCCGGTGGAACGCTGGAATCCGCCCTTTTGCGGCGATCTCGACATGGAAATCCGCGCCGACGGCACATGGTTCTACCTCGGCACGCCCATTGGTAGGGCGCCGCTGGTGCGGCTGTTTTCCACCGTTCTGCGCAAGGATGAGGACGGCAAAACCTATCTCGTAACTCCTGTGGAAAAAGTCGGCATCCGGGTCGTCGATGCGCCTTTCGTCGCCGTCGAAATGAAGGTGACCGCGGGTGAGAAGGATGGCGAGCCGCTGCTCACCTTCCGCACCAATGTCGGTGATGTGGTGGAGGCGGGGCCGGAGTATCCGCTGCGGTTTGAAATTTTCGGTGAGAACCGCGAATTGAAACCCTATCTTCTGGTGCGCGGCCGGCTGGAGGCACTGATCTCGCGGGCGGTGATGTATGATCTCGTTGCGCTCGGTGAAGTGATCGACGTTGATGGTATCGACATGTTCGCCGTACGCTCGGGCGGGGTCGTCTTTCCGGTGATGCCCGCCAATGAATTGGAACGGCTTTCGCAATGACTATGACGACAACGGGCCTCAAGGCTTTTACCGCTAGCGATTTCCGCCGCCGGGTGTTGCAGGAAGGCGAGGGCGTGGCCGAGCGCGAAAATGGCGACCATGTGCTCAATCCGGGCGTGGTTCTCTCTGGGAACGGCATCAGGCTGAAGGATGCCGCCGTGCTGGTGCCCGTTATCGATGACGGCAACGATGCGCGGGTGATCTTCACCCAGCGCACCTCCACTTTGCGCAAACATTCCGGCCAGATTTCCTTTCCGGGCGGCGGCATCGATGCCGAAGACCGCACGCCGGAGGAGGCGGCCCTGCGCGAAACGGAAGAGGAAATCGGCCTTTCCAGGTCTTTCGTGGAAACGGTGGGGCGCCTGCCGGACTATATTTCCGGGACGGGTTTTCGCATCAAGCCGGTACTGTCGGTCGTCCGTCCCGGTTTTGACCTGACGCTTAATCCAACGGAAGTGGATGAGGTTTTCGAGGTGCCGCTGTCCTTCCTGATGGACCCGGCCAATCACGGGCGCGGCAGCCGCATCTTTCAGGGGAAGGAGCGGTTTTTCTATGAAATGCCCTATGGCGAACGCTACATTTGGGGCATTACGGCGGGCATCGTCAGGACGATTTACGAGAGGTTTTATTCATGAGCAGCCTTGCCGGGCGGGACTGGTTCGAAAAACCGGCGCTGAAGCGCATCTTTGCGCTTCTGAATGCCGATGGCGGCGAGGTGCGGATCGTCGGCGGCGCGGTGCGCAATGCGCTGATGGACCTGCCGGTCGTCGATGTCGACCTGGCGACGACGCTCACCCCCGATGTGGTGGTGGCGCGGGCGAAGGCTGCGGGCATCAAGGCGGTTCCAACAGGCATAGAGCACGGCACGGTAACGCTGGTGATCGATGGCGAAGGTTTCGAGGTAACGACGCTGCGCCGTGATGTCGAGACCAATGGGCGTCATGCACAGGTGGCTTTCGGCACCGACTGGCAGACCGACGCCGAGCGGCGCGATCTCACCATCAATGCTCTTTATGCCGATGAAAAGGGCGAGATCATCGATCTTATCAATGGGCTACCCGATATCGAAACCGGAACCGTGCGCTTCATCGGCGATGCGGCGATGCGGATTTCGGAAGATTACCTGCGGATTCTGCGCTTTTTCCGCTTTTTCGCCCACTACGGCTCCGGCCGTCCTGATGCCGATGGCTTGCGGGCCAGCGCGCGGGCCAAGGACAAGCTGGGCACCCTTTCGGCCGAGCGGGTCTGGAGCGAGCTGAAAAAGCTGCTTTCCGCGCGCGATCCCTCCCGCGCTCTTTTATGGATGCGGCAATCGGGTGTGCTGACGGAAATTCTTCCCGAGACCGAGAAATGGGGTATCGACGCCATTCACGGGCTGGTGGCGACGGAACAGGCTCTTGGCTGGGCGGTGGACCCGATGCTGCGGCTTTCCGCCATCCTGCCGCCCGATAGGGACAGGCTGGTCGCCCTTGCCGCGCGCCTCCGGCTGTCAAAGGCCGAAGCTGCCTATCTTACCCATTGGGCTTCGGCACCGGCGGCTGACCCCGAACTGAAGGAGACGGCGCTTGACCGGCTGCTTTACCGTCAGGGTGTAGAAGGGGTGAAGACACGGCTGAAGCTTGCGCTTGCCGCCGCCCGTGCAGATGTTTCGGCTGGCGACACGGCCATGCAGAAGGTGGCGCGGCTTTCGACCCTGCTGGCGCGGGCGGAAAAATTCCACAAGCCCGGATTCCCCCTGAGCGGCGTGGATGTGATGGCGGCAGGCGTCGAGGCTGGCCCGAAGGTGGGCGAAGTGCTGAAAAGCCTTGAGGAAAAGTGGATCGACGTCAATTTCTCCCTTGACCGGGCAGCGCTGACCGCCCGGCTGAAGGATATGCTGGAGAATTGAAGTCGCAGCAACGAAGGCGTTGCGGCTTACGCCGCATTCGCTTCGTCGCGGATGCGGGATTTGATGTTCTCGATCATGTTTTCGCGGATGACGGTTTCGCCGTGGGCCGAGCGCATGTGCTCCACCGTGCGGCGGACGACTTCAGCGTCGTCATCTGCGCGCGTATGCCAGGCACAGCCGGGCACGAGCGTTCCGCATTCAAAAAGTCTCATGGTCTTGCCTCCCTGTTTCAGCGAAGGACAGCATTGAAGTGACATGCTGTCCTTCGGTCATGAAACGAAAGTTCGCCGCTTATGTTCCAGAGCGGCGTCCTTCAACCCTGTTCGGGCCCCTATTCGGGCCCCCTATTCGGGCATTGCCCAGCACTGGAACACAGAGGATGTGCCAGCTGCCGGAATTTTTGTACGAGGCATTTCGTCATTGGCTGCCCGCCGTGCCGTTTTTTGTCCGGCAAGGGAGCGTTTCACCTGTTCGACATAAAAGGAATGCGGCAGTTCACGATCACCCGTGGCGCGCATTTCCGCTGCCAGACGGTCGATCAGATCAGGGGTATCGATGGATTGCGGCGCTTCCTCGACGGAAGCAGAGATAGGCATGCTGTTCGAAGTAATCATGACGATAGCTCCTCCAGTACGTCTGCGGGAGGAGACTACCACTGCCTTGATTTTTCCATAAGTCCTAATTTGCGCTATTTGCGACAAAATGGCTGATGAGCGTCAAATTTGCGTGAGATTTTTTAAGGCCAGCGCACCACCGGCGGCAGCGAGGACAGAATCGATTCAACGTTGCCGCCCGTCTTCAGGCCGAAGATCGTGCCGCGGTCATAAAGCAGGTTGAATTCCACATAGCGACCGCGGCGGATAAGCTGCTCGTCGCGGTCCTCTTCCGTCCAGTTCTGGTTGAAATTGGCGCGGACGATTTTCGGATAAACGAGATTGAAGGCGCGGCCGACATCCTGCACGAAGGTGAAATTGGCGTCCCAGCCGCCTTTTTCCTCATCAGCGTGCAGCCAGTCGAAAAAGATGCCGCCGGTGCCGCGTGGTTCATTGCGGTGCTTCAGGAAGAAATACTCGTCGCACCACGTCTTGTATCGCGGGTAATCGGCAACCGGATGGCGGTTGCAGGTGATTTCGAAGGCGCGATGGAAAAGCTGGGTGTCCGGGTCCTGTTCCGTCCGCCGACGACCGAGAACCGGCGTCAGGTCCGCGCCGCCGCCGAACCAGTGGCTGGTGGTGACGACCATGCGGGTATTCATATGTACCGCGGGCACATTGGGATTGACCGGATGGGCGATGAGCGAAAGGCCGGAGGCCCAGAAGCGCGGGTCTTCTTCCGCACCCGGTATCTGCTTGCGGAACTCGGGCGAAAACTCGCCATGGACGGTGGAGGTGTGCACGCCGACCTTCTCGAAGACGCGGCCTTCCATCATCGACATCTTGCCGCCGCCGCCTTCGCCATTGTCGCGCAGCCAGTCTTTCTGCACGAAACGGCCGGGCTCCTGATCGGAAAGAGGGCCGGTAAGATCGTTTTCCAGGGTCTCGAAGGAGGCGACGATGGTGTCGCGCAGATGCTGGAACCAGGCTTCGGCTGTGGCCTTCTTGTCTTCGATGTCCTCGGGCAAGCCCTTCGGCAAGATTGGCCGTTCCATATCTTCTTTCTCCTGCGGTGAAGTCTGCTCCCGCCGCCTCTAGCAGGTGTTTGCGCCGCGCACAAATACGACTCGCCAAGGCGGCGCGCCGACACTATCTTTATCGATGTAGGTGCCAGAGGTGAATATCATGACGAAATTTGCCGGACCGCCGCCCCTTGATGGGCTGAGGCGCAGGATCGCCAATCATCGCAAGGAACGCGAAAGCGCCGGCGGTGAACAAAAGCGTGACGGCATGTTCGTGCGCCAGACCTTCTGTCTCGGCCGCGAGGAAGCCCGCGCCAAGGCGCGCGAATGGTTCGACAGCTTTCCCAAAGCGGCCTATTGGACGGAAGTGGAAAGCTGGCGGCAGCTGGAAGGCGACCGCATAGAATTCACCATGCGGCGGCTTCCCTCGGCTGACTGAGATTTTCCTTCAGGAGTGAGGTTCGGCGTAACGCAGGCGGCTTTCGATCAGCACGCCGCTTTCATCCAGAATGGGATGCGCCACCGAAACAATATGGGCGTTGATGCGCTTCAAATCCCGCAGCATGTCTAGATGCAGCGAACTGGTCTGCATGCTTTCCGTCAGTCCGTCGCGCAGCCGCTCCAGATGGCGGTTTGAGGACAGCTTTTCGAGGCGGCGTATATCCACCTTGCTTTCCATCAGCCGGCGGGCGAGATCGAAATCACCAGTCACCAGAATACTCTGGGCAGCGCGCAGATTTTCGATGGTCATGTCGAACAGCGTCTTCAGCTCCTCATAACCGTCGTCGGAAAATTTGAAGCTGTTCAGCACCTTCTTGCGGATCTGCTCGCAGATGCCCTTTTCGATGATATCGCCGATATGTTCGAGATTGATCGCGTAATCGATGATGGCGATCGAACGGCGGGCTTCCTCGTCGGAAAGCCCCTTGCGCCCCAGTTGCGACAGATAGACCTTCACCTCCTGCTGACGGCGGTCGACCTTTTTTTCGAGCAGGGAGACTTCCTGAAGCGGCGCCAGATCATTGTGCTTGAAGGCGTTTTCGGCGCGGATCAGCATCCGCTCGATGCTGTCGCCGACGCTCAGGACCTCACGGGTAGCATTGGCAAGCGCGACAACCGGCATATCCAGCGCCTGCTGGTCGAGGAAATTCGGGCCGTCTTCAGCCTTGGGATCGCCCGGCACCAGTTTCGCCATCAGGTCGGATATCAGGCCAGAGAAGGGCCAGGCCAGCGCCGCCAGAATGACGTTGAAGATGAGGTGGGCATCAACAGGCAATTTCGTGGGCGAAAGCGGCAATTGCTGCAGGAGTTCCGCGCCATAGGAGGCGAGCGGCATGGCAATGAGGCAGCCGATGGTGCGCACGACAAGATTGCCGATGGTGATGCGCCGCGCCGAGGCGGGGCCGGAAAGCGTGGCGATAACAGGCGGAATGGCGCCGCCGAGATTGGCGCCGAGAATGAGAACGATGATGAGGCCGGTGGAAAGCGTGCCGGTGGCGGCCAGCGACAGGATGAGCACCACGACCGCGAGGCTGGAAGAGGAGACGAAGGCGAGCACGGCGGAGAAGATCAGCGCGACGGGCCATGCTCCATCAAGGAGCCCGATAAAGACGCCGAGCGCCGGCGAGGCCCGCATCGGCTCGGTCGCGCCGCTCAGAAGATGCAGCGACAGAAGCATCAGGCCGATGCCGATCAGCGCTGTCCCGCCGCCCTGTCTGGCGTTGGAACTGCCCTTTTTCAGTACGATGCCGGCAAGGATCAGCAACGGCGACAGCCATTCCACCCCGGCCGCCACGATCCATGCGGTAACGGCGGTGCCGACATTGGCGCCGAGCAGCACCACCTGCGCCATGCGCGGCTTGATGAGGTCACGCTCGGCAAAGGAGGCGACGGTGAGCGCGGTCGCCGTCGAGCTTTGCAGCGCTACCGTCGCAAAAAATCCGGAAAAGAAGGAACGTGGACCGTTCTGGGTGCCGGTGGCCAGCACGCTTCGCAGTTTCATGCCGAAAGCGCGGGTAACGCCGTCCTTGACCTGGGACAGACCGAACAGCAGCAGTGCGACTGCGCCGAGAAGGTTGACGATGACAATGGTGGATTGCATGCGACGTCTCCTCACACCCGCCGGGGCATGGTTCCGGCGAGGGCGATTTTTATTGTCCGGCTAAAGAGTATAGGAGCCTCAACGCCCCCGGTACAGGCCGGGTTGCGACAGTTTTGAAGTAAAAACGGTCAAATTTTGTATTTGCCCGAAAAATTGGCGTTAAAGATGGCGCTTACGCCCATGCCGTCTGGCGCAAAGCCTCGCCGGTGATCATCGCCGCCGACATGGCGACGTTGATGGAGCGCTGGCCCTCGACCATCGGGATGATGATTCGCTCATCCGCCTTTTCATGCACATGGTCCGGTACGCCAGCACTTTCACGGCCGAAAAGCAGGATATCATCCGTGCGGTAAGTGATGTCAGTATAGGGCAGGGCGGCCTTGGTGGAGGCGAGAACGAGCCGGCGGCCGGTGGTTGCCCGCCATTGCTCGAAACGGTCCCAGCTGACATGGCGCGTGAGCGCCGCCGCTGCAATATAATCCATGCCCGCCCGTTTCAGATTGCGGTCGGAAATATCGAAACCGGCCGGCTCGATGATGTCCACGCCGAGGCCTAGACACGCGGCCAGCCGCAGGATGGTGCCGGTATTGCCGGGAATATCGGGCTGGTAAAGGGCAATCCTGATGTCGGGCATGGACTTCTCACTGCGGTTGGAGCGTCCGTCCGATTATCACGGGCGCGGGGCGAGCGACAGGTGCGTTGGGAAAAGTCCCTCCCAGGCGTTGTTCCCGAGCGGATATTCATTCGCGTGACACACAGCGCAGCTACCCATTCACCAACACATTGTCAGGTCTGTCCGGACGATCATGAATGGTCGGGACAGGCCATTTCGAGTCGGATTTTCTGCACGCGACAACAGGAGGATTCCATGTCCGAACGGGTGAATTTCGTCCATCTGACCGATCTGCATATTGGCAATCCGCAGGTGCAGGATGATGATCTTTATTCCGAGACCTCGGCCACGCTTTCCGCGACGCTCGCGCAGATCAAGGCGCTCGTGCCGCCGCCTGAATTCATCGTCGTCAGCGGCGATTTGACCAATAGGGGCGATGCCGGCAGCTATGAAGAACTCAAGCGCCTGATGGCGCAAGCCGAACTGGATGTGCCGGTGCTCTTCGCGCTCGGCAATCACGATCGTCGCGATGGTTTTTATCCGGTGATGCTCGGTCGCCATGAGGATCTGGATGAGCCCTATGATCATGCCGAAGTCATTGCCGGCATCCACATCATCGTCATGGATACAAGCATTCCCGGCAAGGTCGGCGGGGCTTTCGAGCCCGGGCAGATCGAATGGCTCGAGGATGAGCTGGAAAACCACCCCGAACTGCCGAAGCTGCTGGTGATGCACCATGCGCCGGCGCTTGATTTCGACCGTCCCGATGCGGAGTGGGAATCCCTCTCCTTTGACGATACCGAGATTCTGGACGAGCTGCTGTTCGAGCATGATGTCGTCGGCATTCTGGCGGGCCACATCCATTACGACCGCATGTCGCACTGGCAGGGTATTCCCGTCGTGGTCGGCATCGGCCAGCATTTCGCCACTGACCCGCTATGGCTGCATGAGGGCGTGCGCATGGTGTCCGGCGCGTCTTTCGCCATCGGCACGATAAGGGATACGGGCCTGACCGTGACTTTTGCGCCCCAGCCCAGCGATCGTCGGGAATTGAAGCGTCATACGCAGGCCGGAATGGCCGAGTTGATTGCGGACTATGAAAGCGGCGAAGCGCAGGACGCAGCCGAATAAGGCGATGTCGGCATCGTTTAACGGGCGGAGACCTTGCGGGTCATCTCCGTCCGTTCGCCATATAGGATGCACTTGCGTGTTTTCTCGCGTATTCGGTGTCTTTCCGGCTGGTCATTGCTTAATTTTTGCGCTACAAGGCCATGTCTTCAACACCAGCCAAGGGAGGTTCTCATGCCAAATGACATTCGTATTCGCCTCCCGGCCCCAGTAGTTCCGCTGCTGGCCTAGGTGTTACTCTGCGGCCCGGCCGCGTTTCCCATATTTCGACTCACCATGTGGCTGTTGCGGCCATGTTCAAAGACTTTTCCGTTCCGTCGTGAGCCATATTTGTGTCCGCTCACCATGTCACGATGGAGCGATTGATTGCCGGAGCTTGGCCTATGTTTGGCTGGTTTGAAAAACGCCTCGATCCCTTTCCCGCTTCGGCGCCCTCCGTGGCGCCAAAGAAGCTTTTGCCGTTCCTGTGGCACTATGTGAAGCCCGCATGGCCATGGCTGCTGCTGCTTGGCCTGATGTCCATGGGCATCGCCATTGCCGAAGCCATGCTCTATAAATTCCTCGGCAATATCGTCGACTGGCTTTCCACGGCCAATCGCGAGACGTTTTTTGCCGACGAGGGGTGGCATCTGATCGTCATGGCCGGGCTGGTGCTATTCCTGCTGCCGCTGATGGGCGCGATCCATACCATGACGATGCACCAGACGCTTGCCGGCAATTTCGGCATGATCGCGCGCTGGAAGATGCATCGTTTCCTGCTACGCCACTCCATGAACTTCTTCGCCAACGAGTTTGCCGGCCGGGTTTCGACCAAGGTGATGCAGACGGCGCTGGCGATCCGCGAAGTGGCGCTGAAGGTGATCGACGTGTTCGTCTACGCGATCAGCTTCGTCGTTTCGATGCTGTTCATGGTTGCGGCGGCGGACTGGCGGCTGGTCATTCCGCTGCTGGTCTGGCTCGGCATCTATATGGGAATTCTTGCTTATTTCGTGCCGAAACTCGGCCGGCTGGCGCAGGAACAGGCCGATGCGCGCTCGATGATGACGGGGCGGATCGTCGACAGCTACACCAACATCTCGACGATAAAGCTGTTTTCCCATGCGGGCCGCGAGGAAAGATATGCGCGCGAGGGCATGAACGTGTTTCTCGGGACCGTTCACCGCCAGATGCGCAAGATTTCCGGCTTCAACATCCTGATCGACCTCAACAATGCGGTCGTGCTGTTTTCCACTGCAACGCTCGGTCTTTATTTCTGGATGCAGGGTTCGGTCACGGCCGGTTCGGTCGCCATCGCCATCAGCCTTGCCATGCGCGTCAACGGCATGTCGCAATGGATCATGTGGGAAGTCACCTCGCTGTTCGAAAATATCGGCACGGTCTATGACGGCATGTCGATGATGACGAAGCCGCACGATATCGTAGATGTTCCCAAGGCGCCTGAGCTTGCCGCCCCGCAGGGCGCCATCCGTTACGACAACGTCCGCTTCCACTACGGCAAGAACAAGGGCGTGATCGACGGGCTGACGCTCGATATCAAGCCGGGCGAGAAGGTCGGTCTGGTCGGGCGCTCGGGTGCGGGCAAGACGACGCTGATGAACCTGCTTCTGCGCTTCTACGATCTGGAAGGCGGCAGGATCACCATCGACGGCCAGGACATCTCGAAGGTGTCGCAGGACAGCCTGCGCGAGCTGATCGGGGTGGTGACGCAGGATACCTCGCTGCTGCACCGCTCGATCCGCGACAACATCGCCTACGGCCACCCCGAGGCCACCGACGAACAGGTGATTGCGGCGGCGAAGCGGGCAAATGCCTGGGACTTCATCGAGACGCTTGTCGACATGCACGGTCGTCAGGGCCTCGATGCCCAGGTGGGTGAACGTGGTGTCAAGCTCTCCGGCGGTCAGCGCCAGCGTATCGCGATCGCCCGCGTCTTCCTCAAGAATGCCCCGATCCTGGTGCTGGACGAGGCGACATCGGCGCTCGACTCCGAAGTCGAGGCGGCGATCCAGGAGAACCTGTTCTCGCTGATGGAAGGCAAGACGGTGATTGCGATCGCCCACCGCCTTTCGACGCTGACCGAGATGGACCGGCTCATCATTCTCGACAAGGGCCGGATCGTGGAAGCGGGCAGCCATGCGGAACTGGCGGCAATGGGCGGCATTTATGCCGACCTGTGGCGGCGCCAGTCCGGCGGCTTCATCGCCGACCATGAGGCGGAAGTGGCCGCTGAGTGAGGAAAAGCGAAAGGGCGGGGAACATTCCCCGCTCTTTTTCATTTGGGCAATGTTACCGAAATATAATCTCTTCCCGCAGCCTCGGCGGCTGTTCCCGCTCCGGGAATCCTCCTATATCCGGATCATGGTTATTACCCGCATCTTCGAGTTTTTCGAGAACTGGATAAAGCCCTTCGCCCGCAAGGACGATTTGCGGCCGCCTGAAAGCACGTTGGCCTTCATCTGGTTCTATATCTCGCAGGCCAAGGCGCCCTTTTTCGCCATGCTGGTGCTGGGCGGGCTGACGGCGGCCATCGAGGCGGCGCTTTTCTGGTTCGTCGGACGTCTCGTCGATATTCTCGCCACCGTGAAGCCGGAAGAGGGCTGGGCAGGGCTGCTTGCGGCCCACGGCGGCGAGCTGGTCGGCATGCTGGTGCTGATCGGCATCGTGCGTTTTATCGTCACCATGGTGACGGCGTTGGTGGACCAGCAGATCATCACGCCCGGCTTTTACAATCTGGTGCGCTGGCAATCCTATATGCACGTGGCGCGGCAATCGCTGACCTTCTTCCAGAATGATTTTTCAGGCCGCATCGTCACCAAGGTCTGGTCGGGCGGGCAGGCGGCGGGCGATCTCGTCACTTCGCTGATGGAAAGCGTCTGGTTCGTCGGCATTTATTCGGTCTCCATGCTGTTCCTGATCGGTGGGCTGGACTGGCGGCTTGCGGTCGTCGTCCTCGTCTGGGTGGCGATCTTCTCGCTGCTGGCGCGTTATTTCGTGCCACGCATCCGCTACCATTCCAAAGAAACGGCGGAAGCCGCCTCCATGCTTTCCGGTCGCATGGTGGATGCCTATAGCAATATCCAGACGCTCCGGCTGTTCGGGCGCGATGATGCCAATGACCGCTACATGCGGCAGGGCTTCGATATTTTCCAGCATGCGACCATGACGTTCACGCGCTTCATCACCGGCGTGCGCGCTTCCATGGCGCTGCTGTCTGGCGTGATGATCACTTCCATGGCGGCGCTCTGCATCGATCTGTGGCTTTCCGGCAGGATCAGTTCGGGTGCGGTCGCCTTCACGCTGGCGCTGGTGCTGCGCCTCAACTTCCTGCTCGGACGGTTGATGACGCAGTTCAACGGCATCATGCGCAATTTCGGCACGGTGCAGAATGCCGCCGAGCTGATTTCGCAGCCGATCGGTCTCGTCGATGGGCCTGACGCGAAGGCGCTGGAGGTCAAGAAGCCGAGCATCCGTTTCGAAAATGTCAGTTTCCATTACGGGCGGGCGAACGGCGTCATCGACCATCTTAATCTCGATATCAGGGCGGGTGAAAAGGTGGGCATCGTCGGGCGCTCCGGCGCTGGAAAATCCACCCTCGTCAATCTCATCCTGCGTTTCTACGATGTCGAAAAAGGCCGTATCCTGATCGACGGTCAGGATATCGCCGGGGTGACACAGGAATCGCTGCGCGCCCATATCGGCATGGTCACGCAGGATACGTCGCTGCTGCACCGTTCTATCAGAGACAACATCATGTTCGGCCGCACCGACGCGACCGAAGCGCAATTGCAGGAGGCGACGCGCCGCGCCAAGGCGGACGACTTCATCGCAAGGCTCGAGGATCAACGTGGGCGCAAAGGGTTCGACGCGCATGTGGGCGAACGCGGCGTGAAACTTTCCGGCGGCCAGCGCCAGCGCATCGCCATTGCCCGCGTGATGCTGAAGGACGCGCCGATCCTCGTGCTCGATGAGGCGACGTCGGCCCTCGATTCGGAGGTGGAAGCGGCGATCCAGAGCAATCTGGATGAGCTGATGCAGGGCAAGACGGTTCTGGCCATCGCCCACCGCCTGTCGACCATCGCGGCTCTCGACCGACTGATCGTGATGGATCAGGGGCGCATCGTGGAACAGGGCAGCCATTCCGATCTGGTCGCGCAGGGCGGTCTTTATTCGGAACTCTGGGCGCGGCAGTCGGGCGGCTTCCTCGCTGCGGACGAGGCGGCGCAGTAAGGCCTTCGACTATTTCCCGATCATGAAATCCGCCATCAGGCCATAATGATTGGAACCGAGGCTATCGGGCAGGCGGGTGATTTTCATGAGCGTTGCCGGTTCGCGGGCGAAGATATGGTCGATGGCGATGCCGAAACGACCGGCCTCCGTCGGCCATGTGGCGGGTTCGAAGGTGGCTTTCTTCAGGTCGTTGGCGGCGAGAAAGGCGCGCATATCGGGCGCTATGCTGGACGAGTTGAAATCTCCGGCGAGAATGAGCGGGCCGGTGACGCGAAAGAGGATTTCGCTGACTTCATCCAGTTCATCGCGATGATAATCGTCGAAATAAGGCTTGGTGATATGCCCGGCGGCAAGCGTCAGTTCCGTGCCGTCGAGGTCGATATGGGCGATGGCAAACCGGTCGCGACGCAGATCGCTGAGACTGTGGAAACGGCCTTCCTGCAATGGTCTTTTTGACAGGATGACCAGATCGCATCCGGATGTGCCTGTGTAACAGCCCAGCCTGTGCGGGTAGGTTTGCTGCAGACGGGGCAGAACCGATTGCAATGCCGCCGCCTCGAAGAGATAGACGGCATCCGCGCCCGATTCGAGAATTTTGTCGGCAATCGCATCCGCATTGGCGGCATTGTCCATCAAGACGTTGAAGGATAGCAGCCGAAACGGCTTTGCATCAGGCGCAGCGGTGGCGGATGTGGAAAATTCCATCAGCATCGCCACGGCATGGATGGCGAGCGCCAGCGACCAGACCACAAGCAGAGCCGAAACCGCATCGCGCGTCAGCCAGAAGACGAGGCATGACAGCAGGATACAGGCGAGCGCGATGTGAAGCTGGAAGCTGGTGACGAAGGCGAGAAGCCAGAAATCGGTGACGTAGCGCAGGCTGGCGATAAACAGAACGGCAGCCACTGCCGTGGAGACCATGCAAGAGAGCTTCGCCGTCATCCGAATCCCTGCTTTCCGAGCTCTCCCTTGAAGTCTCCTAACATGGGGCATGGATGCGCACAATGTTGCCCGCCTGCCAAGGGCGGCGAAAAAATGCGAGCCAAATCGGCCCCCTCCGGCAGAATTACGGCGGCTTTGTGTGCTTTGCTCTTGCCAAGTCGGTCAATATTTTGCGATCAAACAGAGTGACGCGGTTTCTTAATGCCGCAGTTGTGTCCAGGACGATGGGACGGAGTTTGTCCTGGATCAAATCATAGCGGGAGGACTCATGCGATTTACGGCAAAAACAGCGCAGAGGATGGTGTAGCGGTGAGCGAGCACGTAACCAATCACGACGCTTCGGGTGAACCGACCCGTCGCGATTTTCTTTACCTAGTGACGGGAATGGCGGGCGCCGTCGGTGCCGCCGCAGTTGCATGGCCTTTTATTGACCAGATGCGTCCCGATGCATCGACGCTGGCGCTCGCCTCCATCGAGGTGGATGTCACGGCGGTCGAGCCGGGCATGTCGCTCACCGTCAAGTGGCGCGGCAAGCCGATTTTCATCCGCAACCGCACGGAAAAGGAAATCGAGGAAGCCAAGGCCGTC
Source organism: Agrobacterium sp. CCNWLW32 (assembly GCF_037083425.1). NCBI lineage: Bacteria > Pseudomonadati > Pseudomonadota > Alphaproteobacteria > Hyphomicrobiales > Rhizobiaceae > Agrobacterium > Agrobacterium sp. CCNWLW32. Next base: position 318,702 of record NZ_JBAOJM010000003.1, read on the forward strand.
GCTCTCGGCGATCTGAAGGATCCCGTGGCGCGCAATGCCAATGTTGCCCCCGATGCGCAGGCGACGGATATCGACCGTTCCGCCGGCGAGGGTAAGGAAAACTGGATCGTCATGATCGGTTCCTGCACCCATCTCGGTTGCGTTCCGCTCGGCCAGGCCGGCGATTTCGGCGGGTGGTTCTGTCCCTGCCATGGCTCGCACTACGATACGGCGGGCCGCATACGTAAGGGTCCGGCGCCGGAAAACCTCGCCATCCCGACATTTGCATTCACATCCGATACCGTGATCAAGATCGGATAAGGGGACAGTTATTCATGAGTGGTCATTCCAGTTATCAGCCGTCCACCGGCATCGAAAGGTGGATCGATTCGCGGCTTCCCTTGCCGCGCTTGATCTATGACAGCTTCGTTGCCTATCCTGTCCCGCGTAACCTGAACTACGCCTACACCTTCGGCGCGATGCTTTCCGTGATGCTGATCGTTCAGATCCTCACCGGTGTCGTGCTGGCCATGCATTATGCGGCCGAAACGACGGTTGCCTTCAATTCCGTCGAAAAGATCATGCGTGACGTCAACCACGGCTGGCTGCTGCGCTACATGCATGCCAATGGCGCGTCGTTCTTCTTCATCGCGGTTTACCTGCACATTGCCCGCGGCCTTTATTACGGCTCCTACAAGGCGCCGCGCGAAATCCTCTGGATTCTCGGCTGTGTGATCTATCTCCTGATGATGGCGACGGGCTTCATGGGCTACGTTCTGCCCTGGGGTCAGATGTCCTTCTGGGGCGCGACCGTCATCACCGGCTTCTTCACGGCTTTCCCGCTCGTGGGTGAATGGATCCAGCAGTTCCTGCTCGGCGGCTTTGCCGTGGATAATCCGACGCTGAACCGCTTCTTCGCGCTGCATTACCTGCTGCCCTTCATGATCGCGGGTGTCGTCGTCCTGCACATCTGGGCGCTGCATGTGACCGGCCAGACCAACCCGACCGGTGTGGAAGTGAAGAGCAAGACCGACACGGTTCCCTTCACGCCCTATGCGACGCTGAAGGATGCGCTCGGCGTTTCGGTGTTCCTCATCGCTTATGCGTGGTTCATCTTCTATATGCCGAACTTCCTCGGCCACCCTGATAACTACATCATGGCGGACCCGCTGAAGACGCCGGCGCATATCGTGCCGGAATGGTATTATCTGCCGTTCTACGCCATGCTGCGCGCCATCACCTTCAACATCTGGATCATCGATTCCAAGCTCGGCGGCGTTCTCGTCATGTTCGGCGCGATCATCGTGCTGTTCTTCCTGCCCTGGCTCGATACGTCGAAGGTTCGTTCCGCCGTCTATCGTCCCTGGTACAAGATGTTCTTCTGGCTGTTCGTGGTGAATGCCATCATGCTCGGCTGGCTGGGCTCGCGCCCGGCGGAAGGCATCTACGTCATCATGTCGCAGATCGGCACGCTTTATTACTTCGGTTTCTTCCTCGTCATCATGCCGATCCTCGGTCTGGTCGAAACGCCGCGGCGTATTCCGAATTCGATTACCGAGGCCGTTCTTGCAAAGAACGCCGCCAAGACGGGTGCCGCGCCTGCGGCCACAGAAGTCTGAGCGCGAAGGAAGGATGACGACAATGAAGAAGCTTGTAACAAGCATCGCGCTTTTCGCCGCCATCGGCTGTTCCGTCACCGTCGCCTCGGCGGCGGAGGAGAGCCATGATCTCGCCACCAAGACGGAACATGCGATTGCCGGGGGCCACTTCCCGGTGATCAAGCCCGAAGAGCAGAGCTGGTCCTTTGCCGGACCCTTCGGCAAATATGACAAGGGCCAGCTGCAGCGCGGCCTGAAGGTCTATAAGGAAGTCTGCTCCGCCTGCCATTCCATGAGCCTCGTTTCCTTCCGCACGCTGGGGGATCTCGGTTATTCGGACGAGCAGGTGAAGGCTTTCGCCGCGGAATATGAAGTCCAGGACGGTCCGAACGCCGACGGCGAAATGTATAATCGCAAGGCCGTGCCATCAGATCATTTCCCTTCGCCGTTCCCGAACCATGAGGCGGCCGCTGCCGCCAATGGTGGCGCTGCGCCGCCCGACATGTCGCTGCTCGCCAAGGCGCGCGGCGTGGAGCGCGGCTTCCCGCAATTCGTCATCGACATGATCCCGATCATCGGTGGTTATCAGGAAGGCGGCCCGGACTATATCCACGCGCTGCTGACCGGATATCAGGACCCGCCGGCCGGTGTTGAAGTGTCGGAAGGCACGCATTTCAACCCGTATTTCGTCAGCGCGGCGTCGCTGAAGATGGCGCCGCCGATCAGTGCCGATCAGGTGACCTATGACGATGGCGCGCCGCAGACCGTGGACCAATATTCCAAGGATGTCTCCGCCTTCCTGATGTGGGCCGCAGAGCCGCATCTGGAACAGCGCAAGCGCACCGGTTTCATGGTCATGGTGTTCCTGTTCATCTTCACGGCGCTGATCTATCTCACCAAGAAATCGGTCTACGCCAACAAGGAACATTGATCGGCATTCAGATGCCTGCCAATCATCGGCCCCCACGGTCTTCCGCGGGGGCCTTTTCATGTGTTCAGGGGGAGATGGTGGAAATGACGAAAATTCGCAGCGGCGGTTGCCTGTGTGGCTCCATCCGTTTTGAAGTGACGGGCGAGCCCGGCAATCCACACACCTGCTCCTGCGATATCTGCCAGCGGCATTCCGGCGCCCCCAGCCTTGCCTGGGTGGAGTTCGAGAGGGATGCGGTGACATGGACGGGAGAGGGCGGCGCGCCCTCGACTTTCCGATCCTCCGATTATTCCAGCCGGGCTTTCTGCCCGGTCTGCGGCAGCACGCTCGGCGCCATTGATGACGCACCGACCGTCGCGCTGGTCTCGGGAAGCTTCGATGACAGAGATGATGAGGCGTTGCGGCCCCTGTCGCATTCCTTCGAGGATGTCTGCCCGGCCTGGGCGCGGATCAAGGGAATGTCACCGGCGGAGTGAGCGCCGGTCCTTTTTAGTTGGTCCGCAGCCGTCAAGTTGATAGGGTAATCCGAACCTTCTGATCCACTTCCCTTGTCTTAACTGGAAATACCATGACCGTTATCGCTTCGGAGCTTTCCGCTGCCATCCGTTCCATTCCCGACTATCCGAAGCCGGGCATCATCTTCAGGGACATCACGACACTGCTCGGCAACCCACGGGCTTTCCGCCGCGCGGTGGACGAACTCGTGCAGCCCTATGCGGGAACGAAGATCGACAAGATTGCCGGCATGGAAGCACGCGGCTTCATTCTGGGCGGGGCGGTGGCGCATCAGCTGTCGGCTGGTTTCGTGCCGATCCGCAAGAAGGGCAAGCTGCCGCACACCACCGTGCGTGTCGCCTACAGCCTTGAATACGGCGTCGACGAAATGGAAATGCATGTGGACGCGGTACAGCCGGGCGAAAAGGTCATTCTGGTTGACGACCTGATTGCCACCGGCGGCACCGCTGAAGGCGCGGTCAAGCTTTTGCGGCAGATGGGTGCGGAGATCGTTTCCGCCTGCTTCGTCATTGATCTGCCTGATCTCGGCGGCCGCAAGAAGCTGGAAGACCTTGGTGTCGAGGTGCGGACGCTGGTGGAATTTTCCGGCCATTAAGGTGAAAGACTGATCAGGGCTGCTGCGGCAGCCCGCTCTTTTCATCCCGTCTTCCGTAAGGCAATCCAAGTCCAGCGGACGCCCAGAGCGCGGTTTCCTGCCTGAATGGAGGCGACTTCCGCGTGCCGGATTAGCGTGAAACCGAGACGGGCGGCTTCGCCTGTCGTTTCCGCCGGTGAAATGGCAAAGGCGCGGCGACCTTCGGGGGCGGGGCCGTGACGCAGCGACATGATCAGCAAGCCGCCCGTCGCCGTCATTTCCGCAAGGCTCTCCATCGCGGCTGGCCTTGCCTCGTAGTCGACGTGGTGCCAGACGCCGCACAGGACGACCAGATCGAAGACGCCGTGCAGACGGGCTTTCGCGAGGCCGGGCAAGCTGTCATCCAGCCACGTAATCTTATCCGATGGATGTAATTGCATGCCGGGTTCGCGAAGCTCGCTGACGGGCTCGACTGCCAGAACATCGTGACCCTGCGCTGCGAACCATGCGGCGTCGCGGCCGGTGCCGCTGCCGATATCTGCGATCCGGCACGGTGTCGACGGCAGCAGGTCGATGACGGGCGTGTAAATCTCCCGGCAGTCCAGATTATCGAATCTGGAAATCAGCTCCGGCGTTGCCGCCTCGGCATAACCCTTGAGAATATCATCCATATTGACTTGCCCGCCGTGATGCCTGCTTTGAAGCTATCGCGGCGGGGTGATATGGGCCAGCCCCTATTCGAACTCCAGCACGCCGCTGCGGAAGGTCAGCACCGTGTCTCCAGACTGGTTCACGCCCTCATTGAAGGTCGTGTTTAACCAGATGCCGGCCCTTGATTCCAATGGGCGGGTGTCGAGCAGGGTGACGAAGTAGGTGACATCGTCTCCGGCGAAGACCGGTTTTTTCCATTTGAGTTCGCGAAAGCCGGGGGAGGGGCCGAGTTTTGGCGGCTCCAGGCCCTGTTGCTTCAACCTTTTTACCTCTTTCATCCAGTGAGAGAGAAAACATTTCATCCAGCCTGCACCGGTGTGCCAGCCGGAAGCACAAAGCCCACCGAAAACGCTGTTCTTGGCTGCTTCGGCATCGAGGTGAAAAGGCTGCGGATCGAAATCGCGGGCGAAGCGAATAATGTCTTCGGCGGAAAAATGCAGCGTATCGAGGGTGACGCGTTCGCCGATCGGGGAAAGTTCTGCCAGTTTCATGCCGTAACGCCTCCATTACCGCGCATCAGGAACATGACGGTGTTTTCCCCGTGCGACACCAGAACGCCGCGCTGGTTATAAAGCTCGTGGCGTAATTTCACGAGGCCGATGCCGGGGCGCGAAGCGGAAGGGCGCTGCTCCAGCACGATGGATTTTCCCGAAAGCGTATCACCAGCCAGAACCGGTTTCTTCCAGTCGACGTAGTCGATGCCGGGGCTGCCCTGTGAGGTCGAGTCCGAGATATAGCTGTCGGCCATCATCCGCATCAGCAGGCTGCAGGTGTGCCAGCCGGAAGCGGCGAGCCCGCCGAGAATGCTCTGGCGCCCGGCCTCTTCGGACAGGTGCATGGGTTGGGGATCGAATTCACTGGCGAAAGCAACGATCTGCTCTGCGGAAATCGATTGCGGTCCAAGGGGAAATTCCTGCCCTACGGGAAAATCCTCATAGGCATAAGTCGCGACCGGCGTCATGGCGTCCTCCCTTCGCACAGTCAAGGTCGGCGCATCTAAGATGATTTTTCCCTTTACGTAAAGGTCAAATCTAGGGTGCGGTCATATTCGTGAAGAGGCGTTTGGGCGAGCGGGTGCGCCTTTCGCCTTCTCTCCGAGGGGGAGAAGGTCGCGGCAGCGGAATGAGGGGGCAAGGGTCGTGATATCAGGAGAGCTAGCCCCCTCATCCGACCCTTCGGGCCACCTTCTCCCCGGCGGGAGAAGAAACGGTGGCGACGCGGTGCCACCCTGGACGTTAAAAGAAACGACTTGGCCTTTCCCTGCTCCGGGCCGGATCAGGTATTAAAGCGGAAGTGGATGACGTCGCCATCCTGAACCACATATTCCTTGCCTTCATCGCGGGCCTTGCCGGCTTCCTTCGCGCCGACTTCGCCCTTGAAGGCGACATAGTCGTTGTAAGCGATGGTATTGGCGCGGATGAAGCCGCGTTCGAAATCGGAGTGGATGACGCCGGCGGCCTGCGGGGCCTTGGTGCCGCGCTCGATGGTCCAGGCGCGGCATTCCTTCGGGCCAACGGTGAAATAGGTAATGAGGTCAAGCAGCTTGTAGCCAGCGCGGATCAGACGGTCGAGGCCCGCTTCTTCGAGGCCGAGGGCGGAGAGGAATTCCTTCGACTCTTCATCGGGAAGCTGTGCGACTTCGGATTCGATCGCCGCGGAGATGACGACGGATTCTGCGCCCTGGGCTTTCGCCATTTCGGCAACGGCCTTGGTGTGTTCGTTGCCGTCGACGGCGTCGCTTTCCGCGACGTTACAGACGTAGAGAACCGGGTGCGCAGTCAGGAGGTTGAGGCCCTGAAGGATGCGCAGTTCTTCGGCATCGAGCGTGGAGAGCAGGGTGCGGACCGGCTTGCCTTCGTTCAGAAGCTTCAGCGAAGCTTCCATCAGCGGCAGCTGCGCCAGCGATTCCTTGTCCTTGCCGGTGGCGCGCTTGCGGGTCTGTTCCGTGCGGCGCTCAAGGCTTTCGAGATCGGAGAGCATCAGCTCGGTCTCGATGGTTTCGGCATCGGCCACGGGGTTGATGCGGCCTTCGACGTGGGTGATGTCATCATCCTCGAAGCAGCGCAGAACGTGAACCACGGCGTCCACTTCGCGGATATTGGCGAGGAACTGGTTGCCGAGGCCTTCGCCCTTCGATGCACCGCGTACCAGGCCGGCGATGTCGACGAAGGAGATGCGGGTAGGGATGATTTCCTTCGAGCCGGCAATGTCGGCGAGGATTTTCATGCGCGCATCCGGAACCGCCACTTCGCCGGTATTCGGCTCGATGGTGCAGAAGGGATAGTTGGCGGCTTGTGCCGCTGCCGTTTTCGTCAGCGCGTTGAAGAGAGTGGACTTGCCGACATTTGGCAATCCAACGATACCGCATTTGAAGCCCATGGCTTGAAACCTGTCCGTTTGAAAGAATTCGTTGAGGAGCCTTTTGCGGAAAGGGCAGGGCAAGGTCAAGCCCGCGCGCCGATTTGGGTGGGCAAAGCCCCTTTAATGGTGAGGAATTTCGGGCAGGCTTGCCGATGGCGTGGTTGCGGCGCAATATAAGCGGGTCAAGAGATCGATCTTTCGTCATCAACGGGGTTTCCCATGAACAACCGCGATGAGCGACAGGCACGAGCGGCCATGATGAGTGACAGTCCTGTCGATCTCAAGCCAAAACCGAAAGTCAAACCAAAGCTGGAGCGGCCGAAGCTCTACAAGGTCATTCTGTTGAATGATGACTATACGCCGCGCGATTTCGTAACCGTGGTCCTGAAGGCCATCTTCCGTATGAGCGAGGAGACCGGCCACCGGGTGATGATGACGGCGCATCGCTTCGGCAGCGCGGTTGTCGTCGTCTGCGAGCGCGATATTGCCGAGACCAAGGCCAAGGAAGCGACCGATCTCGGCAAGGAAGCGGGATTTCCGCTGATGTTCACCACCGAGCCCGAGGAGTGAGCGTTAATCCTGCCTTATCTGGAAACCCGTCTTGTTCTGCACGAAGCCGCAGCTTTCATAAAATGCATGGACCTCCGGGCGCTGCCGGCCGGTCAGCAGCATCACCTTGTAGCAATTCGCCGCAAAAGCGACCTCGACGGCATGGCGCACGACCGCCCGGCCATATCCGCGGCCGCGACGGGTTTCCAGCGTCACCACGTTTTCGATAAGGGCATAGGGACGGGCGGCGCGCGTCAGGTTCGGAACAATCTGCAGCGTGGCGGTGGCGACCGCTTCTCCGCCTTCGGTCGCAAGAAACACGGTCAGGCCCGGCTGGGCGAGCATGGTCGCGAAAGCCGTATCTGCTTCTTCTGTCGTCATTTCCGGATCGGACGGACTGAGCGCCCGGTAAAGTTCAAGCAGTCCAGCCAGATCGCCGGCTTGGGCTTCGCGCAGGACGATGGTCTCCGAAGACATTCGTGATCTAGTCCTTCTTGCCGAACATACGCTTCAACATTTCGGCCATCGGGCCGGTTTCCGGCAGTTTTTTCGGCTGGGCGCTGTTGCGTGCCTGATGGATATGGGATTGCGCGGCGGGTTTGGCTGCCTTGGCCGGTTTCTCGGCTTCCGGCTTACTGCCCGTGGCGAGCGCCAGTTTGTTCATCAGTTGCGAATCCTCTGCTTTCACCAGCATTGCGGCATTGTCGGCAATGGCGTCCAGAAGCGGATCGAGCCAGACGCGGTCGGCCTTGGCGAAGTCCCCGAGGACGTGACCGTGCACCCGCTCCTTGTCGCCGGGATGGCCGACGCCGAGGCGCAGACGGCGGTATTCCTTGCCGCAATGGGCGTCGAGCGATTTCAGGCCGTTGTGGCCGCCATGACCGCCGCCAGTCTTGATGCGGGCGCGGCCGGCCGGCAAATCAAGTTCATCATGAATGGCGATGATGTCTGCGGGTGCAAGCTTGAAGAAGCGCATGGCTTCGCCGACGGATTCACCCGAAAGGTTCATGTAGGTCAGCGGCTTCATCAGCAGGACCTTTTCGCCACCGATCTCGCCTTCGGAAATCTCCGCCTTGAATTTCTTCGACCAGGGCGCAAAAGAAGGCAGGCGCTGCAGCGCATCGACGGCCATGAAGCCGATATTGTGGCGGTTTCCCGCATATTGCGCGCCGGGATTGCCGAGTCCTGCGATGATCTTCATGGGGCATGTCCGCATGTTGCCAGATGATGCTGTTGTCACCACCCCGAAATCCGCCGGCTGTCAATCTTTTTATGGATTTAGGGCTTTTTATGCAGTTTGGATGGGTCAGGGGCTGACGAGATTGTAGCGGTCGAATATCCGCTGCTGCGTTCCATCGGCGATCAGCCGGTCCAGCCGAGCCTGTAATTTTGCGATGACCTCGTCGGGCACGCTTTTGTTGCAGGCAAGCCCAAGCTGTTGCCGCGTAAACGTTATCACCTCCCTGAACGTGTCGGCGGGCAGGCTTTTGAAAGTGCTTTCAGACATGGGCATCAGGTCGATGCGGCCGGCTTCCAGCTTGTGAAGCGTGATCTCGAAATCCGCACCGACATCCACCTGCGGGAAACCGAGCTTTTGCAGCAGCGCTTCAGTGTAGTCGCCACGCTGGGTTCCCACCCGATATTTCCTGGCCTCATCAAGACTGGAGGCTTCGACATTCGCCTTGCGGCGCGCCACGAGGATATTGCGGTCGATATGGATCGGCGTGACCCATTTGAATTGCTTTTCCCGCTCCGGTGTTCTCGCAGCGGCAAAGACGCAATGCATGGCCTGTGTGCTGGCCAACGCAATGGCTCGCGCCCAGGGCATGACGGCGACCTCGTAACTGGTGCCGGTATCCTCGAGCACGATCTTGAGCTGGTCGAAATAGACGCCGCGCACGCTGCCGTCGCTCGCCTGCAGATTATAGGGTGGGTAGACCTCGGTCGTCAGGAAGAGCTTGGCCGCGCTGGCCGGAGCGGCGAGAGCAAGAAAGATCAGGCAAAAGCGGATCAATCCCATTGCGGCCCCCTGCCGGTTCACGCTTGCCGCGCCGCAATGCGGCTTTTCCCGGACGCGATGTCGAGGGAGGTGATCAGCCTTTCGACCGGCTGCGGGCGTGCGAAGAAATAACCCTGCCCGAAATCCGCGCCTATATCGGTCAGAAGTCCCTTCTGCTCTTCCGTCTCGACGCCCTCTGCAATGACGACGCAATTCATCTTGTGCGAGATGGCCGCGATGCCTTCGACCAGCATGCGGTTGCGCTGCCTGATTTCCATCGTGTCATCACAGATCGAGCGGGTGAAGGACTGGTCGATCTTGACGATATCGACCGGAAAACGGCTGAGATAGCTGAGTGAGGAATAACCCGTGCCGAAATCATCCAGTGCGATGCGGCAACCCAACTGGTGGATGGCATTGAGGATCGCCCGGATTTGCGGATCGTCCTTCATGATGACGGCTTCGGTGATCTCGACCACCAGCCGTCTGGGAAGAATGCCGTAGCGGTGCAGAACACCGGCGATGCGCGTCGGCAATCCCGGCTCGAACTGCAGCGGCGAGAAATTCACGGCCACATAGGTCTGTTCCATGCCCGGCAGGCGCGACAATCTGGCGAGATTGGCGATCGACTGATCGAGAATGACATTGCCGATGCGCTGGATGGTGCCGTTTTCTTCCGCGAGGCTGACAATGGCGGCCGGAGAAAGCAGGCCCTTGTCCGGGTGGTTGAGGCGCAGCAGCGCCTCGAAACCAGCCGTCCGGCCGGTTGAAAGATCTTGAATCGGCTGGAAATAGGCCTCGAACCAGTCCTCGGAAAGCGCCTGTGCGATATCCCGCTCCAGTTCTGCATGTTCCCGGGCCCGGTCCATGATCGAGCTGTCGAAGACCTGCGAGCCGTTCTTGCCCGTCCGCTTGCGGGTATACATCGCCATGTCGGCATTCTGCAAAAGCTCTGACGCGCTGGAGGCGTGCAGGGGATAGACCGCCATGCCGATGCTGGCACTGAGACGTATGCTGTTGTTCTCGATCTCGAAGGGCGTATCCAGCATGGTGCAGATACGCTCGCAGAATTGCAGGGCGCGCTCTTCCACCTTGTCGCCGGCCAGAAGAATGGCAAATTCGTCACCGCCAAGACGCGATGCGCTGTCCAGCGGCGTCAGCAGCGGCTCGAGCTTCAGCGTGAATTGTTTGAGAACAGCGTCGCCTGCGGCATGGCCAAGATTGTCGTTGATCGCCTTGAACCGGTCGAGGTCGATGAAGAGGCAGGCGAGTTCGCTGCCGTTGCGGTCCGCATCGCGGATCTGCAGATCGAGAATGGCCTCGAAGCCCTGACGGTTGAAGAGGCCGGTCAGATGGTCGGAAATGGCCTGCTGGCGATTGCGCTTTTCCGACTGGCGCAGTTCGGTCACGTCGGTCATGACGCAGAGGCATGTGCTCTGATGCGCCGCATCGCCGGAATCAAGGGCCTTTTCGAGGATGAGTGCGTCCATGACGCTGCCATCCATGCAATGGAAACGCACGGTGATGCCGCTATGCGAAGTATCGGGCAAGGGGGGCGCCATCTTGCGCTGCTGAAACAGAAGCCGGTCATCGGGATGGATGAGATCGGCAAAATTCAGCCCGAGTATCCGGGTGCGGTCGTAGCCGGTCGCCTGTACCCAATAGTCACTGACGGCGGCGATGCGGTCGTGCCTGTCGAGTGAGAACAGCATGGCGGGTGTACGGTTGTAGATTTCCGTCTTTCGCTCGTGCGCGTTCTTGATCTCCAGCTCTTCCTTTTCGAGCTGTGTCTGCATTTCGTTGAAGCTTTTCGCCAGCCGGCCGATTTCGTCCTTCGAGCGCCAGTCGACGTGATGGCGCGAACCGAGACGCCGCGTTGCCTCTATCGCGGCCGCCAGCCGCATCAGCGGGCGGATGACCATGAAGCGGTTGCCGGCGATGGCGGCAAGAACGATGGCGAGGACGGCGAGGATGAAAATCGTGATGAAGGCCAGTTCGTTGCGGCTGAGAGAGGTCAGAAGGCTGATATCGTCATAATAGACCGTGAGTTGCCCGACCGTGACGGAGCCTTTCGTGGTCTTGTAGGTCACCTCACGCGTCGTCGAGGCGGCATCCTGAATGATGTCGCTGCCGGCGGTCTGGACGATATCGAGCTGGCCGGATGTGTCCTTGACCTCGACCATGCGGATCACGGGGTCGGAAACGAGGGTGCCGGTAATCTGGTTTATGGTGTCGTCATCAAGGTCCCACAGGGGGCGGGCAAGCGCCTGTGCATTGGTCGACAGCAGAATTTCAAGGTGGTTACGCTGGCTGCGAATGGCTTCGTGGTAGGAAAGCGTCAGCAAAAGCGTGAAGAGCGGGGCGACCACTGTAAGAAGTGCGCCGGAAACAATCGCGATAAAGCGACTTTCGACGGAATGAGCCATGTTCGATTGCAGCTACCCTTTGCCCCAGACTTGCTGCGCCCGTTTCGTCTGTCCGGAGAGGTTTTGCGAAGGTTTTCGGCAAGAGCCTGTTTTCCCATCCCATTTCCTCAGCCCGGCCGGTGTTCCACGACAGCGCAAGGGTATCGTTTCATGGAAGTGTTAATCGACGCTGAAACGGGTTCCGTATCATGCGTGGGCGGCAAGCTTTCTGGTTTTAAAGTTCATAAAAACTAAAAGGCCCGTTCCGAAAACGGAACGGGCCTCATTCTTCAAAGCTATCGGGCCTTGCGGCCGCCGATTATTCCTCGGAAGCTTCTTCAGTCGTTTCTTCTGCGACGCCGCCAGCCGGAGCAACGATCGTTGCGATCGTGAAGTCACGGTCGGCAATAACCGGCGTGATGTTCTTCGGCAGCTTCACATTCGAAATGTGAACGTTGTCGCCGATCTTCAGACCAGCGAGATCAACAGTGATGAATTCCGGAATGTCGTTGGCCGGGCAGTGGAATTCCACCGTGTGACGAACGATGTTCAGAACGCCGCCGATCTTGATGTCCGACTTTTCTTCGTTGACGAAGTGAACCGGAACTTCAACGTTGACGAGCGTGTTGCCCGAAACGCGCAGGAAGTCGACGTGCATGGTGAAGTCGCGGACCGGATCAAGCTGGTAATCCTTCGGGAGAACCTTGATCTTCTTGCCGTCGACGTCGATGATCGCAACCGTCGTCATGAAACCGCCAGCATGGATACGCTTGGTGACTTCGTTGGTCGACAGGGCGATGGAAATGGGGGCCTGCTTGTCACCATAGATGACAGCGGGAATCAAACCGTTGCGGCGAAGTTCACGAGAGGACCCCTTACCAACTCGTTCGCGCGCCTCGGCCTTGAGCTCATACGATTCTTTGCTCATGGCAATTCCTTTCGAGGTTATATGGAGAGTTCATGCCGAACGAAGCGGCCTGAACCGGAGAGGCCAAGGGCCATCCCGCCCGCGTTGCCTCCAAGGGTGTCTACACGGGTGCGGGCGCTATAATACAAACGGAAGCCAAAGACAAGAGTGGCCCCGTTTTCACGGGTGCCGCTTTATAATTTTATTAGTATTCACTAATTCATCCGTGTGTTGCAACTTTTAATATATGCTTATCCATCCACATAAACCGGGTGAAAACTTGGCGAATGATATGGCTGCGCAGAATTCCAATTGCGTAGATGACAATGCTCAAAGTTCTCCAGTGCCTCACCATCGATCACGACTATCGATACACCGTCGCAGCGGTCTTCGTCTGCATGCTGGGTAGTTTCGTTTCGATGCGCCTTTTTTCGAAAGCACGTCTGGCAACGGGGGTGCAGAAGGTCAACTGGCTGTTTCTGGCGGGCGTCAACGGCGGGGCGGCGATATGGACCACCCATTTCGTGGCGATGCTGGGCTATGTCGCCGCGGGTGATGTAGGATACGATCCCTATTTGACCGGGCTATCGCTTCTGATCGCCATTACCACAACGACTGCCGGCTTCGGCATTTCCGCCTATGGCGGGCGCAGCGTGCTGGTGGAAGCTGGCGGCATGATCCTCGGCCTCGGCATTGCGGCCATGCATTACACCGGCATGGCGGCCTATAATGTTCAGGGCATGATTTTCTGGGATCAGGCCTATGTCATCGCCTCGCTGGTGCTAGGGGCGGTGTTCGGCGCCATTGCGGTCAATCGCATTGCCCGGCCTCTCAACCGTTTCTGCCAATATAGCGCGGTGGCGTTTCTCATCCTCGCCATTGCCTCGATGCATTATACCGGCATGGCCTCGATGTCCTTCGCGTTTGACCCGCGCATCATCATTCCGGAAAATCTGCTGCCGCCGGCCATCATGGGCGGAGGCGCCATTGCGGTGACGCTGCTGCTTCTGGCGCTCGGGCTTTCCACCTATGTCATCGACGCCCAGTCCACCCAGCAGGCGGTTGCCCGCTATCGTCATCTTTCGCTGCACGATCCGCTGACGGGCATTCCCAACCGGGCGGCATTCATCGAGCATCTCAATCGTCGCACGCGCCATGTCTCGCTGGGCGCGCATACCGCGCTTCTGTCCATCGATCTCGACCGTTTCAAGGAAATCAATGACGTGCATGGCCATGCGGCGGGCGACGCGGTGCTGCGCGCCATCGCCGACCGTGCGAGTTCCGTGCTGAAAGCCGGGGAGTTCCTGGCCCGCATGGGCGGCGATGAATTCGTGGCGATGACCCATTCCTATTATACCCGCGCCGACGGTGCGGAGTTCGCCCAGCGATTGATCGAGCAGATCAGCAAGCCGGTGGAATGGAACGGGCAGACATTTTCGGTCGGCGCAAGTGTCGGCATATCGGTTCGCAATACCGGCTCCATCGATGCCGATACGCTGATGGCCCAGGCTGACGTCGCCATGTACCGGGCAAAAAGCGGTACTTCCGATACGATCTGCTTTTACGACAAATCCATGGACGAGGCCGCGCGTGAGCGTAACGTGCTTGCCGTCGCCATGCGCAGCGGCCTCGCCAATAACGAGTTCGAGCTTTATTACCAGCAGCAGAACGACACCAAAAGCGGCAGCATTGTTGGTTTCGAAGCGCTTTTGCGCTGGAACCATCCGGAACGCGGCATGGTCTCCCCGACCGAATTCATTCCGATCGCGGAACAGACCGGCTTTATCGTCGAACTGGGCGAATGGGTTCTGCGAGAAGCCTGCGTGCAGGCCGCTCAGTGGAAAAAATCGCTTGCCATCGCCGTAAACGTCGCGCCGCAGCAGCTTGCGGATAATGATTTCCCTGACAAGGTTGAGAAAATTATTGTCGAGACGGGGCTTGCGCCGGAAAGGCTCGAGCTGGAAATCACCGAAGGCAGCATTATCGCCGACCATCGCCACGCGCTCCTTACCATCCGCAAACTCAAGTCGCTCGGCGTCAAGATCGCGATGGACGACTACGGCACGGGTTATTCCTCGCTTTCGACCCTGCAGAGTTTCCCCTTCGACAAGATCAAGATCGACCGCGCCTTCATTGATGGCCTGTCGACCAACGTGCAGTCGGAGGCGATCGTTCGCTCGACGCTCATTCTGGCGCACAGCCTCAATATTCCGGTGCTTGCGGAAGGGGTAGAGACGAAGGCCCATATCGAGTTCCTGCGGCGCGAAGGCTGCCTGCAGGTTCAGGGCTTCTTCTTCGGCAAGCCCGGACCGCTGACCTCCATCGCCAATCTCGTGGACGATACGTTTCTCTCGACCGAGGATGAAACGGAAGCGAGCGCCGGCCGGCGTTATTTCAAGGCGGTCCGATAGTCTGGCGCAGCCCGCGGTTGCGCCCGGCAATGGTGGTCGCGAAATTTTTTGTTGAAACGTGAACGCTTCCAGCGCACCATCGCCGAAAAGCTTTGGGAGGAGCGTATGCCGACAGACATCGCCCATGCGGAACGCGTGTATGAAACTGCGCGCCACCGTTCCGCCGCCGCAAGTTCTCCGATTGTCGCCTCCTGGCGTCGCTGCATGGTCAAACATCATCTTGCACCGGAGGAAAACCGCAAGCCGATCTTTCTCAGCGAGTATGAATTCCGCCGCGCCCGTGAAAGTGCGGCCGGCCTGATTGCCGAAAGCACGGATGAACTTGACCGCATTTTCCAAAGTGTCGGCAAATCCGGCTGCTGCCTGCTTTTGACCGATGCGCATGGTGTTGCCCTGGAAAGACGCGGTGCGGCCGGCGATGACCGAGAGTTCCGAGCGCTTGGTCTCTGGTCCGGCGCTGTCTGGAGCGAGGCGAGCGTGGGCACCAACGGCATCGGCACGGCGCTCGTCGATGAGCGTTCGGTGGTGGTTTATCGCGACCAGCATTTCTTCACGTCGAATACCGAACTCTGCTGCACCACGGCGCCCATTCGTGACCATACCGGCCGGGTGACGGGCGCACTCGATATTTCCACCTGCCGCGATGACATCAACGAGATGACCTTCTCTTTCGTCACCCAGGCGGTGAAGGATGCGGCGCAGCGCATCGAGGGCAATCTTTTCCGTCGCGCCTTTCCGGGCGCGCGCATCGTTGTGGTGCCGAGTGGTTTTGGCGCGGCGCTTTCTTTGCTTGCGGTGGATCAGGACGATCTTGTGCTGGGTGCAACCCGCGCCGCACGCCTTGCGCTGAAGCTCGATGATACCCTGATCGCGCAGGGCCTGCCCGCTGCGGATATTCTGCAGGAGCAGCGCCACGACAGCGGTTCCGACCTTGCGGAAGCGGAACGCTCGGCGCTTCGGCGTGTGTTGTCTCGCACCAACGGCAACGTCACGCAGGCCGCCTCGCTGCTCGGCATCAGCCGCGCCACGCTTCATCGCAAGATGAAGAAATTCGACGTGCATTGAGGTCCAGGCGGTTGCGATCCGGCCAATCATGCCGGATCGGAGCGCCTTTGTCGCAGATGTGAGACAATGTGCGCTGCGGAACAGCGCCGCCCCTCTACCGAACAGCGCCATCTAGGCCCACCTTTCTCCCATGCGGTCCGTCGCGGATCGTTTTCATCAGGGAGGATGAAATCATGAATATTCAGGTTCAGCAGAAAGCGGGCGAAGCGCCCTTCAAGCTGAAATACGGCAATTACATCGGCGGCAAATGGGTGGAGCCGAAATCCGGCCGCTACATGGATAATCTTTCGCCGGTCACCGGCCACAAGATCTGCGAAGTTCCCCGCTCGGATGCGGCTGATATCGAGTTCGCACTGGATGCCGCCCACAAGGCAAGAGAGAAGTGGGGCAAGACCAGCGTAACCGAACGCTCCAACATCCTGCTCAGGATCGCCCAGCGTATCGAGGACAATCTCGATCTCATCGCACGGGCCGAAACCTGGGATAATGGCAAGCCGCTGCGCGAGACGACCAATGCGGATATTCCGCTGACGATCGACCATTTCCGTTATTTCGCGGGCTGCATTCGTGCACAGGAAGGCACGATCGGCGAAATCGACAATGACACGGTCGCCTATCACTTCCATGAGCCGCTGGGTGTCGTCGGCCAGATCATTCCGTGGAACTTCCCGATCCTGATGGCCGCGTGGAAACTTGCGCCGGCGCTTGCCGCCGGCAATTGCGTGGTGCTGAAGCCGGCCGAACAGACGCCGGCCTCCATTCTTGTCGTGATGGAACTGATCGAAGATCTGTTGCCGCCCGGCGTCCTCAACATCGTCAACGGCACGGGCCTGGAAGCCGGAAAGCCGCTGGCGCAGAGCAACCGCATCGCCAAGATCGCGTTTACCGGCTCCACCTCGGTCGGTAAGGAAATCATGCGCTATGCAGCCGATAACGTCACCAACATCACGCTGGAGCTTGGCGGCAAGTCGCCGAACATCTTCTTTGCCGACGTGATGAACGAGGACGACGCCTTCCTCGACAAGGCGCTCGAAGGTTTCGCTTTCTTTGCGCTTAACCAGGGTGAGGTCTGCACATGCCCCTCACGAGCGCTGGTTCATGAATCGATTTATGACCGCTTCATGGAAAAGGCGATCAAGCGAGTTCAGGCCATCAGCCAGGACGATCCGCTCAATCCGTCGACCATGCTGGGCGCGCAGGCGTCGCAGGAACAGTTCGACAAGATCATGAGCTATCTGGAGATCGGCAAGAAGGAAGGCGCCAAGGTTCTGACCGGCGGCGACCGCAAGACGCTCACGGGTGATCTGAAGGATGGCTATTACATTCAGCCAACCGTCTTTGAAGGCAACAACAAGATGCGGATTTTCCAGGAGGAAATCTTCGGTCCCGTTGTCTCCGTCACCACCTTCAAGACGGTGGAAGAAGCGCTCGAAATCGCCAATGACACGGTTTACGGTTTGGGCGCGGGCGTGTGGAGCCGCGATACGAACATTGCCTACCGGGCCGGCCGGGGCATCGAGGCGGGCCGTGTGTGGACGAACTGCTATCACGTCTATCCGGCAGGTGCCGCCTTCGGCGGTTACAAGCAGTCGGGCATCGGTCGCGAGACCCACAAGATGATGCTCGATCACTATCAGCAGACCAAGAACCTGCTCGTGTCCTATAGCCCGAACAAGGTCGGCTTCTTCTGAGTTCCTCCCCGGAAGCCGGCGACGGATCATCACGATCAAGCCGGCGTGTTCCCAGGGGCTCCGGCCCCTGGGAGCCCGGATCGGGTTGTCAGGCAAAATAAAAGGCCGGAGGTTTTGCCTCCGGCCTTTTTCGTTGCGGTTTATGCCGCGTAACGCTGGTCCCGCTGCCGTATGGCGGCGACGGAGAATTGCCCCACCTGTTCCGTCAGGCCGTCCGCCTCGCTGGATAGCGAGAAGGCTGCGGCCGTCGTTTCTTCCACCATGGCCGCATTCTGCTGCGTCACATGGTCGAGTTCGTTGACGGAAGCATTGATTTCGCTGAGGCGGCCGGACTGTTCGCGTGATGCGGTGGCGATTTCACCGATCTGGTCATTGACCGACTGGATGCGCTTCTGGATCTGCTCCAGGCTTTCACCGGTCTTCAGCACCAGCGCCACGCCGCTTTCCACGTCACCCGCAGATGTGGCGATCAGCGTCGTGATGTCACGGGCGGCGGCTGCCGATTTCTGGGCAAGCTCACGAACCTCCTGCGCCACAACGGCAAAGCCCTTTCCGGCTTCGCCGGCGCGGGCGGCTTCCACGCCGGCATTCAGCGCCAGCAGATTGGTCTGGAAGGCGATCTGGTCGATGACGTCGATGATCTGGCGGATCTTTGCCGACGAGGTCTCGATGCGTTCCATCGCGACGATCGCTTCTTTCACGACAGCCGTGGATTTATGGGCGTCCTGCATCGTGCCCGCCGTCGCCTCGACGGCGACATTGCAGCGCGACAAGGACACATTGACAGCCTGCGTCATGTCTCCCAGTGCGGCGGCCGCTTCCTCAAGGGCTGCGGCCTGGCGTTCCGTGCGCCGCGACAGGTCTTCCGATGCGCTTTTCAGTTCGCCGGAGCCAGAGCGGATGGCGTTTGCGCTTTCGCCAATATTGGAGATCGTCGCTTCCAGGCCCGCCATGGAGTTGTTGAAGTCGACGCGCAGGTGATCGAGTGACGGCACAAAGGATTTCTCGATGCGAAGATCGAGCCTGCCGGCGGCAAGATTGGCAAGGCCGGTGGCAAGGGCATCGACGGCTTCTTCCAGTTCCCTGGCGCTTGTTGCTTTTTCCATCTCCCGCTGGGCGCGTTCCTCATCCAGTTCCTCGCCTTTGCGATGGGCTTCCGTTTCCATGCGCTGCTTGTCCAGAATGCCCTGGCGGAAGGATTCCAGCGCGCGCGCCATGGTGCCGATCTCATCGCCGCGCGTAACGGCCTTGATCTCGATATTGTTCTCGCCGCCGTTCAGGCGCTCCATCAGCCCGGCAAGGCCGGTCAGCGGTTTTGTGAGACCAGCGGAAACGAAAATGCCGATCAGCGTCATGATCGCAAGCACGGCCAGTGTCGCAAGCGTCGCCCAGAAGGCGAGATCGTTGGCGGCGGCGAGAACCTTGCTCTCCTGCTGACCGATGGCCAGAAGATGTTTCTGTCCGAAGACGGAGACCGGGCGATAGGCATAGAAGATGTTGCCCGCAGGTGTCTGCGCCATCACCGTTCCGGCGTCGTTTGCGTTGGAAAGAGCCGCGAGGCTTTCGGAAACGGCGGCATCCGCGCCGCCCGAAAGAACGCCAGCCCGTCGTTTGCCGTCGGCATTCAGAAGAACGGCGTCATCGATGGTCTTGCCGGTTTCCTCAGGCGTCACGACCGCACCGATGCGATCGGCGGCGATGCGCATGATGACGGCGCCCTTGCGCTGCAGCTGGCCCCAGTTGGAGACGGCGAGCGGCATGCCGATCATGGCCGAATCATTTTCCCCGCCGCTGAAGCCGGTGGTGCTGACGACACCGTCCTTGCCGGCCTCGATGCGGTCGAACAGCTCCTTGATCGCGGCGTTCTGCGGTTCCGTCACGCTGGTCAGGAAGTTTTTCCCCTTGGTCACGGTGTAGATAATGAGACCGCTCTTGTCGATCACATAGATGTCGCTGACGCGGGTGTTGCGCCAGACGCTGGCGATGGTGGAGTTGATGGTGGCATGGCGAATGGCGTAAAGCAGTCGCAGACCTTCGCCGTTGAAGGAGGCGCGCTCCTCCTCGGAGACGCCCTCGCGACGGAACGCCTGAAGGATCGCATCCCTTTCCGTCGGCACGACCGTGGTCATCGTCTCCAGCGCCTGCGCGACCGCGGCATTTTGCGACAGTTCGGAAATGCTCTGTTCGACACGCAAAGTATAGGCGTCAAGCTGTTTGGACTGGTTGCTTGCAACCGTTTCGAGCCTGATTTCGCTGGCGTCGATCAGGCCCGACTTGCCCATCTCGTAGGACAATAACCCCACGGACAGGCATGAAACCAGCGTTGCACCCGTGACGAGCGCAGCAAATTTAGCTTTTATCGACAATGATTTAGCTTTTACAGCAGTCGGATTCCCACCCGGCATCCTGTTTCCTCCCCCAAAAAAACGTGAGCGCACGGTGACAAAAATTGCTTACGGCCGCGTTAAAAGCACTGCGAATTGTACGATTATTTCCCGCATACCGTGAAAAAATAACCGGCCGCCACTGAGGCGTTTCCCGTAATAAAACTGCAATAGAACGGGCGCATATCGGGTGAAGTTCAACGGCTGTTCATGTTCATGCAAGCTTTTCGCGCTCCTTCTCTCGCCACTATCAATGATGTCTGCGGACTGAATGCAGACGGATATAACGGAGCCAGCGTGAGACCGAGGCCGGATTTCGCCGTTGTCGTGCCGATGCACAATGAGGAAGCGAGCGTCGAAACGCTCGTGGCTGAGATCGTTGCTGCCTGCCAGCCGGTTGGCGCCTTCGAGATCGTGGTGGTGGACGACGCATCTGCCGACGGCACGGTTCAGGCGGTGCTTGCGCTCGGTGACCGTTATCCGATGTTGCGGCTCGTCCGGCATGACCGCCAGGGCGGGCAATCGGCGGCGATCCATAGCGGCGTGCAGGCGGCGCGAGCGGCTGTCATCTGCATGCTTGATGGAGACGGGCAAAACCCGCCGGACAATCTGCCGGCACTTCTTGCGCCGCTTCTCTCCGCCAGCGCCTCGAGCCGGCTCGGCCTCGTCGCCGGCCAGCGTGTCGGCCGGCGTGATACGCTTGGAAAACGCCTTTCCTCCCGCTTCGCCAACGGGCTTCGGGCGCGGATATTGAAGGATGGCACGCGCGATACAGGCTGCGGTCTCAAGGCCTTCCGCCGCGACGCCTATCTCGCCTTGCCCTATTTCGATCATCACCACCGCTATTTTCCGGCGCTGTTCAGTCGCGACGGCTGGCAGGTTGCCCATGTCGACGTCACGCACCGGGCGCGGCTACATGGAAATTCCCATTACACCAATATCGGCCGCGCGCTTGTCGGCATCCACGATCTGATCGGTGTCGCCTGGCTTTTGCGCCGGCGCAAGCGGTCAAGCTGGGCTGAAACTTTCAAAACGGAGACATTGCCGTGAATGCACCGGCTTTATGGTCCATGCTGCATGTGAACAGCTGGAAGGAATTTCTGTGGGTCTGCACCGGCTTCATGGGCCAGATGCTGTTTACCATGCGTTTTCTGGTTCAATGGATTTCCTCGGAACGGGCCAACCGCTCGGTCATTCCCGTGGCGTTCTGGTATTTTTCCGTTATTGGCGGTCTGGTGCTTTTGTCCTACGCCATCTGGCGGCGCGATCCGGTCTTTATCATCGGGCAGGCCTCCGGCCTTTTCATCTATGCCCGAAATCTCTGGTTGATTCATGCAGAACGCCGCCAGCATGCATGAGGCGGCGACGATGCCTTATGCGCAGGCAGGCGATGAGCGCCGATGGCTGACATTTGCGTTTTCAGCGATTGTCCTCGTAACCGCCCTGCGCGTCCTTGGTCTGGCCTTCAACCGCACCGACCTTTTTGTCGATGAGGCGCAATATTGGCTCTGGGGCCGCGAGATGGCGCTCGGCGCCTATTCCAAGCCGCCGCTGATCGGCTGGCTCATTCGCGCGGCAACCATTCTGGGCGGCGGCGAGGGCACTTTTCAGGTGCGGCTGGCCGCACCCGTGGTGCACGGCGTGGCGGCGGCGGCGATCCTTGTGCTGGGGCGTATGATCTACGATGTCAGGCTGGGCTCGCTGGCTGCGGTGATCTATCTGACCTTGCCGGCCGTGACGCTCGGCAGCCTGCTGATCTCGACCGATACGCCGATGATGCTGTTCATCGCGTTGTCGATGATCTCCGTGCGCAAGCTTGCGCTCGTCCGCGGCGAGGGCAGGCCGGCGTTGGGCTGGAGCATCGCTCTCGGTCTCTCTTTCGGCCTCGGGCTGATGTCGAAATATGCGATGATCTATTTTCTGCCCTGCTTCATCGCCGCCGGCTGGCTTTGCGAGGCATGGCGCATCCGGCTGCGTGACGCGGCGATTGCGGCACTGGTCTGCGTTGCCGTCATCGCGCCCAATCTGTGGTGGAACGCTGCGCATGATTTCATGACCGCACGCCACACGGCCGACAATGCGAACTGGCATGGCGTCCAGTTGAAGATCGGCTCCGCGCTGGAGTTCTTCTTCTCGCAGGCGGGCGTGGTCGGACCATTCGTTTTCGCTGGCATGATCGTCGCGACAATCCGCGCCAGGACCGGTGAAGCCCGGGCGCTGGTCGCGCTTTCGGTGCCGATCGTTCTGCTGATCACCGCGCAGGGTTTGATGTCGCGGGCGCTCGCCAACTGGGCGGTCGGAGCCTATGCGGCCGGCGTGCTTCTGGCGGTGCCGGTGCTGGCGTCGCGGCGCTGGCTCACCGTGTCCACCCTCGTGCTTGGTGGCATCGTGGCCGTCGTGCTGCCGCTGATGACCATTGCCGGAACGCAATTGCGCCTGCCGAAAGGTGAACTGGCGATGGCGCGGTATCTCGGGCGCGCCGAGCTGGTGTCGACCGGCCTGTCACGGGCGCGTGAGGCGGGGGCGGATGCCATCGTCGCCAATGATCGTTCGATACTGGCCGAGCTTTTTTATCAATTGCGGGACGAAAAACAGGTGCTGACGCGGGCATTGCCCGAAACCGGCGTGCCCTCCAGTCACTATGCTCTTCTTTATCCGCTGAAAGCTGGCGAGGCGAAAAATCCCCTGTTCCTGGCAAGCGCGGATGGCCTGCCGGCCTGCCTTGTCGGCGAAGCGCCGGTTGCGCGCTGGACCGCCGGGCCGGGTTTCCTCGAGGGCAGGGAAATCGGCCTCTGGCGCCTGCTACCGAAATGCATGCCGGAGGGCAGCAATGGACAATGATCTTTCGCATATGCGGATCACGATCTGGCTGACACTCGCCACATTGGCGATCGTCATCCTGTTTGCGACTTTTCCCTCCATCGATCTCAGGTTCTCCGCGCTGTTTTTCTCTCCCGTCGAGCAGCCATGGTCCGGCCGTGAACCGTTTCCCGAATGGCTGCGGGATACGCTGCGTGAAGGTACGGAGCTTGCCACTCTTCTGGTTTTCGTGATCCTTGTCGGCAATCTGCGGCTGGGTACTCTACAGAGAACCGGATGGCGCGTCTGGGCCTTCCTGTGCGGGCCCGTGATCCTCTGTGCCGGTCTTTTCGTCAATGGCGTGCTGAAGGCGACCATCGGTCGCGCCCGCCCGTTCAGCATTACCGAGTTCGGCGGGCAGCAGCTTTTCACGCCGCCTTTCCAGTTCAGCACGCAATGTTATTCAAACTGCTCGTTTTCCTCAGGTGAAACCGCCCTGATCGCCAGTTTCTTCCTGCCGCTCTGCGTGCTCGTCTGGCCCCGGCTGCAATGGCGCGGACGGTTCGTGATGGGAAGCACTGCCGCCGGCATGATCATCCTCATGTCCGGCTTGCGCATCGCGGCCGGTGGGCATTTCCTCAGCGATGTGGTGATGTCCATCCTGTTTTCCGCCCTGACGACCCTGTTTCTCTACCGGGTGCTGGCGGTAAACCGCCACCGTCACCTGTTCACGGGTAATGCCGTCTCGGCCGATACGGTCAGCATCTGGCGCAATGGTCGCCATGCCGTCCTGACCCGGGTTCGGCGCTGGTGGCCGAAAATCAAGGCCGCCGCCTCCCGTCTGCAGCGGCCGCCGGATGCGGGTGCGGCCTCGTCTTAAGCGGAAGGTCGGGCGCTGCATCCATGCGATGAATGGCGACGAACGCCAGACGCTCCTGCGTCACCCTCGGGCTTGTCCCGAGGATTTGCAACCTAATGATTTTATTCAACGTGACTGAAACCTCGGCACAGGGCTGAGGATGACGCCGAGAGAATGTTAGCCCGATCGGCAGCCTGCCCGGAAATTAAACCGGACAGCAGTTGGCAGCGCTAAGGGCGATTGGCGAAGTTCTTTAGTCGAACAGGCCGGAAACCGACTGTTCCTGTGCGGTGCGGTTGATTGCCTCGCCGAGCAGGCCTGCGGTGCTGACCACGCGGATATTATGCGCGGACTGGACACCGGTGGTCGGCTGGATGCTGTCGGTGATGACGAGTTCGCGCAGCTTCGAGGAAGCCACACGCGCAACCGCGCCGCCGGAAAGCACACCGTGGGTGATATAGGCGGTGACGCTGGTCGCGCCCTTTTTCAGCAATGCTTCCGCGGCGTTACAGAGCGTGCCGCCGGAATCGACGATATCGTCGATGAGGATGCAGTCCTTGCTGGAGACATCGCCGATGACGTTCATGACTTCGGATTCGCCCGGACGGTCACGGCGCTTGTCGACGATGGCCAGAAGACAGTCGAGACGTTTGGCGAGTGCGCGGGCGCGGACCACGCCGCCGACGTCTGGTGAAACGACCATGACATTGTTGGTGTCGTAATGGTCCTTCACGTCGCGGGCGAGAATTGGTGCTGCGAAGAGATTGTCGGTGGGGATATCGAAGAAGCCCTGAATCTGGCCGGCATGAAGATCGAGGGTGAGAACGCGGTCGGCGCCGGCTTCGGTAATCAGATTGGCAACGAGCTTGGCGGAAATCGGGGTGCGGGGCCCGGCCTTGCGGTCCTGGCGGGCGTAACCGAAATAGGGTAGCACCGCCGTGATGCGCTTGGCCGAGGAGCGGCGCATGGCATCGATCATGATGAGAAGTTCCATCAGGTGATCATTTGCCGGGAAAGAGGTGGACTGGACGATAAAAACGTCCTCACCACGCACATTTTCGCTGATTTCTACGAATATTTCCTGGTCAGCAAACCGCTTTACAGTGGCATTTCCGAGAGGAACATTAAGATACTTGCAGATCGCTTCGGCAAGGTGCCGGTTCGAATTGCCTGCGAAAACCTTCATTGCGGCCGCCTGTTTCCATGCCATCGCCTTGCGCCACGGGGCTCAATCCACCGTAACCAAGCGTCGTTCAAGGGGAGGAACATCCGGCTGAAAAGCCTTTGCCGGATACGCCTTGTTGCCATGCGCGCCTTAATAGCGCTGTTGCTTCCGATTGCAAGAGGACTCCGCGCTTTCGCAATGATTTTCGTGAAATCTCTGTGACTTCTCCCGTCGATTCACCTCATCCGCGTTGAGATTGCTTCCATGACGAATAATCGTTGAGTGTTTTTGCAGCGATATCCTGCATGACCCTGTCGGTCACGGCGGCCCATGGATCGCTGCCTTTTGCCGCCACCGCCTCCTGTCCCTGCAGGCGATGCAGCCGCACGCCATTGGCGTCGAGAATGTCCCAGACGTACACGATATTGACCTTGCCGCCATCGGCAAAGGCGGAGAAATATCCCTTCAGGATATTTTCGGCCGAATTGTCGTTTGAGGCGCGGATGGTCAACCCCTTCGCCCGCGCTTCGGCCCCGAGCTGACGCGATAGCGGCGTCACCGCCTGAACGGGTGCGCCGATGATGGGCAGGAAGCGGATCGAGTTTGCCGAGGAGGCGGGCGCAAGTGACGCCGTCTGCTGCGAGGGGGCGGATTGCGCGGTTGCGGCGGGCTGGGCTGCGGTCTGGTTCTGGCGAAGCGGTTCGCCATACTGGCTGCCATTGGACAGCGCCTGTGCCTGCGCCTGCAACGAGTTTTGCGGTGCATAGGCGGGAACGGATGTCGCGGTTGCCGGGGTGCCGGTGGGGGCGCGGTCGGCTGCGGCCGCCATCTGATCGAGATCGCCCTGCGTTACCGGCGTCGATTGCGAAGCGTTATGGCCGACATCCACCTGCGGTGTCAGCGCTTCCGTCGTGTTGCAGCCTGACAGGGCCAGGACAAGCGCTGGAACAATGACGGCCAGACAAAGGGGGGGGTACCCCGTCCGGCTCATGCGATTTTCCCTCTCATGTTCCGCTCCTTCTTGCCCAAGGTGGCGCAATGTAAGGGCGGTTTTCCCGCTCTGTCAAACCCGGTGGCGATTTAAGCTGTGAGAAGATCGAGGTTGTGTCGCGAGAGTGGCTCCGGCGCGCCGTCGGTGGTCAGATAGGTCTGGCCAAGTGTCATGGCCGTGCCGGAATCGGAATCCATCACGATCATATGCACGAACAGCGTCATGTCGGCGGTGATTTCCTGCGGATTGCCGGCGTGGAACATCTGATGCTCCATCCAGGAGGGCGAGAAACGCGCACCCAGCGAATAACCGCAGGAGTTCAGCCGGTGGCGGGTCAATCCGCGTTCGTCCATGACGCGGGCATGGACGTCGAAGACATCGCCAAAAGTCTTGCCGGGGTGGAGCACTTCTTCGATGGCGGTGAGGTTTTGCAAGCAGGCGCTGTAAAGCTCCTTCTGGCGGAAATCCTGTTCGCCGATCACCACCGTGCGCATCATGGCGGCATGGTAGTGGGCGCTGACGCCAGCCCATTCGAGCGTCAGCTGATCCTTGGCGTCGAGCCTGCGACGGCCTGCCTTGTAACGGCACAGCAGCGCATCCGCGCCGGAGCCGATGATGAATTCATTGGCGGGATAATCGCCGCCGCCGGCCAGCACCGCGCCCTGCATCGCCGCCAGGATCGCGGCTTCGTCCGCGCCGGGCTTGATCAGCGGTAAAGCCGCGTCCAGCGCATCGTCGGCCAGTTGGCCTGCCTTGCGCGCATAGGCGATCTCGGCGGGGCTTTTGACGAGCCTGAGCGTGCTGACGAGATAGGAGGCGTCGCTCATCTGGCAGAAGCTGGCGAGCTGGTTGTCCAGCAGCCGGGCGACACGGCCGGTCATGCCATGGGTGTCGTACTCCACCCCGATCTTTGCGCCGAGCAGGTCGAGATCGCTCAGCAGGTTCTTCAGGTCGAGTGTCGGGTCGGCATTTGGCCGATCGACCCAGATGAGGATATTTTCGACGATGGAGGTATTGCGGGCCTGCCGCAGATCCGCTGAACGGGTCAGCAGCGTCATGGAGCCGTCCGACTTGACCACCAGCGTCTGGAAGAAGCAGTAGCCGAAAGTGTCATAGCCGGTCAGCCAATACATGCTTTCCTGCGCGAAAAGCAGCAGCGCGTCCAGCTTCTCGTCGGCCATTTTCGCGAGCAGCCGCTCGCGACGGGCATCGAATTCCGAAAGCTCGAAATGCAGGGCCATATCAGTCCTCCAGAATTGCGATTGCGGAAATCTGCCGGCCATAATCGGGTTCGGCGCGGTGGGTCGTGCGGCGATAGGAATAGAACCGCTCTTCGTCCGGATAAGTGCAGAGGCCGAGATTTTCCGCCTTCACGCCGGCGTTGGTCAGGCGGTCTATGGTGAATTGCTTGAGGTCGAACAGGGCGTGGCCCTGTTTCTCCGTCTCGGCGAAATAATCCGCATAGGCCGGATCGATATCGGTGAAGCGCGCCACATATTCCGGCCCGACCTCATAATTGCTCTGGCTGATGGAAGGCCCGAGCGAGGCAGCGATGCGCTCGCGGCTGGCGCCGAGCTTCGTCATGGTCTCGATGGTATTTTCAAGCACGCCGAAGAGCGCGCCCTTCCAGCCGGCATGGGCGGCACCCACGACACCCGCTTCCACGTCGGCAAACAGGATCGGGCCGCAATCGGCGCTCAGCACGCCCAGCACGAAACCCGGCGTTGCCGTCACCATGGCGTCCGCCTGCGGGCGGCTGCCGTCATAGGTGTCATCGACCACGAGGACATCGGGGGAATGGACCTGATGCACGGTGGCGAGGCGGCCTGAGGGCAGGCCGAACCATTGCGTCACGCGCCGGCGGTTTTCCTGCACCTTTTCGGGTTCATCCTGGGAGCCGAGGCCGACATTGAGGCCCTGATAGAGCCCTTCCGAGACGCCGCCCTGCCGTGTGAAGAAACCGTGGCGGACACGGTTTTCACCTGACGCGGCGAGCAGGGGGGACTGGAGCGGGAGCGGCAGCGTTGCGTTCTGCATGGTGCGGGAGTTCCTTGGAGAATATCGCTGTTGGCCAGTGAGCTACGGTTAAGCGAGATGTTTCCGGTTGCCGCGGCGTTGCGCGGCGCGTGTGATGCAGTGTGCCTGCTTCGTGTGTCGCGGCGATGTTGGCCCAGAGGTTGTTGCGCTGTCAATCCACCGCGCGAAACGGCAGAAGATGAAGCGCGGGACTTGAAACGGCGATGACCTTGAAAAGTTCCCCCATCTTGCCGGCGCCTTCACCGGCGAGGCGATTGACCGCTTCGGCAATTTCAAGCGTCTGGTCGGGCGTCGCCTTCGCCGCAAGCGCGCCTGCTCTTTCCTTGAGGCCGAGGCCATACAGAAAATCGCCCTGTCGCAGCGCGCCGTTGACATGCACGCCGGTCGCTTCGGCTGTTTTCACAAGGCTTTCGAAATCGACATGGCTGGTGAGATCGGCTTCGCCGGGATGCGCAAGCGCCGGGTCGAAGGCGTGGTTGCGCATGGCCTGCAGCGTGTCGCCATAACCGGCGACCAGATGGCCGTAATCAATGGCGAGCGCCGTGCCGCCATGGGCGGACAGGCGCTGGCAGATTGCGGTCATCACGGCTTCGCGGGCCGGTGCAATCTCGAATATGGCGCCGAGCGGCTGCTGTTCGGGCTGCGGCGGCAGCAGGGATGGGTCTATGCTGGCAAGACCCGTCGAGAAGACGAGTTCGTCATTGGCATCGAGGCTGACCACGCGCTCGCGGAAACCCTGCGGCGTCCTGACGAATTGCCGGATCGGAATGGCATCAAAGAGTTCGTTGGCGACAAGCAGCAGGAAACCATCCGGCACGTCGTCGAAACTGTCATGCCATGTCAGCCTGTCCGCATGTTCGGCCAGCGTTTCCTTCTGGATAGTGGAAAGGCGGGGGCTGGTTTCGACCAGATGCACCCGCATCGTCTCATAAAGCGGCGGCGCGATGCGGCGGATGACGCGCAGCATATCCGACATCATGGTGCCACGACCGGGGCCGATTTCCACTAGTTGCGTTTGTGCGGGCGCGCCATGCCGTTGCCAGGCATGCACCACGAAGACCCCGAGCATTTCGCCGAAAAGCTGGCTGACCTCTGGCGCGGTGATGAAATCACCCGAACGGCCGAAGGGGTCGCGACTCTTGTAATAACCGTGTTCAGGGTCGGCGAGGCAGAGTGAAAAGTAGTCGGTAACGCTGAGCGGACCGTTGAGCCGGATAAGTGATTTGATACGTTGCGCAAGCGGTGTCGTCATGGGCAATCATACCGCTTAGGCGCTTTTTGTCGCGCTGCGCGCCCGCAGGACCGCCCAGAGGCCGAGAGCGAACATCGGGGTGGAGAGCACCATGCCCATTGTCAGCCAGTTGCCGGCGAGATAACCGATCTGGGCGTCTGGCTCGCGGAAAAATTCCACGAAGATGCGTGACAGCGCGTAACCGCAGACGAAGATGCCGGTGACGGTGCCGGGCGTCTTCAGCGCCCTGAAGGCGTAGATGGCGATTGCCAGGATGATGATGAGCACGAGCCCTTCGAGGCCCGCTTCATAAAGCTGGCTCGGGTGCCGCGCAAAGGGGCCGCCCGTCGGGAACACGACCGCCCATGGCACGTCGGCAATGCGGCCCCACAATTCACCATTGATGAAATTGGCGATGCGCCCGAACAGCAGGCCGATGGGCGCGACGGCGGCGACGACGTCGAACATGCTCCAGACCGGAATGCCGTTCTTGCGGGCGAAGAGGATCATGGCGATGGTCGTGCCGATCAGGCCGCCATGGAACGACATGCCGCCGTTCCAGATCTCGATCGCCCTGATGGGGTTGGCGGCCACGGCTGCCATATCGTAAAACAGGATGTAACCGATGCGCCCGCCGAGTACGATGCCGCCGGCTGCCCAGAGGATGAAATCATCAAGATGCTGCGCCGAGACGGGCGACACATCGTTCGGCCACAGGCGATCCGTGCGGGCGAGGCGGCGGGCGTAAAACCAGCCGAGCATGATGCCGGCAACATAGGCAATGCCGTACCAGTGGATCGAGAGCGGGCCGAGGGACAGCGCCACCGGATCGATATTGGGGAAGGGCATGATGGCGAGTTGGGTGGGAGCGGCTAACAATCCGTATATTCCGTCATCGTTGCTGGGCGGACAACGGAACGATCCATTGCCTCAAGAGGGGCCGGGCGATGATGCTCACCGGTCTCCCTGACGCCAAGGAAAATGGCGATTGCGGTGGCGGCGGTCAAGGTGATTCTTCAAGCTGCTGCTTAAGATACCGAAGGCCACGCAAGCTCTTGCGATTTTTCGATTTCGCTTGCAAGGCGGCGGTGGAGTGCCTACCTGAAGACTATCAACAGCGGGCAAGACGATGCCCCTGAACCGACGAAGGACAAGCGCCATGAGCACGACAGGCACCAATCGTTTTCTGGATGAATTCGCCAAGCTGATGACCGACGCGGCCGGCGCGGCGCAGGGCGTGCGCAAGGAAGCCGAAGCGGCTTTTCATGCCCAGGCGGATCGCTGGCTGAACAGTCTGGACGTTGTCCGCCGCGAGGAATTCGATGCGGTTCGCGAAATGGCCATTCAGGCGCGTGATGAAAACGACGCGCTGCGCGCCCGTATCGAGGCTCTGGAAGCGAAGCTTTCCGCCGCCAAGGACTGATTTTTTTAGCGCCTTTTCTGACGGGTCCCGGATCGCTTGCGATTCCGGGACTTTTTATTTGCGGCTCATAGCGCCCGAAATGACTCCCGGTTGTTAAAAAACGGGCCTCGGACGCGAATTTTTTGGGCCTGTGGACACTTCCAAAAAACGCAGTCGGCAGAGTCGCTTATGTATCTCGCCTGAGGTGATGGGGGAGAAGATATCCACTGTTCAAAAAGCAAAAATGGCGGGGAAGGGGTGGCAGCAGGACTCGGCCATTATACACTGATTTTAAATGATGATTCGAAAAGACCTGGTAAGCTCCAGACAGGGTGAATGCGTAATTCTGGTGGTGTCGGGCAATCGTCTCAAATGTTTATCCCGGTTTGTATGTGCGTTTTGTGCCCGGCGTTCAAAACAGGACATCCCTACCGGCTGAGAAGGTGCCGCATGAGTCTGATAGAATTTGAAATTGAGCGTCAGTCCAATCCCGTGGACATGATCGAGATTGTCGCTGCCTCGAACGACTGGTCTTTCGAGCGCTCCGGTGAAGACGAGATCGCCATGACTGTCGCTGGTCACTGGGCGGACTATCACGTCTCCTTTTCATGGATGGAAGAATTCGAGGCGCTGCATCTGGCCTGCGCCTTCGATATCAAGGTGCCGGACCAGCGCGTCAACGAAGTCATTCGTCTGCTCTCGCAGGTCAATGGTCAGGTGCTGATGGGTCATTTCGATCTGTGGCGGCAGGAAGACGTGGTGATCTTCCGCCAGTCCCTGCTTCTGGCCGGCGGCGCCGAACCGAACAACCAGCAGGTTGAAGTGCTGCTTTCCAGCGCGCTTGAGGCCTGCGAGCAATATTACCAGGCATTCCAGTTCGTCGTCTGGTCGGGGCTGGATGCGAAAAGTGCAATCGAAGCGGTCATGTTTGAGACCGTGGGAGAAGCGTAACATGGTGTACAAGGCTTCCGGGCCTCTCGTCCTCGTTGGCGCCGGCAATATGGGCGGCGCCATGCTTTCAGGCTGGCTGAAAAAGGGTGTGCCGGGATCGCAGGTCATCGTCATCGACCCGCGCCCTTCCGACGCCATGCGCACGACGATTGCGGAAGCCGGCGCCACCCACGCCGAAAGCGTGCCTGGGGGCGTGAAGGCCGGCATTCTTTTCGTGGCGGTGAAGCCGCAGATGATGGAAGCCGTGCTGCCGTCGCTGAAGCCTCTGCTGGGCCCGGAAACGGTTGTGGTCTCCATCGCGGCGGGCACCACCATTGCCACCTTCGTTTCGCATTTCGGTTCGGTTGCCGCTGTGCGGGCCATGCCCAACACGCCGGCCATGGTCGGCCGCGGCGTGACGGGGGCCTATGCCAACGACCTGGTGACGCCCGAGCTTAAAACCGTTGTGGACGGGTTGCTGAAGGTCAGCGGTCCGGTTGAATGGGTGGATGCCGAAAGCGATATCGACGCGGTGACTGCGGTTTCGGGTAGTGGCCCTGCCTATGTCTTTTATCTCGTGGAATGCATGGCCGAGGCTGGGCGCAAGGCCGGCCTGCCGGCGGATGTCGCCATGCGTCTGGCGCGTGAAACCGTGGCCGGTGCTGGCGAACTCCTGCACCAGTCTTCCGACGAGGCGGCGCGCCTGCGCCAGAATGTGACCTCGCCGGGCGGCACAACAGCTGCGGCGCTGTCCGTGCTGATGGCTGAGGACGGCATGCAGCCCCTGTTCGACAGGGCGGTCGCTGCCGCGAAAACGCGCGCCGAAGAGCTGGCGGGCTGAAGGGGCGAGCGATGAGCGGTGAAATTTCCTATGCCGATTTCGAGAAGGTCGATATCCGCGTCGGCACCATTGTCGAAGCAGAACCTTTTCCCGAAGCGCGCAAGCCGGCCTTCAAGGTGAAGATCGATTTCGGGCCGGACATCGGCATCAAGAAATCCTCGGCGCAGATCACGGTGCATTATACGCCGGAAAGTCTTGTCGGGCGGCAGGTTCTGGGCGTAGTGAATTTTCCGCCGCGCCAGATCGGCCCTTTCCGGTCCGAAGTGCTGACGCTAGGTTTTGCCGATGCCAATGGCGATATCGTGCTTGCCGCGGTTGAGCGGCCGGTGCCGAACGGCGAGAAGATGTGCTGACCGGCGCTATGCCGCTAAGCCGGAATTTTGACGATTACCCGCAATCCGCCCATCGGGCTTTCATCCAGCGATACGTCGCCGCCATGGCTGCGGGCGATGTCGCGGACGATGGAGAGGCCAAGGCCCGTGCCCGAGGCATTGAGGTTGCGCGCCTCGTCCAGCCGGAAGAACGGCTTGAACACATCCTCGCGTGAGATTTCCGGAATGCCCGGGCCATCATCGTCAAAGGTCATGATGATGGAGCGTGGCGCCTTGCGGATATCGACGTGGAGGTTGCTGGCATAGCGCCGCGCATTTTCGGCGAGATTGGCGACGAGCCGTGAAAGCGCATTTGGCCGCGCGATGATCCGCTCGATATTATAGAGTTCGTAGCTGAATTTCTTGCCGTGCAGCTCGAAATCATGGCCGATTTTTTCGAGAAGGGCTGGAAGCTCCAGCGTGCCGACATCCTCTTCGACATCAGTACGGGCAAAGGTCAGATAGGCCTCCAGCATTGACTGCATGTCCTCGACATCCTTGTCGAGCCCCTCAAGGTCGGGATTGTCGCCGGCGAGCGCCAGTTGCAGCTTGAAGCGGGTGAGGATGGTGCGCAGGTCATGGCTGACGCCGTTCAGCATCGCGGTGCGTTGCTCCATCTGCCGCTCGATACGCTCGCGCATCAATATGAAGGCGAGGCCCGCACGCCGCACTTCGTCCGCGCCGCGCGGGGAATAGGCGGTGATCTTCTGGCCTCTGCCAAAGTTCTCGGCAGCCTTGGCAAGCGCTTCGATGGGCTTGATCTGGCCGCGCAGGAACAGAATGGAGATGGCGATCAGCACCAGCGATGCACCCACCATCCAGACAAGGAAGATATGAGTGTTGGAGGCATAGGCCGCGCTGCGGCTGGTAAAGACGCGCAGGGTCTTGTCTTCCAGCTGGACGCGGATTTCGACCAGCGAGCCGTTGCCATAGGTATCGATCCAGAACGGCCTGCCGATCTGCTGCGTCAACTGATCCGCCAGAATTCTGTCGAGGATCGAAAACAGCGGCTCAGGTCTCGGAGCAGGCAGATCCGCCTTTGGTTCGATATAGACGCTCAGACCGAGCTTGTCGCGCGCAATGCGGATGACGCGCTGATAGTCGTCTTCCTCGGGGTCCGTCTGCAGAAGCTCGATGATTGCGGCGATATCGCGCGTCACGGCAGAGGAGAGGCGTTCGGTCACCAATTGCCAATGGCGTTCCATGAAGACTGCCGCGACCACGCCCTGAAGCAAAATCATCGGCAGGATGATGATGAGCAGGGATCGGGTGTAAAGGCCGGTGGGCAGCCAGTGGCGCAACCATCTGCCGGAAAGGCGCCAGGCCTTGGCCACGCCGCTTTTTTTGACCGTGCTCAGAAAATCGAGGCTCGCCATGGCCGTGCGTTCGCCTTTCCTTTGGTGCTCGTCAGTCCACGCTCAGGCGGTAACCGATGCCGCGCACCGTTTGCAGATAGACAGGATTGGCAGGGTCGTCCTCGATCTTGCGGCGAAGACGGTTGATCTGCACGTCGATGGTTCTTTCGCCCACTTCCGATTCCGCTTCCACCAGTTCGTGGCGTGGAATGGTGTCGCCGGCGCGCAGTGCGAAAAGCAGCATGATCTCCTGTTCGCGATCTGTCAGGCGGATCGTTTCTGGGCCGCGCCGCAATTCCTTCTTCGGAATGGAGAAGCTGTAGGGACCAAACATGATCTGTTCGATCTTGGGCGTATCTGGCGAGGTGTTGCGCCGCAGGATGTTGTTGATGCGCAGGACGAGTTCGCGCGGATCGAAGGGCTTGGCGAGATAGTCGTCCGCGCCCGCTTCCAGCCCGGCAATGCGCGAATCCGCCTCCGAACGGGCGGTCAGAAGAATGACCGGCACGGATTTGTCCTCGTTCAGCGAGCGGGTCAGTGAAAGCCCGTTTTCGCCCGGCATCATCACGTCGAGGATGAGCAGATCGAAGCGGATGCCTATCATTTTACGCCGTGCTTCGGCCGCATCGGCTGCCACGGAGATGCGGTAACCCTTGTCGCCAAGGAAGCGCTGCAGGAGATCGCGAATGCGGGCGTCGTCGTCGACGATCAGGAGATGGGCCGCATCGTCATCCGCCGGCGGTCGTTTTGTCGGAGCTTGCGCCATCGTCACTCGCCTTCCACGGTTGTCGGGCTGCGCATCTGCGCCAGGAATTTGCGCACGCAGGCGCGGGCGTCAGGCCCGAGCCCTTCCAGCGCCCGGTCGATGCGGCGCGATTGCGGCTCGCTCAGCGCCAGCGCCAGTTCGCGGCCCGTCAGCGTCGGATAAAGCCTGCGCTGGCGACGGTCTTCCGGGCCTGCCATCTGACGGATGTAACCGTCGTCGATCAGTTGCTTGAGCACGCGGGCAAGGCTCTGCTTGGTGATCTGCAACGTGTCGAGCAAATCCGCCACCGTCATGCCCGGCTGCCGGCTGACGAAATAGACCACCCGATGATGCGCCCGGCCATATTCCAGCTTCGACAGAATGACATCGGGATCGGAGACGAAATCGCGATAGGCGAAAAACAGCGCCTCGATCGTGTCGAAGTCGATCTTGCCGTCATCCACCTTCGGAAGTGCCGGTGTCTGTCTGGCGGCTGCGGTTTTGAGCGATTGCGGTGGCACTGCGGTTCCTTCATATTCTGCGGCTGACATACGTCGATGCGCCAATATTCTGTAAACATAGCCGAAAATGCGTCCGCTCGGGAGAATGCCGCGATCATTTTCTGTTGCGGTGGATAATATGCTGCGGGTGCCGGTGCAACTGGAATCCTGAGTGGCCTTTACCGGAAATAGAAAAGAGCGCGGAAAGCCCGCGCTCTTCATTTGTTTCATGTCGCCCGATGGGCGATTTGCCCGGCAGAAACCTCTACTGATAAACGTAGACGATCCGCCGCGTCGAAGGTTCGACGAGAACCGGCACATCGTTCACCCGGACATAACGATACTGGTAGTCGGGGATTTCGACGAGACGTGTATCTGACGGCAATACACTACCGACAGCTATGTCGCCGTCATAAGTGACGGTATCCGCTGGATGCTCGTCAATATAGGTCATCACCGATTGCGGCGGGTCCACCTCGCCAACGCGACCGAGGTTTGGATCGCCGGGATTGGGTTCGGCCTGCACGCTCGAGGTCTTTTCATAGGTGACCACCGGCACGCTGAGGTCCGAGCGGCGCTGTTCGAGAATGACGGGAGAGCCCTCATACATGACATTCAGATAATCCGCATGAGCCCAGCCGCGCAGACCGTTGACTTCGATGCGGCACCAGCTGCTGCCTTCCATGCAGCCATCCAGAACCGCATTGCTGCCGCGGGTGGCCAGCCCCACTTCGGGATAGTCTTCACCGGGGCCCGAGCGAACGGAAATATCCGATGCTGTCGTGGCGACCATGGCGGCGTTCGCGTAACCTGCCATCAGGGCGAAGGCGCCGCCAGCTATGAGCATTTTAAGCGTCTTGTCCATGTGTCTCACTCCTTTTCAAGACTGTAGCTAGAACGTCGCAGCCATCAGGGCGTTCCACATTTTTCGCCGGCAATTCCCGAGATATGCGGAGGATTTCTTGTTATCTTGCTGTATTTCATGGTTATTTTTAGAGTGGGCGGTCACTGAAAGCGGGTGTCATTTCCGCTGCCATTGTGCCGAAGGCGGTCGCGGGCTATAGGAGGCGCAACCTTTCAGACAGGAGATGCAGGATATGGGAAAGTTGCAGGCGGGCATTATTCCGGTCACGCCATTCGAGCAGAATTGCACCATCCTGTTCGATCAGGACACCAAGGAGGGCGTCGTCGTTGATCCCGGCGGGGATGTGGACATCATTCTTCAGGTCGTTGCTGAAAACGGCATCACGCTCAAGGAAATCTGGCTGACGCACGGGCATCTCGACCACGCCGGCGGTGCCGACGAACTGCGCGAGAAGCTCTCTTTGCCAGTCATCGGGCCGCATGAGGACGACCGGCCGCTGCTGGAGAGGATCGAGGTGCAGGCCGAAAAATACGGTATCAGCGGTTTGAAGAATGTCGTGCCCGACAAATGGCTGAAGGATGGCGACAAGGTATCCTTCGGAGACCACGTCTTCGAGGTCTATCATTGCCCGGGCCACGCACCCGGCCATGTCATTTACTACAACCGCGACCAGCAATTCGCCCATGTCGGCGACGTCTTGTTTTCGGGATCGGTTGGGCGCACGGACCTGCCGGGCGGAAACCACGAACAATTGATGGCGTCCATTCGCGACAAGCTGCTGCCGCTCGGCGATGATGTCGGCTTCATCTGCGGCCATGGCCCCGGTGGGCGGCTGGGCGACGAGCGGCGTAACAATCCCTATCTCAAGGGTATCTGAGGTCCCGGCGATTTACGCCTATGGACGGCACAAAAAAACCCGGCATTCCTGCCGGGCTTCAACTAGAAAAGAAAGCCGTTTTAGGGTCAGCCAGCAATCTGCAGATTGACTGCCTTCGGGCCCTTGCCGCGACGATCCGGTTCCGTGTCGAAGCTCACTTTCTGATTTTCTGAAAGTCCGGACAGGCCGGAAGCCTGTACAGCAGAGATGTGAACAAAGATATCAGCGCCACCATTGTCTGGCTTGATGAAGCCGAAGCCTTTGTCTGTATTGAAGAATTTTACGGTGCCAGTTTCGGCCATGCATCAGGTCCTTTTCGCTCTGCCCGCGTTCAGCTACAGGCAGCATTACAGTTTTGCCCCGCGTGGGCGTTGGCAGGCAGTTTTTGACTATTGAGAAAATGGACCTTCGCAGCAGGAAGTAATGGCGTTCTCATCCAACGTTTTTCGTCCCACCGCCCGAGGTTTATAGCGTCCCCAGTGCGCAAATTTATAGGCCTTCCCATGCTCGCAAATTGCCCGAACCGCGGTAGAGTGATGCGTTTATCAAAAATTGGCAAGCAAAAGTTTTCACGGGCTTTTTGTCAGATAAAAAACCTGCGGTAGAATAACATCGCGCAATCGCATATTTTTTCTGCAGGGGCGACAATTGATGAAATAATTGCCGTTTGCCGCAGGATTTCACGGCAAAATTTGAATGCCGTACCCCGCATTTATGGCGGAATAAGAAAAATAAGTTCTTTTTGCGTCAGGCCGCTCCGGCCATGGGTTTTTGCCGTTTGCGCGTCAGTTCCGGCACCAGTTCGACGATCAGGATCGCGACGAATATGATCAGGCAGCCGATGTAGCCGGCGCCCGAAATGGTTTCTTTGAGGAAAATCGAGGCCAGCAAAGCGCCGAAAAGCGCCTCCGAAGACAGGAATATCGCAGCCTGCGGGGCCGTGGTGTAACGCTGGCCGATGACCTGCAGCACGAAGGCGAGGCCGGAGGAGACGAGGCCGACATAGAGGATTTCCGCGAGCGAAGCCTCGATGGAGGCCATGCTGATCGGTTCGAACACGACACCGATCATGCAACTAAGAAGGGAGCAAACGGCGAACTGGGTGCAGGAAAGCGCCAGCGGCCTTCCGCTTTCGGAAACGAAGCGTCCGGCCAGCGTGATCTGGATCGCCCAGAAGAAGGCGCAGATGATGCTGAGAATATCACCCGTTGTCAGCGTCTCGAAGGCGCCGCCGGAGAGCAGGAATATGCCGCCCAGCATCATCAGCGCGCATGGCCAGACGATCCAGTGGGGATGACGCCGGTAAAGCACGACGGCAATCACGGGCACGAAGATGACGTAGAGCCCGGTCAGGAAGCTGGAATTGGTGACGGTCGTGGTCAGGAGCCCGACCTGCTGGGTGGTGGCGCCGCCGAACAGGGCGAGGCCCACGAGAATGAAACTGCCGATTTCGCGCCGGCGCGGCGGCGATTTCAGCGACCGTGTTTCCATGAGCGCGAAGGGCAGCACGGCGATGGCGGCAATGGCGAAACGCAGACCGACGAACCAGAACGGGCCGATCGAGGCCATGGCGGAGGATTGCGCGACAAAGCCGCCTCCCCAGATTGCTGCGGCGAGCAGAAGCAGCATATTGGCCTGAATACGCGTCATTGTTGGCACCAGCAGAGCAGGGCCGAGAGATCATTCAGTCACGGCCGTGGCAAACAGGGGATTTCTGGAATGTCGATCCGGCGACGCGGACGACTGTTCCCGGGTGCTTTAGCAGCAACATGCCGAGGCCGCAAGTCGAGGGGGGAGGCCGCTTATTTGTAGCGGCGGGCCTCGTCCTTCAGGCTGCGCCGGGTGAGCGTCAGGCCGCCAATGCCGAGGCCGATGAAGGCTGCGGCTGACAGGACGATGAGCAGGATGTGAGGGCCGGCCTTCGTGGTTGCCGCTACCTGAGGGATGGCGGAGGTGTGCGGGGTGTCGATCGCCTGAGCAGCCGCATTGGCCGAGGTTGCGATGCCGGCGGCCATGGTGACGATGACAAGAAAAGCCGCAACGGCCATCCAGAGGGAAAACAGCGTTCTCTGCGCCCTTAACCTTTCAACGGAAGTCCGATCGTTGGTAAACATGGCTGTCGCCTCTTGTCCCTGTTCTTAAAGGATAAAAGAGGCTTCGAAATGGACGGCTTGGAGACCGAATTCTGGCGTTCCGCAGCATTTATTGCGGCAATATTGTGGCAAAGCCTGATATGGCGTCCTTTTGGCCGGATATGACGTCAGAGGCCGCGTTTTCCGAAGGTCCTGACCTGGCGCAGAGGATGCGGATCGACCGGGCGGTCTTCCCTTGAAAATGTGGGTGGTGCAGCGTTTCTCTCCGCCCTTGACGGGGCGAAATATTCACTGCCGAGTTCCGGGAAACGTGCGTCGAAACTGGTCGGGGCAAGTTCGGGCTTCGCCAGCACGTAACCCTGCATGAGCAGGACGCCGAGTTCCTCGCAGAGATCGACTTGCCAGCCTGTTTCCAGCCCTTCGAAGACCGGCTCAATCCCATCGTCGCGGAACTGGTGGACGATGACGCGCAGAAGGGCGGCGCCCGCCGAATTCTGCATGAAATCGCGCACCCAGCCCGCTTCGAATTTCACATAATCCGGCTTGATGAGTTTTACCCGGTCGATGTCGGAATCGCCGGCGCCATAGTCATCAAGCGCCACGCGAAAGCCGATATCGTGCATGTGGTAAGCGAAGTCCGCGACCATCTGTGTGTCGGAGGCCTTTTTCTCGGAGATTTCGCAGACGATGCGATCCGCCGTCATGCCGGCCTCGTGGGCGGCAAGCCGCATGCGCTCTACTTCCTGGCGCATCTTGGCCGGCGTCTGGAACAGGCCCGGATGGAAGTTGACGAAGATGCGGGCGCGGGAACGGTTGAGCCTGCCGGTGTTGAGAATATGGATCGTGCGCAGGATGCTGTCGATATTTTCGATGTCTTCCGGCGCGACCAGCGAGAAAAATTCGCCCGGCGTCACCGGCTCGCCATTGCGGTGGGGACGCACAAGACCCTCGAAGGAATCGATGTCGAGCACCCCGCTCATCGTGCGGCGGAAAATGGGCTGCAGTGCCGATTTCAGGTTAAAGGTGCGATAGGCCGTGGACCATGTGCCATCGACCTCGCGGACAAGACTGGAAAAGATGCTTTTGAGCGCCATTTTTCAACCAGCTATAGAGACACGACCTCTAGGCTCGCGAATGTAGCGTATCAAGCGTTACTTCCGGGTTAAGGAAGGTTAAATTCTCTGCAGCGGCACATAAGCCGGCTTTTGACCTTGAAAGAAGGCCTGTCTTTCGACATAGAAAATGCCGCAGATGACAAGTTTTCCAACCTCTGCTGATGTCAACCCCAATAGGACCGATTAAAAATGGCCTTCCTTGCCGACATTCTCTCCCGCGTAAAGCCATCCGCCACCATCGCTGTTACCCAGAAAGCCCGTGAGCTGAAAGCGAAGGGCCGCGATGTGATCAGCCTTGGCGCCGGCGAGCCGGATTTCGATACGCCCGAAAATATCAAGGAAGCGGCCATCGACGCCATCAAGCGCGGTGAAACGAAATACACGCCTGTTTCCGGCATTCCGGAACTGCGCAAGGCCATTGCCGACAAGTTCAAGCGTGAAAACGGCCTGGACTACAAGCCGGAGCAGACGATTGTCGGCACGGGCGGCAAGCAGATCCTTTTCAACGCCTTCATGGCCACGCTGAACCCGGGTGATGAAGTTGTCATTCCCGCGCCTTACTGGGTGAGCTACCCGGAAATGGTGGCGATTTGCGGTGGTACGCCGGTTTTTGTCGACACGACGCTCGAAGACAATTTCAAGCTGAAGCCGGAAGCGCTGGAAAAGGCGATCACGCCGAAGACCAAGTGGTTCGTCTTCAATTCGCCGTCCAACCCCTCGGGCGCTGCCTATTCGCATGACGAGCTGAAGGCGCTGACGGACGTGCTGGTCAAGCATCCGCATGTCTGGGTGCTGACTGACGACATGTATGAGCACCTGACCTATGGCGATTTCAAATTCGTCACCCCGGTGGAAGTAGAGCCTTCGCTTTATGACCGTACGCTGACGATGAACGGCGTCTCCAAGGCCTATGCCATGACCGGCTGGCGTATCGGCTACGCAGCCGGCCCGCTGCCGCTGATCAAGGCCATGGACATGATCCAGGGCCAGCAGACCTCGGGCGCGAGCTCCATCGCACAGTGGGCAGCTGTCGAAGCGCTGAACGGCACGCAGGATTTCATTCCGACCAATAAGAAAATCTTCGAAGGTCGTCGTGATCTCGTCGTTTCCATGCTCAACCAGGCCAAGGGCATCAATTGCCCGGCACCGGAAGGCGCGTTCTACGTCTACCCGTCCTGCGCCGGCATGATCGGCAAGACCGCGCCGTCGGGCAAGGTCATCGAGTCGGATGTGGATTTCGTCTCCGAGCTTCTGGAAGCCGAAGGCGTCGCTGTCGTGCAGGGATCGGCTTTCGGCCTCGGCCCGAACTTCCGCATTTCCTACGCCACGTCGGAAGCGCTCTTGGAAGAAGCCTGCAAGCGCATCCAGCGCTTCTGCGCCGATTGCCGCTGATCGGTTGATACAGTCTTGAAAGAAGCCCGGCAGCGATGCCGGGCTTTTTTGTTCGATGGGGCTTCCGCACGCTAGACGTCATCCTTGGGCTTGATCCGAGGATGACGGAGGAGAGGTTTCTACGCCTTGTCAGATGCCTGAAATCCAGGCGCGACGCCCGTTTTTTAAAGCCCAAGAAACAGCAGCATGATGAAGGTGGCGAAAAGGATGAAATGCGTCATTCCCTCGATCGCGTTGGTTTCACCGTCATTGAGGTTGATGGCGGCGGCGATGAGGGTGATGAAGACCATGACGGTCTGAACCGGCGTCATGGCCATGATGAAGGGCTGGCCGGTATAGAGCGCGATGCCCTCCATGACAGGCACGGTCAGGATAACAGTCGAGAGCGATGCGCCCATGGCGATA
Source organism: Agrobacterium sp. CCNWLW32 (assembly GCF_037083425.1). Classification (NCBI taxonomy): domain Bacteria; kingdom Pseudomonadati; phylum Pseudomonadota; class Alphaproteobacteria; order Hyphomicrobiales; family Rhizobiaceae; genus Agrobacterium; species Agrobacterium sp. CCNWLW32. The sequence goes on from NZ_JBAOJM010000003.1 coordinate 360,756, forward strand.
TTGACCACGGCCTGCATGCGGTTGCGCAATGCGGAGCGGAGCGCGGTGAGGATTTCCGGTGATGCCGAGATTGTTGCCACCACGACCGCCATCAGTGCGGGCGGTGCGCTGGTGCCCTCGAGGCTTTCGCTCAGGAAGGTCGACATGAATTCCGCCAGCACGCCGATCAGCACCACGCCGGCGATGATGAGGCCGATGGAAAGCGGAACGCTGCCTTCGTCTTCCTCCTCGGCATGACCGTGTGACGGCTGGCCGGCCGGATGCGCCTTGCGGGGATAGGCGTAGCTGAAGAAATAGCTGTGAGGGCCAACCTGCATTTTGAGGAAGAGCGCATAAAGCGCGATCATCGCGACGATGGTGAAGGCGGAATAGACGTGCCAGCTCTGCTCTGGAATGAACTCCGGCACGATCATCGAAATACCCATGGCCGTGAGGATCATCACGCCATAGGTCTTGCCGGAATCGTCATTATAGGGCTGCTCGCCATGGCGAAGACCGCCGAGCAGGGCGGCCAGGCCCAGAATGCCGTTGATGTCGATCATGACGGCGGAATAGATCGTATCGCGCACGAGGGTGGGTGAACTGGATTCGCTCATGATGATGGCGAGGATCAGCACTTCCACGGCGACCGCCGAGAGGGTGAGGATCATCGTTCCATAGGGATCGCCGACCTTGGCGGCGAGGATTTCGGCGTGATGGGCGACCCGCATCGAGATGTGAACGATCAGTCCGATCAGCACGATTGCGGCAATGAGCGCCGCCGTTTTTCCGGCTTCGAATATGGCATGCTCGGTCATATAGGCGATGATTGCCGCCGGTATCGCGAGCAGCAGCATCCGCTCCTGTTTCAGAATAGAACCCGCCATTGATTTCCCTTCCCCTGTCAGACCCAGGCTGTGACGTATCGTCCGTGAGATCAAGCAGGATTTGCGCTTGAATGCTTTTGGTAGGATAGTGGTGTCGCAGGACATGCTGCTCATGCCGCGCTGTCCCATCGGGTGCAATGCTTGAAACGCGGTTGTGGTTGCCATGTCGCCTACCGAGACAGGAGGACCATGCATGACCAAAGTGGTGTATGAAATCGTCGAACATGACGGAGGCTTCGCCTACCGCATGAACGGCGCTTATTCCGAAACATTTCCTACCTATGCCGATGCGGTCGAGGCCGCGCGCATCGTTGCCGCCGAACAGCAGGTGGGAGGCGATGACGAGGAAATCAGCTATCAGGATGAGAGCGGCCACTGGCATGAGGAATATAGCCAGGGCGGCGATCGGCCGGAAGCCGAGGTGGTCGACAAGACGTCACAGCCGGCCAGACCGTTTTGATGAGCGAGTTTTGCGGTATCGATGCTGGACTGGCGCTAGCGCCGTTTCGGCGGAGCACCCGGATCGGTTTCTTTGAGATGACCCTTGAGGCCTTCCACGAGGGCGCTGAAGACGGCACGGCATCGCGGTGAAGTCTTGAGATTTTCATGCATCGCGACCCAGGTGTGGAGCGGGATGTCGATTTTCGGAAGCACCTGCACAAGCCGAGGGTCCTTGCGCGCCAGACCGATCTGACAGACGCCGATGCCCGCGCTGGCGCGGATCATGGCAAGCTGGGCGAGGTTGCTGTCGGCGCGGATTTCGAAGGAAATTTCCTCAATATCGGGTATTTCAGGATCGAGCGAGCGCATCCGCTGGATGGCCGCCCGGATGAAAGGCGTCTTGCGGTCGAAGCCGACCATGCGGTGATGGTTCAAATCTTCCATGCTCTTCGGAGCGCCGGCTCTCGCGAGATAGTCGCGCGTCGCGTGAAATCCCAGACGGAAATTACCGATGTAACGCATGACGATCGCATCCTGCTGCGGTTCGGTCATGCGAATGGCGATATCGGCCTCACGCCGCAAAAGGTCTTCCAGCGTATCGGAAAGCGAAAGCTCGATTTCAAGCCGCGGGTGCACCTCCTGCATGGCCGTGATGATCGGCGGCAGCATTTCCACGCCGATGATATCAGAGGCGCTGATGCGCACGGTGCCTTCGATCTTGCCGACCTCACCGGAGGCCGCGCGCATGAGGGCTGCGGTCGTCGCCGCTAGATTTTCCGCATAGGGACGGAGCGCAAGCGCTGCTTCCGTCGGCATCAATCCATGGGGCGAACGAATGAACAGCGGAAAACCGACGGCTTCTTCCAGAGCGCCGATGTGGCGTCCCGCCGTCGGCTGGGTGATGCCGAGTTCGCGCGCGGCGGCGGAAAGCGAACCGTCGCTCAGCACGCTGAGGAAGGTGCGATAAAAATCCCAGCTGATGTCACGGCTTCTGGTCATAAGATTTTGTATAGCTGCTCCACTCATTTGGATAATTTCGTATATCGTAGAACGGGACGATACTCCAGCCCACAACAAGGAGTACGGCGATGATATATGAAAACAACGCAGATACAGCGGCGAATGACCGGCCTCTGGCCCTGATTTTGGGGGTGAATGGCGGTGTCGGCAGTCAGGTCTCCAGGATGCTGCAGCAACGCGGCTGGCGGGTGAGGGCGATGACACGGCAGCAAACGGCGTCCCGTACAAATGGTGATGTCGAGTTCGTAACCGGAGACGCCATGAACCGGCAGGATGTTCTGGACGCGGCAAAGGATGCGCGGCTGATCGTCCATGCGGTTAATCCTCCGGGATATCGCAACTGGGACAGGCAGGTATTGCCGATGCTGGACAATACCATCGCCGCTGCCGAGGCCTGCGGGGCGAGGATCGTCTTTCCGGGCAGCGTCTATAATTTCGGCCCGGATGCTTTTCCTCTCCTGACGGAAGAGAGCCCACAAAAGCCCTTTACCCGCAAGGGCACACTGCGTGTGGAAATGGAGCGGCGGCTGAAAATGGCGTCGATGCGTGGCGTGCCGGTACTGATCGTCCGGGCGGGGGATTTCTTTGGGCCGGATGCGAGAAATAACTGGTTTTCGCAGATGCTGGTAAGGCCGGGAAAGCCGGTCCGCAGCGTCCAGAATCCCGCCGCCCCTCATGCGGGGCATCAATGGGCCTATCTGCCTGACGTGGCGGAGACGATTGGCCGGCTGCTGGACCGGGCAGGCGAGCTTCCGGCTTTCGCCGTCTATCACATGGAAGGTTTCTGGGATTTCGATGGGCTGCAGCTGATTGACGCGATCGAGCGGGTTGTGGGGCATCCGGTCAAGCGGAGGCGGCTATTCTGGTCGGGCATCAAATTGGCCGCCCCTTTCGTTCCCCTGTTCCGCGAAGTGCTGGAAATGCAATATCTCTGGCAGATGCCGATCCGGATGAGCAATCGCAAGCTGACGGATTTCCTTGGAACGGAACCCAAAACACCAATCGATGTCGCGGTATCCGCGACATTGGCGAGCCTCGGCTGCCTTGAGCAGAGGCAGGACCCGACGAGCCTTCCTCATCCGGCGGATGCCGGGGGCAGGGTGTGATGGCGACGGCTGCGAATGGAATGTCGGCTCGGCGTCGCCTGTTTGCCGTAATTTCGGCAAGCGTGCCGGTGCTGATCTTCGCGCAGGTGCTGCTGGCCGGGCTTTCGCTCTATTATGATGGATCGCTGCTTTCGCTGCACAAGGGGCTCGGTTTCCTGATCGCCGTTCCGATCCTGTCGCTGATGGTCCTCGCTCTGCGATATGACGAGCTGCGGCCTAACCTTGCCCGCGCGCTGGTCCTGCTCGGTCTTTATTGTCTTCAGGTGGCGCTGATGAGCATCGGCCGGGAAACGGGCAATGGCTTTCTGCAGGCGCTGCATGTGCCCAACGCCTTCGTCATGGGCGCGTTTTCCGATTTTGCCGCACGGCAGGCGCGAAGCCTGCGCTGAAAGAAATACGCCGCACCGCTCTCAAGCAGTGCGGCGTATTTGCTTGGTCCTTTATCAGGCGAGCGCCGGATAGTCGGTATAACCCTCGGCTCCGCCGCCATAGAAGGTCGGCTGGTTCGGCTCGTTGAGCGGCGCATCGTTTTTCAGGCGGCGCACCAGATCCGGATTGGCGATGAATGCCTTGCCGAAGGCCACGGCATCGACTTTGCCGCTTTCGACGGCTTCGATGGCGCTCTCGCGGTTGTAACCATTATTGGCGATCCACAGGCCCTTGCCGCCGGCATTGCGATAGGCGGCCTTGAAGGCTGCGTAATCGAAAGGCTTGTCGCCCTGCTTGAAATCGCGCGGACCGCCGGTTGCGCCTTCAACCACATGGATGAAGGCGAGATTGCGCTTGCCGAGCTGATCCGCCACGTAATTGTAGAGCGGCTGCGGGTCGGCCTCGAAAATATCGTTGGCGGGGGTAACGGGGGAAAGGCGGATGCCGGTGCGGCCCGCGCCAATCTCTTCCGCCACCGCATCGACAACTTCCAGCAGGAAGCGGGCGCGGTTTTCGATCGAGCCGCCATACTCATCCGTGCGCTGGTTGGTGCTGGATTTCAGGAACTGCTCGATCAGGTAGCCATTGGCGGCATGGATTTCGACGCCGTCGAAACCGGCCTCCAGAGCCGCGCGTGCGCCGCTGCGGTAATCCTCGAGGATGAGGCCGATATCGTCGATGGTGAGCGCGCGGGGCTCTGAGGTTTCGGCAAAGGCGCCGGTGCCGTCATCATTGATGATATAGGTCTTCGACTTGGCGGGAATGGCGGAAGGAGCAACCGGCTGACCGCCATGCGGCTGCAGCGAGGTGTGGGAAATGCGGCCCACATGCCAGATTTGCGCGACGATCTTGCCGCCGGCTGAATGCACGCCATCGGTGACCTGTTTCCAGCCTTCGATCGCTTCCCGCTTGTAGAGACCCGGAACGTCCGCATAACCCTGACCCTGCTGGGAAATCGGCGTGCCTTCGGTGACGATCAGCCCGGCTGTGGCGCGCTGCTCGTAATAGGTGGCGTTGAGATTGTTGGGAATTGCGCCCGGCGAGCGGTTGCGGGTGAGGGGGGCCATGACGATACGGTTGGCGAGTGCGATATCGCCGGCCTGTGCCGGTTCGAAAAGACTGGTCATGCGACTTCACTTTCTGGTCGGTTGGCGAAATTGCGCGGCAGGCGCGCTATCTGGGTCGGGTGCCGGATCGAAACCCGCGTTGCGGTTCCTGTCCGGCACCCCGGGGCTCAAAGCTTGGGAGGCTCAGAGATTGGCTTGCAGATAATTGCGGAAAGCGTCGATGGTTTCCTCGTTGCGTTCGAAAAACACCCATTGCCCGACCTTTTTCGACCTGATGAGACCGGCTGTCTGCAACACCGCCAGATGCGACGAGACGGTGGATTGCGACAGGCCGCTGATCTGAAACTGGTTGGCGCACACCCCCATGCTGAGCGGGTGCTCCTGACAGAAGTGACTTTCCGGGCGCTTCAGCCATTCCAGAAATTTCAGCCTTGCAGGGTGCGAAAGGGCCTTGAGGATTTCCTCCGGGTTCATCTGGGTTTCTTTAATATCTGACATGAACGATATTTATATCGGTCATTTTCGATATACAAGTCACGTCTCTGTGAGGACCGTGGGGAGTGGGCAGGCGGTTCCAAAAAAGAAGGCCGCTGGATGTCTCCGCGGCCTGACAAGTTTGAAGGTCAAAACCTCCAGAGGGGAACAGCTGTCGCGTGCCTTGGGCGAGCGTGACAGCCAACTAAAATATGGGAGCGGCAATAATGCAAAACAAGGTTGCATCATGCGATATTTCGCCAATTTGGAGAAAATTCTTGCGGGTAAAAAAAGAGGGCCGCCGGATAGATCCAGGGCCCTTTAAGTGTGAAGGTCAAAAACCTCCAGAGGGGAACAGCTGATGCGGTGGAACTGGGAGGAAAAGCCACCGTGTGCATCAGCTGAGAGCGATATGGTGCTTTTTTGTGCACGAAACAACTCTTTTTTGTGCAGGTCAGGCATGCGTACCACGCAGCCCTCGATATTTCCGGTATATTTTATGTGCAATGCTGCCGGAGAGCGCAAGCATTCCGCTCACGCAACGCTTTGCGTAAGCTGTTGAAATTAAAGCGCGATAGCCAAGCACCGTCTATTTTAACGTCAGAAGTTCCAGTTCCGCGCCTTGGCGACGATGAAGTCGCGGAAGGCTTTCAGCTTTGCAGCGTTTTTCATCTCGTCGGGATAACAGAAGTAGGTATCGAATGACGGAATATCTGCGGCGAGCGACAGCTGGATGAGGCCGGGATCGCGCCCGACGATATAGTCAGGCAAACAGGCGATGCCGATTCCCAACAGGCAGGCGCGCTTGATCGATGTCTGGCTGTTGATCTGCAGATGCGGCGTGCGCGTATTGTCGGAAGACCGTCCGGCATTTTCCAGCCAGTTGACATCAAGGAGATAGTTGGGCGCCGGCTCGCCGAAAGAGATGATGCGGTGGTTGTCGAGATCCTCGATCGACTGCGGCTCTCCGTGACGGTTGATGTAGGACGGCGCGGCATAGACGTGCATATGCACCGTGAACAGCTTGCGCTGGATGAGGTCCGACTGCTGCGGCTGGCGCAGACGGATGGCGCAATCGGCGTGGCGCATGTTCACGTCCAGCTCCTCATTGTCGAGGATGAGCTGGATCGACATTTCCGGGTAGAGCTGCAGGAACTCCTGCACCTTGTCCGTCAGCCAGCCCTGGCCGAGACCGACGGTCGTCGTCACGCGCAGCTTGCCGCTCGGCTTCTCCGTCGTCTCCGTCAGTTGCATCTTGACGGTTTCGAGCTTCAGCAGCACGTCATGGGCGGTGCGATAAAGCAGCTCGCCCTGTTCGGTGAGGATCAGGCCTCGGGCGTGGCGATGGAACAGCTTGACGCCGACATCCTGTTCCAGCGCGCTGACCTGACGGCTGATGGCCGACTGGGACAAATGCAGCTTGTCGGCAGCATGGGTGAAAGACCCCGCTTCGGCTGCGGCATGAAAAATGCGCAGTTTATCCCAGTCCAATGGCATTGCCATGCCTATCCTGCCTTTCGGTTATTCCGCTGCTACCGCGAGCGGTTGTTGCGCGGTGAGGTACCGTTCTGCTTCGAGGGCGGCCATGCAGCCCATGCCGGCGGCGGTGATTGCCTGACGGTAGATGTCGTCGGTGACGTCGCCGGCAGCGAAAATGCCCTCAACATCGGTTGCGGTGGAATCGGGTGCGGTCCACATATAGCCGTTGTCCTTGAGCTTCACCTTGCCCTTGAACAGTTCAACCGCCGGCGCGTGGCCGATGGCGACGAAGACGCCGTCGATCGGCGTGTCGCTGATCGCGCCGGTCTTGGTGTCACGCAACCTCACGCCCGAGACGGAGGGCGGCATTGGCGGCTTGGCGGGAGCGCCGGTGATTTCGGCGATTTCCGTGTTCCACAGGATCTTGACGTTTTCCTTCGCGAACAGCCGTTCCTGAAGGATTTTTTCCGAGCGGAAGCTGTCGCGGCGGTGCACGACGGTCACAGATTTAGCGATATGGGCGAGATAGAGCGCTTCCTCCACGGCGGAGTTACCGCCGCCGACCACGATCACATCCTTGTTGCGATAGAAGAAGCCGTCGCAGGTGGCGCAGGCGGAAACGCCGAAGCCCTGGAAATGCTGTTCGCTCTCGATACCCAGCCACTTGGCCTTGGCGCCGGTTGCGATGATCAGCGTGTCGGCGGTCCAGACCTGACCGGAATCGGTCTTGACCACGAAAGGCCGTACATTGGTTTCAACTTCGGTGACGAGGTCACTGACGATTTCCGCACCCACATGGGTCGCCTGCTTCAGCATCTGATCCATCAGCCAAGGGCCCTGGATCGGATCGGCAAAGCCCGGATAGTTCTCGACATCGGTGGTGATCATCAGCTGGCCGCCCTGTTCCATGCCGGCAATCAGCACGGGTTTCAGCATTGCGCGGGCCGCGTAGATCGCCGCGGTATAACCGGCGGGACCAGAGCCAATGATCAATACCTTGGTATGGCGGGCAGACATGGAAACATTCCTTTTTACGGTAGCGGGGCCTTTCAGCAGCAAGACCTTCCAGCCGCAACACGGCGGACAGGCCACAACCCCTTCATTGCCCGGTATTTAAGGTTGTCTAGTGTCTTTATTCAAGGGCAGCCTTGCGTTACCAACAAGGCAGTTGTGGATGCGCGCGCAATTTTGTGACCGGGAGGTGGCATAATGTTGCGAATCCCGCGCCGAATAGTACAAGGAAGTTCTCCAGCTTAACGAGGTACTCCTCCGTGACCAGCGTCGAACTCGATGCCATCGATCTGAAAATCCTGCGCGAATTGCAGCGCGACGGGCGTATGACCAATGTGGAACTGGCCGAAAGGGTCGGTATTTCCGCGCCGCCCTGCCTGAGGCGGGTCCGCAAGTTGGAGGAGGCGGGCGTGATCGAGGGTTATCACGCCATGTTGAACGCCCCGAAGCTCGGTTTCGACCTCGTCGCCTTCTGCATGATCGGTCTCAAGCGCCAGTCGGACAGCAATCTGAAGGCTTTTGCGGCGGCAACTGCCGGCTGGTCGCTGGTGCGGCAGGCCTGGATGGTGTCGGGCGAAAGCGACTTTCTGCTGCATTGCGTCGCCAAGAACCTGACGGAATTTCAGGATTTCGTCATCGAGGTTCTGACGGCGGACGAAAATGTCGATACGGTGCGCACCATGCTCACCATCCGTCAGGTCAAGCGCGTCGGTCTGGTGGAAATCTGATCGGCCGGCTTTTTGTCGGCTTCGGGGGGCATTACCCCCGCCGCAACGCCTCATAGACTTCGCCGAGACTTGTCGCTTCTTTTTCCAGCGGAAAAGTGCTGCGCACATGCGCAAGTCCGGCACTTGCGTGGGCTTTGGCCAGAGCAGGATCGGCGAGATAGGTCTTTATCGCGTCTCTCAGCGAGGCATAGTCACCCGCATCGACAACCGCCCCGGTCTCGCCCGTGACGATCATTTCCTCGTAAGCGCCGGCATTACTGGCGACAACGGCCGTCCCGGAGGCCATGGCTTCGAGCGGTGTCAGGCCGAAACCTTCATTGCGGGATGGGGCGACATAGAGCGTCAGCCGCCGGTACCAGGGCTTGATGTCGTCAACTTCGCCCTGAAATACGATGCGGTCGGCAAGGCCGGCTGCGGCGACATCGGCCTTGAGCGCATCACCGAAGGCCTTGTGTTCCGCCGTGACGCGGCCGGACACTACAGCTGTCCATTGCGGATGGTTGGGCAGAAGTTCGATCATGGCGCGCACAAATAGATCGGTGCCCTTCTGGTGGCGCACGCGTCCGAAACAGCCGATCAGATATTGGCCCGGCAGGCCGGTTGCCGCGATCGTATCTTCCGGACCGGTGGCCGGGTGGAAAAGGTCGGTATCGACGCCATGCATGACGACGCGATGGGGCACTTCCAGGAACGAGCCGGAGCGGGCGTTGGTCGCAACCACGGCATCCATCTTCGAAATCAGAAAACGGGTATAGGCGGAATGCCGCCTCTGTGCCGCGGAGGTAAAGAGCAGCTTCACCTTCATGCGCAGCACATCGCGCATCAGAAGACCCGGCAGCATTTCGAGGTTGCGGCGGGCATGCCAGATGCGCGGGCCACCCTGCGGGCCGTTTTGCCAGAGCCGCGACAGATCGCGGAAACGCACATGCGGCAGATGCGGCGGCAGGCCGGGGCCGATGGTGGCCACCTTCTGTCCCAGCCGGTTCTGCACCGGTATCAGCTGGACGATGGTGGAGGTGACGCCGGAGAGCCTGCGCTTGAAGTTCGGCGCAAGCACCTGCACATCTTTCAGACTGACGTGGGACAAGATGGGCTTCCGTCTCTACGGCTGGTTTGGAGATTCAATACGTCAAAAAGCAATGCGCCCGTGTGGGGCGCATTGCACGTCGGGGCAATCAGCCCCACTGTACCGCGAGAATCTCGTAGCCCTTGGCGCCGCCGGGCGCGTTGACTTCGATGCTGTCGCCGACTTCCTTGCCGATCAGGGCGCGGGCAATCGGCGAGGAGATGGAGATGCGGCCAGCCTTCACATCGGCTTCCTGGTCGCCGACGATCTGGTAGGTTCGTTCCTCGTCGCTATCTTCGTCGATCAGCTTGACGGTGGCGCCGAACTTGATCTTGGAACCGGACATCTTGGACAGGTCGATGACTTCCGCGCGTGCGGTCAGGTCTTCGAGTTCGGTGATGCGGCCTTCATTGTGGCTCTGGGCTTCCTTGGCAGCATGGTACTCGGCGTTTTCCGAAAGGTCGCCATGGGCGCGCGCTTCCGCAATTGCCTCGATGATACGGGGACGCTCCTCCTGCTGGCGAAAGCGCAGCTCCTCCTGCAGCTTGACGAATCCACCCTGAGTCATCGGTACTTTTTCTACCATTTTTTTATCCTTCGCATTCCGGTCGCTTTACTTGCAGACACAAAAAGAAACAGGTTCCGGAGAGGAACTCCGGAACCATGCCAAAATCATAACTGAGCCGACTATATCAGAAGACGACAGCGAAATGCCAGCAAATTTGAGGTGTGAGTATTTCCTCATTCAATCAAAGGCTTGACTGCCATTATTGACATTCTTCAATGGAACATATAGTGAACATTGCTATGAAGAAGTCGATCAGGCAACGGCTGGCCATTCTCTCCGACGCGGCGAAATATGATGCCTCCTGCGCATCGAGCGGCACGACAAAACGCAACTCCGCAGTGTCAGGCGGTCTGGGCTCCACGGAAGGGTCGGGCATCTGCCATGCCTATGCGCCGGACGGGCGCTGCATTTCGCTCCTGAAAATTCTGCTGACCAATTTCTGCATCTATGATTGCGCCTATTGCATTAACCGCTCTTCCAGCAATGTCGAGCGAGCGCGGTTTACGCCAGAAGAAGTGGTTTGGCTGACGCTGGAGTTTTATCGGCGTAACTATATCGAGGGGCTGTTCCTGTCCTCCGGCATCATCCGCTCCTCCGATCACACGATGGAAGAGATGGTGCGCGTGGCGCGTGAACTGCGCGTTACCCATGGTTTTCGCGGCTATATCCACCTGAAATCCATTCCCGAAGCGTCGCCCAGGCTGATCGAGGAGGCGGGGCTTTATGCGGATCGTCTTTCGATCAATATCGAATTGCCGACCGATAGCGGCATTGGCCGTTTCGCGCCGGAAAAGCAGCCCGCCAATATTCGCCGCTCCATGGCCGATATCCGTTTGAAGATCGAGGAGGCGGGGGAGCCGACCGTCCGGACACGCAAGACCAAGCGCTTTGCGCCGGCCGGTCAGAGCACGCAGATGATCGTGGGGGCCGATGGCGCAGACGATAGCACCATTCTCTCCACCAGCGCCCGGCTTTATGGCAGCTACGGTTTGCGGCGCGTTTATTATTCGGCCTTCAGCCCCATTCCGGATTCGTCGAAGAACCTGCCGCTCATCAAGCCGCCGCTCATGCGTGAACACCGGCTTTATCAGGCCGACTGGCTGTATCGCTTTTATGGCTTCGACATCGGTGAGATAACCGCGATCGGGGGCGATGGCATGCTCGATCTCGATATCGACCCGAAGCTCGCCTGGGCGCTGAAGCATCGCGAGCGTTTCCCTGTGGACGTCAACGTGGCGGATCGGGAAATGCTGCTGCGCGTGCCCGGTTTCGGTACGAAAACGGTCGCATCCATTCTGTCGTCGCGACGGTTCCGGCGGTTGCGGCTGGAGGATATCGCCCGCTTTGGTGTTTCCCTGAAAAAGGTGAAGGCCTTCATCGTCGCAGAGGGCTGGACGCCGGGCAAGCTGACCGAGCGGCCGGATTTGCGGGCGATGTTTGCGCCGCAGCCCGAGCAATTGTCGCTCCTGTGATGTACGGCCCGGTTCTGGAAGGGCGGGGTGATTTCGGCGAGTGGCGCGATGCCGCCCGCGCGGCGCTTGCCGCCGATATTCGACCCGAGATGATTGACTGGCGGTTGCGGGATGACGGGGCAGGGCTGTTGGATTTTGCCGGCGAGCCCTTGCCGGCGGCCGGTTCTGGGTCCGGGCAGGTTTCCGTTCCAGCTTCGTTCGTGGCGCTGGCGCAGGCCGTCATCTGTCATAGCGATGCAGGCCGTTTTGCACTGCTTTACCGGCTGTTGTGGCGGCTGAGGCAGGATCGCGCACTGTTGCAGTTCAAGTCCGATCCGGATGTTTCAGAGGTCCGGCTGCTTGAGAAATCCGTCAGACGCGATTGTCACAAGATGACTGCTTTTGTCCGTTTCAAGGAAGTGCCCTTGCCTCAGGGGCAGGGCGGGCGGCGGCGGTTTATTGCCTGGTTTGAGCCTGACCATTTCATCGTCGAGCGCACGGCCGCGTTTTTCCAGCGGCGGTTTACCGACATGGACTGGCTGATCGCCACGCCGAAGGGCTCTGCACGGTGGGACGGAAACGCGCTGGAGACATCGCGGGAAGCGGCGGAAAAGCCTGATCTGACGGACGAGACGGATGAACTCTGGCGGACCTATTATGCCAATATATTCAATCCGGCCCGCCTGAAGATCAAAGCCATGACGGCGGAGATGCCAAAGAAATACTGGAAGAACCTGCCGGAAGCCGATCTCATTCCCGGTCTGATTCTCGGAGCAGAGGCGCGGGTGCTGGAGATGGCCGCCAAAGCGGCAAGCCAGCCGCAGCCGTTTCACCACCGCCTGCAGGCTGCGGCCGCTGCACGGGAGACGCCGCAACCGGTGCCGGATGGTACGCTCGCGTCGCTGGCGCGGGAGGCGGGCCATTGCACCCGCTGCCCCCTGCATTGCAACGCCACGCAGACGGTTTTCGGCTCTGGCCCAGAGGATGCGAACATCATGATCGTGGGCGAGCAGCCGGGCGATCACGAGGATCTCGCCGGCAAACCTTTCGTCGGCCCGGCCGGCCAGCTCTTTGACCGGACTCTCGCCCAAATCGGCATCGAACGCAAAAAGCTTTACGTCACCAATGCCGTCAAGCACTTCAAATACGAAACGCGCGGCAAACGGCGCATTCATCAGCGTCCGAATGCGGGCGAAGTGGAGCAATGCCGCTGGTGGCTCAATCAGGAAATCGCGCTTGTTCGGCCAAAACTGATCGTTGCCATGGGCGCAACGGCGCTTTATGCGCTGACCGGCGGCAAGGAAAAGGTCACGGAGATACGGGGGCGTCCTTTGCCAATGGAGGAGGGCCGGACGCTTTTTGTCACTGTGCACCCGTCCTATCTACTGCGCCTTGTCGATACGCAGGCGAAAGAGGCGGAGATGGCAAGATTCACAAAGGATATGCATTTTATTAGAACGTTCGAATAGATTTCTGTCTACGATTGGAGATTTATTTCAATGGGCGAATATTAACTTACAGTAGTATAATTTATTGATTATTTATATGTTATTTTTATTAAAATTTTATACTTAATATTATAATTAAGTCCTCCGAATTTATATGGACAAATCATGTTGGGTGAGCTCGACCTTACGACAGTCATATTGATGCAAAAGTGTTCCTACATCGTTGGGCTTTTGAGTTTTATCTACCTGAAAATGACCAATCGCGATTTGCGCGGTCCCATTCCTCTCGCGGCGGGTTTTGCGACGATGGCGATTGGCTCCACGCTTGCCGGTTACGGAGAATGGGGAATATTGTCGCCGGCTTTATGGCAACTGGGCAGTGTCGTTTTTGGTGTTGTCGGTTATGCGCTGATCTGGCTCGGCTTGAAGACGTTGAGCGATGGACGCGCCGTAGACCGGCGAATCCTATCCTTTGTATGTTTTATCGCCGTGCTGACGATGGTCGTCGCGCATCAGGTGGCGGACAATAATGCGCTTCGCGCGGCGCTCTTCAATGGCTGCGCGTCGCTGGCCTATATCGCCGGGGCGTTGGTGCTTTTTGCCGGATGGCGCAGGGAGCCGCTGCTTTCCCGTCTGGCGCTTGGTGCGATTACCGGCGTCTCCGGTCTCATTTCGCTGGCGGTGATGAAAAGTGTGCTTTTTCCCGGCTATGCCACCCTCAATCTGGTCAATGCGTTTTTCTTCATCATCATGCTGAACTTCGCGATCGCCCTGTTCGTGATGATGCTGGTTGCCGAGCGGTCGGAACGGAAATTGCTGGTTCTTGCCAATACGGACCCCCTGACCGGCGTTAAGAACCGGCGCTTCTTCTTCCAGACCATGCCCGCGACGCCTCATCCCGCCGACGCGGCCATGTTGCTCGATATCGATCACTTCAAGTCGATCAACGACCGTTTCGGCCACGCCGTCGGCGATAGCGTGCTGCAGGAAGTGGCAAAGCGCATTGGCGGTAGCATTCGTGGTGGGGATGTGCTGGCGCGTTACGGTGGTGAGGAATTCATCATCTATCTGCCTGGCGCCGGCGTTCACAAGGCCTGCATGATCGGCGAACGTATTCGCGATGCGATTGCGGTCAGCGAGGTCGACTGCGGCGGTCTGCGTGTCGGAGTGACGATCAGCATCGGCGTTGCCGCCACCGGCGACATGCGCTGCGATCTCCAGACGCTTGCCGAAATGGCGGATCGTGCGCTTTACCGGGCAAAGACCGAAGGGCGCAACTGCGTCCGCGAGGCGCTGGCGGCCTAGGGGCATCCTCGTTTCTGCGGCTGGCAGCTTGCGGCTCAGCCGCTCGGCGCACTCGCATCCATCGCGGCGCGATGCCGTAGGGCCTCTTTCAACAATATCTCGATCTGGGCATTGATGCTGCGCAGTTCATCGCTCGCGGTGTGGCGGATTTCATTCAAGATTGCCGGTTCGATCCGCAGCGGAAAAGCCACGCGCTCCGGGCCTGGCGGACGTCCAGCCATGAGTTAACCCTGCAGCTTCAAGTTCAGGGAAATCATGCGACCGCTGGCGGGGGCGGATTTTTCAGGTGTAGGAAAAGACATCATGGGCCTCGCGTGGGAATGATGTCTTTTTGATACCCGCAACGGATTGCAGCGGGATTACGCGATGCAAAACGCCGCGGACATGGCGATCCGCGGCGTTTTGTTTTCAATCTTGCGGACTTTTTCCGCAGAAACTTAGTTGAAGTAGCTCTGCAGCGGCTTCACTTCCAGATTGCCGGCCTTCAGCGCCTTGATGGCGAGGGCTGCGGCTTCCGCACCGGCCATCGTGGTGTAGTAGGGCACCTTCTGCATCAGCGTTGCGCGGCGCAGCGACTTCGAGTCGGAGATCGCCTTGTTGCTGTCGGTGGTGTTGATGACGAGCTGGACCTGACGGTTACGGATGGCGTCCTCAATATGCGGACGACCTTCCTGCACCTTATTGATCTTTTCGGCATTGATGCCCTGTTCAGCAAGGAAACGCTGGGTGCCGCCGGTTGCGAGAACCTTGAAGCCGCTTTCCACCAGAATGCGGATGGCCGGCAGAACGCCTTCCTTGTCGTCGTCACGCACGGAAACGAAGACCGTGCCGGAGCGGGGCAGATCGACGCCGGCGCCGAGCTGACTCTTGGCGAAGGCCAGCGCGAAATCCGTGTCGAGGCCGATGACTTCACCGGTCGAACGCATTTCCGGTCCGAGCAGAATGTCGACGCCGGGGAAGCGCGCGAACGGGAATACGGCTTCCTTGACGGCGATGTGCTTCAGGTTGCGCGGATCCGGCTTCTTGCCATAAGCGGCAATCGCCGCATCGAGCTTCTCACCGGCCATGACGCGGGCGGCGATCTTGGCGATCGGCGCGCCGATGGTCTTGGCGACGAAAGGCACGGTACGCGAGGCGCGCGGGTTGACTTCGAGAACGTAGATGGTGCCATCCTTGATGGCATATTGAACGTTCATCAGGCCGCCGACGTTGAGCGCCTTGGCAAGAGCCGTCGTCTGGCGTTCCAGTTCGTCGAGCGTTTCCTTGCTCAGCGAACGCGAAGGCAGCGAGCAGGCCGAGTCGCCCGAGTGGATGCCGGCTTCTTCGATATGTTCCATGATGCCCGAAACGAAGACGTTTTCGCCGTCGCACAGCGCATCGACGTCCACTTCGACGGCGTTGGTCAGGTAGCTGTCGAACAGAAGCGGGTTCTTGCCGAGCAGGGTGTTGATCTGGCCGGTCTTGTCGTTCGGGTAACGCTGCTTGATGTCCTCAGGCACGAGACCCGGAACCGTATCGAGCAGGTAGGTCTGCAGCTGGCCTTCCGAATGGATGATCTGCATGGCGCGGCCACCCAGAACGTAGGACGGACGCACGACCAGCGGGAAGCCGATTTCGGAGGCGACGAGGCGTGCCTGCTCGACCGAATAGGCAATACCATTGTTTGGCTGGGCGAGATCGAGCTTCATCAGCAGCTTCTGGAAGCGGTCGCGGTCTTCGGCAAGATCGATCATGTCAGGCGCGGTGCCGAGGATCGGGATACCGTTCTTTTCCAGCGCTTCGGCCAGCTTCAGCGGGGTCTGGCCACCGAACTGCACGATGACGCCGACCAGTTCACCCTTTTCCTGCTCGGCGCGCATGATCTCGATTACGTCTTCGGCCGTCAGCGGCTCGAAATAGAGACGGTCGGAGGTGTCGTAGTCGGTGGAAACCGTTTCCGGGTTGCAGTTGATCATGATCGCTTCGAAGCCGGCATCCTTCAGCGCGAAGGCGGCATGGCAGCAGCAATAATCGAACTCGATGCCCTGGCCGATACGGTTCGGGCCACCGCCGAGGATGACGACCTTCTTGCGGTCGGAAACCTGCGCTTCAGAGCGGGCAGCACCGACGAAGGGAATTTCATAGGTCGAATACATATAGGCGGTGGGCGAAGCGAACTCGGCCGCGCAGGTATCGATGCGCTTGAAGACCGGACGGACGTTGAGGCTGTTGCGCAGCTCCGCCACTTCCTTCGGGCGCTTGTCCGTCAGAATTGCGAGACGGGCGTCGGAAAAGCCCATGGCCTTCAGCATGCGCAGGTTCTCGGCGTCCTGCGGCAGGCCCTGCTCGCGAATACGGGCTTCCATATCCACGATTGCCTTGAACTGGGCGATGAACCAGGGGTCGATCTTCGAGTTTTCGTGAACTTCTTCCGCTGTCATGCCCATGCGCAGCGCCTGTGCGACCATGCGCAGGCGATCCGGCGTTGGCGTGCCGATGGCGGCGCGGATAGCGTTCTTGGAGCCTTCGCCTTCCTCAAAGCCGGGGATTTCGATTTCATCGAGACCGGTGAGGCCGGTTTCCATGCCGCGCAGCGCCTTCTGCAGCGATTCTGCGAAGGTGCGGCCGATGGCCATGACTTCACCGACGGACTTCATGGCCGTGGTGAGGATCGGCGAGGCGCCCGGGAACTTCTCGAAGGCGAAACGCGGGATCTTGGTGACGACGTAGTCGATCGACGGTTCGAACGAGGCAGGCGTCGCGCCGCCGGTGATATCGTTTTCCAGCTCGTCGAGCGTATAGCCGATGGCGAGCTTGGCGGCGATCTTGGCGATCGGGAAGCCGGTTGCCTTGGAGGCGAGAGCGGACGAGCGCGAAACGCGCGGGTTCATTTCGATGACGACGAGGCGGCCGTCTTTCGGGTTGACGGCGAACTGCACGTTCGAGCCGCCGGTTTCCACGCCGATCTCACGCAGCACCGCAATCGAGGCGTTGCGCATGATCTGGTATTCCTTGTCGGTCAGCGTCAGCGCTGGCGCAACGGTGATGGAATCGCCGGTGTGGACGCCCATCGGATCGATGTTTTCGATGGAGCAGATGATGATGCAATTGTCCGCGGTGTCGCGGACCACTTCCATCTCATATTCCTTCCAGCCGAGAACCGATTCTTCGACCAGCACCTCGGTGGTCGGCGAAGCGTCGAGGCCGCCGGAGACGATGTCGAAGAATTCGGAGCGGTTATAGGCAATGCCGCCGCCGGTGCCGCCGAGCGTGAAGGATGGGCGGATGATGGCGGGCAGGCCGACATGGTCGATCGCCTGGGCGGCGATTGCGATCGCATGCGCCATGTAACGCTGCTTGCGGTCGGTCTCGCCAAGGTTCCACTGGTTTTCCAGATCGTCCAGCGCCTTGTCCAGTTCCGCACCGGAAAGCTTCGCCTTGAGTTCGGCGCGGGCAGCTTCGTGCTTCTTGCGGTCGGCGTCCTTGATTTCAGTGGCGTTGGCCAGCATGGACTTCGGCGTTTCGAGGCCGATGCGAGCCATGGCCTCGCGGAAGAGGGCGCGGTCTTCGGCCATGTCGATGGCTTCGGGCTTCGCGCCGATCATTTCCACATTGTAGCGGTCGAGAACGCCCATGCGCTTGAGAGAAAGCGCGGTGTTGAGCGCGGTCTGGCCGCCCATGGTCGGCAGAAGCGCGTCCGGGCGCTCCTTGGCGATGATCTTGGCGACAACTTCAGGCGTGATCGGCTCAACGTAAGTGGCGTCGGCAAGGCCGGGGTCGGTCATGATGGTGGCCGGGTTGGAGTTGACCAGAATGACCCGGTAACCTTCTTCCTTCAGCGCCTTGCAGGCCTGCGTGCCGGAATAGTCGAATTCACATGCCTGACCGATGACGATCGGTCCTGCGCCAATGATGAGGATGGACTTGATATCTTGGCGCTTCGGCATGGCTCTCTCGTTCCGCGTTTTGGTTGCGCAAAACACCAGCCAGGGTGAAAGATCACCGGCCGGGGCGCGCAATTCAAAGTTTTCAGGCTAGAAGCGGCTTATAGGCAAATGTTTTTGAGAACGGAACCCCATAAATTCCGGAATCGACAGAAACTCTTAACGGGCTGGGGCAAGGGCCGCAAAACGGGCCTGCACCGCTGCATTATAAGAGCGGCTGACGGGGATTTCCGAACCGTCCCTTGTCATGAGAAGCAGACGGCCCGCCTGTTTACGCAGCGCGACGACATCGGCATCGGCGATCCAGTGCGACCGGTGTACCTGCAAGCCCTGCGTCTCGCCAATCTCTTTCAGAGCATCGGCAAAACGCAGCAGAACGAGCTGACGCCCGCGCGTGGTGACGATCTGCGTATAATGGTCCTGCACCGAAAGCCGCAGCAATTCTCCGCGCTTTTGCGGTGGCAGCCGCTCCAGCAGCGGCGCGACGCCTTTCACCTCACGCTTGGTATCATCGTCTGTGTCCGTAACGGCGTTGGCCGTTGTTTCGAGCGACTGGCCGGTGGTGAGATAACTCAGCAGGCAGAAGATGGCACAGAGAGGCAGGGCCGACAGGCTGCTTTCTAAAAAGGGGCCGAAACCCATTTCCTTACCTGAAAATACCCGGTTCGTGACGGTGAGCATGAGCCCGATCGGCAGGGTGGCCGTCAGCGAACCGATCATCATGCGCGTCAGCATGTTTTCGATGCTGCCGGCAAGGGTGCTGTTGGCGATGATGGAAAAGGATATGGCGAATGTCCAGGCGACGGCCTGTATGATTGTCCAGTAAAGCAACCGGTCGGCGAAACTCATGGTTTCGCTCGTGCCGAAAGGCCCGGTCACGATGAAGATCGCCAGCACGGCGAGAAATGTCAGCCACAGCCTGCGCGATTGCAGGACGGCGTGCATTTCACGAAGCGTGGATTGCAGATACGGGTGATCCACGAAGTTTTCCTGCGGTTGGCGTCAATCCGTTTTTCTTGAGCGCATGTTTTGCCGAAATTGCCGGTGATTTCAACCGAGCCGAAACAGCAACCATGTCATTCCAGCCATTGTTAGACGCACCGCTCGCCGTGCAATTCCATGTCGCCACCGTCGTGCCCGCAGCCATTCTCGGCGCCTTCATCTTCCTGCGCCGCAAGGGAACCGCCATCCACCGGCTGCTCGGCAAGATCTGGGTGATGCTGATGGTCACGACTTCCGTTTCGACGTTCTTCATCCATGAATTGAGGGTGTTTTACGGTTTCAGCCCGATCCATCTGCTCTCGGCCTTCACCCTCTATGGCTGTCTGCAATCGGTCTATTTCGCCCGGCGCGGCGATATCAGACGCCATATGCGCATCATGCAGAGCGTTTATCTCGGCGGCATCGTTGTTGCCGGAGGTTTCACCTTCGTTCCCGGTCGCCTCATGCATGAGGTTGCTTTTGGTGATGGCAAAGCCGGTTTTGCGGCCCTTTCCGCCGGCGCTCTCGTGTTTGCCTTCCTGTTTCTGACCGTATTGAAACAAAGACGCAGAGCCGCTTGAGAGACTCCGTTCGCCGCCTCTGCTTTCTTCCGGAACAAGATGTATTATAGTGCCGTTATATGGCAGCTTGTTAAGGCGGTATCCGCCGGGAGAATAGCATGGAATGGAGAGGGCGCCGCCAGTCGGACAATATCGAGGATCGGCGTGGCATGTCGGCGGGATCGGGGCCAGGCGGTAACGATCCTTTTTCCCGTGGCGGAATGCGCGTGCCGATCGGGCGTCGCGGTGGCGGCATCGGTATCGGCGGCATTGTAGTCATCCTGCTGATCAGCTGGGTGCTTGGCATCAACCCGCTGACGCTGCTTACGGGTGGCGACATCTCGATGGACGGCGGTGGCACGACGCAACAATCCGGCACCCAGCAATCCGGCACACGCCCGCAGGGCGAATCGTCGGACGAGACGACGGCTTTCGTGCGCACCGTGCTGGCTGAGACGGAAGATACCTGGAGCGGCATCTTCCAGTCCGCCGGGGAGACCTATCAGAAACCGACGCTGGTTCTGTTCTCCGGGCAGGTGTCATCCGCCTGTGGTTATGCCTCTGCCGCCAGCGGCCCGTTCTATTGCCCGGGTGACCGCAAGGTCTATCTCGACACCAGTTTCTTCAATGAACTGGACAAGCGTTTCGGTGCGGCCGGCGATTTCGCACAGGCTTACGTGATTGCACATGAGGTGGGCCACCACATCCAGAACCTGACCGGCGTTCTGCCGGAATTCAACCGCCGCCGCCAGTCCATGAGCCAGGTGGACGCGAACAAGATGTCGGTGCGAGTCGAGCTTCAGGCTGATTGTTATGCCGGCATCTGGGGCAAGTTTACCGAACAGAAGGGCATTCTCGAAACCGGCGACCTCGAGGAAGCGCTTAATGCCGCCCACCAGATTGGCGACGATACGCTGCAGAAGCAGACTCAAGGCTATGTTGTGCCTGACAGTTTCAACCACGGCACCTCGGCACAGCGCGCGGAATGGTTCAAGCGCGGTTTCCAGAGCGGCCGTGTCGAGGATTGCGATACGTTCTCGGCGAATATCTAAGGAGAGGGGGCTTTTCAGCCCCCTTTTCATTCAACGCATCAAAAGCGCTACGGCATACATGCCGAGGGCGAAGATGGTATGGGCCACGAGGTTGAGGACGCGAACCTTCGTGGGGTTCGGCGTTTTCGATGCGGCCCAGCCAATGCCGAGACCCGGCTGCAGCAGGAACCAGCCCGCGCCCACCGTTATGATGCCGATGATCCACGGCTCAATGAAGGACGGGTTTGCAAACCACGCGGCCGGGACCACCAGCGCAAGAATGATGCCATAGAGAATGCCGACGGCGTAATGCGAAATCCAGCCGAGCGCGAGCTCATGCTCGTAAGGTGCCGCCGTGGCGATGCTGTCGTGAAATATCCTGCCCTTCGGCACATGCCAGAACCAGCGGCCGACCGGCGCCCAGTTGGGGGCGGACTGGCCAAAAAACCGGTGCAGTATGATTGCCCATATGTCCATAAACACGGTACCGCCAATGCCCATGGCAATGCCGCGCCAAATCAAATCCAGCATAGATCCCTCCGCAAATCATGATCGATCAAGCTCTAGCGGATCGGGCCGGTAGAGAGAACCGGGTATCGTTCGCGCGGCAAATAAAAATGGCCGGATCGCTCCGGCCATGAAAGAGGTTGAAACCTCTCCTCCGTCATGCCGGTCCCCGGAACAAGCCCGAGGATGATCCGGCATCCAGCCACGGCGCGTCTGCGCCGTGGGGAATGAGTCTTTCGCGATCAAGGACTTGATCGCGCTGGACCCCGGATCAAGTCCGGGGTGACGGCGTTTGTATGCTTTGCCTCCGCCAAACGATCAGGCGGTTCCTTAAGCAGCACGCCCATATTCCGCCTGCCGCCGCGTGGCCGTGGCGAGCTGGAACTGTGCGAGTAGATCGTTAAGCGCCGCCGCTTCGGACGCCAGCCCATGACTTGCCGCCGTCTGTTCCTCGACCATCGCGGCATTCTGCTGCGTGCCCTGATCGATGGTGTTGATGGCGGTGTTGATTTCCTGAAGCCCGGTCGACTGCTCGCGCGACGAGGTCACGATGGCGTCGATATGACGGTTGATCTCCTGCACTTCGCGGACGATGGTTTCCAGCGCCTTGCCGGCATTGCCGACGAGATCGACGCCGGACTGCACCTGCGATGTCGAGGCGTTGATCAGCGTCTTGATTTCCTTCGCGGCATTGGCGGAGCGCTGGGCAAGCTCGCGCACTTCCTGTGCGACGACGGCAAAACCCTTGCCCGCCTCACCGGCGCGGGCGGCTTCCACACCGGCATTCAGCGCCAGCAGGTTGGTCTGGAAGGCGATCTCGTCGATCACACCGATGATGTTGCTGATCTCCGACGATGACTTTTCAATGCCTTCCATGGCGCGCACGGCATCTTCCACGATGACGCCTGATTGTTCGGCATTGTTGCGGGCGCGATCGACCAGACGGCCGACTTCTTCCGCACGGTGGGCGGAATCCTTCACCGTCGTGGTGATTTCCTCAAGCGCCGCCGCCGTTTCTTCCACGGAGGCTGCCTGCTGTTCGGTGCGCCGTGCGAGATCATCCGCCGACTGGCGGATTTCTCCGGCGCCGGCGTCGATGGCGCGGGCATTCTGGCCGACGGTGCTGAGCGCCGCGTTCAGCTTGGCGACGGAATTGTTGAAATCGTCGCGCAGGCGGTCGATGCGGGTCACGAAGGGCGTGTCGATGCGATAGTTGAGATCGCCGTTCGAAAGATGAGCCAGTCCCTTGGCAAGCGAATCGACCGCGAACTGGATGTCCGCCGCGTCTTTTGCCGCCAGTCTCTCGCGGTCGCTGCGTTCTTGTTCGGAAAGCGTGCGGTTCTGCTCGGCATCGCCTTCGAGGCGCAGACGTTCCATGGCGTTCGACCGGAACACGGCAACCGCTGCCGCCATCGAGCCGATCTGGTCGGTGCGCTCCTGACCGGGAATGGCGACATCGAGATTGCCGGCTGCAAGGCCTTCCATGGCCGAGGTCATCTGCGTGACGGGGCGGACGATGAAGCGTGAAAGGACGGTTGCGAGAAGTCCGATCATGATCGTGGCTGCGAGGATCGTGGCGATGGTTGCCGCCAACCGGAACTGGCCGATTGCGCTGTAGGCAACATCGGAATCGACGACGAAACCGAGATACCAGTCAACCGAGGGCAGGCCGGCGACCGGAATGAAGCTGGTGATCTTGCCCTTGCCGTCGATCTCGGTCTGGGAAATGGCGGAGGAAATAGCCGGTGTGTCGACCTTGAAGAGGTCGGCCAGCGGCTTGTCGACGAATTTCGGATCGGGATGGATGAGGATCTTGCCATCCTTGCTGACGAGGAAAGCGTATCCATCCGTGCCGGCATCCACCGACTTGATCATCTTCACCAGCGAATCCAGCGAGAAGTCACTGCCCGTCACGCCGGCAAGCTTGCCATCGATGGAAACGGGAATGGCGGCGGTGATGATGAGGCCGCCGGTCGATGCATCATTATAGGGTTCGGTCAGGACGGTCTTACCGGCTTTCACCGCATCCAGATACCACGGGCGTTTGCGAGGATCATAACCCTCAGGCAGTGGTGTTTTCGGGAAGGTGGTGAAGCTGCCGGTGTCGGCATTGCCGAAATAGGTCGACATGAACTGGGCGGTGAGAACGTCGTTTTCCAGAAACCGCAGCTTGGCCTCGTCATCAGGCAGCTTGGCGAGCGTCTTTGCCACCGTTTCGGTCAGCATGATGCGGCCATTCAGCCAGTTGGCGATGCTTTGCGCGGCCTGCTTGCCGGAAGAATCGATATTCTCCGCCACCGCTTCCGTCGTGACCCGGTGCTGAAGACTGTCGATGTAGAAAGAGAAACCGGCAAAGGCGGCGACGACAAGTGACGACGCCGCAACGAGAATGCGCGTCATGAGATTGGTTTTCTTGGGCAAGCTACACGTCCTTGAAACCGGGTGAACCCGTTCGGTTCATCTTGGAAAATGGTGGGAAAGACATGCCTCAAAGGCGGGAATATTCTGCGTCATGCAGCTTGTGGTTTAGAAGAACTACGCGATATTCTAATAAGTAAAGCGAAATGGTAAAATTCAGCTAAATTTGTCTTATGTCAGTCGGGCTCGGCCGCGGCGCGCCAGATTGCCGTTTTGCGTAAATTTTGATCATCGATCTGCAAAGGTTGCGTGCAGGAAGGGAATATTTTATTCATCACCATGCTGCCGTTGCGCAATTCGCGGGCAACGGCCAAGGTTCAGGTGAATTACAATGTCTTCGTCGGTTGTTGCAGGAACCGTTCCGTCCGGATCGGGGTCGTGGTTTTCGCATTTCAAGGCTACGCTTGTGCTGGGAATTCCGCTCATCGGCGCTCAGCTCGCGCAGCTTGGCATCCACACCACTGACATGATCATCGTCGGCCAGCTTGGCGCCGAAAAACTGGCGGCGATGGTGCTGGCCGGGCAGTTCTTCTTTGTCGTCTTCATTTTCGGCTCTGGTTTTTCCGTCGCCGTGGTGCCGATGGTGGCGCAGGCCTACGGGCAGGGTGATGCGACGGCGGCCCGTCGCTCACTTCGCATGGGCATGTGGGTGGCGATTGCCTACTGGCTGCTTGCCCTGCCGATCTTCTTTAATGCGGAGCGCATTCTCGTTTCGCTTGGGCAGAACCCCAATGTTGCGGCGCTGACTGGGCATTATCTCGCCATCGCCAAGTTCGGCCTCCTGCCGGCGCTGTTGTTTTACGTGCTGCGCAGTCTCGTCAGCGCCATCGGGCGTGCGGGCATCATTCTTTATGTCACCATCATCATGCTCGTGATGAACGGCGTGCTGGCCTATATGCTGGTATTCGGCCATTTCGGATTGCCGGCGATGGGCATGAATGGTGCGGCTGTCGTTGCCGTCATCGTCAATGCCTTCAGCTTCATTTTCATCGTCGCCTATGTGCAGACGCGCGAGGAAACGAGGAAATACGAGCTGTTCGTGCGCTTCTGGCGGCCGGACTGGCACGCGCTTTTTGAAGTGCTGCGGCTTGGTCTGCCGATCAGCATCACCATTCTCGCCGAAGTGACGCTGTTTGCCGCCGCCTCGATCCTGATGGGGCAAATCGGCACCGTGCAGCTTGCGGCGCATGGCATTGCCCTGCAGCTTGCTTCCATCGCCTTCATGATCCCGCTCGGCCTGTCGCAGGCGGCGACCGTGCGGGTGGGCATCGCCCGCGGTCAGGGCGATTTCAAGAATCTCATCCGCGCCGCCATCATGATTTATGCGATCGCCTGCGGTATTGCGATTTGCGGTGGCATCCTGTTTGCGGCCGTGCCGGAATTTCTGGCGAAGTGGTTCCTGGATGCGAAATTGCCCGAGGCGGCGGAAGTGCTTGCCTATGCCAGCAGCCTCGTGGTGATCGCCGGTATCTTCCAGCTGGTCGACGGCATTCAGGCTGTGACGGCAGGTCTGCTGCGCGGATTGAAGGATGCGCGCATTCCGGCGATGCTGGCGCTGATTTCCTATTGGCCGATCGGGTTGGCGCTTGCCTGGATCATGGCTTTTCCGCTCGGCTTTGGCGGACGCGGCGTCTGGTTCGGTTTCGTGATCGGCCTTTCAACGGCGGCTGTTCTGCTCACCATTCGCTTCGTGCTTCTGGTGAAGCGTGAAATGCAAACGGCCCGCTGAAAAGCGGGCCGCATAATCTTTCCTGATCTCCGGAGGTATCAGCGCTCGGCGAGCGCTGCCTCACCCTTGTTCTCGCGCAGCAGGTTGACGAAGCGGCGGAAGAGGTAATGGCTGTCCTGCGGGCCGGGCGATGCTTCCGGATGGTGCTGGACGGAAAAGACCGGCTTGCCGACGATGCGCAGGCCGCAATTGGTGCCGTCGAACAGCGAGATATGGGTCTCTTCGACGCCTTCGGGCAGCGACTTGGTATCGACCGCAAAGCCGTGGTTCATGGAGACGATTTCCACCTTGCCTGTCGTGAAGTCCTTGACCGGATGGTTCGCGCCGTGGTGGCCCTGATGCATCTTTTCGGTCTTGGCGCCGACGGCGAGGCCGAGCATCTGGTGACCAAGGCAGATGCCGAAGATCGGCAGATCGCTTTTGATGAGGTTCTGGATAACAGGCACGGCATATTCGCCCGTCGCGGCCGGGTCTCCCGGGCCGTTGGACAGGAACACGCCATCCGGCTTCAGCGCCAGGATGTCTTCGGCCGAAGTCTGGGCTGGAACGACGGTGACTTTGCAATCCAAACCGGCAAAGAGGCGCAGGATGTTGCGCTTGACGCCGAAATCGACGCAGACGACGTGATACTTGGCATCGGCTTCACCGAGCGTGCCGTAACCCTTGTTCCAGACCCAGGGGGTTTCAGTCCAGGTGGAGGACTGGCCGGAGGTCGCTTCGATGGCGAGATCGAGACCAACGAGGCCGCTCCACGCCTTGGCTTCCGCCTTCAGCGCTTCGATGTCGAAGACACCGTTCGGGTCATGGGCGATGACCGCGTTCGGCGCGCCGTTTTCGCGAATCCATGCCGTCAGCGCGCGCGTGTCGATGCCGCAAAGGCCGATGACGCCGCGGGCCTTCAGCCAGGCATCCAGATGCTTGGCGGCGCGGAAGTTCGAGGGATCGGTGATGTCGGCCTTGAAGATGACGCCGACAGCGCCGCGGCGGGCGGCAGGCGTCAGGTCTTCAATGTCTTCCTCATTGGTGCCGACATTGCCGATATGCGGGAAGGTGAAGGTGACGATCTGGCCGAGATAGGAAGGGTCGGTGAGGATTTCCTCGTAACCCGTGAGCGCCGTGTTGAAGCAGACTTCGGCCTGAACCTTGCCGGTTGCGCCGATGCCTGTTCCCTCGATCACTGTGCCATCGGCAAGAACAAGCATTGCGGTCGGTTTGCGGGTAGTCCAGGGCGCTGTCTCGGTCATCTCGTTCCGTTTCTGCCGCTTCGCACCCCGCCTCTTGAAAGGCAGGGGGTAAGGGGCCATTTTTGTCGCAGGCTTCGTGACATAAAGGGGCGCGCGATAAAGCTCGCGTTCCGACCCTTCGTTAAAATCTCGTGCAGGTGCCGGAAAATAACGAAAGCAGCCCAAGCGGTCAACCGCAGGTCCAAGATTTACGCGGATTTAAGCTGTCGTAGATTCAAGGGCTTATGCAATTGATTTGCTTGAGCGTGTTTGCTCGTTTATGTCGTTGCGAAAAATAAGGCGGAAAGTTTGCCGATCAGGAAGCTGCGGAACGGGCTTTCCCAAGGAGAAGAAAAATGCTGCGCGACGTGTTCGCTAATACTTTGAAAGATGCACTGAAGGCTCGTGACGCCCGACGTACATCGACCGTGCGTCTCATCCAGACGGCCATCAAGGATCGCGATATCGCCAATCGCGGCGTGGGCAAGGACCCCGTCAGCGATGAAGATATCATGCAGATCCTGACCAAGATGGTAAAGCAGCGGGAAGAATCCGCCACCATCTATGAAGGTGCCGGCCGTCCCGAGCTTGCCGCTCAGGAGCGCGAGGAAATCGTCATCATCAAGGAATTCATGCCGGAAGAAATCCCGGCCGAGAAGGTGCGCGAACTCTGCCAGGCCGTCATCACGGAGACCGGCGCTTCCGGTCTGCGCGACATGGGCAAGTGCATGAATGCGCTGAAAGAGCGTTATCCGGGCCAGATCGACTTCGCGAAAGCCTCCGGCGTCGTCAAGGACTTGCTGAAGTAAAATCGGCAATGCCGAAAAAAGTAAAGGCAGGGCAGATGTGGGCTGCCCTGCCTTTTTTCTGTCGACGAAAACGCATTCCGGCGGATCAGAATGCTCTCAAGCGCAGGCGTTTTTTCGGGGGACGTGCCTGCGGGCGTCGGCAGATTTCTGCGAAAATTCATCGCTCTGTCTGTAAGTATGTTTTTACATCGCGGCTGCGTGGCACTCAAATTACAAAAACATAATTTTTGGTGAGGTTGCGGCGCCACAAATTTGCCCGAAGCAGGCGCAAAGGGCGTTGCCACGCTTAGCCCTGCCGCTTTTTCTGCTCATGCACATAGTGGCGCAGGACGGCATTCATGCGGGTCTGATAACCTTTCCCGGTGGCCTTGAAGAAATCCACGACATCCTGATCGACGCGAATGGAAATTGACTGTTTGGGAGTAGGGAAAACCACTTCGGCCTTCGACCAGTCGATATCCTCAAAGCCGGCCCAGTCGGGATCGTCGCGCGTGGCGCGGTCGATATCCTCGTCGGTCAGGGCATCGACGCGCGCCCAGTCGGTCGCGCTCTTCTCGCCGCGAGCGCGCTTAGCGTGAATTTCTTCCAGGGTAGTTCGCGTAATAGAGTTGTTGCTCATTTTTTCGCGCCGCGCGCGCCGATATGATCCGACATGTCTCGCCCCGCATCGTGTAAACGACAGCTATAAGGCGCCCCGTGAACGGACAAATAGCGCGTATGCGAACCTCTCCATTTTGGTCAGAAGGTACTTCGATATGAGGCTCGAACAGTGCCTCGACTGCGTCCTCGAAATCGATGCCATGCTTCTGAATGTTATTTCGCCGCTTGTTTTCATCCCATTCAAAGGAGATGAAATCCTTCATCACGATTTCCATGCGCTGCCTACACCTGATGTCAGTTCATAGGCACTCATGCACCGAGTATGTATATACACTCGTATATTCTTCTGTATATACACCGATGTCAATTCCGCCTGTGAATAGTGGGTATTGTTTATCTCTCCATTTTGTATTGCGGCTGTTATGCGCTTATATGAAAGACTGGCCTCGAACAGGTAACCCATGCGCTTTTCCAATTCTTTCCTCGATGAGATACGCGACCGCGTGCACATCTCCGATGTGATCGGCCGACGTGTGTCCTGGGACAAGAAGAAGACCAACACGTCGCGTGGGGATTATTGGGCCTGCTGCCCGTTCCATGGCGAGAAAAGCCCGAGCTTTCACTGCGAGGACCGTAAGGGCCGCTACCATTGCTTTGGCTGTGGTGTTTCGGGCGACCATTTCCGTTTTTTGACGGAGCTTGAGGGGCTGAGTTTTCCGGAGGCCGTGCAGCAGATCGCCGATATGGCCGGCATTTCCATGCCGCAGCCCGATCCGCAGGCGGAAAAGCGCGAGCGCGAGCGGACCTCGCTTCAGGACGTCATGGAAATGGCGACGCTGTTCTTTCAGGACCAGCTGCAGACGGCGCTTGGCGCGCGGGCGCGGGCTTACCTGCGCGATCGCGGGTTGACCGGGCGCACCATCGAGACCTTTCGGCTCGGTTATGCGCCGGATAGCCGTAATGCGCTGAAAGAGCATCTGGCGAGCAAGGGCGTGTCGAAGGAACAGATGGAGGCCTGCGGGCTGGTGGTGCATGAGAACGTACCGGTCTCCTATGACCGGTTTCGCGATCGCATCATGTTCCCGATCCTGTCCTCGCGGGAAAAGGTGATCGCCTTTGGCGGTCGCGCGATGGCTTCGGATGCCGTGGCGAAATATCTGAACTCCAACGAGACTGAACTCTTTCACAAGGGCAATGTTCTCTACAATTTCGCCCGCGCCCGGCGTGCGTCGCAGGCGGCAGGCGGTTCTGTCATTGCCGTCGAAGGTTATATGGACGTCATCGCGCTTTATCAGGCGGGTGTCGAAAATGCCGTCGCGCCGCTCGGCACGGCGCTGACGGAAAGCCAGCTCGATCTCCTCTGGAAAATGTCGCCACAGCCGATCCTCTGCTTTGATGGTGACGGTGCCGGCATTCGCGCCGCCAACCGTGCCGCCGATCTCGCTTTGCCGCATATCAAGCCGGATCGCTCCGTCAGCTTTGCGCTTTTGCCCGATGGCAAGGATCCGGACGATCTCGTGCGGCTGGAGGGGCGCGCGCCTTTTGACCGGGTATTGTCCGAGGCCAAGCCGCTTGCGGCGATGATCTGGAGCCGCGAGACGTCAGGCGTCGCCTTTGATACGCCGGAAAAACGCGCCCAGCTCGAAAGCCGGCTGCGGCAGATTGTTGCCGTGATCGGCGACGAGGCCGTGCGGCGGTTTTACCAGCAGGATATGCGTGACAGGCTGAATGGCTTTTTCCAGCCACGTTTTCAGCAGGGCGGGACACAGAACGGCAATTTCCGCCGCAATGGCGCGCAGCCGACGGGACGTGGCTTCCAGCGCAATGCGCCAGGGCGTGGCGGGGCGATGGCAGCACCAACCAGCAGCATTTCCGATCGCCTGGCGCAATCGGGCCTTGTCAGGGGCTATCAAACCAAGCCTTCGCTCCGGGAAAGCGTTCTCGCCATCACCATCGTCAACCATCCCGAACTGCTGCTCGAGGAATATGACGAGATCGCCGCCATCGATTACGAGAACCGCGATCTGCAGCGCCTGTGGTCGACGGTGCTGACCTATGCGGCGGAAAGTGCTGCGGAGATTTCGCGAGCAGGGCTGATCGAGCGGCTGTCGCAGCACGAGTTCGAGGTGCTTTTGAAAGCCATGGACCAGCAGGTACGCAATGCCCGCCTGTGGACCGCGACTGAACAGGCGGCGATGGAGGATGCGCGTGAAGGTTACGTGCAGGCGCTTTCCCTCCACAAACGGACAAAATCCCTGCTCTGGCAGAAACGCGAGCTGGAGCGGGAAATAGCCGAAGCGACGGATGATGAGCGCGGCACACTTCTGGTGCGCGCTCTGGCCGAGGTCCAGCTGGAAATCGGCCGCATGGAAAACCAGGAAGCGATCATCGATGGTTTCGGGGTCATGTCCGGCCGGGTGAAGGGGCCGGCTGTTGGCCATGGCTGATGATGGTCGGCAGAATTGAAAGGTGTTTGGGGTTGCCTTTTGCGGCAAGCGTCCTAAATAGGGGATAGTTTGGTGATAACCCGCAAAATGCGGCTCTTTTTAAGAATTTCCGTGTCTGTCTCGCCCGCAAAGGCTTGACGGGGCGGGAAATAGCGGGAATCACCATTTCAGGAAAAGTAAGGTGGAATGAGCCTTGGCGGATAGAAATTGCATGAGCAAGCATTTCCGGGTGCACTGTCTTTGCATTCTGCCTGAGGCTGCCGTGGTTAATCGGCAATTAAAGATCACTCCGTTAGGTGTCTGACAGTGATTCGCGGCAAACCGCTGGATGCTCAAGGGGCGGACGGCGATGCGGCGGAACAGGTGTTAGCGTCAGGGAAAGCGACGAGATAGATGGCAACCAAAGTCAAAGAAAACGAAGAAGCAGAAAACGAACGCGACGGTGCGACGGACGGCCCGCTTCTCGACCTTTCGGATGACGCGGTCAAGAAAATGATCAAGGCCGCCAAGAAGCGCGGCTATGTGACGATGGACGAGCTGAATTCCGTCCTGCCGTCCGAAGAGGTGACTTCCGAGCAGATCGAAGACACGATGGCGATGCTGTCCGACATGGGCATCAATGTCATCGAGGACGAGGATGCCGAAGAGGCAACCGCGAGCGACGACGACAACGATTCCGATGGCGAAGAGTCCGAAGGTGGCGAACTCGCCCCCTCCGGCGGCACCGCGCTTGCGACCGCGAAGAAGAAAGAACCGACCGACCGTACCGATGACCCGGTGCGCATGTATCTGCGCGAAATGGGTTCCGTCGAGCTTCTGTCGCGCGAGGGCGAAATCGCCATCGCCAAGCGTATCGAGGCCGGCCGCGAAACGATGATTTCGGGCCTTTGCGAAAGCCCGCTGACGTTCCAGGCGCTGATCATCTGGCGCGACGAACTGAATGAGGGCACGACGCTTCTGCGCGAGATCATCGATCTCGAAACGACCTATTCCGGTCCGGAAGCCAAGGCGGCTCCCCAGTTCCAGAGCCCGGAAAAGATCGAGGCTGACCGCAAGGCCGCCGAAGAGAAGGAAAAGACCCGCAAGCTGCGTGCGCCGACCGGTGACGAAGATGTGACTGATGTGGGCGGCGATGGCCTTCCGCCGGAAGAGGAAGAAGAGGACGACGACGAGTCCAATCTTTCGCTTGCCGCGATGGAAGCCGAACTGCGTCCGCAGGTCATGGAAACGCTCGACACCATTGCCGATACCTACAAGAAGCTGCGCAAGCTTCAGGATCAGCAGGTCGAGGCGCGTCTTGCCTGCACCGGTACGCTGTCTTCCGGCCAGGAGCGTCGTTACAAGGAACTGAAGGATCAGCTGATCACGGCCGTCAAGTCGCTGTCGCTGAACCAGAACCGTATCGACAGCCTTGTCGAGCAGCTCTACGACATTTCCAAGCGCCTGATGCAGAACGAAGGCCGTCTGCTGCGCCTTGCCGAATCCTACGGCGTCAAGCGCGACAGCTTCCTCGAGCAGTATCACGGTGCGGAACTTGATCCGAACTGGATGAAGTCGATCGCCAATCTGGCCGCCCGCGGCTGGAAGGAATTCGCGCGCGAGGAAAGCAACACGATCCGGGAAATCCGTCAGGAAATCCAGAACCTCTCCACGGAAACCGGCATTTCCATCGCCGAATTCCGCCGCATCGTTTCGATGGTGCAGAAGGGTGAGCGCGAAGCGCGTATCGCCAAGAAGGAGATGGTTGAGGCCAACCTGCGTCTCGTGATCTCGATTGCGAAGAAATACACTAACCGTGGTCTTCAGTTCCTCGATCTCATTCAGGAAGGCAATATCGGCCTGATGAAGGCGGTCGACAAATTCGAATATCGCCGCGGTTACAAGTTCTCGACCTATGCGACATGGTGGATCAGGCAGGCGATCACCCGCTCGATCGCGGACCAGGCGCGCACCATCCGTATTCCGGTGCACATGATCGAGACGATCAACAAGATCGTTCGTACCTCGCGCCAGATGCTGCACGAGATCGGCCGCGAGCCGACCCCGGAGGAACTGGCCGAGAAGCTGGCCATGCCGCTTGAGAAGGTGCGCAAGGTTCTGAAGATCGCCAAGGAGCCGATCTCGCTCGAAACCCCCGTGGGTGACGAAGAGGATTCGCATCTCGGTGACTTCATCGAGGACAAGAATGCGCTGCTGCCGATCGACGCCGCCATTCAGGCGAACCTGCGCGAAACGACGACCCGCGTATTGGCCTCGCTGACGCCGCGTGAAGAACGTGTTCTGCGCATGCGCTTCGGCATTGGCATGAACACCGACCATACGCTGGAAGAAGTCGGCCAGCAGTTCTCGGTTACCCGCGAACGTATCCGTCAGATCGAAGCGAAGGCGCTGCGCAAGCTGAAGCATCCGAGCCGCTCCAGAAAGCTCCGCAGCTTCCTCGACAGCTAAGCTTTTGCTTCCTTTAAAATTGAACCCGGTCAGTCACCTCTGGCCGGGTTTTTTGTTTCCCGCACTGGCGAACTCTGCGACAAGCCTTATGTGTGAAAACAGGCATTCCGCTTTTATTGGAAATGCTCCGGTTCGATTTGGTTCGATGAGATGCAACAGGTTTCGGCAGGCAGATGGCGGTGGAAGGGATGGGCTGTGCCCGTCTCCGTTCTCCTGCATCTTGCCGTCGTTGCGATCTTCCTTTTCGAACTGCCCGAGCGGATAGTCGAACCGCAGGAGCCGGAGAGCATCAGCGTCGATCTGGTGCCGCCGCCCGAGGAGAAAAAGGCGGAAGAGGCGCCGCCACCGGGTGAAGAGAAGGCGAAAGAGGAAAAGCCGCAACCTCCGCCACCACCGCCGGCCCCACCGGCGGAAGAGGCAAAACCTTTGCCGCAGCCGCAGGCGACGTTGCCGGCCATCGCCATGAGGCCTGAGGAAATGCAGGCGGATCGCGAGGACAAGCCGGGAAAGGCGGAAGAAGCGGAAAAGACCGAGCCTTCCGAGGAGCCCGCAAGCCAGCCTGAAAAGGCGGCCGAGGAAAAGCCCGCGCCGCCCGCCGCCAACCGCGATCTTCAGGCTTCCGCCGCGCAGGGGGAAATCGCGGTTTCACCTATCAAGGAAGAATCGCAGCCGGATCAGCCGCCAGTGCCGCAGGCAAAGCCGGTTGAGGAAAAGCCTGCGGAGGTGGCGGAAGAGAAGCCCGCGAAACTTCCGGCGGCCAAAAGCTTATTGTCGTCTGCTGTGTTAACTCCAGCGCAGCGACGGCAGATTTTTGGCGATCTACCGCCCCGTCGTCGCATCGTGCAACTTTGTCAGGCGGAAGCATTGGCCCAAATAAGAGAGGTTTATACGGCCACCCGAGGCATGTACGGCTTTTCCGACACCGGTGGACGCATATCCGGCAATCTACTTGACGCTACCGGAGGTGCATTCAACGTCGGCGACGTCTGGCGCGATGTCACGTTTCAATGTGAGGTGGATGTCGAGAATTACGCGGTGACGGCCTTCAGATTTAAAATAGGTGATGTCATTACGGCGGCTGAAGCAAAGAAACGAGGTTTCACGGGGCGGTAGCAGACCATTTGTCCCTCGCGAGGGTAAGTGAAACAAAGGTTCCATTCGTCGATTCCATCCCTTCTCCCTCATTCCTGTGCTTGTCACAGGAATCCAGCCGGCGCGCGTCCGCGCGGCGAAGAACGTCCTTTCAGCCCAAGGACTTGGGCTGGCTGGATCTCTGTGACAAGCACAGAGATGAGGGAGGGAAGTGCGCTGCAAAACGGCCTCCCTATACACCAGCCGGGAAGCATCGTGTCGTACTCCATGTGGCTGCAAGGGGTGCGTGCTTAGAGAGCTATCTCACACCCGCTCCGTATCACCCACCAGTAGCCCAATGCCCGCCATCAGCGCATCCTCATCATAGGGCTTGCGGATAACCGGCACATTGCCGAATTCATCCGGCACCATGCTGCCATCCGCATAGCCGGTGGCGAAGAGGAACGGGACGCCGCGGCGGTGAAGTTCTCTCGCGACCGGGATCGAGGTGTCTGAGCCGAGATTGATGTCGAGAATGGCCACGTCAGGCACATAGCTCTTCAGCTTTTCAATCGCCATTGCCGACGAGGTTGCCGTTTCTATGGTCTTGATGCCGTTATCCTCCAGCATGTTCTCGACATCCATGGCGATCAGCATCTGATCTTCAACGAGTAATACTTTCAACGGCTCCTCCCGGTTATAGCGTCTGGGCTGTGGTGCGGTTTCATCCTCGGTTTGCGCGCTGGATGCGACCGTCGCCGATGAGACGTGACGGGCGGGCAGGAAAATTTCCGCCTCCAGCCCATCAGGCAAATAGCGCATCGTGCTGCGCCCGCCGAGATCGTAGGGGATGCTGCGGCTGATGAGCGCCGTGCCAAAACCGGCGCGCGACGGGGTAGGCAGTTTGGTGGGCAGGATTTCGCGCCACCCAATCTCGCAATCGCGGTTTTCGCTGATCTGCCAGCGCACATGCAATTGCCCGCCATTTTGCGAAAGCGCGCCGTATTTGGCGGCATTCGTCGCCAGTTCGTGCAGAACCAGCGCCATCACGGAGAAAGCGCGTGAATCGAGCGTGACCTGAGGCCCCTCAAGTTTCACCGTCGTTTCCGGCGAGCGATGGGGCGACAATTCGGCGTCCAGAAGATCGCGAAGCGCGCCGCCGCCTTCACCGCGTATGATCTGGTCATGAGCAAAGGACAGAGCCTGAATGCGGCCCTTCAGCGCGGTGACATATTCCTGCAGGGTCTTGCCCTCCTGCGAGGGATTGCCGACCAGCGATTTGATGATGGCCAGAACATTCTTGACGCGGTGGTTGAGTTCCTCGTTCAGCATGCGCTGGCGCACTTCGGCGCGTTCCCTTTCGCCAGCCATCAGCTCGCTGTGATGGAATGCGACCTCGACCAGCGCAATTCTGGCGGCTTCGGCGATTTCCCGGTCGGCTTCCGACCAGGGCTGCGCCTGCAGACGCACCGTCTCTTTCCAGATCGCAAAGCTTTTGCGCGGCGTGAGACGATCCCCCATCGGGCCGGTCTCATAGGATTTTTCCGGATTGCCGGCCCAGTTCAGGTTCTGCACGATCTCCTTGCGGAAAAACAGGAGATAGTCGTTCTTTACCTGCGAGAGTGGAATGGCGAGCATTCCGGCCGCGGTGCCGGCGTAGATTTCCGCTTCCGGTATCGCCTGCGACAGCGCATGGGTCGCCCAGACCTTGCCTTCGGAAGCCGAGGCGACGAAACGCGCCAGCCTTGGAATGGCGTCATGCGGCGGCGTTGCGCCATGGCAGTGCCAGTTGTTTCCCACCCACAGGCCAACGCCGTCACACGGCATCAGATCGGCAAAATCCTGGAAACTGTCGATCAGCAGTTCTTCAATATTGGCGTGATGCGCGGCAAGCCGAAGAAAGCGGTCGAGCGCGGCATGGGCGTGGTTGACGGTATCGAGCCTGCGCTTCTGTTTCAGGACCTGCAGATGCATGGAGAAAAATTCCCCGAACATTTCGGCGGCGATCCGGACCGGCATGGTCAGCACGCGCGGGGAATAGTGATGACAGGCGATGAGGCCCCACAGGGCCCCGTCGACAATCACCGAAATGGACATGGAAGCGCCGACACCCATGTTGCGGAGATATTCGCAATGGATGGGCGAGACGCTGCGCAGATGCGCGAAGGACAGATCGAGCGGCTCGCCGGAGGCATCGACGGCCGGCAGGACAGGAACGCGGGCGCCGCTGGCATCGGAGATGATGCGCAGCGTATTCTTGAGATAAAGCGCACGGGCCTGCTGCGGGATGTCGCTGGCGGGGAAATATTGCCCGAGAAAGCTTTCCAGTTCCGGCTGCTTCGCCTCCGACACGACCTTGCCGGCGCCATCTTCCTCGAAACGGTAGATCATCACCCGGTCGTAACCGAGCGTCGCCTTTACCAGCCGCGTCGTTCTGGAAATCAGGCTTTCAACGCTGTCCGCCTCGCGGATGCGGTCCACCATCTTGCGCGCCGTGCCGAGCGGCTGCGTTTCGCTGCCGGAGGGCTCGAATTCGATGATCGTGGTGGACTTGTAGCGGTGAAGCGAAATATCGAAGCTGCGGCCGTCGCTCATTTCCATGGCCGGCAGCATGGCGGGACGCGTGGTTCTGCCGGTGACGGTCAGCGCATTGCGAAGATCGTGGACGAGTTTTTTACCGAGCACGTCCTCGGCGGTTTTGCCATTGATATCGCCGTCAATGCCCAGCAGTTCGCGGCAGTTTTCGGAATGCCGCACCACCATGCGCATGGCGTTATCGCAGGCGATGAGACAGCCATGCGGTTGAATATAGCCTGGGATGTGGATGGGTTCGCGGTCGCAATTGGTCAGGTCGACTTGATAGTCACTGGGTGCCATGAATCAGTCTTTCGCACCCTGTGTCTGTCTGTGCCGAAGATAATCTGGTTGTCGTGAGATGGGAAAGCCTGAATAGTCCATTCTGATAGTGCCAACCCTTCCCCGATTTTTGCAACTGTGACGCCGGTTTTCCGTTGTGCTTTTATGAGCCGCCGTCATGCGATTGTCGTATCCGTGATGTCATCGGATACAATTTGACATGTTGCAACGTTGGCAGCGTCGATTTTGTTCCAAGTTATTTGAAGGAAAAATTGTGCCGCAGAAGAAGATGATCGTCCCCACCCATGGACAGGGCCTTTACGAGTTCACATCCGAGGCCAGGGCATTCGTCAATCATGCCGGGGTGGAGGAAGGCCTGCTGACAATCTTCGTTAGGCACACATCCTGCTCGCTGCTTATTCAGGAAAATGCCGATCCCGATGTGCGGCGTGATCTCATGGTGTTTTTCTCCCGGCTCGTGCCGCCTTCCGATGATCCTTCCATGCGATGGATCATCCACACGCTGGAAGGCCCCGACGATATGCCCGCCCATATCAAATCGGCGCTGACCACGGTTTCCATCGGTGTGCCGATCAGCGACGGCAGGCTTGTGCTCGGCACCTGGCAGGGCCTTTATCTTTTCGAACATCGCGACCAGCCGCATCGGCGGGAAATCGTGCTGCATATCTCGCCGTGATGTCTGGATCCGGATTGATGTATTGCGCGTTAACCTCTCTGAACGCCTGCTGAACATTCGGTTCT
This sequence comes from Agrobacterium sp. CCNWLW32, assembly GCF_037083425.1. Lineage (NCBI taxonomy): Bacteria > Pseudomonadati > Pseudomonadota > Alphaproteobacteria > Hyphomicrobiales > Rhizobiaceae > Agrobacterium > Agrobacterium sp. CCNWLW32. Next base: position 398,580 of record NZ_JBAOJM010000003.1, read on the forward strand.
GCTGATATTCAGACGGGCGGGTCTAGGGTCTCGTCAATCGCCGGGGGATGTTCCCCTGTCGGCAAAGAAACAAACGGAGTGAAGTTCATGTTCAGCACCTTTGCAAAAGCCGGCCTGGCTACCCTCATAGCCCTCGGTGGAATTTCCTTTACGGCGCCAGCGGCTTCCGCAGGCTCGGATGTCCAGTTCAGAGTTCAGGTTCAGGACGGCTATGGTCATCGTCCCGGCTGGGGCCGTCCGGACCGCCCGCGCCGCGGCTGCTCGGTTTCGCTTGCGGAAGAAAAGGCAAGCCGCATGGGTCTTCGCCGCGCCCGCGTGGTTGATGTATCGCCGCGCCGGGTCGTGGTGGCAGGCTTTGACCGTCGCGGCCGTGATCGTATCGTTTTCGCCAATGAGCGCGGTTGCCCGGTGATCCGGCGCTAACAGCGGCCAGTCTTATCGATCTGCTGATATCCCCGTCGGGCAGAACGATTAAAAAATGCCCCTCGCTTGTCCGGAAAGGCAGGCGAGGGGCATTTCGTTTTGCATCATGCCAATGGCTGAATTCAGGATGGAGGAGGAGCGGCACAGGAGTGCCGCCCGCCGCCGATCTTACTGCTCGAGAGCGAAGGTGACGTTGACCACCACGCTGTAGCTGTTCTCACCCGACGCGATCGGCACGCTGTCGGCTTCCTTCATCATCGAAGCACGCATCACGCCCGCCGGTACCGGCATCGGGCGCTGCGAGTTTTCGCTGATCTGAATGACACGGCCAAGCTTCACGCCCGCCGCTTCCGTCAGCGTCTTCGCCTTGGCCAGCGCATCGGCGACGGCCTGCTTGCGGGCCTCGGTCACCGTCGCTTCGGGCTTGTCATTGGTGAAGGTGATGTCGCCGCCCTGGTTGATGCCGAGCTTGACGGAGGTATCGAGGATCGTGCCGAGCTTCTTCAGGTCGCGCACCCGCACGGTCAGGCCGTTGGATACCTGATAGCCGGTGATCTCGGGCGCAACATAGACGCCGTCCTTGGGTTCATAGTGCTTGTAGAGCGGCTGCACGGAGAAATTGCTGGTCTGCAGGTCGCGGTCTTCAATGGCGGCCTCTTTCAGCGCTTTCAGAACGTCGGCGAGCGCCTTGGAATTTTCGGTAAGAGCCGCAGCCGCAGTCTCCGCCTGCTTGACGACGCTGAAGGACAGGATCGCCATATCAGGGGCAATGGCCGCCTGGCCTTCACCGGAAACACTGATGGTGGCTTCGCGCGGGGAAGCCTCCTGCGCAGACACCTGGGCGGCGAGCGGCATCATGGCAGCTGCGGTCATTGCGGTGAGTGCGAAAAGGCGGGCCGTTTTTGTCTTCATGGTGTTTCCTCGTTGATTGAGTCCCTTTGAAGGGTATTGCCTTAGATTGTGTAGCTAATACGGCGGCGCTGTTTTGGGAAAGCATCAATGGCTTGTCGGGCTCAAAAAATTACGTTAGAGCGTGACCACCGGATTCGAACCATTGCGAAGCCGGTGTTTCGGATCGGTTTTCCGAAAGGGCCTGTAGCTCAATGGTTAGAGCCGGCGGCTCATAACCGCTTGGTTGGGAGTTCGAGTCTCTCCGGGCCCACCATTTTTCTCATATTTTAGACAAAATAGCGAGATTCCAGGCAGCGGATCCCTATTTTATCGATCATCGCCCTCTTCTGGATTTTTTGTTCCATCCAACAAAAATCCGACCAGCCGGTTAGGCTGATCGGATCATCTAGATTGAGTTTTCAGCTATCGGGTCAGTTACAAACCCGCATACTCTCCGTATGCCAGCCGCCGTCATAAGAATTGGGAACGCGGCGGTCTTCGAACCAGCAGCGCGGCGGGGGCGGCGGTGGCGGTTCGTAGTAGCGGGGGCCGCCGTTGCCGTTGGCGATGGCGCCGCCGATCAGGCCGCCGATGACGCCTGCGGCGAGGCCGCCGGCAATCGCTGCGCCATCATTGTGGCGGCGATGTTCGCGGTAGGGCGGCGGAGGTGGGCCGCCACGGTCATAACCCCGGTCGTAGCGCGGGCGATAGGGATAGTCCTGCGCGGCAGCGGTGCCATAGGATGCAAAAATGCTGCCGGTGGCGACCAGCGCGGCAATAGTGGAAAGAATTATCTTTTTCATCGGGGGCTACTCCATAAGCCTGCTTCGGGAGATAGAGGCTCATTATGCCCGGATGATGGCACGGGACGGGTGAACGGCCTGTGAATATCTCATTTTCAAGCGGTTCATATTTTCCTGATTTCCGACTGCAGGATCGCGGAAGATGCACGCTTTCCGCAATAAAAAAGCCCGGCGGACGGCCGGGCTTCTTGTCGAAATCCTTCGGTCGCGATCAGAACTTCACGCCGAGACCCACTTTCACAGTGTGCTGGTCGACATCGGTGTTGATACCGAAGATGTCCTTGTCGCTATAGTCGTTGTATCGATATTCCAGCCTGCCGAACACGTTGTCGGTGAAGGCATAGTCCAGACCCGCGCCGACGGTATAGCCGTTGAACGTGGTGCTGTCCTTGCCGGCTCCGGGCGTTTCGATGAAGCCGCGTGTCGCGGTCCAGCCAGCGGTGGCATAGAGCAGGGCGTGGTCGAAGGCATAGCCGACGCGGCCGCGAACGGAACCCTGCCAGTCGGTACCGATCTGCACGCCGGCATAGTCATTGTCGTTCCAGTTATAATCGACATCACCTTCGATGCCGAGCACCAGATTATTGTCGAACTGGTAATTGTAACCAACGAAGGCGCCGAGAATGCCGCCATCGAAATTATCCGAGGCGACCGGGCCGCCGGCCGAAAAATCGCCATTTGCCCAGCCCGCGCCGCCTTGAATACCAAGATAGGGGCCAGACCAGGTGAAGACCGGCAGGGTTTCCTGCGCGACCGGAGGTGCGGGCGTTTCGTAGACGGCATCCGCGGCCATTGCGGTGCTGGCCGACAGGGCCAGGAGTGACGTTACGATCAGCGTTTTCATCGGTTTTCTCCCTGAGCTGACTGACATCCATAGCATAGATTAGCTGCTTTTAATATGGGGCGGGGTTCGGCGGTTCCAAGAGGCGCTCGTGTCCTCCCGGCCTTGCTGCCGCCTTTGCCCCGGTTCGCGGCGTTTTATCGCCCCGCCATGCTGTTCTGATGCTGCGAACGCCTTCAGCCGCGTTTGGTTCCCTTTGGTGTTTCGTCAAAGGTCCGGAAAAGTGGTGGGCGGGTGTCACGCTTGGTTGTCTTGACAGCGGGGGACGCGACCATAGAGTTGTGGTTGACCACGGCGGGCCGGTGCTTTGCGCTGCGCCAGAAGCGGCATAAGCTGCGGCTGAGAGTACACCGTCGCGACCTCCCGGTGAGGGGGATCGTTGCGGGCGGAAAGGGCATGGGAGGATGAGTTCACATGAGGCTTTATTTTAGCGGAGGAGGGACGACGTGATTGTCGGAGCCGTTCTCAGCGCCATTCTTCTCCTCACCCTCATTGCGTTTCCGCGGCATCTCAAATCCGTTGTCATCTGCCTGTTGCTGATCTGGACGACCACCGCCGCCTTTGTGATTTATGACTGGCGGCGCGGCAACCAGCGGCTTGACCATATCGTCGCGACCGCCGGCTTCGACGCGGCCTGCCCGGATGCGGCATTGCCAATCCGCCTCAGCTTCCGCAACGACAATAATGTCGCGGTGCAGCGGCTGACCTATACGCTCGAAGGGTTCGAACCGGCCTTCCGCGCCTCGGTCACCTTCGATCCCTATCAGGTGAGCGAAAGACGGATCGAGGCCGGGGAGACGTTCGCGGCCTGCCGTTCCTTCAGGCTGCGCAACAATGAAAGGGTAGAGCCGCAACGTCTGGAATGGCGCGTTACCGTCATATCCGCAGAATTCGACTGAACGGTTCGACTGCTTCCGGCGATCACGGTATTTTGAGAATTTTCACTCCGGTGAGCGGCCGTCGTAAAACCCTTGCATCACAGTTGCTTCGGGCGGAAAGGTCAACTTCCATCGTCCGCGCCGGAACGGGTCGGGATGGTCGCTGACTTGTTTTCGTCCATTTGCGATGCCACTTCCCCCTTCATTCGATTGATGTCGCGGGTTGATGTTTTGCGTATTGTTTTGAAGTTTCTGAAAATAACGGCCATTGGCCTTGTCGCCCTGCCGGTTCTGGCGGGTGCGCATATGGGCATCGGCCAGCTGACCGGAAATTTCCATGAAGTCATTCCCGGCGAACTCTATCGTTCGGCCCAGCCGAGCGGCAAGGACATCGCGGCCTATGCCAAGGCCTATGGCATCAAGACGATCATCAACCTGCGCGATGAAAAGCGTGAAGGCTGGTATGAAGCCGAAAGCCGCGCGGCGAAAAACAATGGCATCCGGCTTGTCGATTATCCGCTGAGTTCAAGCGAAAAGGTCTCGGTGGAGGATTCGGAAACGCTGGCGGCCGTGCTGCGCAATGCGGAAAAGCCTGTTCTCATCCACTGTGAACATGGCGCCAACCGCACCGGGCTTGCCTCCGCCATCTATGTGGCTGCTGTGGCTGGCAAGGGCGAAGCGGCAGCCGAGTTTCAGCTTTCGCCCTATTACGGGCATGTGCCGATCCCCGGAATCGGGCGCTATGAAATGTACCAGTCCTGGGATGATTTCGAGGAAACCATCGGGTTTTGAGGGTTGCTTTATGCTCGACGTCATCCTCGGCCCTGTGCCGAGGATCCAGCCACTTTGCGTCCGATACATAGGCCGCAGATGCTCGGGACAAGCCCGAGCATGACGGCAGAGGGGCTATTGGCCGCAGAGCGCCTTAATAATCCCCGCCGCTTTCCTTGATCACCTTCGTCAGGCTGCCCGTCGCCGGGAAAAGCGGGATGAGGCAGGCCTGGAGCGCATGATAGATATCGCCCTTGCCTGGGAATAGCGTGTGGGCGGGAACCAGATCTTCCGTCAGTTCTTCATGCCAGCCGCCATTGGCATGGTCGATGAAGTTGTTGGCGATGGTGCTCCAGATGCGACGATAGCTGTCTTCGTAGAAGCCATCCGCCGGCAGGTTCTCGTTGAGGAAATGGGCCGCACCCGCCGCCTCGGACATGGGCCACCAGAGCTTTGCCCGCTTGTCGGGATTGTCATTCCAGTCCAGCGTATAAAAGAAGCCGCCCTTTTCCCGGTCCCAGCCCAGCGCCATGGACTGCACGAAGAGGGATTTGGCCGCGACCGGCATCCAGTCGTGGCGGCGTTCGCCCAGTATCCACAATTGCAGGATGAGACGCGCCCATTCCAGCCAGTGGCCGGGGGTGGAGCCGGAGGGGCGGAACATTTCGTTGCCGCGATAGTCCTTGTCCAGCGTCCAGTTGTCGTCGAAATGCTCGGGCACGCGGAAATCCAGCTCGCCGGCGCGGCGACGGATGACGAGATCGGCGATGCGTTCGGCCTTGCTGAGATAGTTATTGTCGCCGGTCACCTCATAGGCGGCCATCAGCGCTTCGGTGAGGTGCATATTGGAGTTCTGGCCGCGATAATTGTCGATGGGCGACCAGTCGCGATTGAATTCCTCGGCGATGGCGCCATGTTTTTCTTCCCAGAAACGACTTTCCAGCACTTCGGTAATATCAGCCAACATCGGGTCGGCCAGCGGGTGGCCGACGGTCTTGGCGGAAGAGGCGGCCAGAAGCACGAAGGCGTGGCCATAACCCTGCTTGGTGGCGTCCACTGGGCCGGCATCGTTCACCTGCCAGAAATAACCACCATGTTCGCCATCGCGGTGCTTGTTCCAGAGATAGGTCATGCCGTGATCGACGATATCGCCGCAGCCCGGCCGGCCAAGCAGGTGGCCGATGGAGAAGCAATGCACCATGCGCGCAGAGGCATGGATGCCGCGCACGGGATCGTTTGCCTGCAGCGGCGCGCCCTTGGCGTCGAGATCGAAGAAACCGCCGGCGGGATTGAGGGCGCGATACTGGAAGAAGTCGAAAAGTCCCTCGGCCTGTTTCACCAGCCACTGGCGGTGCCAGGGCAGGGTATTCCAGTTGCGGCTGTTGTGATCGTCTTCGGGCATTGCGTCCTCCATGCGTTTGCTGCTTCGGCTTATATCCTTGCCGTATAAACCTGTCATCTGTCAGCGATATTTCGTAACGTGACGCAACGACGCAAAGCCATGCCTGTCCCTTGAAGATATATTGACATAAACATATCTTTATGTGACTTGACGACTTGCGATCTTGCAAATCGAAATGAGGAGTGTGCCCGTGTTTGACGATCTGTTTGGCCCTGAAGGGGCAAAGCGCGACGGCGCGGAAATTTTCAAGGCGCTGCGCGAGGCTGCCAGCGAACGCATCCTCATTCTCGACGGTGCCATGGGCACGCAGATCCAGGGTCTGGGTTTTGACGAAGACCATTTTCGCGGCGACCGTTTCATCGGCTGCGCCTGTCACCAGAAGGGCAATAACGACCTTCTGATCCTGACCCAGCCCGACGCCATCGAAGAAATTCACTACCGCTACGCCATGGCGGGTGCGGATATTCTCGAGACCAACACGTTTTCGTCCACACGCATCGCGCAGGCCGATTACGAGATGGAAAATGCGGTCTACGATCTCAACCGCGAAGGGGCGCAGATTGTCCGCCGCGCCGCCCAGCGCGCCGAGCGGGAAGACGGCCGCCGCCGTTTCGTGGCCGGCGCCATCGGCCCGACCAACCGCACGGCCTCTATTTCGCCTGACGTGAACAATCCCGGTTACCGCGCCGTCACCTTCGACGATCTGCGCATTGCCTATGGCGAGCAGATCGACGGCCTGATCGACGGCGGTGCCGATATCATCCTCATCGAGACGATTTTCGATACGCTGAACGCCAAGGCGGCGATATTCGCCTGCGAGGAGCGTTTCGAGGCCAAGGGCATCCGCCTGCCGGTGATGATCTCAGGCACGATTACCGACCTCTCCGGCCGCACGCTTTCCGGTCAGACGCCTTCGGCGTTCTGGAATTCGGTGCGTCACGCCAACCCCTTCACCATCGGCCTGAACTGTGCGCTTGGTGCGGATGCGATGCGTCCGCATCTGCAGGAACTGTCTGACGTCGCCGATACCTTCGTCTGCGCCTATCCCAATGCCGGCCTGCCGAACGAATTCGGTCAGTATGACGAAACGCCTGAGATGATGGCGCGGCAGGTGGAAGGCTTCGTGCGCGACGGTCTCGTCAACATCGTCGGCGGCTGCTGCGGTTCGACGCCCGAGCATATCCGGGCGATTGCCGAAGCGGTCAAGGATTACAAGCCGCGCCCGATTCCCGAGCACAAGCCCTTCATGTCGCTTTCCGGCCTTGAGCCCTTCGTGCTGACCAAGGACATTCCCTTCGTCAATGTCGGCGAACGCACCAACGTCACCGGCTCGGCCAAGTTCCGTAAGCTCATCACCGCTGGCGACTACACGGCGGCTCTCGCCGTTGCCCGTGACCAGGTGGAGAACGGTGCGCAGATCATCGACATCAACATGGATGAAGGCCTGATCGATTCCGAAAAGGCGATGGTGGAGTTTTTGAACCTCATCGCCGCCGAGCCTGACATCGCCCGCGTGCCTGTCATGATCGATAGCTCGAAGTTCGAGATCATCGAAGCCGGCCTGAAATGCGTTCAGGGCAAGCCCATCGTCAACTCGATTTCGCTGAAGGAAGGCGAGGAGAAGTTTCTCCAGCAGGCGCGGCTCGTTCACAATTACGGTGCGGCGGTCGTCGTCATGGCCTTTGACGAGGTCGGGCAGGCCGACACCTATCAGCGCAAGGTGGAAATCTGCTCGCGCGCCTATAAGCTGCTGACCGAAAAGGCCGGCCTGTCACCGGAAGACATCATCTTCGATCCGAACGTTTTTGCGGTGGCGACGGGTATCGAAGAGCACAATAATTACGGCGTTGATTTCATCGAGGCCACCAAGACCATCCGCGAAACCATGCCGCTCACGCATATTTCCGGCGGTGTTTCCAACCTGTCCTTCTCCTTCCGCGGCAACGAGCCGGTGCGTGAGGCGATGCATGCCGTGTTCCTCTACCACGCCATTCAGGTTGGCATGGATATGGGCATCGTCAATGCCGGGCAGCTTGCGGTTTACGACAATATCGATGCGGAACTGCGCGAGGCCTGCGAGGACGTGGTGCTGAACCGCCGCGACGACGCGACGGAGCGTCTGCTCGAGGTGGCTGAGCGTTTCCGCGGCACAGGCGCCAAGGACACCAAGGTGCAGGACCTCTCCTGGCGCGAACTTCCCGTCGAGAAGCGTCTGGAACATGCGCTGGTCAACGGTATCACCGATTTCATCGAGACCGATACGGAAGAGGCGCGCCAGAAGGCGGAGCGTCCGCTGCACGTCATCGAAGGGCCGCTGATGGCCGGCATGAATGTGGTCGGCGACCTCTTCGGTTCGGGCAAGATGTTCCTGCCGCAGGTGGTGAAATCCGCCCGCGTGATGAAACAGGCCGTGGCCGTGCTGCTTCCTTACATGGAAGAGGAAAAACGCCTCAATGGCGGGTCTGAGCGTAGTGCTGCCGGCAAGGTGCTGATGGCAACCGTGAAGGGCGACGTGCACGATATCGGCAAGAACATCGTCGGCGTCGTCCTCGCCTGCAACAATTACGAGATCATCGATCTTGGCGTGATGGTGCCGACGACGAAAATCCTTGAAACGGCTATTGCCGAAAAGGTTGACGTGATCGGCCTTTCGGGCCTCATCACGCCATCGCTGGATGAGATGGTGCATGTGGCGGCTGAAATGGAGCGGCAGGGTTTCGACATTCCGCTTCTGATCGGCGGCGCAACGACGAGCCGCGTGCATACGGCCGTGAAAATTCATCCGCGCTACGAGCAGGGTCAGGCGATCTACGTCACCGATGCTTCGCGCGCGGTCGGCGTCGTGTCGGCACTTCTCTCCGCCGAGCAGAAGCCCGCTTATATCGATGGCATTCGCAGCGAATATGCCAAGGTGGCGGAGGCCCATGCCCGCAACGAGCGCGAAAAGCTGCGCCTGCCGCTTTCCCGTGCCCGGGAGAATGCGCACAAGATCGACTGGTCGAGCTATAGCGCCGTCAAGCCGCAGTTCTTCGGCACCAAGGTGTTCGAAACCTACGATCTTGAGGAGCTTTCCCGTTACATCGACTGGACGCCGTTCTTCCAGACCTGGGAGTTGAAGGGCCGTTTCCCGGCGATCCTCGAGGATGAAAAGCAGGGTGAAGCGGCGCGTCAGCTTTATAGCGATGCGCAGGCCATGCTGAAGAAGATCATCGAGGAGAACTGGTTCCGGCCACGCGCGGTAATCGGGTTCTGGCCCGCCAATGCGGTGGGCGACGATATCAGGCTGTTCACGGATGAGAGCCGCAAGGAAGAGCTTGCGACCTTCTTCACGCTGCGCCAGCAGCTTTCCAAGCGCGACGGTCGTCCCAATGTGGCGCTGTCCGACTTCGTGGCGCCTGTCGATAGCGGCGTTGCCGATTATGTCGGTGGTTTCGTGGTGACGGCGGGTATCGAGGAAGTGGCGATTGCCGAGCGTTTCGAGCGGGCGAATGACGATTATTCGTCCATCCTCGTCAAGGCGCTGGCCGACCGCTTTGCGGAAGCTTTTGCTGAACGCATGCATGAGCGCGTGCGCAAGGAGTTCTGGGGTTATGCGCCGGACGAAGCGTTTGCCGGCGACGAGCTGATCGGCGAGGCCTATGCCGGTATCCGCCCCGCGCCCGGCTATCCGGCCCAGCCCGATCACACCGAAAAGAAGACGCTGTTTGCCCTGCTCGACGCCACCAATGCGGCGGGCGTGGAACTGACGGAGAGCTATGCCATGTGGCCCGGCTCGTCGGTGTCAGGCCTCTATATCGGCCACCCCGAGAGCTATTATTTCGGTGTCGCCAAGGTGGAGCGCGACCAGGTGCTGGATTATGCACGCCGCAAGGATATGCCGGTGGAAGAGGTGGAGCGCTGGCTCGGGCCTGTTCTCAACTACGTGCCGACGAATGCTGCCGAGGAAATCGACAGCGCTGCGTGAGGTTTCACTCATCGTCGTTGAAATAAAAAAGCGCGGGTTTTGCCCGCGCTTTTTTTGTTAACTGTTGAACTTACGACCTTAACGCCGCCAGTTCCTCGATGCCGACATGGCTCTCGATCTCGCTGCCGCGCAGATAGAGGTAGAGGCCGATCGCGAAGGCGAGGATGGCGATGAAGACCAGATACCAGGCATGGGCCATCGGATTGATCGCAAGCGCCGTCGTCACGCCGATCGGCGTCAACCCGCCAAAGACGGCATAGGAGACGTTGTAGGCGAAGGATAGGCCGGAGAAACGGACCGATGCCGGGAAGGCGCGGACCATGACATAGGGCACCGCACCCGCCATGCCGACAGAGAGGCCCATCACGCCATAAAGCACGAACATGGTCTGAAGCGAGGTGCCGGCGTAGCTGTAGAAGGTGAAGGTGGCGATGCCGAAAAAGATGCTCGCGCCCATGAAGAAGAGGCCGGAGCCGATACGGTCGATCAGGGCGCCGGCGATGATGACGCCGAAGATCAGGAACAGCGTGCCGAAGCTGGTGCCGGCGAGCGCCTGCGTCGGGGTGTAGCCATAGAGCTTCTGCAGGAAGGTGGCGGTCATCAGCGTCGTGACGACGATGGCGGCCGACAGAACCCATGTCAGCAGAGCGGAGATGATTACGCCACGCATATGGTGCTTCAGTACCAGCCCGAGCGGCAGCTTGTCCGTCAGCGATTTTGACTTCTTCATCTCCATGAAGATCGGCGTTTCTTCCAGCCAGCGGCGCAGATAAACAGCGATGAGGCCGAAAATGCCGCCGAGCAGGAAGGGAATGCGCCAGGCGTAACCGGCCACGTCTTCCTGTGTGAAGAGCGAGTTGATGGCGAAAGCGATTAGCGAGCCCAGCATGATGCCGAAAGAGAGGCCGGATGTGAGAAAACCGCAGGCAAGCCCGACGCGGCGGAACGGCACGTGTTCGGCAACGAAGGTCCAGGCCCCCGGTACTTCACCGCCGATGGCAGCACCCTGCAGCATGCGCAGGATGATGAGCAGGATGGGGGCGGCGACGCCGATGGTGGCGTAGGTCGGCATCAGCGCCATGCCCAGCGTGGAGAGGGCCATCAGCAGGATCGAGAAGGCAAAGACGCGCTTGCGGCCATAACGGTCGCCATAATGCGCGAGAACGATGCCGCCCAGCGGCCGCACCAGATAACCGGCGGCGAAGATGCCGAAGGTCTGGATCATCACCAGCCAGTCGGGCATTTCCGGCGGGAAAAACAGATGGCCGATGACAGTCGCGAAAAATACGAAAATGATGAAGTCGTAAAATTCGAGCGCACCGCCCAGGGCCGAAAGACCGAGAGTTTTGTAATCCTGGCTGTTGAGTGGCCGGGCTGCTGCCGGTGTGGTGGTGGGAGACATGAAGCTGCTTCTTTTCTAAATTACGTATTACTTATGGGCATGCGGCAAGCGCAGCGCGATTTCAAGCCTTATCGATGTTCAATCGCTCAGGTATTTCGAGGGACGGTCGAGGAAGCGTCGCAGGAAGCTGATGTTCTCCAGCTCGTCATAGAGGCGCTCGGTGACGCCATCCTCATCGAAACAATAAATCGTCGCCTCGGGAATGGCCAAGAGCACCGGTGAATGGGTGGCGATGATCAACTGGCCGCCACTATCGGCGGCGTCACGGATGAGGGCCGCCAGTTCGAGCTGTTTTTGCGGCGAAAGCGGGCTTTCCGGTTCGTCGAGAAAATAGAGGCCGGCGCCATGGACCCGCCGGTGCAGAATGTCGAGAAAACCCTCGCCATGCGACCGCCGGTCTATGGCATTGTTCCTGATGATCCCGCGAAACGTCTCCGGAGTTTCCTCGGGAAAGTCTTCGCCTTTTTTCAGAGCCTTCTCCCGCTCCCAGCGAAAATCGTCCAGCGCCTCCTCATTCTGGCGACGGACATAACCGAGGACATCTTCCGCGCGCAGGAACATGCGAATCTTCGGATATTTCTTACGGGCGAAATAGAAAGACTTCGCCACGGTCTCGGCATGCTGGAGATAGAGGTCGCCGGCCACCTGGCCGTGATTGCCGATGGCATAAGCCGTCATCCCCGCCGCCAGCCCCTCCAGCAGCGTCGATTTGCCGGAGCCGTTATTGCCGGCAAAAAAGGTGATTGGCGTCTTGAATTCGAGGCGTTCCAGATGGCGCAGCGCCGGAACCGAGAAAGGGTAATCATCCCTCCCGCCCGTGCTTTCCTTCATGGTTACGCTGTCGAGAAACAGCATGTCGCAGTCCTTGCCAATATCCATCCTGTGCGGAGGTGGTGAGCCTCGGCGCGTCTTGGAGACCCGAGGTGTGTCAGTAGGACTGCAGTTTAACGTGGTCTGCGGCCTGCGCCAATGGCGCCGGACTGTTCGGTCTCAATTCGGCTTTGCAGGGCTATATTTCTTAGTGTATTATAAAATAATAATTCATAACTTGTAATATAGTATGATTTCATATATACGATTGGATATAATAACTATTGTGTAATTAAAAGACTAAACCAGATATATACTCCGTATTAATACAGTGATGTCAATCGTCATGCATTCTCATTGCTGTTGTGGGGAATGGATGAATTACATTGCACTATTTTCCGCCGTGACCCTTTTTTCCGCGATATTCGCGAGTGGGGCAGAGGCGCGGAAGGTTCGATTATTTGCCATACCCGGATTTGGCGGCGGTGAGACGATCGATCTCGTCTATGATCTGCCGAACACTCCAGCTTTCCTTCGGGACGGGAATGCCCTCGATCTCGGTTATCTGAATGGTAGCACTAGCGGCTATGTTCTGTATAACGGCGACCGTTATACCAAGCTCAGCCATGCGGATATTACGAGCCTGAAGGCGACGCTTGGTTTTGATCCAACGACCAAACACCGCATGGAACGGGCAGCCCGTGACGAGCAGAACAGCCGCTGGGGCTTCGTGATTTTCATCGCCGTGCTCGTGGTCGGCTTTTTTGTGTTCATCCACAAGGGGCTACAGATCATACGGTGGTTTGCGCGGTCACTGACGACACCAGCCGTCACTGACAGTGGCTCGGCGGACGCCGTGTCCGACCCGCTGGAAATTCGCAAGAAACAACTGTTGAACCGCCAATGGAGCGACAGCGAGGCGAATCCCGGCGCACGTGTGCCTGCACCTTCTTCAGGGCAGGCGCCTTCCCGGGCCAGCGCTCCTGTCCGGGCTTTCGGGCGCAGGAACGCCTGAGCCTGACCCGGCTCCGACCGCGAACTGCCGCAGGACCCGGACTATTCGAACCGGTCTATGATGCTGATGCCGCTTTCCCTGAAGCTGTCCATGGCGGGGATGGCGGTTGCGGCCTCGGAAAGCGTAATGTGCCGGCCGATCAGTTTTTCCGGCGCGAGCTTGCCGTTTTCGATCATGGCCAGCATATCCTCGTAACGCCACGCCTGCATGCCGTGGCTGCCGTAGATTTCCAGCTCATGGGCGATCACCCGGGCCATGGGAATGGCGGGCATGGCATGGTCGGCGAGCATGAGGCCCACCTGTACATGACGTCCACGCCGGCGCAGGTTGCTGATGGAGTTGCAGCAGGTCTGCGGGTGGCCAAGGGCATCGACCGAGACATGCGCACCGCCGCCTGTCACCTCGCGCACGGCTTCGGCAACATCGGCAACCGTGCGGCTGTTGATTGTCGCGGTCGCGCCGAGCTGCCGAGCCATCTCAAGCTTGTCTTCGGCGATGTCGATGGCGACGACCTGCGCGCCAAGACCAGCGCCGATCATGATGGCGGAGAGGCCGACGCCGCCGCAGCCATGAACCGCCAGCCATTCGCCGCCCTTCAGGCGTCCCTGATCGGTCACGGCACGAAAGGAGGTGGCGAAACGGCAGCCAAGACCAGCGGCGGTGGCGTAGCTCATCGATTGAGGCAGATGCACGAGGTTCTGGTCGGCATAGTCGATGGCGACATATTCGGCGAAGGAACCCCAATGGGTGAAGCCGGGCTGGAACTGTGCTTCGCAGACCTGCTGGTTGCCGGAACGGCATTCATGGCAATGGCCGCAGCCGGACACGAAAGGAACGGTAACGCGGTCGCCGGTCTTGAAGCGGGTGACGTGTCTGCCGACTGCGGCGATGACGCCGGCAAATTCATGACCGGGAACGTGCGGCAGGCGAATATCCGGGTCATGCCCCATCCAGCCGTGCCAGTCGCTCCGGCACAGGCCCGTCGCTTTCACCGCGATGACGACGCCGCCATCGGTCGGTTCCGGATCGGGCAGGGATGCGACTACCGGGGTTTCGCCGAATCGTTCGTAATAAAGCGCGCGCATCATGGCCTCACATCGTTGGTATGCAGGTTCGAAGTGATACCTGCTCTACCATTTCCAGCAAGGGGGCGGAGCGGTTTTGCATCCGGAAAGGTGGTTCAGTCCTTGATGACCATCAGGTCGCCGGCCGCGAATTTCAGCGTCACCGGCTCACCGACGGCGGGGGGCGCTGTGCCGGGATCGTTGAACATGTCGAAAGACAGGGTCGAGCCGCCAAGATCGAGGCGGGTGCGGATGACGGAGCCGAGGAACTGGCTGGAGGTGACCGTGCCGGAAATGGCGACATCGCCTTTCGCATCACTGCCGAGCGAGCCCGCTTCCGGTCGCAGGGCAAGAGTAATTTTTTCGCCGTTCGCCGCATCGACCGGCTTGTGGAGGGTGATCTGCTGCTCTCCGACACGGATGGTGTTGGAGGAGGAATCCACGATGGTCGCGTCGATGAGGTTGAGCGTACCGACGAAGGAGGCGACGAAGCGGGTCGCGGGCTTGTTGTAAATATCGAAGGGCGTGCCGATCTGGTCGGCGCGGCCGCCATTCATGACGACGATACGGTCAGAAATCGACAGGGCCTCTTCCTGATCGTGGGTCACGAAAATGGTGGTGATGCCGAGTTTCTGCTGAATCTGGCGGATTTCCTCACGCAGTGAGACGCGAATCTTGGCGTCGAGCGCCGAAAGCGGCTCGTCGAGCAGAAGAACTTCCGGCTTCGGGGCCAGAGCGCGGGCAAGCGCCACGCGCTGCTGCTGGCCGCCCGACATCTGATAGGGGTAGCGGTCCGCCAGATGTTCCAGATGGATAAGCTGGAGCATTTCCTTTACGCGCGCATCGATCTCGGCTTTCGGCTTGCCGGCGACTTTGAGCCCGAAGGCGACGTTCTCGTAGACATTCATGTTCGGGAACAGCGCATAGGCCTGAAACACCATGCCGATATTGCGCTGGTTTGGTCTCAGCGTCGTCTGGTCCTTGCCATTGATGACGATCGATCCGCCAGTCGGGATTTCAAAACCGGCGATCATGCGCAGCACGGTGGTCTTGCCGCAGCCCGATGGTCCAAGAAAGGAGACGAACTCGCCCTTTTCGATGGCCATGTTGAAATCATGCACGACCTGCACGGAGCCGAAGGATTTCTTGATATTGCTAAGTGTCAAAAAGCTCATGAAAATCTTGTCCTCAGGCCTTGGGAGGCGCGCCCTTCTGGTAGCGTGAAACGAGTTGGATCAGACCCAGGCAACCCCAGGTGATGCCGAAGGAAATCACGGCAAGGGCCGCGGGTTCATAGGCGCGGTTGGCGCCGAGCAGCTGCATATAGGGGCCGAAGGCCGGGCGGTTCAAAAGGGCCGCCATGGTGAATTCACCGATGACGATGGCGAAGGTCAAAAACGCGCCCGAGAGCACCGCGACCAGAACATTGGGCAGGATGATGCGCGACAGGATGGTCGTCCACCCCGCGCCAAGGCTTTGCGCTGCTTCCGTCAGCGTCGAGACGTCGATGGTCCTGAGACCGGTGTCGACGGCGCGGTACATGTAGGGCAGGGCGAGCGTGGCATATCCGAACATCAGAAGAAGGTTTGTGCCGAAGGTCGTGCCGGTCAGCGGCAGCCAGCTGGAGGTGTTGTAAAGCCTGATGTAACCGAACACGATGACGATGGCAGGAATGACCAGCGGCAGAAGAGTAATGAATTCGATATAGGGCCGCAGGCCCGGCAGTTTCAGACGCACCCAATAGGCCGTTGGCACGACCAGCAGAACGCCGAAGACGATGGTGAACAGCGCCATCACGACGGAATAGCTGAAGGTCTCCTGAAAACGCGGATCGGTAAGCACCTTTGCATAGGCGTCGAAGGAATATTCGCCGCGCCGCATTTTCAGCGAGAAGTTGGTCATGCCGATCAGCGGCAGGGCGAAATAGAGCAGGCCGAAAATCAGCGCGCCCCAGGCGAAGAAACGCTTCATTTCAGCCACCTTTCGCTGCGGGCGCGCAGCCAGATATAAAGTGCATTGGCGATGCCTGTGACGACGATCATGCCGAAGGCAAGCGCATAACCGAGATGCGGATTGCCGAGAACGTCGCCACGGATCTGCGCGAAAAGCAGGATCGGAACGATATTGAGCGAGGAACCGGTGAGCGCGATCGCGGTTGCCACCGCGCCGAAGGCGTTGGCAAACAGCAGCGACATGGTGCCAAGCAACGACGGCAAAAGGATGGGGAAGGCAACCATGCGCCAATATTGCAGGCCGGTTGCACCGAGAATTTCCGCCGCTTCGCGCCATTCGCGCTTCAGGCCATCAAGTGCCGGCGTGATGATGAGGATCATCAGCGGTATCTGGAAGAACAGATAGGTGACGGTGAGGCCCCAGAAAGACAGGATGTTGAAGCCCAAAAGCCTGAGATCAACGCCGACCTGCGTCTTCAGAAAAACGGTAAGCAGGCCGACCGGACCGAGCGTGGCGATGAAGGCAAAGGCGAGCGGCACGCCGGCAAATTGCGAAGCGACGCCGGAAAAGGTGAGAAGCGGGCCGCGGATGCGCTGCGGCAGGCCACCCAGCACCACGGCTGCGGCCACGGCAAAGCCGATCAGGCAGCCGAGCGCTGCCGAGGCAAGGCTGATCTTGATCGAAATCCAGTAAGCGGCAAGGATCGATGAGGTGAAAAGCCCGGCAATGTTTTCCAGCGTGAAGCTGCCATCCGTCTGCTGAAACGCGCCGATGACGATCTTCATCGTCGGCAGGATCAGAAACAGCAGAACAAAAACGGCAAAAGGTACGATCCCTATCCAGTGAAGAGGCAGTTTCCTGCCCGCATCGGATGGTCCGCCGGTGTTGGTCGATGACATGCCTTGTCCCCAAACGCCGCTTTCAAAACGGTCTGTCTATTAAGGTATTCATTATAAAAGAAGCACCCCGGCTTTGATCGGCCGGGGTGCTTTTTCAACAGTTTACTTCACGTTCGCGCCGACGACTTTGTCCCAGCCGCCTGTGACGGCAGCCTTGTTGGCGTCCACTTCCTCGAGCGTCGGGAAGATCGCCTTTTCATAGGCTGCTGCCGGCGGCAGGCTGTCGATCAGTTCCTGCGGAACCTTGCCGGCCTTGACCATGGCGTTGAAGCGGATCGGGTGGCAATAGCCCTTCAGCCAGCCAAGCTGACCGTCGTCGGAGTAGAGATGCTCCATCCAGAGCTTTGCAGCGTTCGGATGCGGTGCGTAGGCGGAAATGCCCTGAACGTACACGCCGGCGAGAACGCCCTTCTCAGGAACGACAACTTCCGTCGGCGGGTTGTCGTTCAGCGTCTTCTTCCAGGAAAGGGCGTTATAGTCCCAGGCGATGATGATCGGGGTCGCACCCTGGGCCAGCGTGCCGGCCTTGCCGATGACCGGAAGGAAGTTGCCCGCCTTGTTGAGGTCGGCGAAATACTTCAGGCCGGCTTCACCGGCTTCCTTGCCAGACTTCGCACCGGTGGAAAGACCGGCGGCGAGAACGCCGAGGATCGCCTGGTTGGAGGCGCGCGGATCGCCGGCAAGCGCTACCTGACCGGAATATTCCGGCTTCTGCAGGTCTGCCCAGTCCTTCGGCGTGTTCTTGACGAGGTCCTTGTTCACGAACATCGACATGACGCCGTAATAGTCGCCGTACCAGTAGCCTTCCGGATCCTTCACATTGTCAGGAATTTCGTCCCAGGTGGAGACCTTGTAAGGCTGCAGCAGGCCTTCGGCCTTCATCTGCGGGCCGAAGGCGAGACCGACGTCAACGACGTCAGGAGCCTGTGGGCCCTTGTTGTCCTTGTTCGCCTTGATGGCTTCGACTTCATCGGCGGAGCCGGCGTCGGGGTTCAGCTCGTTGACGGTGATTTCCGGGTATTTTGCCTTGAAAGCGGCAATCACGTCGCCGTAACCACACCAGTCGTGCGGCAGCGCGACGGTGGTCAACATGCCTTCCTTCTTGGCGGCGGCGATCAGTTCGGCGCTCGGTTCAGCGGCGGCAATCGCGGTGGAGGCGATGACCAGCGCGGTGGTCGTAGCAAGCAGTCGGCGGCAGTGAGAGATCACTTTTTTCTCCTCTTCGTGTTCTCATATTGCGGACGCTGATACGGATTCTCGATGAAGCTAATGTGACGGCCAGATTACAAATTATTTATCCGGATTCCGCCACTTTACACTCGTTTTCCGCCATTATCAGGATTGTATGCCTGTAATTGCGGGAGTTGCCCGTTGTCGTCCGTTAGACCAGATGCGTTCCCCAGCTTGGTGTTTTCCCCTGTTTTATCGTGCTGGTGGCGATGACAGGTATCCAATCAGCGTGCGGCATCCGCGTCAAGTCGTATGCCGGCTATGCAAATTCATGTTCTTTCCGGCCTGCGGAACAGCCGTGTCTGTTCAAACAGGCCTTCCAGCGCGTTCATGCGTTCCTTGGTTTCATCCCAGGTGCCGCTCTGCACCGCCTCGATCAGGGCTTCGACCACGAACAGGGTGACAACGGAGGAATCCCATGCCGAGGGAGCCTCGATCCTGACGCGGAAAATGTGCAGCGCATGGCGCGCCACCGGCGATGTCCATTGATCGGTGAAGAGGATGATCTGCACGCCGTTGGCCTTGGCCACCTCGGCGAGCGTCGTCATGTCGTGCTCGTAGCGTCGGATGTCGAATATGACGAGCACGTCGCCGGCGCTCATGTTCAGCATATATTGCGGCCAGGCGCTGGAATTGGACGACATCAGCGTCGTCTTCGGGCGGATCACCTGCATATGGGTGAAGAAATATTCGGCAATCGCGCCGGTGATGCGCCCACCCACGAAATAGATACTGCGCTTGCGGTCGGAAAGCAGCGCGGCGGCATTGTCGAAGACAGCGGTGTCGAGGTCACTCAGCGTATCGCGCAGATTGCCGGTAATGGCGTCGGCGAAGCGGTTGAGAATGTGCAGGCCGGGCGCATTGGTGGCCCAGCGATCGTGTTTGGCGACGGGTCCGGAGATCGTTGCTTCCAGTTCCTGATGCAGATGCGCCTGAAATTCCGGATAGCCCTTATAACCGAGTTTCTGCACCATGCGCGCCACCGTTGGCGTCGAAACGCCGGCATTTTCCGCGATCGTGGTGATGCTGCCGAGGCCGGAGACGGGGTAGTTGCCGAGCAGGCTTTCCGCCAGCCGTTTTTCCGAACGGGTCAGCGCGCCGTAATGGGCATGGATGACATCCGACACGGTCGCCGTCGTGCTGCGCAAATTTTTCCCCTTTCCGGTCTTCTGCCGGTGCATGGCTAAAATAAACATCTGTGCCAGCTATCGAGTCAATGGGGAAAATGAAGAGAAAATTTCAAAATTCCATTTGACACTCGCAATAATGTGAAGAATTCTTTTCGTCATTGGCGGAACACGGGGTTTCCGGGTGGGGTTCGTGCATGACGGTGCGTTCACGGTTTTTCACAGAAGCGGAAGGGCAGGCCGTCGGCGTTGAGAATGCGGCGGCGAAAGGCGATGTCCTTCTCGTCTGCGAGCATGCCTCCGCCACCATCCCGCAGAAATACGGCACGTTGGGTCTTTCGCCGGAGGTGCTTTCGAGCCATGCGGCCTGGGATCCGGGCGCTCTCGCCGTTGCCCGGCTGCTTTCTGAAAAATTTGACGCCACGCTCGTCTACCAGCGGTTTTCGCGTCTCGTTTATGATTGTAACCGGCCGCCCGAATCGCCTTCCGCCATGCCGGTGAAAAGCGAGATTTACGATATTCCCGGCAATTTCGAGCTCAGCGAAGCGGAGCGGTTCGCCCGCACGTCAGCGCTTTATGTGCCGTTTCATGATCGGGTGAGCGAGATCATCGCTAAGCGGCAGGCGGATGGCCGCAAGGCGGTTGTGGTAACCATTCACAGTTTCACGCCCGTTTATCACGGCCGGTTCCGCGAGGTTGAGATCGGCATCCTGCACGATAGCGACAGCCGCCTGGCGGATGCGATGCTGGCGGGCGCCGAAGGATCTTCGCTCAGGGTCAATCGCAATGATCCTTATGGCCCGGAAGACGGTGTGACGCATACGCTACGGCTGCATGCGCTGCCGGACGGGCTTTTGAACGTCATGATCGAAATCCGCAACGATCTCATCGCCAATGAAGGAGATCAGGCGGCCATTGCCGGTTTTCTCCATGAGCTCATGGAGAAGGCGCTCTCATCGATTGACGGGTGAGGGAGCAAGGGCTGGCCGATGGTGAAGCACCGGGGCCGGCCATTGAGACGAGACTGCCGCCATTCAATAAAGCCGGAAAGGCGCGAAGCGGCAAGGGAACAGCAAGTGCGTGCGGCAGAGCGAGGGAAGCACCCGCGTGAAGCCGGAAACTGGGGCACAATCGGCCAATAACGGCTGACTGGCTTGTTTTTTTCTTATCAGGAGAGAAGGGCATGGACAGTTCATCATCAGGCGTCAGCTACAAGAAGGCTGATGCATCCTATTTCGAAAAACGCGGACTATCCCGTTATGCGGGCGTGTGGTCACTCTGGTCACTCGGCGTCGGCGCGGTTATTTCTGGCCATTTTTCCGGATGGAATTTCGGCTTTTCCACCGGTGGCTGGGGCGGCATGCTGGTGGCGGGCATCATCATCGCCATCATGTATCTCGGGCTGACATTTTCGATCGCGGAAATGAGCCCGGCCTTGCCGCATACGGGTGCGGCCTATTCCTTCGCCCGCACGGCCATGGGTCCATGGGGCGGGTTCATCACCGGACTTTGCGAGAATGTCGAATATGTGCTGACGCCGGCGGTTGTCGTCACCTTCATCACGGCCTATGTGAACTCCATTCTCGGCCTTGATCCGGCCTATTCACCCTTCGTGTGGATAGCGTTCTATCTGATCTTTCTTGCGCTCAATGTCTTCGGACTTGAGCTTTCCTTCAAGGTCACACTTGTTATCACACTGATTTCGCTCGCCGTTCTGGTGTTCTTCTGGATCAGCGCCATTCCCAATATCGATTTTTCGCGTTTCGCGCTCAATATCGGTGTCGGACCTGATGGCAAGGCGGTGGAGCTGCCGGAAGGTGGCGGTTCCTTCTTCCCCTTCGGTTTCTCGGGCGTTCTCGCCACGCTGCCTTTCGCGGTCTGGCTGTTCCTCGCCATCGAGCAGCTGCCGCTGGCGGCTGAAGAATCGGTCGATCCCAAACGAGACATGCCCAAGGGCATCATTCTCGGCATGGTGACGCTGATGGTCTCGGCCTTCATGATCGTGCTGCTCAACCCATCCCTGCCGGGCGTTGGCGCTTTCCATCTCAGCTCCTCGCTCGAGCCGCTGCTTGATGGTTTCAAGGCGATCTACGGCGATGGCGGCGTGGTGGTACTGGGTCTCGTTGCCTTGACCGGCCTGATCGCCAGCTTCCATACGATCCTTTATGCGCAGGGCCGGCAGATCTATTCGCTGTCGCGTGCGGGTTATTTCCCGACCGTTCTGTCGATCACACACTCCAAATACCGCACACCGTATGTTGCCAATATCTCCGGCGCAATTGTCGGCCTCGCTGTCATGCTTGTCATCTGGTTCTCGCTGGGTGCGGAACAGGGCGGCAGCATCATCGGCAGCGTGCTTTTGAACATGGCAGTGTTCGGCGCGATGTTCTCCTACATCATGCAGGCGATTTCCTTCATTCTGCTGCGGAAAAACCTGCCGCATATCGAGCGGCCGTTCCGCTCGCCCTTCGGCATTCCGGGCGCGGTGCTGACTGTTATCATCGCCATCGTCACGCTGCTTTACCAGATCCAGGATCCAAACTTCACCAAGGGCGTGCTCTGGGTCGCCGTCTGGTTTGCCGTGGCGATCGCCTATTTTGCCTTTGTCGGACGCCATCGCCTCATCCTGTCGCCGGAAGAGGAATTCGCGATGGAGCACAAGCAGGCTGCGGTTACCGCAGCGGCTGCAAAGGCCTGATGCACAAACAAACGGGCGGCCGCATCCCGGCCGCCCGATCGCCACAATAAAAGGGAACGGACAAAAATGACGAGCTACACATTCGACGCGCTTAAAATGGATGTCGCCGAGGGGCGCATCGACACGGTTCTGGCCTGCCTTGTCGACATGCAGGGGCGTCTGATGGGCAAGCGGTTCCAGGCGGAATTCTTCGTCGAAAGCGCCTTTGAGGAAACCCATAGCTGCAACTATGTGCTTGCCACCGACATGGAGATGGAAACCGTTCCCGGTTACAAATCCTCAAGCTGGGAAAAGGGATACGGCGATTATGTGCTGAAGCCCGATCTTTCGACGCTAAGGCGGGTGCCCTGGCTGGAAGGCACGGCGCTGGTGCTGTGCGACGTGCTTGACCATCACACCCATGAAGAAGTGCCGCATTCGCCGCGCGCGCTTCTCAAAAAGCAGGTGGCGCGGCTGGAGGCCATGGGGCTGAAAGCCTATATGGCGACGGAACTGGAGTTCTTCCTGTTCGACCAGACCTTCGATGCGGCGCGCGCCAACGGCTACAAGGGGCTGAACCTCGCCAGCGGTTATAATGAAGACTATCATATCTTCCAGACGACCAAGGAAGAGGATGTCATGCGGGCGCTGCGCAAGGGCTTGCAGGGCGCCGGCATTCCGGTCGAAAATTCCAAGGGCGAAGCATCCGCCGGCCAGGCGGAAATCAACGTTCGTTACGCCGATGCGCTGACCATGGCCGACCGGCACGCCATCATCAAGAACGCCACCAAGGAGATCGCCTGGTCGAAGGGCAAGGCTGTGACCTTCCTTGCGAAGTGGAACTACAATGCCGCCGGCAGTTCCTCGCATATTCATCAGTCGCTGTGGAGCGTCGACGGCAAGACGCCTGCTTTCCTCGACAAGGACGCCAAGCACGGCATGTCGGAGCTGATGCGGCATTATGTTGCCGGGCTTCTCGCTCATGCCAGCGAGATCACCTATTTCCTCGCCCCCTATATCAATTCCTACAAGCGGTTCATGGCCGGCACGTTTGCGCCCACCAAGGCGATCTGGAGCCTCGACAACCGCACGGCGGGATATCGCCTCTGCGGCGAAGGCACCAAGGGCATCCGCATCGAATGCCGCGTCGGCGGCTCCGATCTCAATCCCTATCTCGCCATGGCGGCTTTGCTTGCGGCAGGCATTGACGGCATCGAAAATAAACTCGAACTTGAGCCCGCTTTTGTCGGCGACGCCTATGGCGGCAAGGACGTGCGCGAGATACCCAAGACCCTGCGTGACGCCACCGCCTTTCTGGACGGATCGAAAATGCTGCGAAAGGCCTTCGGCGACGACGTGATCGACCATTATGTCCATGCCGGACGGTGGGAACAGGAAGAATACGACCGCCGCGTGACCGACTGGGAAGTGGCGCGCGGTTTCGAACGAGCCTAATCATTACGGGAAAACATCATGACCATGATCCAGAATATCTCGCCCATCGACGGCTCGGTTTATGCCGAACGGGAGGCGATGTCGCTGGAAGCGGCGCGCGCCGCCGTTTCGAAAGCGCGCAAGGCGCAAAAGGACTGGGCGCGACGTCCGCTTGAGGACCGCGTTCAGCTGGTTCTGAAAGGCGTGGCGCGCCTTAACGAAATGGTGGCCGAAGTTGTGCCGGAGCTGGCGCATATGATGGGCCGTCCGGTTCGTTATGGTGGCGAGTTCAAGGGTTTCAATGAGCGCTCCAACTATGTCGCTTCCATCGCGGCCGATGCGCTGGCACCCCTCGTCATCGAGGAGAGCGGCAATTTCGAACGCCGCATCGAGCGTGAGGCGCATGGCGTGGTCTTCGTCATCGCCCCGTGGAACTACCCCTACATGACGGCGATCAACACCGTCGCGCCTGCCCTGATGGCCGGCAATACGGTTGTTATCAAGCACGCGGCGCAGACGCTGCTGGTCGGCGAGCGCATGGTGCGGGCTTTCGTCGAGGCCGGTGTGCCTGACGATGTCTTCATCAATGTCTTCCTCGACCATGCCACGACCTCGGCGCTGATTTCCGAAGGGCTGTTCAATTTCGTCAACTTCACCGGTTCGGTGGAAGGCGGCCGCGCCATCGAGCGTGCCGCTGCCGGCACTTTCACCGGCCTCGGTCTTGAACTCGGCGGCAAGGACCCCGGTTATGTGATGGAGGACGCCGATCTCGACGCCGCCGTCGATACGCTGATGGATGGCGCCACCTATAATTCCGGGCAATGCTGCTGCGGCATCGAGCGTATCTACGTCAATGAAAACCTCTATGACGAATTCGTCGAGAAGTCCGTCGCCTGGGTGTCCAACTACAAGCTCGGCAATCCGCTGGAACAGGAAACGACGCTCGGGCCGATGGCCAACAAACGTTTCGCCAAGGTGGTGCGCGCGCAGATCGCAGACGCCGTCGCAAAGGGTGCCAAGGCTCTGGTCGATCCGAAGCTTTTCCCCGCCGATGACGGCGAGGGGGCATATGTCGCGCCGCAAATCCTCGTCAATGTCGATCATTCCATGGAGTTCATGACCGAAGAAACCTTCGGCCCCGCGCTTGGCATCATGAAGGTCAAAAATGACGACGAAGCCATCGCGCTGATGAACGACAGCAAATATGGCCTCACCGCCTCGCTCTGGACGCAGGATGCCGCACGCGCCGGGCGGATCGGCCGTGAGATCGAAACCGGAACCGTGTTCATGAACCGCGCCGATTATCTCGATCCCGCCCTTTGCTGGACCGGTGTGAAGGAAACGGGCCGCGGCGGCTCGCTCTCCATTCTCGGCTTCCAGAACCTGACCCGACCGAAATCCTACCATCTGAAGAAAGTCACGAAATGAATATCGTCGCCAACTGGAGCTATCCCACCGCCGTCAAGCTTGGCCGTGGCCGGATCAAGGAACTGGCGGAAGCCTGCAAGACGCTCGGCATCAAAAAGCCGCTGCTCGTGACCGATCGCGGCCTTGCCAACATGGCGATCACCGCACATGCGCTCGACGTGCTGGAAGAGGCTGGCCTTGGCCGGGCGATCTTCGCCGATGTTGATCCGAACCCCAACGAGATCAACATGGAAGCCGGCGTCAAAGCCTATCGCGATGGCGGCCATGACGGCGTCGTCGCCTTCGGCGGCGGTTCGGGCCTCGATCTCGGCAAGACCATCGCCTTCATGGCCGGGCAGACGCGCCCGGTCTGGGATTTCGAGGATATCGGCGACTGGTGGACGCGGGCGGACGCCGCCAAGATCGCGCCGATCGTCGCTGTGCCGACGACGGCGGGCACCGGTTCGGAAGTCGGCCGCGCCAGCGTCATCACCAATTCGCAGACCCATGTGAAAAAGATCATCTTCCATCCGAAGCTGCTGCCCGGCGTCGTCATCTGCGATCCGGAGCTGACGGTCGGCATGCCGAAGGTCATCACGGCGGGAACGGGCATGGATGCCTTTGCCCATTGCCTCGAAGCCTATTCCTCGCCGTTCTTCCATCCGATGAGTGCCGGTGTGGCACTTGAGGGTCTGCGTCTCGTCAAGGAATTCCTGCCGCGCGCCTATAAGGATGGTACTGACATCGAAGCACGCACCAATATGATGGCGGCGGCAGCGATGGGGGCGGTTGCCTTCCAGAAGGGACTTGGCGCCATTCACTCGCTCTCGCATCCGATCGGTGCGGTCTACAACACCCATCACGGCATGACCAATGCTGTTGTCATGCCTGCGGTGCTGCGCTTCAATCGCCCGGCCATCGAAGACAAGATTGCCCGCGCGGCTGCCTATCTCGGCATTTCCGGCGGTTTCGATGGGTTCTATGACTATGTGCTGGAGCTTCGCAAGGAACTCGGCGTGCCTGATAACCTGACCGCCATGGGCATCAAGCCTGATCGCATCGATGAGCTGGCGGCGGAAGCGATCAAGGATCCGAGCTGCGGCGGCAATCCGGTGCCGATGACGCTGGAGAATACCAGGAAACTGTTCGAGGACTGCTTTTAGGGATAGCCTTTATTCGTCAGGCTTGTGAGAGCTCGAGAGGCTTCTCCCCGGCGGGGAGAGGAAATATGCCGCGCCTTCACGCCGTGCGATGTAAGCCCGAAGAGGACGCTGCCAATTATCGACAGCCCGCGATACTCCATCGCGGGCTTTTCGTTGCGCGGCATAACCGTTCTTAGCCTTTTATTAACCCTGTTCGTTAAGATTACGGAAAGCACCATGAATTGCTTCGGTGCGTGAATGAGCATTAAACGGCTCTGATCAATCGGGAATATCATGCCTGTCATTACTTTTGCCAACACCAAGGGCGGCGCGGGAAAAACCACCGCCGTACTGCTTCTGGCAACCGAACTTGCCCGCAGCGGCCACCGTGTGACGGTGCTGGATGCCGATCCGCAATTGTGGATTTCCCGCTGGCACGAATTATCAGGCGAGATCGAAAATCTTTCGGTGATTTCGCATGTGACGATGGCCTCGCTCGAGGGCCATATTCGCGAAAACAAGGCCAACACCGACTGTTTCATCATCGACCTTCCGGGAGCGAAAACGCCGCTTCTGACGATGGCGCTCGGTATTTCCGATCATGTACTGATCCCGGTACAGGGCTCAGCCATGGATGCGCGCGGCGCCGCCGAGGTTCTCGATCATATCGAATTCCTGAACCGCAAGATGGGCAAGGCGATAGCCCATTCCATCGTGCTGACGCGGGTCAATGCCATGGTGGCGACACGCTCCCTACTGCTCGTCAAGATGCTGCTCGCGGAAAAGAACGTCTCGGTTCTCAATACACCGATTGTCGAGAGAGCGGCCTATCGCGATATTTTCGATTACGGCGGCACGCTTCTCTGTCTCGACAAGGACAAGGTCAGCAATATCGACAAGGCCGTGGAGAATGCGAAAGCCTTCGCGACGGAGGTCGTCGGCCTTCTGCCGCAACGGCTTCTGCGGCTCGGCACGCAACCTGCGCGCCTTTTCACCCGCCAGGCCGCCTGAGAGCTGCCCCCAGGGCAGGGCGGCTCCATCCGCCTGCTTAAGGCCAGAGGACATTTTCCGGCTCGTTAAGGCGCATAGCCGCGCAGCTTGTTGTAACGTGCGATCTGTTCCTTGGTCAGCAGCTTCACCGTTTCGAGATGAGCGGCAAGGTGGATGTATCTCAGCCTGGCGCGGCTTTCTTCAATACGGTCGAGCTGCGCGCGCAGTTGATCCGCATCGATTGCGCCGTTACGGAAGCTCGCATCCAGCGCCGCTTCGCCGGCGATCATTTGCCTGCCTTCTGTCGCGGCATCTTTTCGCATGGTTTGAAACAGCTGCTCGACGGCGGCGGTCTGCTCCGCCGTCAGCGCCAGTTCGGTCGCCATCTTTCCGACATGTGAGGGACCCGGCATGCCGTTGAGATCGGCGGCCTTCGCAAAGCCCCATCCACCTCCCTGTTCCAGTTCGGCAATATCCTCGGCCGAGAGGCTTTTGATGGTTCGGCTCTGCTGGCCCGCATAGGGAGACTGGTGGCGATGCTGCTCTTCCGCAATAGTGGAGAGGGGGAGAAAAGCGATGAGAAATACAGGAACCGTGAATTTCATGGGTGCTGTCCGAGCTGTTGCGATCCCCTGAGCTTGCCAGCCGGCCGGTTTGCCGGACATGATAGAAATCATGTCGAGTTCGATTTTTGACCAGCTTCGCCCGAGGGCGTCCATCTCCCGATCCTTTGAAAAAGGTGAATACCTTTTTCATCAGGGCGACCCCATTCACATGCTGGCGCTGGTCGCCGAGGGTTACGTCCACCTGATGCGGTTTCAGGCGGATGGACATAGTGCGGTGTTGCAGCGCGCGGGGCCCCTGGCGATTCTTGCCCAAGCCTCGGTCTTCTCGCAGCAATATCACTGCGACGCCATTGCGATGACGGCAGGGCGCGCATTGTTCGTGCCAATCGGCACGCTGCGGCAATTGCTTGAACGCGAGCCAGCATTCGCGCTGGAATGGATAAGCCATATTTCCGGCGAGCTGAAAAATGTCAGAACGCGTGCGGAAATATTGGCGCTGCGCTCGGTCAGTGCGCGGCTCGATGCATGGATCACCGTCAACGAAGGCAGGCTTCCGCCCAAGGGTCAATGGAAGGGCCTCGCAGCTGAAATAGGCGTTTCTGCCGAGGCGTTGTATCGGGAAATAGCGAGACGCCCGGCTTCATCCGACTAACCGGGCGCAGGCGACAAATTATCTGCTTGATTTGGAAATGATCGTTTCCTATATTGCGGCCATGACCAATATCGCCCAACCCAATTCTCAGGAACAGCGCCATCGCGGCAGGCCACGCGAGTTCGATCTCGATCATGCGCTTGATGGCGCGATCCGTGTCTTTTCCAGACGCGGTTACCACGCCACCTCCGTTGGCGATCTCACCGATGCGATGGAACTGGCGCAGGGCAGTCTTTACAAGGCCTTCAAGGACAAGAAGGCCGTGTTCATCGCCACGATGGAGCGCTACAGGATCGTACAGACCGAGCGTTTCGAGGCAGCGGTGGCCGGTTTCGATACCGGTTACGAGCGCCTTAGGGCAGGCCTGATGTTCTATGCGGAACGGTCGCATGGTGGTGTCGGTTCTGACGGATGTCTGGTGGTTGGTGCTGCTGCCGATCTGGCGGCCCTGGATGACGACATTGCAGTTGTGGTCGAGCGGGCTGTGAAGGCGAGGGAGCGCATCGTCGCCCGTCTCGTTGCCGAAGGGCAGAAGGATGGTTCCGTAGGTTCAAAGGCTGATCCCGATGATCTCGCCCGGGCGATGTTGTGCATGATGTACGGCATGCGCGTGGTGGGAAAGACGGGGCGCAGCCTCAAAGACATGGTGGCCGTGGTGGATATCGCCATGAGGCTTGCCGAGTGATTTTTGTGATTATTTAGGAAACGATTGTTTCCATATTGGAGAAAATGATGACGACGCGTGTAATTGAAGGGGATGATGTTGAGGCAACATCCATTTCCCCGGCTTTGACTTTCCTCTTGGCGACAGCCTGCGGACTGATTGCCGCCAACCTTTATTATGGCCAGCCGCTTGCCGGCATTATCGGGGCGGAACTTGGTCTTTCCGCCGGCGCTACCGGCCTTATCGTGACGCTAACGCAGATCGGTTACGGTATCGGTCTGCTGTTTGTCGTGCCGCTCGGCGATCTCGTTGAAAACCGCAAGCTGGTCGTCAGTTCCGTCGCGATGGCGGTGCTTTCCCTTGTGGGAGCGGCATTCGCGCCGCATGCGGCCCCGTTTCTGATTGCGGCCTTTCTCGTCGGCGTCAGTTCGGTCGCGGTACAGGTCATCGTTCCCTATGCCGCCCATATGGCGCCGCACGCCATTCGCGGCAGGGTCGTCGGCAATGTCATGAGCGGGCTGATGGCCGGCATCATGCTGGCGCGGCCGGTATCCAGCCTCCTGTCGGAAGTGGTGTCATGGCGCGGTGTTTTTCTGACATCTGCGGCAGTCATGGCGCTTCTTGCCGTGGTGCTTTTCCGGCTTCTGCCCACCCGCATGCCCGATGCGCGGCTGAGCTATGGGGCCTTGATGGCCTCGATGGGCCGGCTGGCGCTTCACACGCCGATCCTGCGGCGGCGGGCGATCTATCATGCCTTCCTGTTTGCGGCTTTCAGCCTGTTCTGGACCACGACGCCGCTTTATCTGAGCGGACCGCATTTTAATCTGAGCCAGGGTGAGATTGCGCTCTTTGCACTGGCCGGTGCGGCCGGCACCGTGGCCGCGCCAATCGCCGGGCGGATGGCCGATCGCGGCTGGACGCGTGCGGCCACCTTCTTTGCACTGGTGGCGGTGGCGCTCTCCTTCGCCGTCACCCATCTGGCGCCTGAAGGCTCACATCTGGCGCTCGCCATTCTGGTCGTCGCTGCCATCGTTCTGGATTTCGGCGTCACCACCAATCTGGTGCTCGGCCAGCGGGCGATCTTTACGCTCGGAGCGGAATTCCGCAGCCGCCTGAACGGCATCTACATGGCGACGTTCTTCATGGGCGGTGCGATCGGTTCCGCCGTGGGCGGCTGGGCCTATGCTGTCGGCGAATGGCAGGCCGCCTCGTGGATCGGCTTCGCCTTGCCGGTGGCGGCCCTTCTATATTTCCTGACGGAAAAGCGCGACTGAAACTCCATCAACGAAAAAAGCCCGGCGGACCAAACCGCCGGGCTTTTTCTTTTTTTGTTCCAGTCAATCTATTCCGCGAATTCGACCACCACGCCGGGACGGACCATTTTCGCCAGTTCGGTCGCATCCCAGTTGGTCAGGCGGATACAGCCGTGGCTGTTGGTCTTGCCGATCTTGGACGGTTCCGGCGTGCCGTGAATGCCGTAGGTCGGCTTCGACAGGGCAATCCAGACCGTGCCGACCGGGCCGTTCGGACCCGGCGGGATCTGCAGGATCTTGTCGTTCTGGCCCTGCTTGAAGTTGATCTTCGGATTATAGGTGTAGCCCGGATTGAGCGCGATGCGCTCCACCGTATGCGTGCCGCTCGGCGACGGCGTATCCGTGGAGCCGATGGTGGCGGGATAGGCGGCGATCAGATTGCCGTCCTGACCATAAGCGAAGACCTGTTTGATG
This sequence comes from Agrobacterium sp. CCNWLW32, assembly GCF_037083425.1. Classification (NCBI taxonomy): domain Bacteria; kingdom Pseudomonadati; phylum Pseudomonadota; class Alphaproteobacteria; order Hyphomicrobiales; family Rhizobiaceae; genus Agrobacterium; species Agrobacterium sp. CCNWLW32. Next base: position 429,312 of record NZ_JBAOJM010000003.1, read on the forward strand.
CCCTTGTGTGCAACGATACGGGCGACCTGCCCCTTCTTCGTCTCACCCGGATTGACCACCTTGATGATGGTGCCGGGCACGGAGAAATCGATGCCGGGGTTCAGTTCCTTCAGGTAGTTCTCATCCATGTGGAAGCGTTCGGCCAGCGCCTCGGACGTGGAGGTGAAGGAGAGGGCCGGCAATTGTGATTTTGCGGCATAGTCGTCCGGAATGGAGGCGACATAGGGACCGGCGGCGTCGGCGGCGGTAATCGTATAATCCACGATCGGCATGCCGCCGGAGGCGCGAAGCCGCTCCAGAATATCATCGGAGTTGTTCGGATCGAGCTTTTCGCCGGTCATGTCCTGCCAGGCGGCAATCGCCTTGTTGACGTTGTCGCCCATCTTGCCGTCGATGACGCCGGGCGAGATGCCCTCGCGATCAAGGAAGGTCTGCAGCGCGACGATTTCCTGACGCGAGCGGTTGACCGGTGTGGTCACCGGCGTATGCCGCTCAATCAGGTGATCCGGCTGCGGAACGGCGGCCGTGGTGCTCTCGCCGGGCATCGGCTGACCGAGTGGGCCGCTTTCAACCGCGCCGGGCGCGGGAACGGAACCGGTATAGAAATTGTCGTCGGAGCCGTCGCCGCGATATTCGCGGTAATCGCGCACGCTGCCATTGTCCTGATAGCCATAGTCGCGCTGCGGCTCGCGATACTGGCCGCCGGGGGCGGGCGGATAATAGGTGGTGTCGCGCTGGCGTGCCTGCTGACGCTGCTGATAACCGGAGGGCATTTCGGTGGCCAGGAGATTGCCGTACTGGTCGTAAAACACCGTGCGACCCATCGCATCACGGCTGATGACGATATCACCGCGCTCCGGCATGAAGTCGAGCACACGACCGTCCGGAGTGACCAGCATTGTCTGCTGTTGGTCGCCATAACGCTGCTGCGCACCAGCCTGCAGCGGGGCGAAAACCGCCACCAGCGCGACCGTCAGACCCAGAGCTGCGTTAAGAAACTGTTTCACGATTCTGCTATCCCTTGCTTGTTCACCGATAAACACACCGCAATCTTGACCCTATTGTGAAAAAGGTGAATTCGCGGTTAATGCAATCTTAATTTCCGTCACGGTTAGTAGCGTTTCCGTGAACCATGCGTTTTTAGTGCCACAGGGAGGTTATCTTGCGTTCGTTTCAGGCTGGCAGGTCGCCACGCATTTTCCTCGATGAAACCTCCGTTTTCGATATCGGCGCCTGCGTCGTCGATGGCATTGATATCGCGCCCGGCCGCGCCATTCCCGATGATGGCGATGCGCGTATCGACCATTCGCTGGAAGGCTTTCTGTTCACCTGCGGTCCCGACCATATCCGCCATCCCGAACCGATCGACGGCGACGGTGAGGGGCGTCGATATCCGCTGCATGGCTCCTTCTCCTCGCATCCCGCGACGATCATCGTCTTTGATGTTCAGGAGTCCAATGCGCTGGCGCGTGTCGAGGTTCCCGTGAAGCTTGCCGATGGTGGCACAGCGCTGCTGGAACGGACATGGAGCATCGATGGCGAAAGCGGTGAAGTCAGCCTTGATGACAGGATCGTCAATACGTCCGAGCGGCCGATCCCGGTGTTCCTGATGTATCACATGAATGTCGGCGCCCGCCTGTTTGACGATGCCGTGCGGCTCGAAGGCGCGATGCTGGAGGGCGGCGGCCATGGCTGGCGTTTTGGCGAGGAGCCGGGCAATGTTTTCTGTGTCTCTGCTGGAAAAGATGAATGGGCGGAATTGAAGCTTGGGCCGATTGCGGCCATCAGCGGGAAGACGCTGACCGTGCGTTTTCGCACGGACACGCTGCCCTATCTGCAGATGTGGCGTAACCAGCAGGAGCCCGCCAATGTGCTCGGCATCGAGCCGGTTTCGCATCGCTGGGTGGGGCGTAGCCAGCTTGAGGCGGCGGGCGAGTTCAATATTCTTCAGCCGGGCGAAAGCCGTTCCTTCGGCCTGCGCTTTTCCATCCTCTGAGCTGTACCGAATGAAGGCCACGCATCATTGACGCATGGGGTTTGACCGCTTACATCGGATGCGGATTTAAGGATGACAGCCAGCGGCGCGGACGCCGGTTTCAGCGGAGGTATGACATGGATATCAGGCGCATAGACGACGAATATTCGGTAACGGGACAGATCAGCGTTGCTGATCTGGACGAGATCAAGGCGCTCGGCTTCAAGTCGATCGTCTGCCACCGCCCCGACGGCGAAGAAGAGGGCCAGCCGCTTTTTGCCGATATTGCCGAGCGTGCCGAGCAGCTTGGCCTCACCATCATGCATGTGCCTGTTGGACGTTACGGCGTCGACGCCGATGCCGTTACGGGCATGGTGGATGCGCTGGACGAATTGCAGCGCCCGATGCTTGGTTATTGCCGCTCCGGCGCGCGCTCGACGGCGATCTACGAAAAGACCCATCACCTGCGCGGCTGATTTTCCGCGCATCTAGATTTTTAATGCCAATCAACAGGAGTTTTCCATGACCATCAAGCGTATCGAGCCGGGCAAGCGCATGAGCGGCGCCGTCGTTCACGGCAACACCGTTTACCTGGCCGGCCAGGTTGGCGAAGGCACTGGTGTGACCGAGCAGAGCAAGTCGGCTCTCGCTGAAGTCGATCGCCTGCTGGCCGCTGCCGGTTCCGACAAGTCGAAGATCCTGCAGACCATCATCTACCTCTCCGACATGTCCACCTTCGGCGAAATGAACGCCGTCTGGGAAGGCTGGATCGACCCGGCAAACCCGCCGGCCCGCGCCACCAGCGAAGCAGCGCTTGCGACGCCGGACTACAAGGTTGAATTCATCGTGACCGCTGCTCTCTGAGCAACGGTTTGATTTCTGAGAAAAGGCCGGGTTGCGGATTGCAGCCCGGCCTTTTTTGATGGGATGGGGTCAAAAAACTCTCCCCGTCATGCCGGGCTTGACCCGGCATCCAGCCACGCCGCGCCTGCGCCGTAAAAAGAGTCTTCTGCGATCAAAGACTTGATCGCGCTGGACCCGGATCCAGTCCGGGGTGACGGGGCGACATGGCCACAAAATGCCAAGTAGAAGCAATTTCATGGTTTTTGAATCGCTTGCGCCTGTCACCTCACCGGCTAAGCAAGCGCCTTCTCAAATTGCTTCAACGTCGTCACCCGCTCAGCAAACCACAGCCGCGCCAGATCGCTGGCCGAGGCGAGATCGATTCCATCCGGGTCGATGGAGGTGATCGTCCAGCGGCCTGATTTTGCGCCGGCCAGAACGGCAAGCCGGGATGCTTCGCCCTTGATGGCGTTGAGGCGGGTCGCTTCGCTTTCCGCCGCCGCCATCAACTCTTCCGCACCTGATAGATCGGTGCGCAGATCGGCTGGCGTGATGTTGCTGGCGTTGCGGGCCGGGCCGCCATTGATCTGCACGCCCTCTGTCCGCAGCCGGTAAAGCCGCGTATCGGGCAGGGAGAGATAGAGCTTGGCCTTGGGATAACGGGCAATGTAGCGCCCGATGGCGAGTGGAACTTCATCCGGGCCGATTTGTTCCGCCTTGCCCACCAGTGTCAGCCTTGGCAGCGTCAACGCATCGCCCTTGCCGAAGGGGGCGAGTGTCAGCGAGATGCGCGGGTCGGCCTCCATGTTGCGGGCGTGCAGCGTCAGCCCGGCCGCGAAGAAGAACGGCGTGCCATCCGGCTCGATGCCGATATTGGTTGCGGTCGTATAGGGATAACCGCTGACGGGATCGAGAGTGGCGAGCGCTGCCGTGCGGGATGTGTGCAGCACGTCGCGGGCTACGCGCACCGCCTCGAAAGGCGCGCCGGCCGAGGGTTCGATCTTCGCGCCGCGTGGAGTGATGACGGGAGGGGCTGCGTCCGGCATGTCGTATCCTAAGCTGTGAGTCTCAGTCAGGATTTACACCATGCCGGAGCCGTGTCCATCACCAATATCGGAGGGCAATGTCAGGTGCGGGTCCTGATCTGCGTCAGGGTACGTGTCGGCGTGATCGCTTCCGCATCCAGCTTTACTTCGATGATGGCCGGCTTGCCGCTTGCACGGGCCCGTTCGAAGGCGGCGGCGAAGTCTTCGGTCTTTTCCACCGTTTCGCCGTGGCCGCCATAGGCCTTGGCAAAGGCGTTGAAATCCGGATTGACGAGATCGGTGCCGCTGACACGGCCGGGATATTCCCGCTCCTGATGCATGCGGATGGTGCCATAGGTGCCGTTATTGACCAGCACGGTGATGATCGGCAGCCCGTAACGCACGGCGGTGATGAACTCCTGTCCGTGCATCATGAAACAGCCGTCACCTGCAAAGCAGATCACCTCACGCTCCGGGAAAAGGTGCTTCGCGGCAACCGCCGCCGGCAGGCCGTAACCCATCGAGCCTGATGTTGGCGCCGATTGCGTGTTGTAGCGACGGAAACGATGGAAGCGATGCACCCAGGTCGCATAGTTGCCCGCGCCATTGGTAAAGATCGCATCCTCGGGCACATTGGCCTCGATCCAGTCCATGATCGGACCCATCTGCACCGCGCCGGGGCCGGTCTGTGGTGGCGTGGACCAATTCAGATAGGCCGCATGCATGGCGGCGGTGCGGTCCGCCCATGCGGCATTTGCAGAAAGCGTGAGCGAGGAGAGGGCGCTAACGAAATCATCCGGCGCGGCGCAGATTGCCAGATCCGGTCGATAAACGCGGCCAAGTTCTTCCGCTTCCGGATAGATATGGACGAGTTTCTGCGACGGGTAGGGGATGTCGAGCAGCGTATAGCCGGAAGACGGCATTTCGGAGAGGCGGCCGCCGAGCAGAACCACGAGGTCGGATTCCTTGATCTCCTTCGCCAGCGCCGGGTTGATGCCGATGCCGACATCGCCCGCATAGGAGGAGCTCAGATGATCGAACAGCATCTGGCGGCGGAAGGAGCAGCCGACGGGAAGTTTGTGCTTTTCCGCAAAAGCCTTGAAGCCTGCGACGCTTTCCTCGGACCAGCGCGTGCCGCCGATGATGAAGACCGGGCGCTTTGCCTCATCAAGCATTTTTGTGAAGGCGGCCATCTGCGACGGGCCGGGATGTGCCTCGACGGGTGTGTAGGGCTTCGCCTGGGGCGCTTCGACCTCTTCCACCAGCATGTCTTCGGGCAGCGTCAGCACCACCGGGCCGGGGCGGCCGGAGGTTGCGACGGCAAAGGCGCGGGTGACGAATTCGGGAATGCGGCGGGCGTCGTCGATCTCGCCCACCCATTTGGCGAATTCGGTGAAGGCGCGGCGATATTCCACTTCCTGAAAGGCCTCGCGCTCACGCGCTTCGCGCTGCACCTGGCCGATGAAGAGGATCATCGGAATGGAATCCTGCCTTGCGATATGCAGGCCGGCCGAGGCGTTGGTTGCGCCCGGACCGCGGGTCACCATGCAGATGCCGGGTTCGCCGGTCAGCCGGCCCCAGGTGTCGGCCATCATGGCGGCGCCGCCTTCCTGGCGGCAGACCACGGTTTCGATGCCGCTTTCATAAAGCGCATCCAGCACGGCGAGATAGCTTTCGCCCGGAACGCAGGAAACGCGGGAGACGCCATTGGCTTTCAGCGCTTCGACGATCAATTGCCCGCCTGTTCTTTTCATTCCGGCTGCAGTCATGGCGTCGTGGTCCTTTCGATGTTTTCCAGTTCGGCCAGCACCTGCGCCTGATGTTCGCCGAGCTTCGGGCTCGGGCGTTCATAGCGCAGCGGCGTTTGCGACATGATAATCGGTGTGCGGACACCGGGGATGACGGTGCCGTCTTCGGCCTCCAGATCAATGCGAAGACCACGTGCCTGAACCTGTGGATCGGCGAACATTTCCTCGATGGAGTTGATCGGCCCGGCCGGGACGGCGTTCTTTTCGCAGGCGGTCAGAAGATCGCGCTTCTGCCATTTCAAGGTTTCCGTGGACACGATCTGCCGGACTTCTGCTTTATGGGCCACGCGGGCCTTGTTCGTCGCGTAACGTTCGTCATCGGCAATCGCACCGATGCCGAGAATATTGCAGAGGCGGCGGAACTGGCCGTCATTGCCGACCGCGAGGATGAGGAAGCCATCGGCCGTCGGCACCACCTCATAGGGGGAAATATTCGGGTGGGCGTTGCCGAGTCGGACGGGAGGCTTGCCGGAAATCAGGTAATTCATGTTCTGGTTGGCCAGCACGGCCGATTGCACGTCGAGAAGCGCCATGTCGATGTGCTGGCCTTCGCCTGATCGAATGGCGTGGATCAGGGCTGCCTGAATGGCTGACACGGAATAGATGCCGGTAAAGATATCGGCAACCGCAACACCCGCCTTCATCGGCTGTCCGTCGGCTTCGCCCGTGATCGACATGAAGCCGGACATGCCCTGCACGATATAGTCGTATCCGGCGAGATCGGCATAAGGCCCGGTCTGGCCGAAGCCGGTGATGGAGCAATAGATCAGCTTCGGATTGAGCGCCCGCAGGCTCTCGTAATCGAGGCCATATTTGGCAAGCCCGCCGCGCTTGAAATTCTCGATGACGACATCGGCGGTGCGCACCAGCCGGCGCACCAGCTCACAACCCTCGGGCGTCTTCAGATCGGCAACGATGGAGCGTTTGCCGCGATTGGTGGCGTGATAGTAGGCGGCGGAGAGGTTTTCTCCATCGGCATCTTCGACGAAGGGCGGGCCCCATGCGCGGGTATCGTCACCGCCCTCGGGGTTTTCCACCTTGATGACATCAGCGCCCATATCGGCCAGCATCTGCCCTGCCCAGGGACCGGCCAGAACACGCGCCAGCTCGATGACGCGAATGCCTGATAGCGGCGGTTTCCTGTTCGGCATGTCGGTCATCTGTCCCCCGGTATTTGTGTCTGCCGGTTTATAGACCGCTGCTTGCCGCGTCGCATGTGATTTTATCTCATGGACTTATTCCGTTTCGGCAAAGGCCGCCTCAATCGCCGACGACGCGCCCGCACCAGGCGGCGAAATCCGCCGCCACGGCCTGCCAGCCGATCTCGTTCAAGGTCTCGTGCCGCATGCCCTTGTAGATCGTGTGCTCGACATGGCTGAAACCGGCCTCCCGGAAACGCTCCGCCAGCCAGACGATCTCTTGGCCGTCATTGGTGGCGGCGTCCTGATCGCCGCTGACAAGCAGAAGCGGCAAGGCTTTTGGCAGGCGCCCGATGAGTTTCGGTGCGCGAAAGGACATTTGGAAAACATCCTGCCACAGGGAAACACTGGCCTCGAACTGGCAGAGCGGGTCCTCCACATAGGCGTCCACCGCCGCCCTGTCGTGGCTCAGCCAGTCGGCATGGGTGCGCCTTTCCGGCATTCGGGCATTCCATGCGCGGAAGGTTGCCTTCGGCAGAATGGCGCTCGGCACATCCGAGCCTTTCAGCATTTTTTCCAGCCGCAGCAGCACCTGCGCGACACGGCCCATGAGGCCGGGATTGAGATTGGAATTCCAGATCGACAGGCCGTCGAAGGCATCCGGATGGCTGACGGCGGTGTTAAGCGCCACGAGGCCACCCATGGAATGGCCGAACAGGATCACCGGCAGGCCGGGGTGCCTTTCGCCAACCATCCGGCGCATCGCCATGACATCGGCAACGACCTTTTCCGCGCCGTCCTTCCAGCCAAAACGGCCGAGAGGCGCATCTGCCGCTCTCGTGCGGCCATGGCCGCGATGGTCGTGGGCATAGACTTCGAAACCCTGCTTCGACATCACATCCGCGAACCGGCGATAGCGGCCTGCATGGTCAACCAGCCCGTGGCAGATCATCAGCACGCCGCGCGCCGGGGAAAGGGCGGAGGGCTGGTGGCGAAAGGCGATGGATGCGCCGGAGGGGGCTTCCAGTCTCTCAATACGGCTGAAGGCCAAGTCGTCGGTCGTTTCATTCATGATCGCGCCTGTCCTGCCATAACATCCCTTGTCATAATCATGGGGTCATAATCGTGCCAGAGGTTGCCCCAAGGCCCTAATTACCCTACATAGCGGCAAATTTCCCGATACGTACTCTTAAAAATCCGATGTGGAGCATTCGCTACAATGGCACGTCAATTCATCTATCACATGGCCGGGCTGAACAAGGCCTATGGCGCGAAGAAGGTTCTGGAGAACGTTCATCTCTCCTTCTACCCCGACGCCAAGATCGGTATCCTCGGCCCGAACGGCGCCGGTAAGTCGACTGTTTTGAAGATCATGGCCGGTCTCGACAAGGAATATACCGGCGAGGCATGGCTGGCCGAAGGCGCGACGCTTGGTTATCTCGAGCAGGAGCCGAAGCTCGACGAAAACAAGACCGTGATGGAAAACGTCATGGAAGGCGTGGCGAGCAAGACGGCAATCGTCGACCGCTACAACGAATTGATGATGAACTATTCCGACGAAACGGCGGATGAGGGCGCGAAGCTCCAGGACATCATCGACAGCCAGAACCTGTGGGACCTCGAAAACCAGGTCGAAATGGCCATGGACGCCCTGCGTTGCCCGCCCGGTGACTCAGCCGTAACAGGCCTTTCCGGTGGTGAACGCCGCCGCGTGGCGCTGTGCCGCCTGCTGCTGTCGCAGCCGGACCTGCTGCTGCTCGACGAACCGACCAACCACCTTGATGCGGAAACCATTGCGTGGCTTGAAAAGCACCTGCGCGACTATCCCGGCGCCGTGATGATGATCACCCACGACCGCTACTTCCTCGACAACGTCACGGGCTGGATTCTCGAGCTCGACCGCGGCCGCGGCATTCCCTATGAAGGCAACTACTCCGCTTACCTGCAGGCGAAAGCCAAGCGCATGCAGCAGGAAGCCCGCGAAGATGCATCGCGCCAGAAGGCAATCAGCCGCGAAAGCGAGTGGATCGCCTCCAGCCCCAAGGCACGCCAGACGAAATCCAAGGCCCGTATCAAGGCCTATGACGAACTGGTGGAAGCAGCTGAAAACCGCCGTCCCGGCGACGCGCAGATCGTTATTCCGGTTGCCGAGCGTCTTGGCCGCGTTGTCATCGAGGCCGAGAACCTCACCAAGTCCTATGGCGACCGCGTGCTGATCGAAAACCTTTCCTTCAAGCTGCCGCCCGGCGGCATCGTCGGCGTTATCGGTCCGAACGGTGCGGGTAAGTCCACGCTGTTCAAGATGATCACCGGTCAGGAACAGCCGGATAGCGGTTCGGTAACTGTCGGCGAGACGGTTCAGCTCGGTTATGTCGACCAGAGCCGCGATACGCTGGCGGGTGACAAGACCGTCTGGGAGGAAATCTCCGGCGGCAACGACATCATCAAGCTCGGCAAGTTCGAAGTGAACTCGCGCGCCTATTGCGGCGCCTTCAACTTCAAGGGCGGCGATCAGCAGCAGAAGGTCGGCAACCTCTCGGGTGGTCAGCGTAACCGCGTGCACCTCGCCAAGATGCTGAAGGCCGGCGGCAACGTGCTGCTGCTCGACGAACCGACCAACGACCTTGATACGGAAACGCTGGCAGCGCTTGAAGAAGCGCTGGAAGCCTTCGCCGGCTGCGCCGTTATCATCAGCCACGACCGCATGTTCCTCGACCGCCTGGCCACCCACATCCTCGCTTTCGAGGGTGACAGCCATGTGGAATGGTTCGAAGGCAACTTCGAAGACTACGAAAAGGACAAGGTCCGCCGCCTCGGCCCGGAAAGCATCAAGCCCGGCCGCGTGAGCTACAAGCGCCTGACACGCTGATCCTTTCATCATCTCTTCAAGAAAGGCCCGCCGTAAAGCGGGCCTTTTTCCGTGTAATAAGTGGACATGATCGTCTCGCACGACACTTTACGCTTGCATCGAACGCCACATCGACATAAAGATATCTTTATATCTTGATTAGCTTGCGAGGCACGGCAGAGTGACGTTCGGTCTGGACAAATTGGTGGATCTGTTGAAAGCGGCGGGTGAGACGACACGCTTTCGCTTGCTTGCGCTTCTGGCGGCAGGCGATCTGACGGTTACCGATCTTACCGAAATCCTCGGCCAGTCGCAGCCGCGTATCTCCCGTCACCTCAAGCTTTTGACGGAAGAGGGGCTTATCGAGCGTTATCAGGAAGGCGCATGGGCCTATTTCCGTTTGCGGCAGGATGGCGAACCTGCGGGTGTCGTTCGGCAGCTGCTTGGCGCCGCGTCGCCGTCGGATGCCGTTCTCCAGCGTGACAGTGAACGGCTTGCCACTGTCAAGCGGGTGCGGGCGGAGCGGGCGCAGGATTATTTCAGCCGCAATGCTTCCGCCTGGGACGAACTGCGTCGCCTGCATGTCAGTGACGAGGCCGTGGAAGGCGCGCTCCTGAAGCTGGTGGGCACCACGCCTGTCGATTCGCTTCTCGATCTGGGCACCGGTACCGGCCGTATCCTGCAGCTTCTGAGCGGCATCTATCGCCGCGCGATCGGCGTCGATGCCAGCCGTGACATGCTGTCGGTGGCGCGTGCCAATCTCGACAAGGCGGGCGTGGTCAATGCCTCGGTCCGTCATGGCGATATTCTCAATCTGCCGCTGGAAGGACAGGATTTCGATCTGATTGTTATCCATCAGGTCCTGCATTTCCTCGACCAGCCGGAAATCGCGCTTTCGGAAGCCGCGCGCATGCTGCGTCCCGGTGGGCGGCTGATCGTCATCGACCTTGCGCCGCATTCCTTCGAATATCTGCGCGATGAACATGCGCATGTGCGGCTCGGTTTCTCGCATCCGCTGATGGAAGAATGGCTGAAAAAGGCCGGACTTGCTCCGGACCGCGCCGTCGATCTTCATTCTGAAAAAGCGTCTGACGAAGCTCTGGACGTGACGATCTGGGTTGCCCGAGACCAGCGGCTGCTGATGGCAGACGATGTGGTGCAAGAGGCCGTTTTACTTGCTGCCGGGAGGGCATGATATGTTGAGGTCGGAAACCGCACGCCGTGATGGCGATATCCGGTTGTCTTTCGAATTTTTCCCGCCCAAGAATGCCGAGATGGAAACCCAGCTCTGGGAAACGGTTGCCGAGCTGAAGAAGTGGGATCCGGATTTCGTGTCCGTCACCTATGGCGCCGGTGGATCCACAAAAGCGCCGACACTGGATGCGGTGCGCCGCATGATCGGTGACAGCCATCTGTCGACCGCAGCACATCTGACCTGCGTGGATGCCAGCCGTGAGGACGTGCATCAGGTCATAGAAGAGTTCCGTAACGCCGGCGTTCGCCATTTCGTGGCGCTGCGTGGCGATCCCTCCACCGGCATCGGCACGGCTTACCAGCCGCATCCGGAAGGTTACGAGAACGCGGCGGCTCTGGTGAAGGGACTGCGCGAGATCGGCGATTTCGAGATTTCCGTTTCGGCCTATCCGGAAAAACATCCCGAGAGCGCGAGCGATGCCGTTGATATCGATATGCTGAAGCGCAAGGCGGATAATGGCGCGACGCGTGCGCTGACGCAGTTCTTCTTCGATAACGACGTGTTCGAGCGCTATATGGAGCGGGTGACGGCGGCGGGGATCACCATACCGGTGGTTCCGGGCATCATGCCGATCCAGAACCTCACCCAGCTCAAGCGTTTCGCCGGCCGTTGCGGCACCAGCGTTCCCGGTTTCCTGGATGAGCGTTTTGAAGGCTATGACGACGATCTGGAGGGTCGTGCCCGCGTGGCTGCGGAGGTTGCCGCCGAACAGATCGCCGATCTTCAGCGTCGCGGTGTCAATGAGTTCCACCTCTACACCATGAACCGCGCGCCGCTGGTCGACGCTGTGCTTGAAAATCTTGGGCTGGAGCGTCTGCGCCGCAGCGCCGCCTGACTTAAAGCAGCAGAGTACCGACATGAAAAAAGCGCAGGTCCCTCGGGGCCTGCGCTTTTTAAACTCGTGTCATCTACGGTTCTTATCTGCGTTTGGTCTTCACGTCGCGTCAGATGAAAAGCATCATCGCTACGAACAAAAACGCCAAACCGACTGCCAAGGCATTGAGAGATTTTGTAAGTCCCATGGGTGCCTCCTCTTGTTGACAGGTTCGATAATATGACCGTTTTGTGGCGGTTGAAAAGCGGTTTTTGTGATGCAGTGCAGCACGTCGCCAGGCGATATAAAAAAGGATTTTCTGTAATTAATTGAAAATAAAAGATTATTTTCTTATCACGCAGTGCTTCATATGTTTAAAAAAAGTAAATGACCGGGGTGTTATCCCCAGTCATCAGGTCGAGATTAACACTTTATGCCTTGATTCCGGCCGATAGATTAAAGGCCGGAAGGCGCCGTTAAGATTGCTTAAAGCGCCTGCAGAAGTGCGGTAGACGGCCAGCCATCGGCGGGCAGTCCGAGACGCTGCTGCTCCTTCTGGATGGCGACGCGGGTGCCGGAACCGAGAATGCCATCCACCTTGCCGACATTGTGTCCGCGCGCTTCGAGCTTGGTCTGAAGCTCCTTCATCGTCGCGTCATCGAAACCGGGCTCCGGATTGCCCTTGTTGTAAACGGGGGAGCCCATCAGGCGGGTGGCGAAATACGCGGCCGAGGTCGTGTAGATGAACGACTGGTTCCATTCCAGATAGATGTTGAAGTTCGGATAGGTGATGAAGGTCGGTCCCTTGCGCCCCTGCGGCATGATGAGGGCCGCGGGCAGGGTGGCGAAGTTCTTGTTGCCGTCGCGCGGGGTTACGCCCAGCGCGAACCAGTCACCGGCGGTCAGCGGGCCGCCAAGGCCGGACTTTTCCCAGGGCAGGTTTTCCGGCAGCGACACTTCCTGGATCCAGGGTTCGCCCTTCTTGAAACCGAGATGCTGGATGAATTTCGCAGCCGTCAGGATCGCATCCGGGGCGCTGCTCTTGACGTTGATGTGACCGTCGCCATCACCATCGACGCCGAAGGCGATGATGTCCTTGGGCAGCATCTGCACCTGGCCGATTTCACCGGCCCACGCACCGGTGTTGGCAGCGGGATCGAGATCGCCATGCTGGACCATTTCGATCAATGCCAGTAGCTGCGGGCGGAAGAGTTCCGGGCGGCGGCAATCATGCGAAAGGGTCACCAGCGCGTTACGGGTGTTGAAATCGCCCTGCACGGCGCCAAAATCCGTCTCCATGGCCCAGAAGGCGGCGATGACGCCGGCCGGTACACCATATTCACCTTCGGCGCGGGCGAAGGTGGAGGAGAGTTCCTGCAGCTTCTTGCGGCCGATATCCAGACGGGCCTGGCTGACGGTGCGCTGGGAGAATTCCAGGAAGGTCTGGCGGAAGACGCCCTGGGCGCGGTCACGCGAGAGCACTTTCGGATCGATCTGCGCGCCCGCAAGCGCCTTCTGAATAGCATCGGCCGGAATGCCCTTGGCGAGCGCATCGGCTTTCACGCCTTCAAGGAATGCGCCGAGATCGCCGCCGCAGGCAACCTGCTTGGGATCCTCAGGCGAGGCAACGGGCGGGGTGGCGAAGGCGGAGGCGGTGGAAAGAAGCGACAAAGCGGCGGCAAAAACGATGCTGCGCGACCGGAACGTGGGCATGGGAATTTCCTCGATAGGTTGTTAGCCCGCTTTACCCATATGTTTGCGACAAAAAAACGGACCGTGCGATCTGACGTTGCAGAACAACGCCGATTTTTCGAAAGTGTTGCTTCTTGGCCGTCTTATTTGGCCGAAGCAATCCATTTCCGCCAGTTTTTCTCCGTGCCGGCAAAGACATTGATGTCGGTTGGACCGTTTACGCCGGGCACGACGCCGGTTGCCGTATATTGCCAGAAGGCCCATTTGCGATCTTCGTAGATCTTGGCCGGATGGGCGGCAACGGAACGCACCCAGAAATGGTAATCCTTGAACTGACCGACGAGGTTGTCGCGGTGGAAATCAACAGAGGTATAGATGATCGGGCGCTTGCCATAATGGGCCTCGATACGATCAAGGAAACGCTGCATCTCGGTGCGAACGACGCCCGGCGCCGGGCGCGTCTTGCAGGTGGGCGAGGAGGGGTTCCACTCCACGTCGAGAACCGGCGGCAGGGTGACGGCATCCTTTGGCACGTTGCGAATGAACCAGTCCGCCTGGGCATCCGCTGTCGAGCAGAAATAATAGAAATGATAGGGCGCGTGCAGAATATCCGCGGCTGCCGCGCTACGCCAATGGTCGCCGAACTTCGGATCGATGCGGTCCGATCCCTCTGTCGCCTTGATGAAGACGAAGGAAACACCTGACTTGCGGACGGTCTGCCAGTCGACATCACCATTCCATTTGGACACGTCGATGCCGTGCACCTCATGACGGTGCGGGTTGTTCATGCCGAAATCCTGCGGATCGGTATCGGAAAATTTCGGTTTGGAAACGGATGCGGTTTCCAGCAGGTCATAGCTGGTGGAGGTGCAGCCGCCGATCAACAGCAAAGCCGACAATAGTGCCGATAAACGCAGCCGCATTGGAATCCTGATGAAAATGTTGCCCATCCCACGGCAGCAAAATGGCGCGCCGTATCTCCCGATTTATGCATAACATGGTAAACAAACTGATATGGCAAGGGGCAACGTGCTTTTTGCACCCCGCAAGTCGCTGGATTCGAAGCGGTTTGCGGTTTTAACGCCGAAATCTGGCCCGGCAGGAGCCTTGAGGTCGCCCCCCCTTTGGCCCCCAAAGATTCGCACCGCCCCCGGGAATCAGGCGTCGGCCAATATGCGGTGGATTTTCGGCTGCTGCGCTTCAACGACCGGAAGTGTGATGACAGCCCGCCACGCATAGCCCCGGGCGATTTCCTCGAATTCGAGGTTACCGTCAAAACGGCCGGCCATATTGGCCAGAACATAGCGGAGATTGGCGCGGGGCGTAACGTGAAAGCGGGTGAGCCAGGCTTGCAGAAGCGTGCGGAACCAATTCGGCAACTGTTCCTGCTGGCCGAAATCGACAATATGCAGCGAACCGCCTGGTTTTACCGCCGTGAGCGCCTGTTCGATCGCCTTTTCCCAGTCCGGTATCATCGACAGCGCATAGGGGATCATGACGCGGTCGAAGCCTTCGGACTGGCCGAATTCAGAAGCACGGAAGGCGGTGGCATCGGCCACGCGCAGAATGGGGCGTTCCGCCTTGCCGGCGAAATTCTCGGAGGCGGTCAGTAGCATTTCGGCGGAAATGTCGAGGCCAAACAGTTTCGCGTCCGGAAACTTGCGGCTGGCCAGCAGCAGGTTGCGACCGGTGCCGCAGCCCACTTCCAGCAACGTGCCGCCCTTCGGCACGTTGAGGCCGGAAATGGTCCTGTCGCGGCCGAGAAGGTAATATTTGCGGGTTATATCGTAGATATGCCGCTGGTGGCGATACATGCGGTCCATCAGGCTCGCATGCGCGCTGTCTGCAAGGCCCACATTCTCGCCGATGGTTTTCATGCCATAGCCCTCTCGTAAATATGGAAGCCGCCGTAGATGGCCGAGCGGTCCATGGCGTTGAGCTCGTTGGAGCGCTCTTCGAGATAGACCCACTGGTTGCGGATATCAGGGGAAAGCCGACCTTCGATGACGCTCTTTTCGGCGGCGGTGCGAAAGATGATGCGTGCGCCCGAGGCGGCGGTGCGGCTGATCTGCGACCACAATTCGTTGAGCTGCACGTCCGTCATCCAGTCCTGCGCGTCGAGGAGGATGTAGCGGTCGACGGCGCTTGCCGGCTTGCGCGAGAGAAGCTCGGTATAGGTGGCGTGGTGCACTGCGACGCGCGCCGTGTTGTTGCGGATCGTCTCGTAATATTCCGGCTTGAGATAGGCAGGCAGTGCGCCTTCATGCGGCTCCGGGTAACGGCGCGCGAAGGCCTGCCAGGCGAAATAATTGTCGCTGAGCGGGAAGTTGCAGGCGAGCTTTTCGAGCCGCTCCTTCAGCACGGAGGCAACCGTGCCGTCGTCGGAAAGGCTTGCCAGCTCGTCATATTGTCGGGGCGGAATGCCGAGGCCGAAAAGCGAGCTTTTGCGCTTCGTCAGCCAGCGCACTACCGGCTTGTCGAATAGCGGTGCGACCTTGTTGTCGAAAAACTGGCGCTGTTCGTCCAGCGTCCGGGTCTTGGCCATTTCGGTGAGTTTCACGCCATGCAGCCGGGCCATGAGATGGCCGGCGCCGATGAAGCGGCCGAGCAGGCCGGTACGGTAGATGTTCCTGTCGAACACCGAGATGCGGCGGCGGCCGGAAAGGGTGCGCTTCGACCAGTAAGCCTTGGTCGTGGCGTCGAGATGCTCGGCGATGAAGCGGTCATAACCGTGGCTGTTGCTGCGGGTGTTGGCGCGGCCGAAATGGCGCACCACATCCTGATGGGCCGGCAGATGGCGAAACGCGGCAAGCTTCAGCTTGTTCAGCGCGATGTGATGCGGGTTGAGATCAACCACATCGATGCTGGCAGGGTTGCGGGAGAGATAGGCCAGCATGTTGCAGCCGCCTGAGCCGATGGTGACGATGCGGTGGCCTTCGCCAAGCTCCATCGCTTCCATGTCGATCTCAGGGTCTTCCCAGATCTGCGGATAGACGAGGCCGGAAAAGAGGACGCCGAAGAAGCGCTCGGACAATCCGCTTTTTGAGAGCGCCTTGTGCTGGAGCAATGCGGACTTCAGTTTTGTGTTCTTGCTGAAGCCGGTCTTGGGTGCCGCACTTGTCATATGTTCACCTCTCAGTCGATTGAGAGGCGTCTACAGCCGTGACACTACAATTTGATGACAGGGGCTGTGGGCAAAGGCGGGGAATAAAGGAGACGGTGGAAAACCAGCCCTTATCTCGGATTGCCGATAAGCTTCCATTGGATACGGCGTCATCCTCGGGCTGGTCCCGAGGATGACGAAAAAACGTCGCGGCGTTTATTTGGAAAAGCCGCTTAGCTGCACGGCGCTCCCAGCGCCGCCAGAGGCCATCACTTGCGCAGAACGTGCAGCATGCCCTTGCGCTTGGCATCGTAATAATAACCGCGTGCGTAAAGCCGGACGGCATTGTCGCGGTCGTTACCAGCCACAACCCATGCGCCGCGCAGATATTTGACGGCGTATTTGAGATTGGTTTCGGCATCGAAGAGGCCGGAGGCGGGGCCATCGAAGCCCATGGAGCGGGCCGTGGCGTGCCGAATCTGCATCAGGCCGAAATTGCCGCTGCTATAGGCGCCGGGATTGTATCGGCTCTCGCGCTGCACCACGCGGTGAACCAGATCTTCCGGCACATCATACATGGTGGCGTATTTGGTAATAAGGCCGCTCAGCTTTTCGCGTCCAGCCGGCGCGGAATTGAGCGGCGCCGTCATTGATTCGTTCTGCCGGATGGCGGCAAGTGCGGCATTGGTGGGGCCGGCGGCATAAGCCAGAACCGTGCTGTCCGGCTTCGGTAGCGGAATGACTTTGCGTTCCGCCGTCAGTTCGGTGCCGATGGAGGGCGAGCCGGGCGGCGGCGGTGCGGGAGGGAAGCTGCCCTTGATGGCAACCACCTGCGGCAGATCGGCGGCGGCATTGTGGGCAGCCGGCTTGGCCGCCGTTTCGATGGCTGCTGCCGCGGGAGCGGCACCTGTCGGCGCGAGTGCTGCAACGGCGGTGGGTGCGGATGTCGCCCCTGCGGCCTGAGCCACTTCCGTCTGGTGCGGCTGCATCTGGGCGGTGATGGCTGCGGCGGCTGCGATTTCGGACGCCGGCGGCAGGGCCACGCGTCCGCCCTTGACGGCGACGGCAGTGGGAAGTGCTGCTGGCTGGGAAGAGGTTGCGGTTTCGGCGGTCTGCACCGCTGATGCTGCCGAGGTTGCGCCCGCTGCGGCTTCGGCCGTTGCCGGCTGCGTCGATGTTTGCGCAGGAGTGGTAGCGGGATTGACCGTCGCGATCTTCGGGCCGTTAGGCCCTTCCTTCGCGGTATATTCGACGCTTGTGCATGCGCTCAATGCCAGTGCCAGACCCACGGTGGAAGACAGAAGAAGTGCACTTCTTCCGCGGAATTTGCCCGAATTTCGCATGTTGCCGCCTTCGTTATGCCTGTCTTTCGATACCCCCGCGTCGAGCGAAGCAGGCAGTGTCCCGTCGAGCCTTCATTAACCTATTGTAAGGATAGCGGCAAGCCGGGACGTGGCGGCCCGGTTTTTCAGGCTGCGATGCGCCTGTATCCGGCGCTGACAGCGCGGCCGGAAATGAAGTGAGTGCGGTATTTCGGCCGGATTTTCTTGTCGCCCGACATGCGGCGCACCAGCGCGAGCGTCGGGCCTGCAAACAGCGCCTGCGCGGTCAGAATCACAAGCGCCAGAAGCAGGATGGCGGCCTGCGCCATGGCGAGCGTTTCAATTGTGTTGCCTGACGTGGAAACGAATTGTGGCAACAGCGCCAGAAAGAAAGTGAAGTAGCGCGGGCGCAAAGCGGCAATGGCGTAACAATCGCGGAAAATGCCGCTCCAGGATTTGCCCGGCAGATTGTCATTATCGGCATTGGCCGCTTGGGCGGCCGGCGTGGCGAAGGTCCACAACAGAAACAGCATCAGCCAGCCGATGCCGGCCCATTGCACGATTTCCACGAAGGATTGCGGCAGGTAGGCGAGACCGGCCACCGGAATGGCCGAAATCATCATGGCCGTGACGATGCCGAGCGCGCCGCCGACAGCGGAGGCGAAGACCGTCTTTTTGCCGCCGATGGCGGCATAGGAGGCAACAGAGAATACAAGGGGAGAGGGGAGTGCGAACACAACGGCACATGCTGCACAAAAAATCAGCCAGGCCTGTCCAGACATTCTCTTCCTCCTTGCCCTCCCTGTCGCCGTCTTATTTTAGACTATCGTAAAATCAGGCCGCTGTGAACGGCTGACCGACGTGTTCCATCACTTCGGTAAACCATTTTGCAGAGAGGTCGAAATGCTTTCCGCCCTTGATACGCGGAAACTCGATCGTCCGCAATTTGCCATTCTGGTCTTCGTCATGGCCGGTGACGCCGGAGACCTTGTTGAGCGCGCTTTCGACCGCGAGATCGACCATGCCCTGGATGAGGCGCAGATCGTCCCCATTGGCGGCGGCGGAGCGGGCGAAATAGCCTGATTTCTGCACCATGGAGCGTTCAGCACCGATGAGGCTGGCGAACTGCTTCTGGAACCAGCCGCCAACATTGATCGTGTCGATCTTGACGTGGCCGAAGGCGTCGCGCTTGACGGCCTCTCCGGACGCTTCGCGTTCGGCAACGATCGAATCAAGGCCGGCGCCTTCCGACACGAACAGCGTGACATAGCCGTTTTTGTCCATGATTTCCTTCAGGCGCTCGGCTTCCGCCTCGATGTCGAAGGCCATTTCCGGCAGGTAGATGCCGTCGATGTTCTTCATCTGCGTGTTCATCATCAGGCCTTCGACATATTCATTGCCGCTGGTCTTCTGGATATAGGCGCGGGCGGTGGCGGCCGTCAGCCAGCCGCAATGGCGGCCCATGACTTCGTGGATGACGAAGGTCTTCGGTGCAGCGCTCTGCTCGTTGCTGACATTGTCGAAAAAGGAGGCGCCGACTTCGGCGGCCGTCCAGGCGCCGAGCGACTGCTTGATCGGCACCACGTCATTATCCACCGTCTTCGGCAGGCCGACGACGGTGAGGTTATAGCCGTTCGCGCCGAGATAGGCGGCAAGGTCCGCAGCCGTCGTGTTGGTGTCGTCACCGCCGATGGTGTGGAGAATGGTGATGCCGTCGGCCGCCAGCCGGTCAGCGGCGACGCGCAGCGGATTGTCGCCTTCCTTGACCAGACCGCGCTTGGCGCAATCGGCGGCATTGGTGAGCTTGACGCGGCTGTTGCCGATCGGCGAGCCGCCGTAACGGTGCAGCAGATGCGCTTTTTCCCGCATGTCTTTGTTGATTTCGATACGGTCACCCAGAAGCACGCCCTGATAACCCGAGCGGTAAGCGATGATGTCGATCTCGGGCGCAATGTCGCTGTAACGCTCGATCAGGCCGCCCACGGCCGAAGAGAGACAGGGCGCAAGGCCACCCGCGGTCAGCATTGCGACTTTCTGTTTGGCCATCATGGCTCTCCTTTTCACATATACCCAAAGACATGTCTGGCAAATGGATGCGACAGCCGCGTGTAGGTGTAAAGTGAATTTATGAAGAAAAACGCGGATTTCTCGCGGTTTTTCAGCGGCTTGAGCAAAGTGGTGGAATATAATCGTTTCAATCGGCATAGCCGGTGGCCGGCTATCTGCCGTCTGTGGAAAACCGTGGTCCCATCGTCTGCCGCGCTCTTGTTCCTGAAGCAAAACTGTCGCAAAGATGAATAAAAGTTAATGCCGCCGGACCGCTGGACATATTGCATTCGCGGCAATATCCCGTCATGCTTGTCGCATGATGTTCGATTTCGCGTGTCTGCAAATTTCATCCCTGTGGGAACGGCTGCTCGGCGCAATCGGCGACGCGGCAGGCGGTGCACTCGGGCGCGTGGTGGAAGCCATCCGCACCCTTTTCGAAGGTGATCCGGAAACCCGCCGCAAGGTTTCCTTTTCCGTGGCCATCATTGCACTTTCCGCCAAGATGGCGAAGGCCGACGGGGTCGTCAACGATGCCGAGGTTCGCGCTTTCCGGCAGATTTTCGATTTCCCGGAAGAAGAAGCCAAGAACGTCGCTCGTCTTTATAACCTCGCGCGTCAGGACGTTGCAGGTTACGAAGCCTATGCGGAGCGGCTGGCGGGTCTTTGCGGTTCCGGGCACGCCAATTGCGAGATGCTGGAAAGTGTCATCGACGGCCTGTTCCACATCGCCAAGGCCGACGGGCTGATCCACGAGCGGGAACTGGCCTTCCTCGGCCGGATCGCGGAAATCTTCCGTATCACCGAAGATCATTTCGAAACGATCATGGCGCGGCACGTCCACATGGACGGGCGCGACCCTTACCGCGTACTCGGTGTTTCACCTTCGGACGATTTTCTGGATATCCGCAAGCGGTACCGAACGCTGGTTGCCGAACACCATCCCGACAAGCTCATCGCCCGCGGCGTTCCCATGGAATTGCATGCGGCCGCGAATGAGCGTATGGCGGCTCTCAACGCCGCTTATGCGGCCATTGAGAAAGAACGCCGCGTCGCATGAGTGAATGTCTGCCGGATTTTACCCCGGATTTCGGGGGCGCAGCCGTTGCGCCTTCGCCTAATCATGGCGAAAGGCTGGGTGTAGCCGGTCCTGACATCATTCTTCTGCACTATACCGGCATGACGACGGCCGATGGTGCGCTGTCATGGCTCTGCAATCCCGAAAGCCAGGTCTCCAGCCATTATTTCGTCTTCGAGGACGGGCGCGTCATCCAGCTCGTGTCGGAAACCCGCCGTGCCTGGCATGCGGGCAAAAGTACCTGGGCGGGGGACGAAGACATCAATTCCCGCTCTATTGGTGTCGAAATTGCCAATCAGGGCCATCCAGGCGGCCTGCCGGAATTTCCGAAAAAGCAGATCGAAGCCGTCATCGAATTGTGTCGCGATTGCGGCCAGCGCTGGAATATCGCCCCTGAAAGGGTGTTAGCGCATTCGGATGTCGCCCCGATCCGCAAGGTCGATCCGGGTGAAAAATTCCCGTGGGACATCCTGTCGCAGCAAGGTGTCGGCCATTGGGTGGAGCCTGCGCCGATCCGTGGCGGGCGCTTTTTTCAGCGCGGGGACCATGGCCAGCCGGTCGAAGCGCTGCAGTCGATGCTGTCCATTTATGGTTATGGCGTTGAAATAACAGGCGCTTATTGCGAAAAAACCGAAGGCGCCGTGGCTGCTTTCCAGCGGCATTTCCGCCCCGCTCTGGTGGATGGCATCGCGGATTTCTCCACCATTGACACGCTGCACCGGCTGATCGCCAGCCTGCCGAGATTTTCGGGCGCTTAACCGCCGATTCTGGAAAAGCATTCCCGCTTTTCCAGCGTGTTCAAGTCGCTTTTTTTCTTGTGCCACAGTTAATCCGCATTGAGGAAGTTTAAGAACGTCACTGCATGCG
Organism: Agrobacterium sp. CCNWLW32; assembly: GCF_037083425.1. Lineage (NCBI taxonomy): Bacteria > Pseudomonadati > Pseudomonadota > Alphaproteobacteria > Hyphomicrobiales > Rhizobiaceae > Agrobacterium > Agrobacterium sp. CCNWLW32. The sequence goes on from NZ_JBAOJM010000003.1 coordinate 451,127, forward strand.
GTGTCGTTCTTCAGGGGAACTTACCGTCAATATCAATCAAGGAGACTGGACAGCGGAAGGTCGCGATCGACTTTCCGGGCGCAGACTATTTGTGTCGCTTCATTGTTCCGGTCATCCGATCTGGAGAATTTTTCTACATATGAACAGGGTTGTTGTTGCTGTCGTGGCGGGCGTTGTTATGCTCGCTTCGCAGGCGGGGATTGCTTTTGCCAAAGACGAGGACGTCAAGACCAAAACCGTGACGCTGGAGACCTTCTTCCGCAAGCCCGGTTATCCCATCCCCGAAAAGAGCCTGCCTTCCTCGCTCAGGAACGATTATTCCGATCTGATCGTCAAATATGCCAAGCGTTACGGCGTTCCCACCAATCTGGCGCATGCCGTGGTTTCGGTCGAAAGCAAGTTCAATCCGAAGGCCCGCGGCAGCGCAGGCGAGGTCGGGCTGATGCAGATCAAGCCGGCAACGGCGCGGATGATGGGCTATCGCGGCACCACCAAGGCGCTCTACGATCCCGAGACCAATATTCGCTGGGGCATGCAATATCTGGCGACGGCGCACCAGCTGGGCGGGGGCCAGGTCTGCAGCACGATCCTGCGTTACAATGCCGGCCATGGCGCCACCCGCATGAACCCGGTCTCCAAGCGTTATTGCGGCAAGGTGCAGGCGCTGCTGGCCGGCTGAGGCCGGTTTGCATTGCTTGTTAAATTGCGAAAAGCGATTCCGGTTCGGCCCGGCATGCTGTAGTCAGAAGCAAAGCTGATACGGAGCATGACATGCCGGATTTCAAATATATCGTCGTCGGGGCCGGGATGATGGGAGCGGCCGCGGCGCGGCATCTTTCGGCGCAAACGGATGGCGTGGCGCTGATCGGACCGGGCGAACCCGCCGATCGCAAGACCCATCGAGGTGTGTTTTCAAGTCATTACGATGAGGCGCGCATCACACGCGGGTTTGACGGCGATCCGGTCTGGGCGGAACTGGCGCAACGCTCCATCCGCCGTTATGCGGAGATCGAGGCCAAAAGCGGTATCCGCTTTTTCACTGAAGCAGGCTGCCTTTTCACCGGCAACGGCAAGGGTCTTGCGGGAGATTATGTCTCGCGCGCCCTTTCCTCGGCCGACCGTCTTGATCTCGGCGTAGAGACGCTGGGCCGTGATGTGCTGGTAGACCGGTTTCCGATGTTCTCCCTGCCGGCCGATCACAGCGGTTATTTCGAGGCGCAGAATGCCGGTCACGTCAATCCACGCGCCCTGGTGAAAGCGCAGTGCGCCGTTGCCGAGGTGCAGGGCGCGAAACTGCTGCGTGAGACGGCGGCGCATATTCGCGACACCTCCCATGGCGTGGAGGTTTCGACCCGCGAAGGGGCCGTCCATACCGCCGAAAAGGTCATTGTCGCGGCGGGCGGTTTTACCAACATGGCGGAACTTCTTCCATCGCCGGTCGATATGGCGGCAACGGGCCGTACCATCGTGTTTTTCGAGCTGGATGAGGCGAGGCAGGCCCTGTTCGGTGCGATGCCTTCCACCATCGTGCTCGCGGAAACCGAGGACGACATCGTCTATATCCTGCCGCCGGTGCGTTATCCCGATGGCAATGTCTATCTGAAGATCGGCGGAGAAAGCGAGAAGGGCAGGCTTGAAACGCTCACCGAAGCGGTAGACTGGTTCCACTCGGACGGTACGCCGGGTGAGGTGGAATTTTTGAAAAAGCGGGCGCTATCCCTGATGCCGGAGCTTGCCGGCTGCCCCGTGACCTCCGGCTCCTGTGTCGCCTCCATTACCCGTAGCGGCTATCCCTATATCGGCTATACGCAATCCTCCAATATCGCGGTTCTGACCGGCGGCAATTTCGTCTCCGCCAAGTCTTCGGACGAGATTGGACGGCTGGGTGCTGTGCTGCTTCTGAACGGCCAGCTGACCGAGGATGAATTCGCCGCTGAAATGTCGCCGGTTTTCGTCTGACATTTACGGACGAAGCGGCTAAAAGGTTGCGACGGAAGTGAGCGGGTAAAGAGGGCGGCATGTCGGGACATTTCAAATATATTGTCGTGGGTCGCGGCATGATGGGTGCGGCCGCCGCCCGCCATCTGGCGGAAACGGCGGATGGCGTCGCGCTGATCGGTCCCGGTGAACCTGCCGACATCAAATCGCATCAGGGTGTCTTCGCCAGCCACTATGATGAAGCGCGGATTACCCGCACCATCGATGGTGACGCCGACTGGGCGCTGCTCGCCAATCGCTCGATCGCGCGTTATGCCGATATTGCCGCAAGAAGCGGCGTTGAATTTTATGCACCGGTCGGCTGCCTGATGGTGGGGCCCGAACGGGGCGGCGATAATCCTTTTGTCGATGATGTCCGCACGGCGGCGGCACGGCTTGGCGTTTCCACGGAACTGCTGGACGGGGAAAACCTCGAAAACCGCTTTCCCTATTTCTCCTTCGAGCCGGGTTGTGAGGGAGTGTTCGAGAGGAACAATGCCGGATACGTCAATCCGCGTGCGCTGGTGAAGGCGCAGGCTGTTCTCGCTGAAAAGGCAGGTGTCTCGCTTATCGATGATATCGTCGTCTCGACGCGGGAAGAGGGTGGCCGGGCATCGGTTCAGACGGCCTCGGGCGCGGTTTATACCGCAGACCGGGTGCTGGTGGCGGCCGGCGGCTTCTCGATCATGAAAGATCTTCTGCCGCAGCCGGTGGCGCTTAATGTCTATGCACGCACCGTCGCTTTCTTCGAGATAGACGAGGGTGACCTTGCGCAATATGCGGACATGCCATCGCTGATCTATGAGCCGCGAGAGCCGACAAAACATATCTATCTGCTGCCGCCGGTGCGCTATCCCGATGGCAAATTCTACCTGAAGATCGGCGGCGATCCCGATGACAAGAGGCTGGGCAGCGATCCGGAAATCCGGGAATGGTTCCGCTCCGGCGGACGTGAAAGCGTGCGGGATCATCTCTCTGACATCGTCGGAACGCTGGTGCCTTCCATTGATCTCTCGCGTGTCTCGATGGCCGCCTGCGTCGTCTCCAAAACGGGGAGCGGTTATCCGGCCATCGGTTTCACCGCCTCGTCGCGCATCGCGGTTCTGACCGGCGGCAACGGCACGGCGGCCAAGAGCTCCGATGAGATCGGCCGGCTTGGCGCTGTGCTGCTGCGGGACGGAGAAATCGCCGACGGGGCCTTCTCAACGGATTTCAAACCCGCATTTCTTTAGTCCTTGCCTGCGCTTTTCGGTGGCTTTCGCCCCGGAACATGGTTATGGAGCCCATGCCAGTTGGCCGGGCAGCCGCGCTTTACCAATGTCGAAAGACGGTAAGGTGAGGAAAGTCCGGGCTCCACGGAAATACGGTGCCGGATAACGTCCGGCGGGGGTGACCCCAGGGAAAGTGCCACAGAGAGCAAACCGCCATGCATCGCATGGTAAGGGTGAAAGGGTGGGGTAAGAGCCCACCGCGCTTCTGGTAACAGCGGCGGCAAGGTAAACCCCACCGGGAGCAAGACCGAATAGGGATGACACGGGATGGGCGAAAGCCCGTTCACAGCCGGTTTCCAGGCCCGTCATCCGGGTGGGTTGCGCGAGGCGGCATGCAAATGCCGTCCCAGATGAATGGCTGCCACGTTCCGGGTCAAACCGGGGCCATACAGAACCCGGCTTACAGGCCAACTGGCGAATTTTCCTTTCCGGCACTGAAGTGCAGGTCTCGTGTGGGATTTAGTTATCCCGTTGTTTCATAAAAGAGAAATTGTTGTTTTGCGGCGAATTTTCACGCAGCGAAAGCGCATCGTCGCGCGTCAAGTAAACCATTCGTTAAACTTAACGGCTTATGAATTTCCGATGCGAAGTCGGTATCGTGCCGGCTTCTCCCATTGACGCCCATAGTGTCCCATGATATCCCAAATGCACACCACATTGGGTCGTGTTTTTGACCCGCAATCGCTGAAACGAGTGAGGAGCCTACGAGGGGCTGCTGCAGGGCATGTCGCCCTGGCGCTTGGCGATGTGTCGTGCGTACCGGTGTCGGCTGCGGAGCGGATGGATCGCTTTGCGGCATGCGGTTTTGGCGAGTTGAGTAATGGACCGCTTTTTATCGAACGTGACGAACAGGATCGACGCCAAGGGGCGCGTCTCGGTTCCGTCTCCGTTTCGTTCGGTGCTGGCGAAGCGCGGCATTCAGGAGCTTTATTGTCTCCAGGATTTTGCGTTTCCGGCAATCAGTGTCGGCGGTCCGGATTTGCTGGAGCGCTACGAGCGGCAGATTGCGTCCATGGATGCTTTCTCGCCAGAGGCGAACGCAATGTCGCTGCTGGTTCACGGCGGCGGCGTTTTCATGAAGCTCGACCAGGAAGGTCGATTGATGGTGACGGATTTTGTGCGGGAATTCACCGGCATATCCACCGAGGTCACCTTCGTTGGGCGGGCGGATCATTTTCAGCTTTGGCAACCGGATGCGTTTTTGGCGGCGCAGGCGGAAGCAAGAGCGGGGCGCGGTTTTTCGGCTGCTCGCCCCGCATAGGACGGGGACACGGGATGGCGGCGAATTCTGGCGGACGATCTTCTGATGCCGATGGCGGACCTCAGCGTCACATCCCTGTCCTGCTTCGCGAAGTCATTGCCGCGCTGGAGCCTGCGCCCGGCAAGATCATTCTCGATGGTACTTTCGGCGCCGGCGGTTATAGCCAGGCCATTCTCGATCAGGGCGCCAATGTCATCGCGCTCGACCGCGATCCGACCGCGATCGCTGGCGGCCAGGCCATGGTTGCCGCCAATGGCGGCCGGCTCTCGCTTATTCAGTCTCAGTTTTCCGATCTCGCGAAGCATGCGCCTGAAGGCGGGCTTGACGGCGTCGTTCTCGATATCGGCGTGTCTTCCATGCAGATCGACGAGGCCGAGCGCGGTTTTTCCTTCCAGAAAAACGGCCCCCTCGATATGCGCATGTCCGCTTCCGGCGTCTCGGCGGCCGATGTCGTCAATCGCGCCAAGGTCAGCGATCTGATCCGCATCTTCGGTTTTCTCGGTGAAGAGAAGCAGCCCGGCCGCATTGCCCGCGCCATTGAAAAGAAGAGGGCGGAAGAGCCGTTCCGAACCACCCGTGATCTGGCGGGCCTTATCGAGATCGTCACGCCGCGCAAGGCGAAGGACAAGATCCATCCCGCAACGCGCGTGTTTCAGGCGCTGCGCGTTTTCGTCAATGATGAGCTGGGCGAGCTGGCGCAGGCTTTGTTTGCCGCCGAGCAGGTTTTGAAGCCCGGCGGAAGGCTGGTCGTCGTCACGTTCCATTCGCTGGAAGACCGTATCGTCAAGAAATTCTTCTCCGACCGTTCGGGCAAGGCCGCCGGTTCCCGGCATCTGCCGATGGTGGAGGATAAGCCGGCCATTTTCGAGAACATCGGCAAGCCAATGATCGCCGCCAGCGACGAGGAGGCGGAACTTAATCCGCGGGCTCGCTCGGCCAAGCTTCGCGCTGGCCTGCGCACCACAGCCCCGGCGCGCGCTGCAGATTTCTCGATTTTCGAGCTTCCTGATCTCGCCAGCCTTGAAAAGATGGGAGGCTGATATGCTGCGCACTTTCGATGTCATCTTGATGGGGGTCATGGTCGCTGCGGCTGTGGTGACCTATTCGATCAAGCACAAGGCCGATCTGAAGCTTGAGGAAGTCCGCAAGCTGGAGGCCGAGATCAAGCTTGAAAAGGATACGATCGATCTTTTGAGGGCCGACTGGGCGCTCTTGACGCAGCCGAACCGTCTGCACCGTCTGGTGAATGCCTATCAAACGGAACTCGGTCTTTCGCCGACGCTGCCGACGCAGCTGGCGCAGCCGCGCGAGTTGCCCATGCTGCGCTCGCAATTGCCGCAGCCGCCTGAGCCTGAAGGTATGAGCGTCGAGGATGTCATCGCCGCCGCCGTCAATGGCTCCAAGCCGGGGGCTACCCTCGGTGGCGCTTCGAAGCCCAAATCGCCGCCTGCGGGCCAGATCGCTGTCAACGGCGTTCCGGTGCCCACGCCACGTGCGCGCGTTTCACGTCCGGCACCGGCGCCTGTACCGGTCGCCTCCGCCGCCGCTGGTGATGAAACCGGCGATATGGATGAAACCATAACAGGATCGGTGAACCGCTGATGTCTTTTCTCTCCCGCGTCATGGTTTTGAAGAGCAAGGCTCACTTTTCCGCCAGCACCACCGGTGTCTATACCGACCATGCGGCGTTTGAGGGCGCCCGCAAGAAGCGGGCCGCCCAGGCGAAAAGCCGCGTTGGCCTTCTGATTTTCGGTTTTGTCGCCTTTTATGCCGTCGTGGGCGGCCGTCTCGTGCAATATGGCATGGCGGAACAGGAAACAGTGTCGAGCATCGCGCCCGCAGACCGGCTGATGGCGTCGCGCCCCGATCTTCTTGATCGCAACGGCGAGGTTCTGGCCACCGATATCCGCACCGTCTCGCTGTTTGCCGAACCGCATCGCATCGTCGATATCGACGAGGCCATTGAGAAGCTGCGTACTGTCCTGCCGGATCTCGACCAGCGCGGCACCTATCAGAAGCTTTCTTCCAATTCGCGCTTTCAGTGGCTGCGCCGTCAGCTGACGCCGAAGCAGCAAAGCCAGATTCTTGCGCTCGGTATTCCCGGCGTCGGCTTCCGTCCGGAAAAGCGCCGCTTTTATCCCGGCGGGCCGACCGCTGCGCATGTCGTCGGCCACGTCAACATCGACAACCGTGGCGTTGCCGGCATGGAACGTTACGTCGACAGCCAGGGCCTTGCCGATCTGACGGCGCTCGGCATGACCAGCGACCAGCCGCTGGAACCGGTGAAGCTATCCATCGATCTGCGCGTGCAGTCCATTGTCCGTGAAGTCGTGACCTCGGCCATCACCAAGTTCCAGGCGATCGGCGCTGGCGCGGTGGTTCTGGATGTGCATACCGGCGAAGTGCTCGCCATGGCCTCCGTGCCGGATTACGACCCGAACAACCCGGCCGAAGGTGCCAAGGAAGGCTGGCTCAACCGCATGTCGAACGGCACGTTCGAAATGGGTTCCACCTTCAAGTCCTTCACGATTGCCATGGGTCTCGATTCGGGCCGCGTCCGTCTCGGCGATACTTTCGATGCGCGTTATCCGATCCGCATCGGCGGTTTCACCATCAAGGACTTCCACGGCAAGGGCCGAATGCTTTCGGTGCCGGAAATCTTCCAGTTTTCGTCCAACATCGGCACGGCCAAGATCGCCGACACCGTGGGAACGGAAGGCCACAAGGAATTCCTGACGCGGCTTGGCCTTTTGACCCGCATGCAGACCGAATTGCCTGAAGTGGCGCTGCCGTCGCAGCCGCGCGAATGGAAGAAGATCAACTCCATCACCATTTCCTTCGGCCACGGCGTTTCCACGACGCCGCTGCAGACGGCAGTCGCCGGTGCAGCACTCGTCAATGGCGGCAAACTGATCGAACCGACTTTCCTGCCGCGTACCCGCGAACAGGCCGATCAGGTGGCGAAGCAGGTTTTGAAACCCGGCGCCAGCAAGGACATGCGTTTTCTGTTTGAATGGAATGGTGTCAACGGTTCGGGCCGCAACGCGCGCGTCGATGGTTTCAACGTCGGGGGCAAGACCGGTACGGCCGACAAGGTCGTCAACGGACGTTACGTGCACGACAAGAACTTCAACGCCTTCCTCTCGGCCTTTCCGATGGACGATCCGCAATATGTCGTGCTGTCTTTCATCGATGAGCCGAAGACGGACAAGGGCAACGGCGCAGCGCTTGCCGGCACCTCTGCGGCGCCGATGGTGCGCGATATCATCACCCGCACGGCGGCGGTGCTGGGCGTGAAGCCGAAGTTCGGCAAGGATGGCTCGGCCTTGCTCGTGTCTTATTGATTGTTAGCTTATGATATTCCGGCGATTCGCGCCGGGGGGACAAGACGGACACAGTCGATGAATTTGCGAGATATATCCGGAAATGCGTTTCCGGAATTGAAAGAATTGCTCCTGTCTGAGATCGGGGCGATCGAAATCGGGGGGATCACCGCAGACAGCCGCAAGGCTGCGCCCGGCAGCCTGTTCGTGGCGGTTGCGGGCACCAGGGCGGATGGCGCGGCCTATGTAAAGGACGCGGTTGCCAAGGGTGCGGTTGCTGTCGTTTCCGGACACGCGCTGGAGGCTGATGTGCCGGTGCTTTCCGTCACGGACCCACGCCTTTATCTCTCCCTTGCCGCTTCCCGTTTTTACGGAAAACAGCCGGAAACCATGGTCGCCGTCACCGGCACTGCCGGAAAGACGTCCGTCGCCTCCTTCGTGCGGCAGATATGGGCTTTCGCCGGCCATGCCGCCGCCCAGATCGGCACCACGGGCGTCATCGCTCCCGGCCGCGAGGATTATGGCGCGCTCACCACGCCCGATCCGGTGACGCTGCATGCGCTTCTCGCCGAACTTGCGGCCGAAGGCGTGACCCATGCGGCGATGGAGGCGTCCAGCCATGGTCTTGACCAGCGCCGTCTCGATGGAGTGAAGCTGGCAGCCGCCGGTTTCACCAATCTTGGCCGCGACCACATGGATTATCATCCGACCGTCGAGGACTATATGGCCGCGAAGATGCGGCTCTTCGATACGCTGATGGAGAAGGGCTCTCCCGCAGTGATCTTTGCTGACGATCCGTGGTCGGACCAGGCAATCCGGGCGGCGCGCGAAGCGGGTCTCGATGTGCGCACCGTCGGCCGCAAGGGTGATTATTTGACCTTGAAACGGGTGGAGCACTTCCGTCACAAGCAGATGATCGAAGTGCATCATGACGGCGTGATCCATGAAGTCGACATCCCGCTGGCGGGTGATTTTCAGGTTGCGAATGCTCTCGTCGCTGCAGGTCTCGCCATGTCCACCGGCGTTGCCGCGACAACAGCGCTCAAGGCGCTTGAGAAGCTGATCGGTGCTGCCGGACGTCTGGAGCTTGTCGGCCAGACGGGGAACGGTGCGCTCGCCTATGTGGATTACGCCCACAAGCCGGATGCGCTGGAGAACGTGCTGACCTCGGTCCGGCCTTTCACCTCTGGCCGCATCGTCACCGTCTTCGGCTGCGGCGGCGACCGTGATAAGGGCAAACGCCCGATCATGGGCGAGGTTGCGACGCGGCTTTCCGACATCGTCATCGTCACCGACGACAATCCGCGCTCGGAAGACGCCGCGACGATCCGTTCGGAAGTCATGGCGGCGGCACCCGGCGCATTGGAAATCGGCGACAGGGCGGAGGCGATCCGGCATGCGGTGTCGATGCTGTCGCATGGCGATACGCTGATCGTCGCGGGCAAGGGGCATGAGGAGGGGCAGATCGTCGGTTCCGTGACGCTGCCGTTTTCCGATCATGAACAGGTGCGCGCTGCACTGGCAGGGCTGGAAGGATCGAAAATTTGAGCTGGTTATGGACAGTCGCCGACATGATCGCCATTACGGCAGGACGCCCCGTGGGCAACCTGTCGACCGGAATCACCGGCATTTCCATCGACAGCCGGACTGTCAAAGCCGGCGAGGCCTTTTTCGCCATCAAGGGCGACCGGGTTGACGGCCATGACTATGCGAGTTTTGCCGTCGCCAACGGGGCCAGTCTGCTCGTCGTGGCCGAAGGCAAACTGCCGGCTCTTGGCCGTCTGACGGTGCCGATGATCGTCGTGGAAGATGTTCTTACCGCACTCGGTAAACTCGCCATCGCGGCGCGTGAAAGAACGTCAGCGCGCATCATCGCGGTGACCGGCTCGGTCGGCAAGACGACGACCAAGGAAATGCTGCGGCAGGCCTTGGCCCCATCCGGCCGGGTGCATGCGGCAGTGGCTTCCTTTAACAACCATTGGGGTGTGCCGCTGACGCTGGCGCGCATGCCCGCCGATACGGAATTCGGCGTGTTCGAAATCGGCATGAACCATTCCGGCGAAATCCGGCCGCTGGTGAAGATGGTCCGCCCGCATGTGGCGATCATCACCACGATTGCGCCTGCCCATCTCGGCAATTTCAAGAATATCGAAGAGATCGCCGCAGCCAAGGCCGAGATTTTCGAAGGTTTGGAGGAGGGTGGTTCCGTCATCCTCAACCGCGATAATGCCCAGTTCGAGCAGCTTGAAGAGGCGGCGCAGGAACAGGGCATCGAACATATCCTCACCTTCGGGCAGCACGCCAAGGCGGATTTCCGCCTCGCGGATTTCGAGAGCACGGCGACGGGCTCGACGATCTGGGCGATACTGAACGGCGAAACCAGCGAGTTGCACATCAATATTCCCGGCCGGCACATCGCCGATAACGCCATGGCGGTCCTTGGCGCGGTTGCCGTAACGGGCGCCAATCTCGACCGCGCCTTTGAGGCGCTGGGATCGCTCGAGGCGGTGAAGGGGCGTGGCCAGCGCCACCATCTCTCCATCAATGGCGGCTCCTTCCTGCTGATTGATGAAAGCTACAATGCCAATCCGGCCTCCATGCGCGCCGCGATTGCCGTGCTGGCGGAAACGGAAACGCAGGGTCACGGCCGGCGCGTCGCCGTTCTCGGCGATATGCTGGAGATGGGTGAGTTTTCCGCGCAGCTGCATGAGGAACTGGCCGGGCCGTTGCTCGCAGCCGGTATCGAACATGTGTGGCTTGCGGGCGAGGCAATGGCGGCGCTGCGCGATGCGCTGCCTGATAGCGTGACCGTCATCTGGTTCCCGACGACGGCGGAACTCACCGATTTCGCCCTGCAATGGGTGCAACCGGGAGACGCGCTGATGGTAAAATCGTCACTTGGCCTCGGTTTCGGCAAGATTGTCGCCGCGCTGCTTGACAAGTATCCGGCATTCCCCGAGACGGAACGCCAAGTCTGAAATAGCCTTTTGAAAGGGCAATTATGCTGATCTGGCTCGTCGAACTGTCGGATAAAATTCAAGTCTTCAACCTCTTCCGGTACATCACCTTCCGGGCGGGGGCGGCGATGTTCACCTCTGCGTTGATCGTCTTCCTGTTTGGACCGGCCATCATCAACTCGCTGCGCGTGCGTCAGGGCAAGGGCCAGCCGATCCGTGCCGATGGGCCGCAGACGCATTTCAAGAAGGCCGGCACGCCGACCATGGGCGGGCTGATGATCCTTGCCGGTATCCTCGGCGGTTCGCTGCTCTGGGGCGACCTCTCGAATGTCTATGTCGTTGCCGTTTTGATGGTGACGCTCGGTTTCGGGGCAATCGGCTTTTACGACGATTATCTCAAGGTCACGAAACAGAGCGACAAGGGTTTTTCCGGCAAGGCCCGTCTCGGCATCGAATTCCTGATTGCGGCGATTGCCGTGTTCTTCATGATGAAGATGGCGCTAGCTTCCGCACCGCATGGCGGCACGCTCGGCAGCTCCATCGCCTTTCCCTTCTTCAAGGAACTCGTGATCAATCTCGGTTATTTCTTCGTGCTGTTCGGTGCTTTCGTCATCGTCGGTGCGGGTAACGCGGTGAACCTGACGGATGGTCTCGATGGGCTTGCCATCGTGCCCGTCATGATCGCTGCCGCTACCTTCGGCGTGATCGCCTATCTCGCCGGCAACGCGGTTTTTGCCAATTACCTGCAGATCAATTTCGTGCCTGGCACGGGTGAGCTTGCCGTTATCGTCGGCGCGGTCATCGGCGCGGGCCTCGGCTTCTTGTGGTTCAACGCGCCGCCTGCCGCCATCTTCATGGGCGATACGGGTTCGCTGGCGCTCGGCGGCCTGATCGGCTCGATCGCTGTCGCCACCAAGCACGAGATCGTCATGGTGATTGTCGGTGGTCTCTTCGTGATGGAAACGCTGTCGGTCATCATCCAGGTATTCTGGTTCAAGCGCACCGGCAGGCGCGTTTTCCTGATGGCGCCGATCCATCACCACTTCGAGAAAAAAGGCTGGACGGAAAGCCAGGTGGTGATCCGTTTCTGGATCATCTCCGTGGGCCTTGCGCTGCTCGGCCTCGCCACCCTGAAGCTGAGGTGAGCGATGATCCCGGTCACGTCGTTTAGGGGTAAGAAAGTCGCTCTCTTCGGGCTCGGCGGTTCGGGCCTCGTTACCGCCCGGGCGCTGGTTGCCGGCGGAGCCGATGTCGTTGCTTTCGACGACAATCCCGACAGCGTCGCGAAGGCCGAGGCCGAAGGCATCACCACGGCGGACCTGCACACGATAGACTGGGCCTCGTTTTCTTCCTTTGTGCTGGCGCCCGGCGTGCCGTTGACGCATCCGAAGCCGCACTGGTCGGTCGACCTTGCGAAGGCAGCGGGCGTGGAGATCATCGGTGATATCGAGCTTTTCATCCGCGAGCGGCGCGCCCATGCGCCGGATTGCCCTTTTATCGCCATCACCGGCACCAACGGCAAGTCGACGACGACGGCGCTGATCGCGCATATTCTCAAGGCATCGGGCCGCGATACGCAGCTCGGCGGCAATATCGGCACGGCGGTGCTGAGCCTCGATCCACCGAAGGCGCAGCGCTTTTACGTGGTCGAGTGCTCGTCCTACCAGATCGATCTGGCGCCGACGATCAATCCGACTGCCGGCATTCTGCTTAACCTCACGCCTGACCATCTCGATCGGCATGGCACGATGCAGCATTATGCCGACGTCAAAGAACGGCTGGTGGCGGGCAGCGGCACGGCTATCGTCGGTGTGGATGACAGCCATTCGACGCTGATTGCCGACCGCATCGAGCGTGCCGGCGTGAAGGTCGAGCGCATTTCGAAACGCAATGTTGTTTCCGAAGGTCTTTATGCCGAAGGCAGCCACATCCTGCGGGCGCATGGCGGCACCTTCTTGCTGCTGGTCGATCTCGACGGTATCCAGACTCTTCGTGGAAGCCACAATGCGCAGAATGCGGCGGCCGCAATTGCCGCCTGCCTTGCCGTGGGTGTTTCGGAAGAGGAAATCCGCGCCGGTCTCAAATCCTTCCCCGGCCTCAAACATCGCATGCAGCCGGTCGGCCGGCGCGGCAATGTCACTTTCGTCAACGACAGCAAGGCGACCAATGCCGATGCGGCAGCGCCAGCGCTTTCGAGTTTCGACCGCATTTACTGGATCGCCGGCGGTCTGCCGAAAGCGGGCGGCATTACCAGCCTTTCGCCGCTGTTTCCGCGCATCGCCAAAGCCTATCTGATCGGTGAAGCGGCGGCGGAATTTGCCGCAACGCTTGGCGAGGCCGTGCCATACGAAATATCCGGCACGCTGGACAAAGCGGTGCAGCATGCGGCGGCGGATGCGGAAAAAGATGCGACGGCCGGCAATATCGTGATGTTGTCTCCGGCTTGCGCAAGCTTCGATCAATATAAGAACTTTGAAATCAGAGGTGATTCGTTCGTCGCGCAGGTCGCGGCGCTCGATGGCATGACGATGCTGGTTGACTCTGGAAAAGGGGGCTGAAGGCCATGGTAAGCCGAGTTGATCGAGGTCCGGTCGCGGAATGGTTCTGGACCATCGACCGTTTCTTTCTGGCGGCGTTCATCGCGCTGATGGGCATTGGCCTGATGTTGTCCTTTGCAGCGTCGCCTGCGGTTGCCGAGCGTATCGGTCTCAACAGCTTCTTCTTCGTGGAACGTCAGGCGATGTTCATGGTGCCGTCGCTGGCGATCATGGTCGGCCTTTCCTTCCTGTCACCGCGCCAGGTGCGCCGTGTGGCGGTCATCATGCTGATCGCCTCGCTGCTGATGATGATCTTCGCGCTGTTCTTCGGCATCGAGGTCAAGGGTGCGCGGCGCTGGATTTCCATCGGCACCTTCTCGATCCAGCCGTCGGAATTCATGAAGCCGGCCTTCGTCATCGTCTGCGCATGGCTCTTTGCCGAGCGGGCGCGCCATCCGGAAATTCCGGGCAATCTCTTCGCCATCATCACTTTCGGCATCGTGGCGGCACTCCTGATCGCCCAGCCGGACTTCGGCCAGACAATTCTGACATCCGTGGTCTGGGGCGGCATGTTCTTCATGGCCGGCGTGCCGTGGTTCTGGATCATCATGCTTGGCGGCCTTGGCGTCGGCGGCATTGTGACTGCCTATCTCATGTTGCCGCACGTCGCCGGTCGTATCGACCGGTTCTGGACGGGTGAGGGCGATACGTTTCAGGTCGATACCGCACGCGAAGCGATCATTCGTGGTGACTGGTTCGGTCGCGGACCGGGTGAAGGCATCGTCAAGCGCATCATTCCCGACAGCCATACCGACTTCATCTTCTCGGTGGCGGCGGAAGAATTCGGCATCGTTTTCTGCATGTTCCTCGTTGCGATCTTCGCCTTCATCGTGCTGCGCGGCCTGTCGCACGCCTTCAAGGAGAAGGACGATTTCTGCCGCTTTGCCGTGGCCGGTCTCGTGCTGCAGATCGGCATGCAGTCGATGATCAATATCGGCGTTAATCTCGAGCTGATGCCCGCCAAGGGCATGACGCTACCGCTGATTTCCTATGGTGGTTCGTCGATGATGGCGATCTGCGTGACCGCCGGCTTCCTTCTGGCGCTGACACGCCACAGACCCGAAAAGCGGGCGCAGGAGCGGAGTTTCTTCCGCGTCGGTTCCGGCGTTCCCGCGGAGTAAACGATCATGAGCAAGGGTATTGTTCTTCTTGCCGCCGGGGGAACCGGCGGCCATGTTTTTCCGGCGGAGGCGCTCGCGCATACGCTGAAGGCGCGCGGTTATCAGGTGCATCTCGTCACCGACAGCCGCGCTGAGCGTTATGCCGGCAAGTTCCCGGCGGATGAAATCCATGTGGTGCCGTCTGCCACCATCGGCTCGAAAAACCCGATTTCCGTGGCGCGTTCGCTCTGGAAGCTCTGGGTTGGCCTGCGCGCGGCGCGCCGGCTGGTGGCGAAACTGAAGCCGGTCGCGGTTGTCGGTTTCGGTGGTTATCCCACCGTGCCGCCGCTTCTGGCTTCCACCGGCCTTGGCGTGCCTTCCATCATTCATGAGCAGAATGCAGTGATGGGTCGCGCTAACAAGGCGCTGGCAGGCCGTGTGAAGGCGATCGCCGGCGGCTTCCTGCCGCCCGCCAATGGCCAATATTCCGACAAGACGGTGGCGACCGGCAATCCGGTGCGCCCGGCGGTGCTGGCGGCTTCTGAAATTCCCTATACCCCGTCGCAGACGGGTGAAACTTTTCAGCTTGTCGTGTTCGGCGGCAGCCAGGGCGCGCAGTTCTTTTCGAGCGCGGTGCCTGCGGCTATCTGCCTGCTGAAAGACGAGCAGCGTAAGCGCATCGTCGTCACCCAGCAGGCGCGTCCTGAAGACAAGGACAGCGTCATCGCCTCCTACCAGAAGCTTGGCGTAAAGGCTGACGTTTCGCCCTTCTTCGGCGACATGGCGTCGCGCATCGGCGAGGCCGATCTGGTGATCAGCCGCTCGGGCGCTTCGACGGTATCGGAGCTGTCGGTGATCGGCCGCCCGTCCATTCTCGTGCCTTATCCGCATGCGCTGGATCACGATCAGGCCGCCAATGCGGCAGCACTTTCGGCGGCGGGCGGGGCTAGCGTCATCAAGCAGGCGGAATTGTCGCCGCAGAAGCTCTCCGGCCTCCTGTCCTCGGCGCTTTCGGAACCGGATCGTCTTTCGGCAACGGCAGCGGCGGCCAAGGCAACGGGTAAACCGCATGCGGCGGATGTGCTGGCCGATTTGGTGGAGGCCATTGCTTCCGGCCAGTCCGTACAGGAATTCAAGAAGAAGAATGAAGGAGTTGGGGCATGAAGATGCCGAAAGCCATAGGCCTTGTCCATTTCATCGGCATAGGCGGGATCGGCATGAGCGGCATTGCCGAAGTGCTTCACAATCTCGGCCACCGCGTTCAGGGGTCGGATCAGGCCGACAGCGCCAATGTGCAGCGTCTGCGCGACAAGGGCATCGAGGTGTTCGTCGGCCATACGGCGGACAATCTCGGTGACGCCGAGGTCGTGGTCGTTTCCACCGCCATCAAGAAGAACAATCCGGAACTCATCGCCGCGCGGGAAAAACACCTGCCGATCGTTCGCCGTGCCGAAATGCTGGCCGAGCTGATGCGTTTCCGTAACGCCATCGCCATTGGCGGCACCCACGGCAAGACGACGACCACCTCGATGGTCGCGACCCTGCTGGAAGCCGGCAATCTCGACCCGACCGTCATCAATGGCGGCATCATCAATGCCTATGGCACCAATGCGCGTATGGGCGAGGGCGAGTGGATGGTGGTGGAAGCCGACGAATCCGACGGCACCTTCCTGAAGCTGCCGGCCGACGTGGCCGTCATTACCAATATCGATCCGGAGCATCTGGACCATTACGGCAATTTTGATGCTGTGCGCGCGGCGTTCCGCCAGTTCGTCGAGAACGTGCCGTTCTACGGCTTCGGCGTCATGTGCCTTGACCACCCGGAAGTGCAGGCGCTGGTCGGCCGCATCGAGGATCGCAAGGTCATCACATACGGTGAAAACCCGCAGGCCGACGTGCGTTTTTCGAATGTGCGCATCGATGGCACACGCTCGGTTTTCGACGTGGAAATCCGCCGTCGTCGTACCGGCAAGATATTCTCCTTCAAGGATCTCGTCCTGCCGATGCCCGGCCGACACAATGTTTCGAACGCGACGGCCGCGATTGCCGTCGCCAATCGTCTCGGTATTTCGGAAGCTGACATCAAGAAGGGTCTCGCCTCCTTCGCAGGCGTCAAGCGGCGTTTCACGCTGACGGGCGAAGCCAATGGCGTACAGGTCTTCGACGATTACGGTCATCACCCGGTCGAGATCAAGGCTGTGCTGGCGGCGGCGCGGGAAGCCTGCAATGGCCGTATCATCGCGGTGCATCAGCCGCACCGCTACAGCCGCCTTTCCAGCCTGTTTGACGATTTCGCGCATTGTTTCAACGATGCGGATACGATTCTTCTTGCCCCGGTTTATGCTGCGGGCGAAGATCCGATCGAAGGCGCAAGTTCGGAAGCGCTGGTTTCGGCCATCAAGGCCGCCGGCCATCGTGACGCCCGTTTTCTTGAGAAACGGGAAGATCTCGCCTCAGTGGTTGCAGGCATTGCGAATCCGGGTGATTTCGTGGTTCTCTTGGGGGCTGGAAATATCACGCAATGGGCAGCAGCGCTGCCTTCGGAATTGAAGAGCATATCAGGAAAGTCTGAATGAGACAGGTCGATGGGGTTAAATTGCTGGGGAGGCTCGGCGACGGGGTAAACGAACTGAGGGGACGTCTGACACCGGATGCGCCCATGGACCGCGTGACGTGGTTCAGAGCCGGCGGTCTGGCGGAAGTCATGTTCCAGCCGCACGATACCGATGATCTGATTGCCTTCCTGAAAATTCTGCCGGAAGACGTGCCGCTGACGGTGGTCGGCGTCGGCTCCAACCTTCTGGTGCGCGATGGCGGCATCCCGGGCGTTGTCGTCCGTCTGTCGGCCAAAGGTTTCGGCCAGGTGGAGCTTGCCGGCGAAAACCGCATCAAGGCCGGTGCGATCTGCCCGGACAAGCATATTGCGGCCATGGCCATGGATAACGGCATTGGCGGCTTCCATTTCTATTACGGCATTCCCGGCTCCATCGGCGGTGCGCTGCGTATGAATGCGGGCGCAAACGGCGGTGAGACGCGCGAGCGCGTGGTGGAAGTCTATGCGGTTGACCGTCAGGGCAAACAGCATGTGCTGTCCAATGCCGATATGGGCTACAGCTACCGCCATTCCGGCGCCGACAAGGGCCTGATCTTCACCGGCGCATTGTTCGAGGGTTATCCGGAAGACAAGGCGAAAATCCGCGCCGATATGGACGCCGTGCGTCACCATCGCGAAACAGTTCAGCCGATCCGTGAGCAGACTGGTGGTTCGACCTTCAAGAATCCCGAAGGTCATTCCGCATGGGAACTCATCGATGAGGCGGGCGGCCGCGGTCTGGTCATCGGCGGCGCGCAGATGTCATCACTGCATTGCAATTTCATGATCAATACCGGCCATGCGACCGGCTACGATCTGGAATATCTGGGTGAGACCATCCGCAAGCGCGTGTTCGAGAAGTCGGGTATCCGGCTGGAGTGGGAAATCAAGCGGCTGGGGCTTTTCATGCCGGGCCGTGAGGTGGAGCCTTTTCTGGGAAGCTGAGTTTTTGGCTTCCGATTTTCTTACAGGGGCTTCTCCGTCATATGACCGTTGGCGTTGGCCGTAACGGTCGGTCAATAGTTGTATCTTATAGTTTTTTGACATAAGCGACGAGCGGCATGTTATCTCAGATAGCATGCCGCTCGTCGATCAAAGGGTGTTTGACAAGAATTTTCAGTGATTTGATTTAGGTACTATTGGAGACGGTCTTGGATCTCTGGAGAAAACTGATCGAAATGATGAGTTTTTCGATTGCGACGCCAGAGGGCCGCAGGCGGCTTGAACCTTTGGAATTTTCGTTTCGGGTTGCCTGTGTCACAACGATCCTGGCTCTGCTGATATGTTCCGGCGGTCTGGTTCTCCTGGCGCAGTTCGGGCTGGTGACGGACCTTGTCAACGGTCTTATACTCGGCGTGACCTTGTGTTCCGTCATCGCATTCACGATGACGTGGCTGGTCTGCTGGCTCAATGCCAGGGAAGTGAAGATTCTTGCGCAATCGCACGAGCGTTTTTTGCATCTGAGCCATACCGATGCATTGACTGGCCTCAGCAATCGGCTCGGGCTTTATGCCGGATGCATGAATCTCGGTCAGCATTATTGCGTCGCGTTCCTCGATATCGATCATTTCAAGTCGGTGAACGACAGGTTCAGCCATCTGGCCGGTGACGCGGTGATTTCCAGCGTCGCACAGCGGATACGTGCTTCCTTTGACGCCTCTGCCAAAGTCGCCAGAATAGGCGGCGAGGAATTCGTCGTCGTGCGCGAGACAGGGTCGTCATCGTTTCTGGATGTTTGCGAAAGGCTGCGGGCGAGCATCGAGGCGGTGCCGGTCGACTATCAGGATATGCGGATCGGTGTCACCATATCGATCGGAGTGGCTTTCCGGAAGGACGCCGAAGTCTTTGAAAAAGTCCTGCATAATGCCGATCTTGCGCTTTATCAGGCAAAGGGCGCGGGGCGTAATCGTATCTGCGTGGCGGGCCAGCGGGATATCCGTCAGTCCGTCGCCTAGAGCGTTTCCAGTAAAAGATGCTGAATAGCAAAAGGCCCGTGAAACGCCAGGTTTCGCGGGCCTTCCCATATTCGGAACGCTTGTGTGGCTCAGACTTCGTCCTTGCGGGAAAGCAGAATGCAGGCCAGCGTTATGATGGCGGATACGCAGAGGTAGTAGCCGACATAACCCATGCCGTAATTCACCTGCAGCCATGTGGCGATGTAAGGCGCCAGCGATGCGCCGAAGATGCCGGCCATGTTGAAGGTGATCGACGAGCCGGTGTAGCGCACCCGGGTCGGGAAGGGGGCTGCGAGCGCCGTGCCGATCAGGCCGTAGGTCATGCCCATCAGCATCATGGCAAGGGCCGCGAAGACGAAGATGGAGCCTTCGCTACCGGTCATCAGGCCGGGCAGCAGGAAGGAGAACAGGCCGATCAGCACCGTCGTAATGATCAGAATTTCACGACGGCCGAATTTTTCGGCGAGCTTGCCGGCGATCGGGATGAAGATGCCGAAAACGATGGAGCCGAGAATCTGCACTTCCAGCGCGTCAAGGAACGGGATTTTCAGGACCTTGACGTTATAGGACAGCAGATAGGCGGTGCCGATGTAGAAGAGCACAAAGGTGGCCAGCGCCACGAAGGTGCCGAGCACGAGGCTGCGCTTGTGGTTGCGGAACAGTTCCGCGACCGGAACGGCCACACGTTCTTCCTTCTCGATCGCCTTCTGGAAGTCGGGCGTCTCGGTGATCGACAGGCGAACCCACATGCCGACCGCGATCAGAATGATCGAAGCGACGAAGGGAATGCGCCAGCCCCAGCTGAGCAACGCTTCCTGCGACATGAAGTGCAGCAGGATCCAGAACACGCCGGAGGAGAGGAACAGGCCGACAGGTGCGCCAAGCTGCGGGAACATGCCGTACCAGCTGCGCTTGCCGGGAGGCGCGTTTTCCGTGGCGAGCAGGACGGCGCCGCCCCATTCGCCGCCAAGGCCAAAGCCCTGGCCGAAGCGGCACAGCGCCAGCAACAGCGGTGCAAGGACGCCGGCGGTCTCATAGGAGGGCAGGAGGCCGATCACGACGGTCGATACACCCATGGTCAGTAGCGCGGCGACAAGTGTCGTCTTGCGGCCGACGCGGTCACCATAGTGACCGAAGACCACAGCACCCAGCGGACGGGCAAAAAAGGCGATGGAGAAGGTGGCGAAGGACGCCAGAAGCGCCGTCATCGGGTCATTGTTCGGAAAGAACAAGGCGGGGAACACGAGCACTGCGGCCGTGGCGTAAACGTAAAAATCGAAAAACTCGATGGTCGTGCCGACCAGGCTGGCAGTGAGAACTCGTGCAGGCGAATTTGTCTTTACAGCGTTCGAATTGTCAGCGGTCGGCGATACCGGAGATATCGCGTCGGTCATGGTATTGTTTCCATTTTGGATGATTGCAATGTCATGCCTTGGGAGGCGATGTCTGCGTTAACGCAATTTTTGTTCCTATGGAATGCTAAAAAAGAAATAATGCAAATAATGTGATTGATGAATGCGACAGGCTCGGCTGCGTGCTGCCGGATGCGCTTCGGCGATTGAGAGACTGATTCAGGCTGCGGTTTTAAAACGCTGAAACGCCAGATAATTTTCCCTGGGGAATAATCCCGTCCGTTAACGTTTCGATCTTGCCTTTATCGCGGAGCAGCAGTTGCGCTCGTGCGATTTTATTTCCGATCATTGAAAACCTGCATGTTGCAATCCATGCAACTCTCTGATTCCAAGGAGGGAATCCGGATCGGTGCTGATTCTTTAACGGAACTCGGCACGTTGGGCGCGGTGGTTAACGAAAGTAAACGATTCATTAACCTTAATGGCGTTTAACTGATCTCAAGGGTCATGTGCCAGAATCACCGCTCTTCAAATTCGGTCGGTTCGGAGCGTGGTTCGTAACGGAGAGTTGGTGTCAGAGGTATCGATGGGCGGCAAGCACGTAGCTGTTCTTTTGGGTGGGTTTTCGTCGGAGCGGCCAGTCAGCCTGTCGTCGGGCAATGCCTGCGCGCTCGCGCTTGAGGGCGAGGGCTACAAGGTCACCCGGGTCGATGTGGGGCGCGATGTCGCGGCCGTGCTCGATGAGCTGCGCCCGGATGTCGCCTTTAATGCGCTGCACGGTCCCTTCGGTGAAGACGGCACCATTCAGGGTATTCTCGAATATCTGGCCATTCCCTATACACATTCCGGCGTGCTGGCTTCCGCACTCGCCATGGACAAGGCGCAGGCGAAGAAAGTCGCTGCGGCTGCCGGGGTGCCGGTTGCTGCCGAGCGCGTCATGAACCGCTTCGATTTCACCAGCGAACATCCGCTTGCTCCACCCTATGTGGTGAAGCCGGTGCGTGAAGGTTCGAGCTTCGGCGTTGTCATCGTCAAGGAAGACCAATCGCATCCGCCGCAAATCCTCACTTCGTCGGAATGGCGTTATGGCGATCAGGTGATGGTCGAGCGCTACATCCATGGCCGCGAATTGACCTGCGGCGTGCTCGACGGCGAGGCGCTTGGCGTCACCGAAGTGGTGCCGCTCGGTCACAATTTCTATGATTTTGACGCTAAATACGCTGCTGGTGGCTCGAAACATGTCATTCCGGCAGAAATTTCACCGAAAATTTACCAAAAAATTCAAACACTGGCGGTTATGGCGCATCGGGCGATCGGGTGCCGTGGCGTAAGCCGTTCAGACTTTCGTTACGACGACCGCTTCTCAGAAGATGGCGAAGTTATCTGGCTTGAAGTGAATACGCAGCCGGGCATGACGCCGACCTCCCTGGTGCCGGAAATGGCGGCCCACGCTGGCCGCTCCTTTGGTAACCTTGTCAGCTGGATGGTGGAGGACGCTTCGTGTTTGCGGTGACCGGCAAAAAGTCGACGGCAAAAAAGCGCGAGCAATTCGCAGCGACGGCAAATGCCGACGATCGCATGGTGCTGCCGCGCCCGCTGCGTCGTGTCGTGCGCTTCTGCGTCAGCCTTGCGACCGGACGCATCCATATTCCCGCCCATACCGGCACGATTTCGGCCGTCGCCTTCTACGCGGTGACTGGCCTTTATGGCATGTCGCTCGGCGGCCACACGAATATCGTTACGCAGGCGACGACCTCTGCTGCGGGTTTCGCCGTTGAGGACGTGAAGGTCTCCGGCAATCTGCAGACCTCCGAAATCGATGTCTTCCAGCTTCTCGGCCTTGATGGCAGCACCTCGCTGATTGCACTCGACATCGATGCGGCGCGCCGCAAGCTCGTGCAGCTTCCCTGGGTGGAAGACGTGGATATCCGCAAGGTCTACCCGAAGACGATCGAGGTTCGCCTGAAAGAACGCCAGGCCTTCGGCATCTGGCAGCATGGCTCGGAACTGTCGCTGATCGAAAAGAGCGGCAGCGTCATCGCGCCGCTGCGTGACAATAAATTCGCTTCCCTGCCGCTGTTCGTTGGACGCGACGCGGAAACGGGCGCTGCCGGTTTCGTCGAGCAGCTGGCCGACTGGCCGGAAATCCGCAACCGCGTCCGCGCCTATGTGCGCATTGCCGGTCGCCGCTGGGATCTGCACCTCGACAACGGCATCGTCGTCAAGCTGCCGGAAGAAAACCTGCCGCAGGCGCTGCAATTGCTGGCGCGGCTCGATCTCGAGGAAAAGGTGCTGTCGCGCGATGTCGCCGCCGTCGATCTCCGGCTTGCGGACCGCACCACGATCCAGCTGACCGAGGGCGCCACGGAGCGCCGCCAGGCCGCTGTCGATGCGCGCACCAAGGCTCTCAAGAAGGCGGAGAAGAACACATGAGCTTTTTCGGTTCTTCCCATTTCGGCCTGCCTCGCCTGAAGCCGCTTTCTTCCAAACGCAGCCATATCGTTTCGGTGCTGGACATCGGTTCGACCAAGGTCGTGTGCATGATCGGCCGGCTGACGCCGCGCCAGGAAAGCGAAATCCTGCCCGGCCGCACCCATAAGGTCGAAATCATCGGCATTGGCCACCAGCGTTCGCGTGGCGTGAAATCCGGCGTGATTGCTGATCTTGACGCGTTGGAAGGCGTGATCCGTCTTTCGGTCGATGCGGCCGAGCGTATGGCGGGACTTACCGTCGACAGCCTGATCGTCAATGTTTCGGCTGGAAGACTGGCGAGCGATATCTATACCGCGAGCATTGATCTCGGCGGTCAGGAAGTGGAAGCAAGTGACCTGCGCAAGGTTCTGGTGGCGGCAAGCCAGCAGTCCATGCGTCAGGACCGGGCGATCCTGCATTCTCTGCCGACGGGCTATTCGCTGGATGGCGAGCGCGGCATTCGTGATCCGCTGTCGATGTATGGCGATCTTCTCGGCGTCGATATGCATGTCGTGACTGTCGAACGCACGGCGCTGAAGAACCTCGAGCTTTGCGTCAACCGCGCGCATCTTTCCGTGGAAGGCATGGTGGCGACGCCCTATGCCAGCGGTCTTGCCGCTCTGGTGGACGATGAAGTCGAGCTTGGCTGCGCGGCCATCGACATGGGTGGCGGCACCACGACGATCTCTGTTTTTGCCGAAGGCCGTCTCATTCACACCGACGCAATCGGCCTTGGCGGCCATCACGTCACGACAGATCTTGCACGAGGCCTCTCGACACGAATCGAAGATGCGGAGAGACTGAAGGTGGTGCATGGTTCGGCTTTGCTGAATGGCGCGGATGAGCGCGACATGATTTCGATCCCGCCGATTGGCGAAGATGATCGCGATCAACCATCGCAAGTTTCAAGAGCACTTGTAACCCGCATCGTGCGGGCGCGTATCGAAGAGACGCTGGAATTGATCCGTGATCGTATCCAGAAGTCCGGCTTCAGTCCCATCGTTGGCAAGCGCGTTGTCCTGACCGGCGGCGCAAGCCAGCTGACGGGGCTGCCGGAAACGGCACGGCGCATTCTCGCCCGCAACGTTCGCATCGGCCGCCCCATGGGGGTTGCCGGTCTTCCGGTGGCGGCGAAGGGACCGGCATTTTCAACCGCCTGCGGACTGATGATCTACCCGCAGGTGGCGGACATCGAAATTCATGCGGCGCAAGGCGGAATGTTCTCGCCGTTTGGTAACGGTAGCGGCCGGATAGCCCGGGTGGGGCAATGGCTGAAAGAGAGTTTTTGAGTGGCCTCGTGGCGCAAGTCGGAGGTTTCAGAGTTGAGTTTCAAGAATCGGCCAGCGGGGCGATGCGGCCAGAGAAAGAAGGAATGTTAAAATGACGATACAGCTGCAGAAGCCTGATATCACAGAGCTGAAGCCACGCATCACCGTCTTCGGTGTCGGTGGCGGTGGTGGTAACGCTGTCAACAACATGATCACGGCTGGCCTCCAGGGCGTCGACTTCGTCGTCGCCAACACGGATGCTCAGGCGTTGACCATGACGAAGGCAGACAGGGTCATTCAGCTCGGCGTCAACGTCACCGAAGGCCTCGGCGCCGGCTCCCAGCCGGAAGTCGGCCGCGCGGCTGCTGAAGAGTGCATCGACGAGATCATCGATCACCTGAACGGTACCCACATGTGCTTCGTCACCGCCGGCATGGGCGGCGGCACCGGCACGGGTGCTGCCCCGGTCGTCGCACAGGCTGCGCGCAACAAGGGCATCCTGACGGTCGGCGTCGTCACAAAGCCTTTCCACTTCGAAGGCGGCCGCCGCATGCGTCTTGCCGAACAGGGCATCGAGGAACTGCAGAAGTCCGTCGATACGCTGATCGTCATTCCGAACCAGAACCTTTTCCGTATTGCCAATGACAAGACGACCTTTGCGGACGCCTTCGCCATGGCCGACCAGGTTCTTTACTCCGGCGTTGCCTGCATTACCGATCTGATGGTGAAGGAAGGTCTTATCAACCTCGACTTCGCCGACGTCCGTTCGGTCATGCGCGAAATGGGCCGCGCAATGATGGGCACCGGCGAAGCTTCCGGTCCGGGCCGCGCAATGCAGGCTGCGGAAGCGGCGATCGCTAACCCGCTGCTCGACGAAACCTCGATGAAGGGCGCGCAGGGCCTCCTGATCTCCATCACCGGTGGTCGCGACCTCACCCTCTTCGAAGTCGACGAAGCGGCGACCCGTATCCGCGAAGAAGTCGATCCGGATGCCAACATCATCCTCGGCGCAACCTTCGACGAAGCGCTTGAAGGCCTCATCCGCGTCTCCGTCGTCGCAACCGGCATTGACCGCGTTGCTGGCGTTGGCGAACAGAACATTGCCGAGATGCGCGCCGCAGCTGCTGTTGCCAAGCCGCTTATCCGTCCTTCCGCGGCCGTTGCTCCCGCACCGGCCGCAGTACAGCCTGCAGCAGTCTCGCAGGCACAGAAGGCCGTAGACCCGATCGCCCAGACCATCCGTTCGGCGGAAGCCGAAATGGAACGTGAACTCGGTTTCGCCGCACACCAGCAGCCCGCCCAGGATTTCCGTCCGCAGAGCAAGCTGTTCGCATCTTCCCCGGCTGAAGCACCGGCTGCCCTCCGTCCGGCCCAGCCGGTTCAGCAGGCCGCTCCGGCACCGGTTGCGCAGGCGCCGGTCTATCACGCTCCGGAACAGGTTGCCGCTCAGGCTCCGCGGATGCAGCAGCCGCAGGCTCCTGTCTACCAGGAACCCGCGCCGGTTGCCCGTCAGCCTGAGCCGGTTCGCATGCCGAAGGTCGAAGACTTCCCGCCGGTCGTGAAGGCCGAGCTGGACCACCGCACCCATGCCGCTCCTGCCGCACAGGAAGAGCGTGGCCCGATGGGTCTTCTGAAGCGCATCACCAACTCGCTTGGTCGCCGTGAAGAGGAAGAAGTTCCTTCCGACATGATGGATGCGCCGAGCATGGCTCCGCAGCAGCGCCGCGCACCGCTTTCGCCGGAAGCAAGCCTCTACGCACCGCGTCGTGGCCAGCTTGACGACCACGGCCGTGCAACGCCTGCCTCGTCCAGCCATCACGACGATGACCAGCTGGAAATCCCGGCCTTCCTGCGCCGCCAGTCGAACTAAAGGCGATTCCATAAGCCTCTTGAAACGCCCGGATCACACGATCCGGGCGTTTTGTTTATTTTACGTTGTTAATACTAAATTAATTCGCGTTTTCAATGGCTTACGCATGTAACAATCCGAAACGAACAGTGATTTGTCGTGGCACCTACATGTGCGTATGTATGAGGCTGGGTGAAGGAACAGATTGACTTTTCCGGTCGTTAAAAACCGGCTTGAAAAACTTGAACGGCGCTGGCTGAAGCAGCGCGGTTTGCAAAAAAGGCATAGACGCATGACTATCGGACTGCTCGGATTTCAGACAACTATCGCACATGCTGTTCAGCTTAAAGGCATTGGCGTGCATTCCGGCAATCCGGTCTCGATGACCTTCCAGCCTGCAGAAGCCGGAACGGGCGTCGTCTTTCACCGCCTTCACGATAATGGCAGTGTTACAGAGCTTAAGGCGGTTTCGGCCAATGTCGGCAATACCGATCTGTGCACCGTGCTCGGCCGTTCGCTCTCCCAGTCGGTAGCGACGATCGAGCACGTCATGGCTGCCATCTACGCCATGGGCCTCGACAACCTCGTCGTTGAGGTTGACGGTCCGGAAGCGCCGATCATGGATGGCAGCTCCGCACCTTTCATCGAGGCGATCGAATCTGTTGGCATCAAGAACCTGGGCGTGAAGCGCCGTTACATCCGCGTCACCAAGCCGGTGCGCATCGATTCGGGTGCCTCCTGGGCGGAGTTCCGTCCCTATGACGGCACGCGTTTTGAAGTCGACATCGATTTCGACACGCCGCTGATCGGCAAGCAGTCCTGGAAGGGCGACCTGACGGCGGATACGTTCAAGAATGAACTGTCGCGCGCCCGCACCTTCGGCTTCATGCGTGACGTGGAGCGTCTGTGGGCCGCCGGTTATGCGCTCGGTTCCTCGCTTGAGAACTCGGTCGTCATCTCCGACGACAACAGCGTCATCAACATGGAAGGCCTGCGTTACGCCAAGGACGAATTCGTCCGTCACAAGACGCTGGACGCCGTGGGCGACCTGGCGCTTGCCGGCGCGCAGTTCATCGGCTGTTACCGCTCTTATCGCGGCGGCCACAAGGTCAATGCGAATGCGCTGAAGGCCCTGCTGAGCGACCGCACCGCTTACGAGATCGTCGAGGCTCCGGCTGCCCGCAACCAGATGGTGCGCGCCCGCGAATTCGTTGCGGTCAACATGCCGGAATTCGCACCCTGGTCTGCTTGAGTTCCTTCGCAGGCTATCAATTGACAGAAAAAGCCGCTCCCCTTGGGGCGGCTTTTTCGTGATGCGAACAAGAAGTTGCGTTATATCGTCTGATATTCATGCGATTGCATGGGTCGATGCCATAAAAATGCGTTAATGCGTCATCATTGCGTTGCCCTGCGGATGCTTTTATGGCTAGAACGCCAGTGCAAAGCCGATGCTTATGTATTTGCGCGGGAAGTGGGAACTGTCGAATGAAGCATGTAGGGTCTGGTGCAATGAAGGGTACGATGCGGGGGATCGCCGTTTCGTTGATGTTGGTCGGCGCGAGTGTCGTCGTCACGGCCTGCCAGTCCGATCCGGATATCGACATTACCAAGCTCGGCGTCGAGACCGATCCGCCTGACGTTCTGTACAAGCAGGGGCTTGCCAACATGAACGCCGGCAACATGACGGAGGCCTCACGCAAGTTCGAGGCGATCGACAAGCAATATCCCTTTACCGAATGGGGCCAGAAGGCGCTTGTCATGCAGACCTTCATTGCCACGCGCACCAACAAGAACGATGTGGCCATCACGAACGGCAGCCGCTTCCTGCGGCAATATCCACGCTCGAAGGACGCCGCTTATGTTCAGTACATGATCGGCCTTGCCTATTCGAAGCAGATTTCCGACGTGACGCAGGATCAGCGCGCAGCACAGCGCACCGTCGAGGCGATGAACAAGGTCGTCAATGACTATCCCGATTCGGAATATGTCGCTGACGCGCAGGCCAAGATCCGTTTCGCCCGCGACCAGCTCGCCGGCCGTGAAATGCAGGTCGGTCGTTATTACCTTGAGCGCAAGGAATATCTCGCCGCCGTTTCGCGTTTCCGCATCGTCGTCGAGCAGTACCAGAACACCAACCAGATCGAGGAAGCGCTGGCGCGTCTGACTGAGGCCTATTACGCTATGGGCCTGGTGGATGAAGCACAGACAGCGGCCGCCGTTCTCGGCAACAACTATCCTGATAGCCAATGGTATGCGGATTCCTACAAGCTGCTGAAGGGTCAGGGGCTGGAGCCGCGTGAAAACAAGGGGTCCTGGATTTCGCGCGCCGGCAAGAAGCTTATCGGCGCCTGAGACCGGGGCATAGGCCATGCTGGTCCAGCTCTCGATTCGCGATATCGTTCTGATCGAAAGGCTTGACCTCGGTTTCGAGGCAGGCCTTTCCGTGTTGACGGGCGAGACGGGTGCGGGCAAATCCATTCTTCTCGATAGTCTCTCGCTGGCGCTTGGCGGCCGCGGCGATGGCGGCCTTGTGCGCCACGGTGAAGAAAAGGGGCAGGTTACTGCCACTTTCGAAGTCCCGAACAATCACCCGACCCGGCTTCTCCTGCGCGAAAACGGTCTCGATGACGACGGCGACCTGATTTTCCGCCGGGTGCAATCCTCTGACGGGCGCACCAAGGCCTATATCAACGATCAGGCCATCAGCGTGCAGATGATGCGCCAGCTCGGTCAATTCCTGGTCGAAATCCACGGCCAGCATGATGATCGCGCGCTTGTCGACACCGATGCACACCGGACGCTGCTGGATGCCTTTGCCGGGCTGAGCGATGAGGCTCGCGCTGTTCAGGGCCTCTACCGCACCTGGAAAGATGCTGACCGGGCTCTGAAGACGCACCGCGCCAAGGTGGAGGCGGCGGCGCGCGAGGCGGATTACCTGCGCTCTTCCGTTGAGGAACTGGAAACGCTCTCGCCGCGTGACGGTGAAGAGGAAGAACTGGCCGAGCGCCGGGCGGCGATGCAGAAATCCGAACGCATTGCCGGCGACATCGCTGAGGCCAGCGAGTTTCTGAACGGCAATGCCTCGCCCGTGCCTGTCATTGCATCGATGATGCGCCGGCTCGAGCGCAAGAGCCACGAGGCTCCCGGCCTGCTTGAAGACACCGTGCAATTGCTGGATGCAGCACTGGACAGCCTTTCCAATGCGCAGATGGAAGTGGAAGCGGCATTGCGCCGCACCGAATTCGATCCGCGTGAGCTGGAGCGGGTGGAAGAGCGGCTTTTTGCGCTGCGCGCGGCGGGCCGTAAATATAATGTCGCCGTGCCAGACCTGCCGGCTCTTGCCGAAAAAATGGTGGCCGATCTCGCCGATCTCGATGCCGGTGAAGAAAAACTCGGCAAGCTCGAGGCCAATCTCGGCGTCGTAAAGGCCGATTTTGACCGTGCCGCCCAATCGCTTTCCGACAAACGCCGCAATGCGGCGGAAGCGCTTTCCAACGCTGTCATGGCCGAGCTTCCGGCGCTGAAGCTCGAGCGGGCGCGGTTTACCGTCGAGGTGACCTCCGATCCCGAGCAGGCGACGGCTGACGGTATCGATACGGTGGAGTTTCACGTCCAGACCAATCCGGGCACGCGCCCCGGTCCGATCATGAAGGTGGCCTCGGGCGGCGAACTGTCCCGTTTCCTGCTGGCGTTGAAAGTGGCGCTCGCCGATCGCGGATCGGCGCCGACGCTGGTGTTCGACGAAATCGATACGGGTGTTGGCGGCGCTGTGGCGGATGCCATCGGCCAGCGGCTGCGCCGCCTGTCGAAAACCGTGCAGGTCCTGTCCGTCACCCATGCGCCGCAGGTGGCCGCACGGGCTGCCACTCATCTCCTCATTTCCAAAGGCCCATCCGGCGACGGCAGCGAGCGCATCGCCACGCGCGTGGCCACCATGGAGCCGAAACACCGCACCGAAGAGATCGCCCGCATGCTCGCCGGCGCATCGGTAACGGACGAGGCGAGGGCTGCGGCCGCTCGTCTGCTTGCCGCCAAGGACTGATCGTTCGCGACAATGCCGTTGGAGCGCCTTTCGGCGTTGTGAGTCCAGCGGCAAAACTGTTTTTAATGTTTGTTATTTCGGCTAAAAGCGTTCGGTAATTCCGAAAAGAGGCCGTCATGTCGAAAGACCAGAAATCCGTCGAAAACCTCACCGAGCTTGAAGCCTCTTCCGAGCTCGCATTTCTGGCGGCCGAGCTTGCTCGCCATGACGCCCTTTATCACGGCAAGGACGCGCCGGAGATTTCGGACGCCGATTATGATGCGCTGAAGCGGCGCAACGATGCCATCGAGACGGCTTTTCCAGCGCTGGTGCGGGCCGATAGCCCATCGAAGAAAGTCGGCTTCGCGCCGCTTCCGACCTTTGCGCCAATCGTGCATGCGCGGCCGATGCTGTCGCTCGACAATACGTTTTCGGAAGAGGATCTGCGGGATTTCGTGAGTTCTGTCTATCGCTTCCTCGGGCATCTGCCTGATGATTCCATCGCCTTTACCGCCGAGCCGAAGATCGACGGGCTTTCCATGTCGATCCGCTACGAGAACCGCAGGCTGAAGACCGCGGCGACGCGTGGTGACGGCACGACGGGCGAAAACGTCACCGCCAATATCAGGACCATCAAGGAAATCCCGAACGAGCTGCCTTCGGACGCGCCCGATGTGGTGGAGGTTCGTGGTGAGGTCTATATGGCGAAGAGCGACTTTCTGGCGCTCAATGCGACTATGGAAGCGGAAGGCAAGCAGACCTATGTGAACCCGCGCAACACGGCATCCGGTTCCCTGCGCCAGCTCGACGCCAATGTGACGGCGAAACGCAAACTCAGGTTCTTTGCCTATGCCCTGGGTGAGGTTTCGAATGGCGGCCAGCCGACGCGGATTGCCGATACGCAATACGGCATCGTCGAGAAGTTCAGGGAATGGGGCTTCCCGGTCAATCCGCTGATGAAGCGATTCACCTCCGCCCAGCAATTGCTTGAACATTATAATGAAATCGGCGTTGCGCGGCCCGATCTCGATTATGATATCGACGGTGTGGTCTATAAGGTCGACCGGCTCGACCTTCAGGAGAGACTGGGCTTCCGCTCGCGCAGCCCGCGCTGGGCGACCGCGCATAAATTCCCGGCCGAGCAGGCATTCACGACGGTTGAGAACATTGAAATTCAGGTGGGACGTACCGGCGCCTTGACGCCGGTCGCGCGTCTCACCCCGATCACCGTCGGCGGTGTCGTTGTCACCAATGCGACGCTGCATAATGCCGATTATATCGAAGGTATCGGCAATAGCGGCGAGCGCATCCGCCCGGAGGATCATGATATCCGCATTGGCGACACGGTCATTGTGCAACGCGCCGGCGATGTCATTCCGCAGGTTCTGGATGTGCTGTTGGAGAAGCGCCCGGCCGAGGCGGCGAAATATGCCTTCCCGGAGAAATGTCCGGTTTGCGGTAGCCATGCGGTGCGGGAGCGCAACGAAAAGACCGGCAAGCTCGATTCGGTCACGCGCTGCACCGGCGGTTTCGTCTGCCGGGCGCAGGCCGTAGAGCACCTGAAACATTTCGTCTCGCGCAATGCCTTCGATATCGAAGGGCTTGGCACCAAGCAGATCGACTTCTTCTTCGAAAGCGACGATCCCACCCTGTCGATCAAGACCGCACCGGATATTTTTACGCTGAAGGTTCGGCAGGAGGCGTCTACGCTCACCAAGCTCGAGAATATCGACGGCTTCGGCAAGGTCAGCGTCAGGAAGCTGTTCGATGCCATCGACGCCCGCCGCGAGATCGATCTGCACCGGCTGATCTTCGCGCTCGGTATTCGTCATGTGGGCGAGACCACGGCGAAGCTTCTGGCGCGATCCTATGGCACTTACGAACATTTCGAAGAGAGCATGAAGGCGGCGGCCGATCCGGCGAGCGATGCCTGGGCCGAACTCAACAGCATCGACGGCATTGGCGAGGTGGTGGCCCGCGCCATCATCGAGTTCTACAAGGAACCGCGCAATCTCGATGTCATCGACCGTCTGATACGGGAGCTTCGCCCGAAGGAGGCCGAAAAGCCCTCTACCGAAGGCAGCCCGGTGGCAGGCAAGACGGTTGTGTTTACCGGTTCGCTGGAAAAGTTCACCCGCGATGAGGCTAAGGCCCGGGCCGAAAGCCTCGGCGCCAAGGTTGCGGGTTCCGTCTCGAAAAAGACCGATATTCTGGTCGCAGGACCGGGAGCCGGTTCCAAGCTTGCCAAAGCGGCGGAACTGGGTGTTCAGACCATGGATGAAGACGAGTGGCTGGCGCTGATCGGCGGCTGATGCGCCGTCATGGCAATGTTGTCCTCTGCCGCTAAAGCTTTGCGCCTGAGACGGAGAGCACAGCATGGATGACCGCATCGTCGTCACCACACAGCAGGTCCGGGCGCTGGTCACCAACCAGTTTCCGCAATGGGCCGATCTCGAGGTCCGGCCGGTGGAACTGAGCGGCTGGGACAATCGCAGCTTTCGCCTTGGTGGCGACATGCTGATCCGCATGCCAAGTGCCGCCCGTTATGTTGCGCAGGTGGAAAAGGAGCACCGGTGGCTGCCGGCGCTTACACCGCTCCTGCCTTTTCCGATCCCTGCACCATTGGCGCTGGGGCAGCCGGGAGAAGGCTATCCGTTCTGCTGGTCCGTCTATCGCTGGCTTGAGGGCGAACCTCTCGCACGGCATCTGGAGCGCGTCGATCTTTCGACTGTCGCTATTGATATTGCAGCGTTTTTGAAAACATTGCACGGCGTGGATGCTTCGGATGGCCCACGCGCGGGCGCGCATAACTTTCATCGCGGCGGGTCCCTCTCGGTCTATGACGGGGAGGCGCGGGCCTCGGCAGCACGCCTTGCCGATGAGGTGGATCATGCGCTGGCCATGGAGATCTGGCAGCTGGCGCTTTCCAGCCGCTGGCAGGGGCAGGGTGTCTGGGTGCATGGCGACATTGCCGAGGGCAATCTGCTGGTGCAGAACGGCCGCCTTTCAGCCGTCATCGATTTTGGCAGTTCCGGCGTCGGCGATCCATCTTCCGATCTCATTCTCGCCTGGAATGTGCTCAATGCCGAAAGCCGTGCCGTTTTTCGTCAGGCGCTGGAGCTTGATGATGCCACATGGCAGCGCGGGCGCGGCTGGGCGCTGTGGAAGGCGTTGATCGTGCTGGATGCCGAGCGCGGGCGGAACGAAAGAATGGCCGAATGGTCGCGGCGGACCATTCGGGAAGTGTTTGCGGATCACCTTCTACGCTGAAAGCGCCTATCGAAGTCGTGCCATCACATGGGCATCGACGTATTTTCCATCACGATAGGCATCGTTGCGCAGGGTGCCCTCGCGCTCGAAACCGAATTTCTCGTAGAGCCGGATTGCCGGGAGATTGTCCGTGAAGACGTTGAGCTCGATGCGGCGGATATCGTGCCAGTTATCCGCTGTGTCGATCAGCGCCCCAAGAAGGTGCGACCCCACCCCTTTTCCCGCGAGATCGTCGTGAACGCTGATCGCCAGGTCGGCGATATGGGCCTGTCG
Organism: Agrobacterium sp. CCNWLW32; assembly: GCF_037083425.1. Classification (NCBI taxonomy): domain Bacteria; kingdom Pseudomonadati; phylum Pseudomonadota; class Alphaproteobacteria; order Hyphomicrobiales; family Rhizobiaceae; genus Agrobacterium; species Agrobacterium sp. CCNWLW32. Next base: position 484,666 of record NZ_JBAOJM010000003.1, read on the forward strand.
TCCTGCCCTGCGAAACAACCCGCCATTGGCGACGATCTTTCCGCGCCATTCGCCTATGATCGAAATATCGTTCGGACCGCGGTTCTCCATTGCCTTTCTGGTCTTTTCCACAGACTGGAAAGGTTGCCGTAGCGTGCCGTGACGGACGCCCGGCAGGTTGAACAGTTCGGTCAGGGCTTCGGCATCATCCAGGCGCGGTGCGCGCAGGAGGATGTCGCGTAACTGGAACTGATCATCTTCATTATCGGCAAATTTCACGTTCTGCATGCCTGTCTCCTTGGGGCGTATGGGAGCAGGCTTGCGAACCCTGCTCTAATGGCAGGGTGGAAATGGATCGCTTAACGCGACGACATACCTTTCCCTGCCGGGTGGCCGGTGATGGTATGGCGACGGGTGGTGTTCTGTTTCGCGATCATGCGCGCAGAATGCTTTTGCCGTGTAGCGCTGTCAAGCCGGTGCGTTGCGCAGCAGGCTTCTGAGTTTCGCCGGCAGCCTGCCGTCGATCGCTGCAAGACCGGCGGCGATCATTGCCATGCCGGCGAAGTGCTTCATTTCCAGTTGCTCGCCGAGCAGCAGCGAACCGAGCAGGATGGCGCTGACGGGGATGAGGAAGGTGACGAGGGCAAGGTTGGTGGCGCCGGCGCTGGCAAGAATACGGAAGAAGATGAGGTAGGCGAGCGCCGTCGACAGCAGGGCGATGCCGATCAGCGCGCCCCAGGTGCCAAGGCTCGGCATGGCGAGTGTCCAAGGCTTATCGATGAGAAGGGCGGCCGGGATCAGCATCAGCGTTGAAGAGGAAATCTGGCCGGTGGCGGTCATCAGTGGCGGCACGCCCATGGCCTTGAAGCGGCGGCCGAAAATGCCGGCAAAGGCATAGGAGACGGCCGCGCCAAGAATGGCGATCTGGCCCCAGAGACCGGATGAGCCGGTAAAGGCGACCGGGCCGATCATGGTCGCCACGCCGGCAAAGCCGATCAGCACGCCAGTGAGCTTGTTGCCGGTCATCTTCTCGTCGGCGGTCAGAAAGTGCGCGACGATGACGGTGAAGAGGGGCGTCGTGGCATTGAGGATCGAGGCAAGCCCGCTGGCAATATGGGTCTGGCCCCAGACAATCAGGCAGAAGGGAATGATGTTATTCAGCAGGCCCATGCCGAAAAACGCACGCCACACCGCCCCTTCGCGCGGCAGGCGAAGGCCCATGATGCGGCAGACGATTAGAAGCGCTGTGGCGGCAAGGGTGACCCGCAGCGTAACGATGGTGACCGGCGGCAATTCCTTGACCGCGACACCGATGAAAAAGAACGATCCGCCCCACAGGAGCGAAAGCGCGACAAGCATCGCCCATTCGCGGGCATCCATCTGTTTCTGTATCGCCATCATCATCTCCCAAAGCATGAGCATCGACATGATCGCAGACGGGACCGCCGCCATCCACCCGATATCGGTTGAGTTTAGCTCAAATCGAAGTTGGATGGCTTTCACTGCATTTCAGGTCTTGTTGCGTCTATTTACTCCCTGTTTTATGGTGTTTTCAAACGATTGTTTCTCGTGCGATAATTGAGGTGAGCTAAATCATGGCAGCCGAACTTCCTTCTCTGAAAGGACTGCAGGCCTTCGAGGCCGCAGCGCGGTATCGCAGCGTCACGCTTGCCTCCAATGAGCTGAATGTCACGCCCGGCGCGGTTAGCCTGCAAATCCGGGAGCTGGAGGCGCGGCTTGGTGTGCAGCTTTTTTCCCGCAAACCGCGCAGCATCCAGCTGACGCGTGAAGGGGAACGTTATTACGGCGCGCTTCGCACGGCCTTCCGGATGATGCGCGAGGCGACGGCGGAACTGACGGCGCGATCTGAGATCACCGTTCTGACGCTCAGCTGCACCCCGACTTTCGCCGTGCAATGGCTAATGCCGCGATTGCCGGCCTTCCAGCAGCAACACCCGCATGTGGATGTCCGCATCAGCGTGACGAACCGGCTGGTGGATTTTTCAAGGGACGACGTCGATCTGGCGGTGCGGCATGGTTTTGGCCGGTATGAAGGGCTTGAGAGTATCCGCTTCATCGATGACAGCACGCTGCCGGTCTGCTCGCCGCAGCTTCTTGAAAAATACGGGCCGCTTCAGGAGGCGGGTGATCTGAAGTCCGTTCCCCTGCTGCATGATGAAAACCGCAATGAATGGCGGCGGTGGCTGGAGGCGGCGGGGGCATCTGATGTCGATGCCACCGGCGGCACCGTCTTCATCGACAGCAACGGCGCGCTGGATGCGGCCAAGGCCGGGCACGGCATTGCGCTGACCCGGCGTTCGCTCGTTTCCCGCGAGCTTGCGGAAGGCGCATTGATCGCCCCCTTCGGCAAGGACATGGCCAGCACGCTTGCCTATTTCCTCGTTTATCCCAGGCGTATGCTCGATAATCCCGATCTGGTGACGCTCATCGACTGGATGCTTTCGGAAGCGCGTTCAGCCGAGGCCGGTTCTCTTTGAGGTCAATCCGGTTTATGCCGGAATGAAACAACGGGAATCACTCTTGAAAACCATCGCCATCGATTTCGAGACCGCCAATGAGGAGCGGGGCAGCGCCTGCTCCGTCGGGCTTGCGTGGATAGAGGGCGGCGAGATCGTTCGCGTCGAGGAGCGTCTCATCCGGCCGAAGGACATGCGGTTTTCGCCCTTCAACATCGCCGTCCACGGGATTCGCCCTGCCGATGTCGAGGACGCGCCGGAATTCCCTGAGGTGATGGAGGAGTTCATCGACGACTTCCACGGTGCGACGATGATCGCCCATAATGCCGCCTTCGATTTCAGTGTCATGCGGGCGTCGTTCGACAAGTACCGGCAGTCCTATCCCGATCTTTCTTATCTGTGCAGCGTCAAGATCGCCCGGCACGTCTGGCCGCAGCTGGAATCGCATAAGCTGAATGTCATTGCCCATCACCTCCAGCTGCGTTTCGTGCACCATAATGCCGCCGAAGATGCCGTTGTCTGCGCGGCAGCGTCGATTGCGGCGGCCAAGGCGCTGCGCGTCACCCATGTTCGCGACCTGCCGGAAAAGATCGGCATGGTCGCAGGCCGTCTCACCTCCACCGGTTACCAGCCCTGCAGCATGAAAAAACGCGCCGTCTCCCGGGTTGCGTAACCGTTCCGCGCACTTATGTTTGAAGCAGCGTAACGGAGAAGATGCGATGACGACGAAAACTCTGTCGGGTTTGTTTGCGGGCTTTCTGACATTGCTTCCGGTCACTGCCGCGCATTCGCAGGTCGTGGGTGAGGTTGGCGTCGACTGGATCGGCAACGACATCGTCATCGAGGCGATTGCCGATCCGAAGATCAAGGGCGTGACCTGCCATGTGACCTATTTCGAGCGCGGCGTGATCGACCGGCTGAAGAACGGCAATTGGTTTGAAGACCCATCCAACAACGCCATTTCCTGTAGCCAGACGGGGCCGGTGGAGATCGGCGATATCGATCTCTCGAAGGGCGGGGAAGAGGTGTTCCGGCAGGGCATGTCGCTGGTCTGGAAGAAGCTGGTCGTCAGCCGCGTCTATGACAAGGCCAATGACACGCTTATCTATCTGGTGCATGCACGGGAGCTGACTGACGGTTCGGCCAAGATGGCGATTTCCACGGTGCCGCTCTATAACCAGCAGGTCACATGGGAAAAGGGCAAGCCGTAAGGCTCGCCCCCTCGCAATTGCGTTATTGATGCCTGGATCAGGCTGCTTCGCGCGCCAGCTCGTCGGCAATGACCGTGTCGAGGTTGAGGAAGCAGACCATGCTCTTTTCCAGCGCGACGATGCCGCGGCAGAAGCTGCGCTGCTCTTCCGGAATGATATCGGGCGCGGGCTGCAGGTCTTCGGAGCGGATGGTCATCATGTCGGAGACCTGCTCCACCAGAAGGCCAACCAGCTTGCCGCCGATATCGGTGACGATGATAGCGGAGCGTTCGGAGGGCTCGGTCATTTTCATGCCAAGGCGGCCGGCCATGTCGATGACGGGAATGACGGCGCCGCGCAGGTTGATGAGGCCGAGAACATAGGGCGGGGTGTGCGGCATCGGGGTAACCGGCGCCCAGCCGCGGATTTCGCGGATCGCCATGATGTCGATGCAGAATTCCTGATCGCTCAGATGGAAGGAAACGATTTCGAGATATGCGCCGGATTGCTTGATGGCGTTGGACATGACGGCAGGTTTCCTCTGATGGCTCTCTAACAGGCCCGCGCAGGATTGAGCTTTATGCGGTAGCCGGATAATGGACCGGGAGACATCATGTCGAGGCTTAAAAACCGCTATGGTCATAATGCACAGCAAGATTTTAAACTTTCCCTAACAATTGCCCCGCGCCTGCCGGCAAAACCCAGTATTTTGGCGGTTTTCGCGCCCACGCAAACAGGTTATGATAGGCATATGAACGCGCTCGTTTCCCATCCGCTGAAGTTTATTCTGGCAAGTCTTGCGGCTGTGGCCTCGCTTGCCATCGTGCTTCTTGCCTTTGACGGCTGGGTGCGGCACGGCACGGATATTTTCCTGTCTACGGTGCAGAGCGGCATCGCCTGGTGCCTCTGACGTTTTTTCGGCTGCGGATTTGTGACAAATCAGCGCGGTCGGCTCAAATACGTCCAGTTGATTTGCCGTCGCCACCGCCTTTCGTTATCTGTCTGCCAGAGCCTGCGATATGCCGCCGGCTTTCGGGGTAGGATTGGAAAATGAGAAATATTCGCATCGTATTGTGGGCTGTCGTGCTCGTTCTCGCCGGTGTCGTCAGCTGGTTGACGATCGAAATGACGAAAACCCGGGAGCAGATGGTGGAGACGGCCTATGGCGTGCCGTTCGAACTGACGGCGCAAACCGGCCAGCCGATTACCGAAAAAGCCTTTCAGGGTAAGCCGACAGCGCTGTTCTTCGGTTTCACCCATTGCCCGGAGGTCTGCCCTACAACCCTGTTCGAGCTGAACGGCTGGATGGAGAAGGTGGACCCGGCCGGCGACAAGCTGCAGGCCTATTTCGTCTCCGTCGATCCCGAGCGCGATACGCCTGAGATCATGCAGCAATATGTCTCCAACGTCTCGAAGCGGATCACCGGCATCACCGGCCCGGCCGACAAGATTGCCGAGACGCTGAAGGGCTACCGCATCTATGCCAAGAAGGTGCCGGTGGACGAGAAGGATCCGAATGGCGATTACACCATGGATCACACGGCGTCCGTCATCCTGCTCGATGCCAATGGCCGCTTTGCGGGGACGATTGCCTATGGGGAAAATCCCGATGTCGCCGAGCAGAAACTTCAGAATCTTCTGAAGGGTACGAAGGTTTAATTACGCGCGGCTTATTGGACTGACTGCGGTTTTGTGGCAAAGGCAGACACAGAACTATTAGCCAGAGAAAGCAGCCCGCCGTGAGCGAAATCCGACTTTACGTCACCACGACCGAAATCCAGGCGGGTGAAATCCTCGATCTCATGTCGGACTATTTCGGCGAGGAGGATGTCGCGATTGCCACCACCGAGGTGGATGAAAAGCGCGATATCTGGGAAGCCTCGGTCTATCTGATGGCTGAACAGGAAGAAGAGTTCCGCGAGCGTGTCAGCGCGCTGCTTGCTCCTGCCTTTCCCGGTCTCGTCATCGAGAAGGAGACCGTTCCTGACGTTGACTGGATCGCCAAGTCGCTCGAGGGGCTGAAGCCGGTCAGGGCAGGGCGCTTCATCGTGTATGGCGCCCATGATCGCGATAAGGTGCAGGCGAACGATCTGGCAATCGAAATCGAGGCGGGGCAGGCTTTCGGTACGGGCCATCATGGCACGACGGCCGGCTGCCTTGAGATGATCGAGGAAGTTCTGCGGGCGAGAACGGTGCGCAATGCGCTGGATCTCGGCACCGGCAGCGGCGTTCTGGCGATTGCTGTACGCAAGATGCGTCCAATTCCCGTGCTTGCAACCGACATCGACCCCATCGCGGTGAAGGTGGCGAAGGAGAATGTGCGGCTGAACGGTATCGTCTCCGGGCTTGCGCTGGAGACCGCGCCGGGTTTCCACTCGGACGCTTTCCGCAAGCATGGCCCGTTCGATCTCATCATTGCCAATATTCTGGCGCGGCCGCTTATCAAGATGGCACCGCAGCTCGTCACGCATCTGGCGCCCGGCGGCACCGTCATCCTGTCGGGCATTCTGGCGTCACAGCGCTGGAAAGTGCTTTCCGCCTATAATGGCGCGCGGCTTTCCCATGTCCGCACGATCTGGCGTAATGGCTGGGTGACGCTGCACCTGCGCAAGGACTGAAGCTTCCCCAGCATCCCTTTCGGGGTAAAAGAAAAGGCGGCGCTTTCGCGCCGCCTGGAAACCCGCGAGCAGATGGGAGGAGTTTGCTCAAGCGGGTCGACGTATTCCTGTTCGGCGCGGCGGAGGGAGGATCTCCGCACCGGACACTATCAGAATACGTAGCTGGACTTTGCCTTGCGACGCAGATCGGCGCGGTTCATGCCGAGCGCTTCCAGCGACTTGTCGTCGAGGTTCAGAAGGGCGGCGTTGACGTGGCGGCTGACCTGACGCTCGCGTGCTTCAACGACGCGATCGAAGGCGGTGCGGAGGAAAGATTTTGCCATTGCTTCAAATCCTTGTTTGCCATGAGAGTGTCTCTCTCGCTGTGTTGCCCTGAAGATAAGCGATGTGTTTTTGTTTGGTTAGAGGGGATATCTCAGGGTAGATATGCGTTTTTCGCATGACATATTGCCTTGAGTATTACTTATTTCGCGAAACATGCACAATTTATCGTCGCAATCCCATCTGTCATATATGGCTTGAAACCGGCTTTGTCCGCATGGCATTGTCGTGCCGCGCCAACGGTTTGATGGCGCGATCATACAGTTTTTCTCATGACAGTTCCCGAAAGACGCTCATGTTCCAGACCTTCGAAAACAAATCCGCGCCGCAATTCGGCAAGGCCCGTGTCGAGGCGCTGCGCGCCAGTTTCGACGCCCTCGGCATCGACGGTTTTCTGGTGCCGCGCGCCGATGAATATCAGGGAGAATATGTGCCTGAGTGCGCCGAGCGCCTCTCATGGCTGACCGGCTTTACCGGTTCCGCCGGCATTGCGCTGGTGACGCGCGCGGAGGCGGTGGTTTTTGTCGATGGCCGTTACACAACGCAACTCAAGTCGCAGGTCGATCAATCGATCTTCAGCGGCGGCGATCTGGTTGGCGCGCCGCCCTCCGTCTGGCTGGCCGAACATGCTCCACAGGGTTTCCGGCTCGGCATCGATCCGTGGCTGCACACCGGCGCGGAGTTGAAGCGACTGGAAAAGGTGCTTGCCGGCAAAGGCGGTTCGGTCGTTCTCCTCGAAAAGAACCCGCTTGATGTCCTGTGGCAGGACCGTCCATCCGAGCCGCTGGAGCCCGTCGTTATCCAGCCCGAGGCCTTTACCGGCAAGCTGGCGAAGGAAAAGATCGCCTCGCTGGCGGAAACGGTCTCGGCAAAGGGCGCAGATGCCCTGCTGGTTACCGATCCGTCGTCCATTGCCTGGATTTTCAACGTTCGCGGCAATGACGTGCCGCATACGCCGCATCCGCTCGCGCGCGCCATCATCTATGCGGATGGCAGGGCGGATATTTTTCTCGACAAGCGGAAGACCGGCATTGAGACCGAGGCTTATCTGGCGCAGCTCGCGACACAATTGCCGCCTTCGAAAATCGCCGACCGCCTGCATGCCATTGCCAGCGCTAAAGGTCGCGTCATGGTGGATGCCGATCTGACGCCGGTGGCGCTGACCGGCGCGATTACCGCGGCGGGCGGCACCCTGATCGAGGAGGCTGATCCTGTCCGCTTGCCGCGCGCGCGCAAGAACAAGGCGGAGCTGGCCGGCTCGGCAGCCGCTCATGTGCAGGATGGGGCGGCCATGGTCGAATATCTCTGCTGGCTGGACCGTCAGCAGCCCGGCAGCGTCACCGAAATTGCCGCCGTCAGGGCGCTCGAGGCCGCTCGGGTCAAGGTGGGGCAGGGGCTGCAAAACCCGCTCAAGGACGTATCTTTCGACACGATTTCAGGTGCCGGCGAACATGCCGCCATCATCCATTACCGCGTCACGACGGATACGGACCGCACACTTGCGGATGGGGAGATGTTCCTCGTCGATTCCGGTGCGCAATATGTCAACGGCACCACTGACATCACCCGCACGATTGCGATCGGCGCCGTTCCGGAGGAGCAGAAGCGTTTCTTCACATTGGTGCTGAAAGGCATGATCGGCATCAGCACCGCACGGTTTCCCAAGGGAACGCGTGGTTGCGATCTCGACCCGCTGGCGCGCATCGCGCTCTGGAAAGCGGGAGCGGATTACGCCCATGGCACCGGCCACGGCGTCGGCTCTTATCTTTCGGTGCATGAGGGGCCGCAGCGTATCTCAAGGCTTTCGACGCAGGAACTGCTGTCCGGCATGATCCTGTCGAACGAGCCGGGCTATTACCGGCCCGGCGCTTTTGGCATCCGCATCGAGAACCTCATCTATGTGCGCGAGGCGGAAGAGGTCGCCGGCGGTGACCAGCCGATGTTCTCCTTCGAGACGTTGACATGGTGCCCTATCGACCGCAGGCTGGTGGTCACCGCTCTCTTGACCGACGAAGAACTCGACTGGTTGAACACCTATCACGCCGGGGTTCTGGAGAAGCTTTCTCCCTTGATCACCGACGAGGAGGTTAAGGCGTGGCTCGTTGCCGCAACGAAGCCATTGGAGCGGGTCGCTTAAAGCAGCCCGAAATGCCTGATGGCGATGACGATGGCCCAGCCGACGGCCAGCATCGTCAGGCCGGGAAACCGCAGACAGACCAGAAGTGCTGCCACCATGCCGATCTTCACCTCGTATCCGCCTTCAAAAAAGGCGGGTGCGACGAGCGTGGTCAAAACCGCGACCGGAACGGCGTTCAGTCCCGCCTCCATGCGTGGCGGGATGGATTTCATCCGCGTCATCAGAACATAGCCGCCGATGCGGGTGAGGTAGGTGGCGATGGCGGCGAGCGCGATCAGGATCAGCGTATCGGCGTGCAGCATGTCGCTCATGGCGTTTCCACCCCGTTTTCAGAATTCGATGCGCCGTTCGGTTTTGGCGGATAAAGGACCGCAACGAGAATTCCGGCGACCGCGCCGAGGCTCACATGCCACGGGGAGCCGACGATGTGATAGGCAACCGTTGCGCCAACCGCGCTTGCCAGCATGACAGGGTAGAAATTCTCCCGCTGACGGAAGCTCAGCACCATGCCCATGAAATAGATCGGCAGCAGCACATCGAGGCCAATGGCTTTCGGATCGCCGACCATATTGCCGAGCGATGCGCCGAGAATGGTCATGGCCAGCCACAGCACATAAACGGGCGCGGCAAAGCCCATGTACCAGGAAAAGCCGACCGTGCCGGTATTTTCATATTTCCTGACCGATTCGGCGAATTGCGGATCCACCAGCACGAAGAAACCAGCGGCTTTTTGCAGGAATGACCAGTTCGAGATCATCCGGGCAATGGCGGCCGAATAGAGGATATGGCGAAAATTGACGGCGAAGACGGAAAGAACGATCAGCCAGGGGGCAACCTTCTGGCCGAACAGTTCGATACCAACGAGCTGGCTTGCACCCGCATAGACGGTGCCGCTCATGATCGTGGCTTCGGTGACGCTCAGCCCGTTATCGACTGCGACGGCGCCGAACAGCGCACCGAAGGGGGCGGCGGAGAGGGCGATCGGGAAACCGCTCTTCAATCCCTCGCGAAAATCTGCATTGAACATGTCTGGAAACTCCTTGCCGCCGCTCTATCGCCGTCCCGTCCGGCTGGCAAACGAATTGCATGAATGGATCGATTGATTAACTTGAAGCTTCCGTTACGGTATCGCCCCATATGGCCGGTGCCGGGCCGGCTTCACCGCCGTCTTCTCGTGCACCTCAACAGTCAGACGATGGAAGATCGATGCTGGAAAAGCAGGAAAAGGCCGCGCTGGCCGCACGTATCAGGGATTATCTTGCCCGTGAGACCGAAACCGAGATCGGCCATCTGCAGGCGGAGATCTTCGTCGACTTTCTGGCAGAGGAGCTGGGGCATGTTTTTTATAATGAGGGGCTCAGGGATGCGCATGCCGCGATCCTGAGACGCCTTGAGGATGCAGCAGGCGATATCGACGTTCTGGAGAAACCGAAGCCGCGGTAACGGCACTCTCCTTCCTCATCCCTGTGCTCGTCACAGGGATCCAGCCAGCCCAAGTCCTTGGGCTGGAAAGACTCTCTCGCCGCGCAGACGCGCGTCGGCTGGATTCCTGTGACGGGCACAGGGATGAGGAGAGTGGTAAGCCCAGTGTTCTTCAGTCCCGCAGAATGTCGCGGCTTTTGAGAACGATTGCGCCCTTTTCCCGCATGGTGGTAATCGCGGCCTTGATGCCCTGCGGATCGATGCCGCGGCTGGCATCCTCGATGAAACGCACCTTCACATCAGGCAGCATGTCGAGGGCATCGAGCACCGAAAAGCTGACGCAGTAATCGGTGGCGAGGCCGCAGACGTCGAGTTGCGTGATACCCTGGCGGTTCAGATAGTCGGCCAGTCCCGTCGTCGCGCCCTGATCATTGTCGCGAAAGGCGGAATAGCTGTCGACGGCGGGGTTTTCGCCCTTCTGCTGGATGTAATCGAAGGTTTCCGTCTTGAGATCAGGGTGGAATTCCGCATCCGGTGTACCCTGCACGCAATGGTCCGGCCACATCATCTGCGGTTTGCCGGAGAGTTCGCCCATGTCGAAAGGTTTCTTGCCGGGATGCTGCGAGGCGAAGCTGCCATGATTTTCCGGGTGCCAGTCCTGCGAGGCGACGATGAGATCGTAGCCGCCATTGTCGATCAGGGCATTGGCGATGGGCACGACCCTGTCGCCATCGGCAACGGCCAGATTGCCGCCCGGGCAAAACCCGTTCTGGATATCGATGAGCAGCAGCGCCTTCATGATGTGCCTCCCTTTTGAGGGCAGGATGCCAAGCCGGCTTTGGCGGATCAAGCCCCTTTCGATTTCTCCGGTAAGCATGGGTGTTTCCGGCAGGGGCTTGCCCTGTCGCAGTCCTGCCGCATTTGCAGCAAATTTCCGGCCAAGTCGGAATTTACCTGACAATGCGGCGACGGAAATTTTTAGGCCGATGGCGCTCCTTTAAGGGGTATTTCCCGGGACGATGCAGTGCGGATGCACGCAGTACCCGCGCAAGTCATTGTTTTGCCTTCGCCTTACAATGCGCAGACCTTAACGAAATATTTTTGCAGGGACTCGTAAACACTTTGGTTACCATAATTCGTCATGCTTCGAACCAGTCAATTCCGAAACCGGCGTGGTGTCCGCCCGCTCTTCGGATGTCCCAAAATCCCTCCGGCGTCGGCCGGGTATGCGTGAACGGTTCGAGTAACGAGTATCATGGCGTTTTCTGCTGCGGCCTATAATGGTGCCGGCTTTGCCGGTTCGTCTTCCGCCAAGAGAGGCAAATCCTCTTCGCTCGGACGGATGTCCGCGCTTCTCGGCGGCGGCGTTTTTGCCAGCCTTTTCGCAGTCGCAGCCTTTGCCTCGCTGCATAGCATGGCCGCTGCCTCGCATGGTGTCGGACAGTTTGAAAAGACCCTGGTGACGAGGCTCGATTCGGCTGAAACGGCGATTGTCCGCACGGCCGCGCGAGATATTCACATCCGCAAGTTTTCCCGTTTGAGTGACCATAGCCACGGCCAGCAGAAGGCTGTTCGCCTTGCCGGCATCATGCCCGAGATTGGTGCGAAGGAATTCGGCGAGCGCTTCGGCGCGGCAGCGAACGCGAAAGGGCAGGCGACCGTTAAGGAACTCGCCGCGCTCAAGCCTTCGGCAATCGTCGATTCGGCGCTTGGACGCACCTCCGAGGTCGCCTATCAGAGCGCCGTTCCGCAGCATCCGGCATTTGAAGTGGCGCTGGCGCGGCCGCAGATCGAGGAAGAAGCAAGCAGCCTGCTGCCCGATGATGTGCCGCTGCCGAGTTTCCGGCCTGAAGTCGCGACGGCTCAGGCGGTCGAGCCGTCACCGCGTCCTGCCACACCGTCCAGGGCCGAGGTTGCTTCGGCGCCTGCTTTTGATGCGCCGGTTCCCCTGCGCGCACCTGCGCCGCCCAAGCAGAGCACCGGCGCCATGCTCGCCTTTGCAAAGCCTGATAATCCGATACGCGAGCCGAGCAAGATGGATGCGGTTCCGTGGCCGGATCGCGGCAACGGCACGGCGATCTACGATATTTCCTCCGGTGTCGTGCACATGCCGAACGGCGAGAAGCTGGAAGCGCATTCCGGCATCGGCAAGATGCGCGACAACCCCGATTACGTGCATGTGAGAATGCGCGGTTCGACGCCGCCCTCCAGCTATCGTCTGACGATGCGCGAGGCGCGGTTCCACGGAGTCGAAGCCATTCGTCTGACACCGGAAAGCGGCGTCAACCCGCACGGCCGCGACGGTCTTCTGGCGCACACCTACATGCTGGCAAAACGCGGTGAATCGAACGGCTGCGTTGTGTTCCGCGATTATTCGCGCTTCCTTGCGGCCTTCAAACGCGGCGAAGTCAAGCGCATGGTGGTGGTGCCGAAACTGAACGGTAACCGGCCGACACTTGCCAGCAGCGGCGGTAAAAGCGGCGGCAAGACCCTGATCGGCATGTTCTCGCGAGGCAGCGACTCCTGAGCTTTCTTAAGTTCTACGCATTTTCCGGACGTAAAACCGCTGCGCATTTTTACTGAAAATGCTTTAGCGACTGCGCCGCTGTGTCAGCACCATGCCGGCCAGGATCAACAGAATCCCAAGTGCGCTTGCCCAGATTTTCGGCGGATGATCGCTGAAAAGATCAAGAACCACGCCTGAAACCATTTGGCCGCTGATGACCAGAAGGGCGGTATTGACCGCACCGATGCGCGGTATGAGCCAGCTTCCCGAAGCGATGAAAACGACGCCGATCGGGCCGCCGATAAAGGCGAGCCATGGCGCATCGGCGGCGCCCGGCGGAATGAGGCCGCCGACAATAAGGCCGATGACGGTCAGCACACCAAAACCGACAATGTGGTTCCAGAAGGAGGCGATGAGCGGCGAGTTCGACAGGCTGAGGCGGCCGTTGATCTGGCGGCTCAGCGCCACGAAGACGCCGCCGGCAAAGGCCATGGCGATCCAGAGTATCATGCCGTTCTCCCCACAAGGATGATAAGCGCGCTGCCGCACAGGATCAGCGCCACCGCCGCCATGTCCCGCAGGTCCGGCTTTCTTTTGGGCAGACCGAAGAGGCCGAAAAGATCAGCCAGGAGGCTGAAAATCACCTGTCCGCCAAGCCCAAGCGCAATGGTGCCGGAAAGCGCCAGCGGCGAATTGACGGCGGTGGAGGTGAGGATGACGATGGCGGCACCCACCACCCCGCCGCAATAGGCCCAGAGCGGCGCTTTCGGTTTTGCCGGTGCTGCTGCGTCTTTCTTCGGGCGCATGATGGCGAGATAGATCAGGGCGGCCACCGTGCCGGTTCCATGCGCTGTCCAGGAGGAAAACAGCGCATTGCCGTAATGGGCAAGCTGACCGTTGAAATGCACCATCAATGTCAAAAGGCAACCGCTGGCGAAGGCGGCGGCAAGATGCAGCGGGTTGAGGCGTGGATGCGTCGTGTCTGTCATGGCGGGCCGGAAAGCTGAAGAGGAACCCGAGCTTTAGCCGATATGTGCCTGAAGCGGAATCGAATTGCGCCGCTTTGCTGCTTCACGCGACATTATCCTGTGCGTTGCGGAACAAGCCACCCTGCCGCGCATTATTGCAGCATGAAGAAAACGACGCGCAAACCATTGAACCGGATGACGATTTTCGTCGTTTCGATTTTCCTTATCGCAGCCGTGGTCGCGGCCGTCTATCTTGTCGGGTTCACGCCCGGCGAAGTGTAAGACAGATAATTCAATGACTGGCTGGAGCGGTCTTGCCCTTGCCGCCTCCCATAGCCACCTTCGCCTTCGCCATGACGAAGCGGATGCCGCGCAGCAGGAAACGACTGGTTTCCAGAAAGGCGCGATAGGGCAGTACGGTGAAATAACGCCAGCGCGGGAGGCGGTAGATGCGCAGATTGTTCTGGATCTGGCTTTCTCCGTCCGCATCTTGCGTGGCGCAAAGCGGGGAGATGAACGCCGCCTTGAGGCCCGCGAGATATTCCAGATCGAATGCGATGTCATAGGCGAGCCGCATGGGGATCAGTTTCGATATCCATTTTCCGGCGCGGCGGTTGACGAGATAGGCTCCCGACCCTTTTTCCCGCGTGATCGCAATGGCGAGCGAACGACCATTGGAAAGCGGGCGGAACGGAAATTTCCGGCCATTGCTGACCGTTGTCAGCCTCAGCAGATCCCAGTCGCCGCCGTTCAGCACCGCCTCATCGATGGCGTTGAGAAAATCATCATCGAAGACCACGTCATCCTCAAGGATGAGCGCGATATCGGCATCGCCCGCCATGAATTTTTGGGCGCAGGCGACATGGCTGAGGTAGCAGCCAATCTCCGGCGGCGAGGTGCGGCGGCCATGCATGAGCATGTACGAAATCTCGCTGAATTCCGGGATCGGGTAATTCAGCTCCCTGCCATTGACGCCGGGGACGCGCTCCGCCTTCAGCCCCATGGCGTCAAGGCGGGCGTTCATATCCGCGAGGCGTTTGGTGGCGCTGTCCATGTTGATCAGGAAAACCGCAAGCTTGCGCTGGCTTTTCGGTAATATATGCAAAGCAGTCCTCACCCGGTTTTCACATCCCCATTGCAACTCTTTTATTGCAACCGCATGACGTGGGCTACGGAAAAAGCGGTCTGCGGGCACTCATAGTTGTCGAATCAAACCTTTTCCACAAATCCATCCAGCACGCGCTTCTGTCCGGCGCGATCGAAGTCGATCGTCAGCTTGTTGCCTTCGATGGCGGAAATATTGCCGTTGCCGAATTTGAGGTGGAAAACGCGGTCGCCGACAAAGAATTTCGACGGCTTGTCCGCGACGGATTTCGCCACCAGCTCGCCCTCTATCGTACGGGTGCGCGGGCCGCTTTCGCCGTAACCGATTCGTTCCACCGCATGGCCGGAGCGGGTGCCCCAATTGTCGCGGGTGGCGTCGCTGCGGTTCTGCTGCGCGCGCTTCCAGCCGGGGGTGGAATAGTTGTTGGTGAAGGGGTCGGCCTTGTCGAAGCGCGACTGGCCGTAGCCGCCGCGTCCGCCATAACCGCCGTAATTGCTGTCGGATGCCGCGACATCCACATGGGCCGACGGCAGTTCATCAAGGAACCGCGAGGGCAGGGTGGATTGCCACAGCCCGTGAATGCGCCGGTTCGAGACGAACCAGATATGGCAGAGCTTCTTGGCGCGTGTGATGCCGACATAGGCGAGGCGGCGTTCTTCCTCCAGACCGGAGCGACCACCTTCGTCCAGAGCCCGCTGGTGCGGGAACAGGCCTTCTTCCCAGCCGGGCAGGAAGACGGTGTCGAATTCCAGGCCCTTGGCGGAATGCAGCGTCATGATGGAGACGGCATCGAGATTTTCGTTCTGCTCGGCATCCATGACGAGCGCGACATGCTCGAGGAAGCCGCGCATGCTCTCGAAGGCTTCCATCGAGCGGATGAGTTCCTTTAGGTTTTCCAGCCGGCCTGGCGCTTCGGCCGTCTTGTCGGCCTGCCACATGGCGGTATAGCCGCTTTCGTCGAGAATCTGCTCGGCAAGCGTGGTGTGCTCGGTATTTTCCAGGAGACCCTGCCAGCGGCGGAAATCCTGCACCACATCGAACAGCGCCTTGCGGGCCTTCGGTTTCAGCTCGTCGGTCTCGATGATATCGGCGGCTGCCGCCAGCATCGGAATATCACGGGCGCGGGCATAGTCGTGCAGGTTGCGGATGGTCGTATCGCCGAGGCCGCGCTTCGGCGTATTGACGATCCGCTCGAAGGCGAGATCGTCGGCCGGTTGGCAGACGAGGCGGAAATAGGCCATGGCGTCGCGGATTTCGAGGCGCTCATAAAAGCGTGGGCCGCCGATGACGCGGTAATTGAGGCCGAGCGTCACGAAACGGTCTTCGAATTCGCGCATCTGGAAGGAGGCGCGAACGAGGATCGCCATGTCGTTCAGCTTGTGGTTCTTGCGCTGAAGCTGTTCGATTTCCTCGCCGACCGCGCGGGCTTCCTCCTCGGAATCCCAGGCGGCATGCACCACGACCTTTTCATCGTCAGGGCTGCTGCGTTCGGTGAACAGCGTCTTGCCGAGACGGCCCTCATTATGGGCGATCAGATGCCCGGCTGCGCCGAGAATATGCTCGGTGGAGCGGTAGTTGCGTTCAAGCTTGATGACCTTGGCGCCGGGAAAATCCTTGTCGAAGCGGAGGATATTGTCCACTTCCGCGCCGCGCCAGCCATAGATCGACTGGTCATCGTCACCCACGCAGCAGACGTTCTGCGGCTCGTCCTTGGCGCGCTGCGCGAGAAGCCGCAGCCACATATATTGCGCCGTATTGGTGTCCTGATATTCGTCCACCAGAATGTAACGGAACTTCTGGTGATACTCCTTCAGAATATCCGTGTGGCGGCGGAAGATGCTGATCGGGTGCATCAGAAGATCGCCGAAGTCGCAGGCGTTCAGTGTTTTCAGGCGGTTCTGATAGGCGGTGTAAAGTTCGCGACCCTTGCCATTGGCGAAAGCGCGGCTGTCGCCCTCCGGAATATCCGGCGGCGTCAGCCCCTTGTTCTTCCAGCCGTCGATCATGCCGGCAAACTGCTTTGCCGGCCAGCGCTTGTCATCGAGACCTTCGGCCTGAATGAGCTGCTTGATCAGCCGCACCACGTCGTCCGTATCGAGAATGGTGAAATCCGATTTCAGGCCGACGAGTTCGGCATGGCGGCGCAGAAGCTTGACGCCGATGGAATGGAAGGTGCCAAGCCAGGGCATGCCCTCGACAGCGCCGCCGACCAGAACGCCGATACGTTCCTTCATCTCGCGGGCCGCCTTGTTGGTGAAGGTCACGGCAAGGATCTGGCTGGGATAG
This sequence comes from Agrobacterium sp. CCNWLW32, assembly GCF_037083425.1. Classification (NCBI taxonomy): domain Bacteria; kingdom Pseudomonadati; phylum Pseudomonadota; class Alphaproteobacteria; order Hyphomicrobiales; family Rhizobiaceae; genus Agrobacterium; species Agrobacterium sp. CCNWLW32. The sequence goes on from NZ_JBAOJM010000003.1 coordinate 501,675, forward strand.
GCACGGCCGGTCGCGAGAATATGGGCGATGCGGGTCGTCAGAACGCGGGTCTTGCCGGTGCCGGCGCCCGCAAGGACAAGAACGGGTCCGTCAAGCGTTTCCACGGCGTCGCGCTGTTCCGGGTTGAGGCCGGAAAGATAATCGGGCGCGGCACGCGTCTGATCGCGCGCAGCCATCGCGCGGGCGGCAATGCCGAGCCCGCCGGCGCTTTCTGCGCCTGCATTATTCGTCGCCCTGCGCGGCGTCACGGGTTCTTCATCGAAGAACGGCATATCGTCGAAACTGTTGCTCATGCGGCCCAATGTAGTGATTCGGGATATAAAGGCCAGAACCGCGTTCTGCTTTTATTCCGGTATCGTCAGTCAAAACGCCTATTCCAAGGCATTTTTTGCATCATGCCTGCCTGTCGGCATCAAAAGCGGCATCCACCGGGACTTGCAGCGCCACCGCAAGCTGGTTGGTCTTGGCGGCAAGCGCGATGACCCGCAGGAGATCGGCGTGCTGCTCGCCGGTCATGCCCTTGGCTTTGGCGGCGGCCGTGTGGGAATGGGCGCAATAGGAGCAGCCATTGGTGACGGACACCGCGATATAAAGCATTTCCTTGACCACGGGGTCGAGCGCCGAAGGTGTCGCCATCACCGCCTTGACCTCGGCCCATGTCTTTTCCAGAAGGTCAGGATCGAAGGCGAGGTAGAGCCACATATTATTGATGAAGTCCGACTTGCGGGTGGTGCGGATGTCGTCAAATACCGCCTTGACGCGCGGATCGGCTTCGGGATTTTGTACTTTCGTTACGGTGCTCATGGCTTCCTCCGGCTCTTTTCCTGGGGGCAGATTACCGCGCTGAAGAATATTTGCGATAAAAATGGCCTTCGTCGTGTGCTCGACGAGAATCCATCACAAATTACAATTACGTAAGAAACGGATTTGTGCGTTGCCTCGTTTTAAACGAGGGGGAATACTGCTGATGTCCCGAAGCCTACGCTTCAGGGGCTGCTTTATGCTGCGATGATCAACCGGAGAACTATATGCGGGTCTGGAAACAGGTGGGTGTCAGTCTGGCCGTGGTGGGGGCAGGGCTCTGTCTCTGGGGCTTTTATTCGCCCGAAGCCCGCAATGTGCTCGCCAGCATGGGGCTCGGCAAAACGCCGGCAGGCGCGATAGAGGTCGCAACGGCCGGTTCGCCCACAGGCCAGAATGGTGGTTCGCGGCGCAACGGCAACGCCACCCTGGTGGTGACGGCTCCGGTGAAAAAGGGCACGGTCAATGATCGGCTGAACGCCATCGGCAACGGCCAGGCGATCCAGTCAGTCGTCGTCATGCCGCAGACATCGGGCACGCTTTCAGAAATCCGCACGGCCGCCGGCGCGCGTGTCGTGAAGGGGCAGGTGCTTGCGCGGCTCGATGACGAAGAGCAGGTGATCGAACGCGACAAGGCGCAGGTCGCGCTGCGCAGCGCGATTGAAAAATCCAGTTCCTACAAGAACCTGAAATCCGTTTCCCGCCTCGATGTGATGGATGCGCAGATTGCCGAAGAATCCGCCAAGCTGGCGCTCAGCACTGCCGAACTCAATCTCAGGCGCCGCGACATCGTCGCGCCGATTGAGGGTGTGGCCGGTATCGTCGCCGCCAATATTGGCGACAACGTCACCACGCAGTCAACCATCGTCAGCATCGACGACCGGTCGGAAATTCTCGTCAATTTCTGGGCACCCGAGCGGTTTGCAACCGTGATCAAGGTCGGAATGCCGGTGGAGGCGACCTCCATTTCGCGTCCCGGCGAAACCTTCAAGGGTGAAATCGAAGCTGTAGACAACCGTGTCGATGAAGCAAGCCGCACGATCCGCATCCGGGCGAAGTTCGGTAACGAGAAGGACGAACTGAGGGCCGGCATGTCCTTCGGCGTTACCATGCGTTTTGCCGGGGAGACCTATGCTTCGGTCGATCCTCTGGCCGTGCAGTGGGATGCGGAAGGCTCCTATGTCTGGCGCGTCACCGACAACAAATCGAACAAGGTGCGGGTGCAGATCGTGCAGCGCAACCCTGATGCGGTTCTCGTCAAGGCGGAACTGGCGGAAGGCGAGCCAGTCGTGATCGAGGGCCTTCAGCGCGTGCGTGAAGGCGGTGCCGTCCGCGTCGGCGAACAGCCGAAGCCGGAGGAGGTCGCCAGCCAATGACGCAGTCGCCTTCCGGTCAGGATTCCAAGCTCGCTTTCACCGCATTGTTCGTGCGCCGGCCTATCCTGGCGGCGGTCCTCAACACGCTGCTGGTCGTGGCTGGCCTCGCCGCTCTGGTTGGCGTCGAGGTGCGCGAATTGCCTGACGTCGACCGGCCGTCGATCAGCGTCAGGACCACCTATGAAGGTGCTGCGCCTGAGACGATCGACCAGGAAGTGACGCAGACCATCGAAGGTGCGGTGGCGCGTGTCAGCGGCATCAAATCCATCGCTTCCAACTCGCAATTCGGCACCAGCCGCGTGACGATGGAATTTGGCGACAATGTCGACATGGCCGTTGCGGCTAACGATGTGCGTGACGCCATCGGCCGCGTCACCAATCAGCTGCCCGATGATGCCGACGAGCCGCAGATCATCAAGGCGGATTCCGACAGCCAGCCGATCATGCGCCTTGCCGTCACCTCGTCGACGCTCAGCATGGAAGATCTGACCAAGCTGGTGGATGACGAGATCATCGACCGTCTGGCTGCTGTCGACGGCGTTGCCGATGTCGAGCTTTATGGCGATCAGGAAAAGGTTTTTCGCGTCGATCTCAATCAGGCAGCACTCGCCAGCCGTGGTCTGACTGTGACCGATGTTTCCAACGCGCTCGCCAGCGCGGCACTCGACGTGCCGGCGGGATCGCTGAAAAGCACGACGCAGGACATCGTCGTGCGCGCCACGGCGAGCCTGACGAAGCCGGAGGACTTTTCCAACCTTCTCATCAAGAACAATATCCGCCTTCGCGACGTGGCAACCGTCATGCTCGGTGCGGATGACGAATCCACCTCGCTGCGCTCCAATGGCGTGCAGGGTGTCGGTCTTGGCGTCATCCGTCAGGCGCAGTCCAACACGCTCAATATTTCCACCGGCGTGAAGGCCGCCGTCGATGCCATGTCGGCCAATCTGCCAGAAGGCACACGCATCGTCGTCACCAGTGATGACGCCGTCTTCATCGAAGGCGCGCTGCACGAGGTCGAACTGGCGCTCGGTCTTTCGGCGATCATCGTCGTCGTCGTGCTTTATCTCTTCCTGCGCGACTGGCGCGCCACCCTCATTCCGGCGATCACCATGCCGGTGGCGCTGATCGGCACCATTGTCGCCATCTACATGGTCGGCTTTTCGGTCAATATTCTGACGCTGCTCGCCATCGTTCTGGCGACCGGCCTGGTGGTCGATGACGCCATCGTGGTGCTGGAAAATATCGTGCGCCGCCGGGCGGAAGGCATGGGGCCGCGGGCCGCTGCCGTTCTCGGCACGCAGGAAGTCTTCTTCGCGGTCATCGCAACGACGGCGACGCTTGCGGCCGTCTTCATTCCACTCTCCTTCCTGCCGGGCCAGCTTGGCGGCCTGTTCCGCGAATTCGGTTTCGTGCTGGCCTTCGCCGTGGGCCTGTCCTCCATCGTCGCGTTGACGCTCTGCCCGATGCTGGCTTCCCGCATGTTGAAGGAGGGGTTGAAGGAACAGACGGGACCGCTCGCCTGGTTTGGCAATGTCTTTGCCTCCACCTACAAGTCGACGCTTTCAGCCTGCCTGAACAATCCGCTGATCGTGATTATCGTGGCGCTGATCTTTTCGGGTCTGTCGTGGATTGCCTTCGGCATGATCCAGAACGAGCTGACGCCGCGCGAGGACCGTGCCTCGATCATGATGCGGGTTACCGCGCCGCAGGGCGTCAGCCTTGAATATACCCGCGACCAGCTGCAGCGCATCGAGGAAAATCTGCAACCGCTGCGCGACAGCGGGGAAATCCGCAATATCTATTCCATCACGGGCATGAACGGTTCCTCCAATACCGGTTTCATGGTGCTGACGCTCGCCCCTTGGGCCGATCGCGAGCGCACCCAGAATCAGATCGCCGCTGACGTCACGTCCGCCGCCAACAAGGTGCCGGCGCTGCGCGGCAGTGCGATGCAGCCGAACAGCCTGCGTATTCGTGGCGCCGGCAACGGTTTGCAGATGGCGATGGTCGGCAGCAACTATGCGGCGCTGACGGCGGCGACGCAGAAACTGCTGCTTTCCATGGAGGAAAGCGGCCTGTTCGATACGCCGCGTTTCGACAATGAGCCCAATCAGGCGCAGCTTTCCGTTTCCATCGACCGCGAGCGCGCCTCCGATCTCGGCATCGATATCACCGGGCTGTCGCGCGCCATGCAGTCGTTGCTGGAAGGACGCTCGGTCGTTGACGTTTTCGTGGATGGCGATGCAATCCCGGTGCGGCTCCTGTCTTCCACCCGGCCGATCAATGATCCGACCGATCTTGAAAATGTCTTCCTGAAAACGGGCGACGGGAAGATCGTGCCGATGTCGGTCATTGCTTCGCTGAAGGAAAATGCGGTTGCGCCGCAGCTCAACCGCGAGCAGCAGCTGCCCTCCGTCGGCTTCACGGCCAATCTGAAGGACGGGGTTTCGCTCGGTCAGGCGCTGGAAAAGGTGAACGAGCTTTCGCAATCCATCCTGCCGCCCGGCGCCCGCCTGCTGCCGCTCGGTGAGGCGGCGACGCTTGAGGAGAACTCCAGCGGCATGTTGCTGACCTTTGGTTTTGCCATTGCCATCATCTTCCTCGTGCTGGCCGCGCAGTTCGAAAGTGTCCTGAGCTCAGTCATCATCATGACGACGGTGCCGCTCGGCCTTGCCTGCGCCGTCATCGCGCTGCTGGTCACCGGATCGAGCCTCAACGTCTATAGTCAGATCGGTCTTGTGCTGCTTGTTGGCGTGATGGCCAAGAATGGCATCCTGATCGTGGAATTCGCCAATCATCTGCGCGATCAGGGCGCGACCGTACGGGAAGCCATCGAAAAGGCCACCAGCATCCGCCTGCGCCCTGTCATGATGACGATGATCGCCACCATTCTTGGTGGCGTGCCGCTGGTGCTGGCGCAGGGCGCGGGCGCGGAAGCGCGCATCGCGCTCGGCTGGGTCATTGTCGGCGGTCTCGGTTTCGCGACGCTGGTGACGCTTTATATCACGCCGGTCTCCTATCTGCTCATCGCCCGCTTTGCCAAGCCGCAGGCGGATGAGGAAATCCGCCTCCATCGCGAGCTTGAACTTGCCGCCCGCCGTAAGGCGCTGGAGGAGGACAAGCCGTTGCTCGCAGCGGAATAGGACGGGGTTTTCGCCAAACCACATTCGGCGCAATCGCGATGCTGGACAAAGCGTTAACCTTATCCCATACCACCTGACGGAATTTCGTAACGGATCGAATCCGTTACGGGCAGATGTTGCGGTGGAGATGGATGATGGCGCTGAAAGACGTTGTTGCGGGTGAGCGGAATGAAGAGGGCATTGCGTCTGTGCTCGCGGTGCTGAAGCAGCAGTTGGGCGATAAGATCCAGACGGGCCAGGCGTTTCGCGAGCAGCATGGGCACACCACCACCTATCTGACCCTGCAGGCGCCTGACGGGGTCGTTTTTGCCGAAAGCGCCGATGATGTGAAGGCCGTGGTGAAGGCTTGCGCCCAATACAAGGTTCCGGTCATTCCCTTCGGAACGGGGTCTTCGCTTGAAGGGCAGGTCAATGCGCCCAACGGCGGAATCTGCATCGATTTCAGCCGGATGAATCGCATCATTGAGGTGAATGCCGAAGATCTTGACGTGACGGTGGAGCCGGGCGTGACGCGTGAGGACCTCAACGTCTATCTGCGCGATACCGGCCTGTTCTTCCCGATCGATCCGGGCGCCAATGCCTCGATCGGCGGTATGGCCTCGACGCGCGCCTCCGGTACCAATGCCGTTCGTTATGGCACGATGAAAGACAATGTGCTTGCCGTTACGGCTGTTGTCGCCAATGGCGAGGAAATCCGCACGGCGCGCCGCGCCCGCAAGTCCTCCGCCGGTTACGACCTGACGCGGCTTTTCGTGGGGGCCGAGGCGACGCTCGGCGTCATCACGTCCGTGACGCTGCGGCTTCAGGGCATTCCGGAAAAGATCGCCGGCGGTGTCTGCACCTTCGACACGATCAAGGCGGCCTGCGATGCCGTCATCATGACGATCCAGATGGGCGTTCCGGTTGCCCGCATCGAATTGCTTGACGAGGTGCAGGTGCGGGCGTGCAACGCCTATTCCGGCCTGAACTACGCGGAGAAGCCGACGCTTTTCGTGGAGTTCCACGGGACCGAGGAGACGGCGGCTCTGCAATCGCAGCAGTTTGCCGAGATCGCGGCGGAATGCGGCGGCGTCGACTTCCGCTGGACGAGCGATGCCGCCGAGCGCAACAAGCTCTGGAAAGCGCGTCATGACGCCTATTGGGCGTCGCGGGCGCTCGCACCGCATCTCGATGGGTTGTCCACCGATGTCTGCGTGCCGATTTCGCGCCTCGCTGACTGCGTGGTGGAAACGCAGCGGGATATTGAGGAGAACGGTTTTCTCGCGCCGATCGTCGGTCATGCGGGCGACGGGAACTTCCACGTCCTTATTCTGTTTGATGGCAAGGATGCCGAAAGCGTCGCGAAAACCGAAGCCTTTGTCGCCCGTCTCAACCGCCGCGCCATTGCTATGGACGGCACCTGCTCCGGCGAACACGGCATCGGCCAGGGCAAGATGAGTTTTCTTGCCGAAGAGGCCGGCAATGCACTGGATGTGATGCGCGCCATCAAAACGTCGCTCGATCCGGATAATATCTTCAATCCGGGCAAGTTGTTCCGGCTTGTCTGATCATCCTCACAATTGATTGGTACAAAAGGCTGCTTGCCGTTAAGGCAGAAAAGAATAGGTTTGCAGCGTTCGCGAAGGGAGATGCAGGTCAGTGCTCGGGCGTATTCTGGTTTTTCTGGGCGGACTGCTGGCCGTGGTGCTGTTCTCGGCGCTGCTTATTCCCTATTTCGTCGACTGGACGGATTTCCGCCGCGATTTTGAAGACCAGGCGAGCCGTATTCTCGGCAAGAAGGTGGTTGTGCATGGCCGCGTTGAGGCCCGCATCCTGCCTTTCCCCTCGGTAACGCTGCATGATGTGCGCGCCGGAACGGATGCGGATGGATCGCCGCTCATTCAGGTCGCGCGTTTTTCCATGGATGCCGAGCTTGCGCCTTTCCTTTCGGGCGAGGCCCGCATCTTCGACATGCGCATCGAGGAGCCCAAGGCGAAGATCAGGCTGCTGAAAGATGGCACGCTGGACTGGATGCGCGGCAGCCGGGCGGAAATTCCCGCCCGCACCGTGGTTCTGGAAAGCGTGCAGATCGAAGGCGGGCAGATCGAATTCATCGACGAGCAATCCGGCCGCAATCGCGTGGTGACCGGTCTCAACGCCGACATGTCCGCCAATTCGCTGGCCGGGCCGTGGAAGGCCGAAGGGCGCGCCGCCATTGACGGGCATCCGGGGTCGTTCTCGCTCTCCAGCAGCGAGCCGGATTATGCCGCCGGCCGCATGGGCCTCAGGGTCCGCGTGGTGCCTGACGAACATCCGGTCGAGGTCGATCTCGATGGTGCGATTGCTGCAACGGCGGGAAAGCCCGCTTATAGCGGTTCTTTCTCCTTCAGTTTCCGTGAGGATGAAAAGCAGAAGCAGCAGGCGGGCCAATCGCTGTTTTCTTCGCCGCGCACCCGCGGCAGTTTTGAACTGACCAATGAAAGCGTGCGTATCCCGAGTTACCGCATGGAACTCGGCGGCAGCGAAAATCCCTATGTCGTGACGGGCGAGGCGACGCTCGATACCGGCGCCAAGCCAGAGTTCCTGCTGACGGCCGACGGCCAGCAGATAGATGTCGCCCGCTTCGCGCCGCCTGTCGTGCAAACGGGCAAGACCTCACGCCAGCCCACCGCCTCGGTTCGCCAGCGCATTGAAGCCTTTGCGGCCATGGTGGCCCGCATCCCGGTTCCGCCGGTGCCGGGCAAAGCGAGCATCAGCCTTCCCGCACTCGTTTCCGACGATACGACCATCCGCGACATCCGGCTGGATGTGCGCCCGGAAGGCAGTGGCTGGCAGGTGGTGAATGCCGTGGCGACGCTGCCGGGCAGGACCCAGCTTGAAGCCAAGGGATCGCTGACGCTGCTTGGCGGCCCCGCTTTCAACGGCAATCTGCTGCTCGCCTCCAACCAGCCTTCGGGGCTGGCGAACTGGCTTTCCGGTTCCGTCGATCCGGCGATCCGCCAGCTCAATGCCGCCGGTTTTTCCGCCGATGTTTCACTGACGACGCTCAATCAGCGTTTCGACAATCTGGAGCTTGCGATCGGCGATGCCTCGCTGAAGGGCGAGCTGGAGCGGCGTTCCGACGGCAAGACTTCCAATCTCTCCATTGATCTGTCGGGCAACGAAATCGATCTCGATGCGCTGAGGGCGCTCGGCAGTCTGGCGCTTGGCGATCAGGTCGGCAGTTCCGTCCTCGACCACCGCATTACCGCAAAATTCAAGGCCGACCGGTTCAACATGGCCGGTGTGACCGCCAATCACGTCGAAACCGCCTTCACCATGGCCGGCGGGATTCTCTCGCTTGAAAACATGACGGCCGGCGATATTGCCGGCGCGGAGGTGAAGGCCAGAGGGCAATTGCAGGGTTCGCTGCTGAATTATTCCGGCAAGGGCACGGTGAACCTGCATGCTGCGGACATGCAGCCTTTCTTCACCATGCTGCAGCAGAAATTGCCAAACCATCCATTCCTCAGCCGTCTGGCGGCGAGCGCGCCATGGTACGCCAATTCCGACCTTGCCATGGATGTTTCCGTCAACAGCGAAAATGGCGGGGCCAATGTCGCCGTCTCCGGCACCGTCAATGGCAGCCGGCTCTCGGCCGTTGCCAAGATGCCAGATTTCCTGTCGATCACCGATGATACGGCCATGTCGCTGGAAGCCGTCCTGAAGAACCAGTCGACCGCAATCCTGTTCGGGCAGGCGGGGCTTGATCCGCTGCCTTTTGATGCGGATGGCGAAGGACTTCTCTCGGTCAAGCTCAACGGCACGCTCGGCTCACCCGCCCAGACGGAGCTGCGCTTCTCGACGGAACGGACGCATTTTTCGATGAACGGTTCCTTTGCCGTTTCGGCCGCCAATTTCGGCGAGGGCAGCGCCGATGTGGCGCTCGAAAGCGCTGACATCGAGCCATACCTCATCATGAACGCTGTCGGTCTGCCGCAGCTTGGCGGCGGCATGGCGCTGAAGGCCAATGCGAAAGTGGCGGTGGACGGGCAAAAGATCGCACTTTCCTCGATCGGCGGGCAGGCGGGCGGAAACCCTTTCTCGGGCAATCTGACATTCCAGCGTGCCACGCCCCATCCTGTAGACGGTGATCTCTCCGTCAGAACCGTCGAACTCGCCTGGCTGGGGGATGCGATCTATGGGCCGGTGATCGACCCGGAAACCGGAGCGCTCAATGCCAAGCCTCTGGCCATGCCAGCCTTCCCGCAGCTCAAGGCTTCGCTCGCCTTGAAAGCGGAAAGCTTCGAGGCCGGTCCCTTTGGTACCGTCACCGGTGTTTCGGCCAGGGTCACGCATGATGCGGGCAGTCTGTCGCTCGATGACGTTGCCGGCACCTTCATGGGCGGTAAGCTGACGGGGCGGCTTGCCATGTCGACGGGCGAAGGTGCGGGCATTTTCCGCACCAAGATCGCGGTGACCGATGCCAATCCGGAGCCGATCCTTTGGGCCAATGCCAACGGGCCGGTTGCGACAGGTCGGGTGGCCGTTGACCTGACGGCCGAATCGACGGGCAAAAGTGTCGGTGAGATGCTGAAATCAGCGGGTGGATCGGGTGAAATTAGGGCCAGCGGGCTTGTGCTGAAGGGACTTAATCCCGGTGCCTTCCCGCCGATCCTGCAGGCGGCTGATGGTTTGCAGCAGCCGATCGACGCGCCCAAGGTGCGGCCGCTGGTGGACCAGAGCCTGTGGCAGGGTGAAATCGGGCTTGGCGATGTGGCCTTGCCGTTCTCGCTGAATGGCGGCGCGCTTCATTTCCAGAATCTGCGTGCGGGGATCGATCCCGTAACGCTGACGGCCGACGCGACGGTTGATCTTGCGGCTTCGACCGTGAATGGCGACCTCGATCTTCTGTTCAATCCCGGTACCGAAACGGTCGCAGGGGCCGAGCCATCGGTGCGTCTCAACTATAACGGTCCGCTTGCCGCGCCGGCTTTGACGACCGATGTTTCAGCGCTCAGCAATTACCTGTCGCTCAGGGCTTTCGAAAAGGAACGCCGCCGGGTGGAGGCCATGCAGGCGAGTGTTCTTGAAAAGCAGCGCCTGCGCCGCGAAGTCGCGCTTTATCGCTCTCAGGCGGCCGAGCGGCAGGCCGAGAAGGAGCGGGCGGAGGCGGAAGCCAAGGCCAAGGCTGACGAAGAGGCGCGTCTGAAGGCGGCAGCCGAAGAACGTCTGCGCCAGGAAAAGGAACAGCAGGAGCGGTTGCAACAACAGCAGCAGGAACAGGGGCAACAGCCGGTACCCGAGCGGCAATCCGCGCCGGTTCTGGTGGTGCCTCCGACGGAAAACGCCATCCGGCAACTGGCGCCGGAAAACGCTCCTGCCACGCCGTAAGCTTGCGGGCAGGGTAAGGCTGATCGGCCTTCATATTGCGAAAGTGCGGAAACCTGTCCCGGAACGTTGCATCATCCTCGAGCATGAGCCGAGAATCTCACGGCAAACTCGTTCCCTAACGGGGGGAGCCCCGGAACGCCTCGTGGTGGATGGGAAAGGTCTGGAAACAGTATTTGAAAGCAAGGCTACGCAATACGGGAAATGCCTTGCAGCGCAGACTAGGCCGCTAATGTTTAATGAATGCTTTCACGGCGTTACGAGTTTTCGGCAGTAATTTTTGTAGTCTAGGACGACAAATCCGGATAGAGGCATCGCAGGTCGTGATCGATTGCGTGTCTTTACCGTACGTCAGAAAATCTCAGCGGTTTTTCAGCCAGTTCAGCACATAAACCCGCAGCGACGAGGACAGATTGCTGTCGGCGGCGCGGTTGTCATCTATTTCGGCAAGCAGGGCCGCGAAACTGATCTTGCGTCTGTCCGCAATGATTTTCAGCTCGTCCCAGAAGGCGTCCTCGAGTGAAATGCTGGTGCGGTGGCCGTGCAACGTCGCGGAGTGCTTGCGGATCATCAGATCGGTCTCCGGTGGATCCGGTTGGAGGTCTGAATCATATCTCCCCAGCAAGTCCCTGTTTTGCGATTCTTTTCCGATAGTCCCGAAATTCGCGCGGTCTGTCGGCTTGTCAGTCTTTGCCGACCGCGTCATCGGGTTTTTCGAGCCGCCCCTGATCGAGCGCCTTTTCGGCTTTTTCGTTCAGGGCTGATGTGAGATTTTTTTCCGCCTTGCCGCGGCCGAAGGACAGGCGGTTCTGCTCCGCCTGCTTTTCTTTTTCGCTACGGGCTTTCTGTTTCCGAAACTGACGTAGATTGACGATATCGGCCGCCATGGGGATATGTCTCCTCGGATCTCGTACGCTCGGGGTAAGCCGTTATTGCTTCTTGCGGAAGGCATCCAGCGAAACGACCGAGCCTTCCTTCTTTTCCTCGCCGGCCTTGGGCGTTTCGGAAGCGGCAGCCGGCTTCGGCTCATGGGAAACGGGATAAGCGGTGATTTCGGCTTCTTCCATCTCTTCTTCTTCGGCCAGAGGCACGTCGAATTCGAGTTCGAAATTGACGGAAGGATCGTAGAAACCTCTGATGGCATTATAGGGAATGACCAGCTTTTCCGGCGTATCAGAGAAGGAGAGGCCGATTTCAAAGCCGGTTTCGGTTACTTTGAGGTCCCAGAACTGGTGCTGGATGACGATGGTCATCTGTTCGGCATATTTCGCCTTGAGGTGCTGGGAAATCCGCACGCCCGGCGCGCCGGTCAGGAATGTAATGAAGAAATGGTGGTCGCCGGGCAGGCGGCTGGTTGCGGCCACTTCACCCAAAACCTTACGAATAACGCCGCGAAGGGCATCCTGTGCGAGAATGTCGTAACGGATATGATCCTGCCCCATGCGGTCCTGTCTTTCCCTTATTCGAACGTCTTTTCATGTGCGGCGCGGCTCGCGCGCCAAGGACGCTGTAACACTTTGAATCTTCGCGTAATCCTTGAGCCGGGATCATTTCCGATCCTGACGCTCACGCGTTGCCCAAGTATACGCAATGTCCTGAACGGCAGCAACGGAAAAGCCTACGCCGTTCGCAAGTCAGCTATCATATAATCAATTCAGGCAAAATGGAGAAGGTGGAGGTTTCTGTTGCCAGGTACCTCCGAACCCCGCCTCACGGGGCTAACCGTGAGGACTTAGAGCGGAATTCCCGCACCGCCATTAGGCAGCGAGAGCATATTCCTTAGCGTTGTTGTCATTTGCAACTACACTTGTGACCCGATAACGGCGGTATCATGCCGAGCAAAAGTTCGATCTTTACGCCCTTGTCGATCCTATTTCGCCCCCATCAAAAGCCGGCCTTCATCTTGAAAAGCCCGCCGGTTTTTGGTGGAGGCGCCGGGTACCGCCCCCGGGTCCAATAGGTTTATTACACCGACCGTTTATCGCCATAGCCGGGTTGCCCCGGCAAGGCTCATATAGGCGTTTCGCCCGCCCGAGAAAAGGGGGGTGATGACAATTCCATGAAAAGGTTTCGTGATTGCGGCCCGCACTTTAGACAATTCTTGACGACGAGGGATTGCTGTCCCATTCTCCCTGCAACCGGTCACCAGAAGCAACACCGGGCCGGGGACACACGAAGGAGTGGACATGACTGACTATCTCGCAGATGTGAAGAAATACGACGCAGCAGCCGACGAAGCCGTTGTCGGCAAGATCGTCAAGCATCTCGGCATTGCCCTGCGCAACCGGGATTCCTCGCTGGTGTCCGCTTCCGATCCGGAAGAGCTTGCGCGCGTGAAGGCGAGCTGGTGCGGCAAGAAGCTCGGCGTTACCGACGGTGCAGCCGATCAGGCGATCGATGCTGTCGCCAAGGCCATGGCCGCGGACCGCTCCAAGTCGCGCGTGACTTTCTACTATCTGGTCGCCAAGGAACTGGGTAAGCTTCAGTCGCTTTGATTTGATCCGGGGATAAGCCCGCATTAGGTGATTGGTTCTGCCGCCCTGTGCTATTATATTCCCTCGATATCAGGGAATCGGCGGCAGAACGCATGAAACAATATCTCGATCTTCTCCGGCATGTCATGGAAACCGGCTCCGACCGTGGAGACCGCACCGGCACGGGCACGCGCTCGGTTTTCGGTTACCAGATGCGTTTCGACCTTGCGCAAGGTTTTCCGGTTCTTACCACCAAGAAGCTGCATCTGCGCTCGATCATCCATGAACTCCTGTGGTTCCTGAGGGGCGATACCAATATTGCCTATCTCAAGGAAAATGGCGTTTCCATCTGGGATGAATGGGCTGACGAGAATGGCGATCTCGGCCCCGTCTATGGTGCACAGTGGCGCTCCTGGCCGGCGCCTGACGGTCGCCATATCGACCAGATCGCGCTTCTGATCGAGGCCCTGAAAACCAATCCCAATTCCCGTCGCCACATCGTTTCGGCCTGGAACCCCGCGCTGGTGGACGAGATGGCGTTGCCGCCCTGCCATTGCCTGTTCCAGTTCTATGTTTCCGACGGCAAGCTCTCCTGCCAGCTTTACCAGCGCTCGGCGGATATTTTCCTCGGCGTGCCGTTCAATATCGCCTCCTATGCGCTCCTGACGCTGATGGTGGCGCAGGTGACGGGGCTGAAGCCCGGCGATTTCGTCCATACGCTCGGCGATGCGCATATCTATGCCAACCATTTCGAACAGGCGCAGCTGCAGATGACGCGCACACCCAAGGCCTTGCCGACGATGCGCCTCAACCCTGATGTGAAGGACCTTTTCGGCTTTAAGTTCGAAGACTTTACGCTTGAGAACTACGAGGCCGATTCAAGCATCAAGGCGCCGATCGCGGTATGAGTGAGCCGCGCGTCACCATCATCGTCGCGGTGTCCGAAAACGGCGTCATCGGCCGCGACCTCGACATGCCGTGGAAGCTTTCCACTGACCTCAAGCGCTTCAAGGCGATGACGATGGGCAAGCCGCTCATCATGGGCCGCAAGACATTTTTATCCGTCGGCGAGCGCCCCCTGCCGGGCCGTCCGCATATCATCGTCAGCCGCAATGCCGACTACCGGCCTGAAGGTGTGGATGTCGTCTCGTCGCTGGACGAGGCCATGAAGCTTGCAAAAACCAAGGCTGCGGAACTGGGTGTGGATGAGGTTTTCGTGGCCGGCGGCGGCGAGATTTACCGTCAGGCCATGCCCTTTGCCGATCAACTTTCCGTCACCCATGTGGCGGTAAAGCTGGATGGAGACACTTTTTTTCCGGAAATCGATCCCGGCGTTTTTGAGAAAACCGAGGAAACCCCCGCTCCCGCAGGGGAAAGGGACAATTATCCCGTTCTGTTCACCACTTATGTGCGCAGAGCCGCGTCAAAGTGAACTATTTACCCCGATTGGGTATTTAGTTACCACCTCTGCGTTGAAACGGACGCTTCTCCTTCTTATAACGGGTCGATATTCCCGCCGCACGCGAGCAATCGCTTTCGAACGGAATCGGGAGAGGCTTTTATAAAGAGGTATTGATGCCCTGGAGCAATCAGAATGGCGGCGGCGGCCCTTGGGGCGGCGGCGGTGGAGGAAACAACCAGGGCGGCGGTGGCGGCCCATGGGGGCAGGGGCCTAACCGGCCTCGCGGCGGTGGCGGCGGCAATGGCGGCCCTCCTGATCTGGAAGAGATCATCCGGCGCAGCCAGGACCGTTTCAGGAATGTCCTGCCGGGCGGCTTCAACGGCGGCGCGGTTGCGATCGTTGTTCTCGTCGTTCTGGTTTTCCTCGGCATCCAGTCCATCTACACCGTCCAGCCGGACGAGCGCGGCGTGGAGCTGCGTTTCGGGCGTCCGAAGGATGAAATTTCGATGCCGGGCCTGCATTTCCATCTGTGGCCGATCGAGACGGTGGAAATCGTCAAGGTGACCGAGCAGCAGCAGAATATCGGTTCGCGCGCTTCGTCGTCTTCAGCGAGCGGCGTGATGCTGACCGGCGACCAGAACATCGTCAACGTGCAGTTCTCGGTGCTCTATACGGTCTCCGATCCGAAATCCTACCTCTTCAACGTCGACAGCCCGGCTGAAACCCTGCAGCAGGTTTCCGAAAGCGCCATGCGCGAAGTCGTCGGCCGTCGTCCGGCACAGGACATCTTCCGCGATAACCGTCAGGCGATCGCAGCGGATGTGCGCACCATCATCCAGTCCACGATGGACGGTTATGGCGCCGGCATCTCCATCAATGCGGTGGCTATTGAAGACGCGGCGCCGCCGCGCGAAGTGGCCGACGCCTTCGATGAAGTGCAGCGCGCCGAACAGGACGAAGACCGCTTCGTTCAGGAAGCCAACCAATACGCCAACCAGAAGCTCGGTGCCGCCCGCGGTCAGGCCGCGCAGATCCTCGAAGAAGCGAACGCCTACAAGTCGCGTGTCGTCAACGAGGCACAGGGTGAAGCGCAGCGTTTCATCTCCATCTACGACCAGTATCGCACCGCGCCTGATGTAACCCGTCAGCGCATGTTCCTGGAAACGATGGAACAGGTCCTGAAGGGCTCCAACAAGGTCATCATCGACGAAAAACAGGGTGTGGTGCCTTATCTGCCTCTGAACGAGATCATGCGCGGCAATCCGGGCGCGGCACAGCAGGGAGGCAACTAATATGGGCAACCGTCTTACGGCCATTCTCGTCGGCCTCGCCGTCGTGCTTTTCCTCGGTTATTCGTCGATCTTCGTCGTCAACGAGCGCCAGCAGGCCATCGTCGTTCGCTTCGGTGAAATCCAGGATGTCAAAACCGCGCCGGGCCTCTATTTCAAGCTGCCCTTCGCCTTCATGGACGCCGACCGCGTACAATATGTCGAAAACCGCGCGCTGCGCTTTGATCACGACAATATCCGTGTTCAGGTCTCCGGCGGCAAGTTCTACGAGGTTGATGCCTTCGTGGTCTATCGCATCACGGATGCACGCCGCTTCCGGCAGACGGTCTCGGGTGACCAGATGTCGGCGGAATCGCGCCTGCGTACCCGTCTCGACGCATCGCTGCGCCGGGTCTACGGTCTGCGTGGCTTCGAATCCGCGCTCTCGGATGCACGTGCATCGATGATGCAGGAAGTGCGTGACGATCTGCGTCCCGATGCGGAATCACTCGGCATCAGCATCGTTGACGTGCGCATTCGCCGTACCGACCTGACGCAGGAAGTCTCGCAGCAGACCTTCGAGCGCATGAAGTCGGAACGTCTGGCCGAGGCCGAACTGATCCGCGCCCGTGGTAACGAAGAAGCGCAGCGTCGCCGCGCTATCGCCGACCGTCAGGTCGTGGAATTCGAATCCGACGCGCGTCGTCAGTCCGAAGTGCTGCGCGGTGAAGGCGATGCGGAGCGTAACAAGGTGTTCGGTGAAGCTTTCCAGCGCGACCCGAGCTTCTTCGAGTTCTATCGCTCGATGGCCGCCTATTCCAGCTCACTGAGCGGAACAGGCACGACGCTGGTTCTGTCTCCGGACTCTACCTTCTTCCGTTATTTCAACAACATCGACGGTGTGCCTTCCGCGGCACCTGCCGCACCTGCGCCGGCGCCGGCGAACTGATAACGGATAAAATGATTTTGGAGGGCCGGTTTTTACCGGCCCTTTCTTTTTGGTCCGTTTTCGTGCCAAAGCTGTGACTACGGGCAAGGCGTCCCCCGCCTGTTCACGAAAAGGTATTTTTACACTTCATCATTCCGCCTTATGCTTTGCCGATATATGCAGGGCAGGACTATTTGAAACGCGAGGACGCTTATGGCCGTGACCCTTCTTTCGCCTTTTCGCAGCAGCATCGCCGCAATCGCGGGCATCGCGCTTGTGGCGGGTAGCCTTACGGCACCGGTTGCGGCATTGGCGCAGAGCCATGGGCCGGAATCGGTGGCTGATCTTGCTGAGCCGCTTCTCGACGCGGTGGTGAATATTTCCACCTCGCAGAACGTCAAGACCGACGGCAAGGGCCCGGTTCCGCCGAAACTGCCGGA
Source organism: Agrobacterium sp. CCNWLW32 (assembly GCF_037083425.1). Classification (NCBI taxonomy): domain Bacteria; kingdom Pseudomonadati; phylum Pseudomonadota; class Alphaproteobacteria; order Hyphomicrobiales; family Rhizobiaceae; genus Agrobacterium; species Agrobacterium sp. CCNWLW32. The sequence continues at coordinate 518,856 of NZ_JBAOJM010000003.1, forward strand.
GGGTTCGCCCTTCCAGGAATTCTTCAAGGATTATTTCGACAGCCAGAAGCCGGAAGGCGGTGAAAAGGTCAATTCGCTGGGGTCCGGTTTCGTGATCGACCCGGCCGGTTACGTCGTCACCAACAACCACGTCATCGAGGGTGCCGACGCCATCGAGGTGATTTTCCCTAACGGTTCGAAGCTCAAGGCGACGCTGGTTGGCACCGATACGAAAACCGACCTTTCCGTCTTGAAGGTGGAGCCGAAAACGCCGTTGAAGGCCGTCAAGTTCGGTGATTCGCGCAGCATGCGCATCGGCGACTGGGTGATGGCCATCGGCAATCCCTTCGGCCTTGGTGGATCGCTGACGGTCGGTGTTATTTCCGCGCGCGGGCGTAATATCAATGCCGGCCCCTATGACAATTTCATCCAGACGGATGCGGCCATCAACAAGGGCAATTCCGGCGGTCCGCTCTTCAACATGAAGGGCGAGGTGATCGGCATCAATACGGCGATCATTTCGCCGAGCGGCGGTTCGATCGGTATCGGATTCGCCGTGCCGACGGAGCTTGCCCAGAATATCGTCCAGCAGCTCATCGAATTCGGTGAGACGCGCCGCGGCTGGCTGGGTGTTCGTGTCCAGCCCGTCACCGACGATGTGGCGGCAAGCCTCGGCATGGATAGCGCCAAGGGTGCGCTTATCTCCGGCGTCGCCAAGGGCGGACCGGTGGAAAATGGCCCGATCCAGGCCGGCGATGTCGTGCTGAAATTCGACGGCAAGGATATTCACGAGATGCGCGACCTTTTGCGGATCGTGGCGGAAAGCCCTGTCGGCAAGGACGTCGATGTGGTGATCCTGCGTGATGGCAAGGAGGAGACCGTCAAGGTCAAGCTCGGCCAGTTGCAGGATGCGACGGATGAGAAGGCCTCGGCCGAGGACCAACAGAGCGAAGACGGCGATGGCGGTGTGGTCGTACCGGAAGACGATGGCGGCACCGACGATCAGGCGCAGGACCAGACGCCGGAAGTGCGTGAAGCACCGCAGAGCGTGCTCGGCATGAATCTCGTGGTGCTGAGCAACGAGCTGCGCACCGAAAAGGGCATTGCCGAAAGCGTGGAAGGCGTGCTTGTCGCCAGCGTCGATCCGGGCTCGCCCGCCGAACAGAAGGGCATGAAGGCCGGCGATATCATCGTCGAGGTCGGGCAGGACTTCATGGAGGTTCCGGGCGATGTGCTGGTGCGCGTCAACGGCCTGAAATCCGAAGGCCGCAAGAATGCGCATATGATGGTGGCGGATGCCCAGGGCAATCTGCGCGTCGTGGCGCTGCCGCTGGAATAAACGCCTTTCGTCCGATCCGTCAGGAATCGGGTGGTTGTCATTCCGGCCGCTCTCTAATCCTTGGGCTCCATTAAACGGAGGCCAAGGATATGAAATTGCTTGAAAACAAGGTTGCCATCATCACCGGTGCGTCATCCGGCATCGGCCGGGCGACGGCGATGCTGTTTGCCGCTCACGGCGCGGCGGTCGTTCTCAATGCGCGCGGCGAAAAGGCGCTGCAGGAGGTTGCCGCCGACATTCGTGAGACCGGCGGCCGCGTCCACGCGGTTGCGGGTGATGCCGGTCTTGCCGAAACCCATTCCCGACTGGCAGAGGCGGCCGTGAGCGTGTTCGGTGGCCTCGATATCGCCGTCAATAATGCCGGTGCGGTGGGGGCCATGAAGCCGCTGGCGGAGATTTCGCCTGCGGAATGGGATGATGTACTCAACGTCAATCTTACCTCCGCTTTTCTGGGAGCGCGTTACCAGATACCGCTGATGTTGACGCGTGGCGGCGGCTCCATCGTCTTCACCTCAAGCTTCGTCGGCACCAGCGTCGGCATACCGGGCATGGCGGCTTATGGGGCGGCGAAGGCGGCGTTGATGGGGCTGGTGAAAGGCATTACCGCCGATTATGCCATCAGCGGTATTCGTGCCAATGCGCTGCTGCCCGGCGGGGTTGATACACCGGCAGCCGGCGATGCGGCGCAGAAGGAATGGGCCGCTGGCCTGCATGCGATGAAACGTATCGCTGAGCCGCAGGAAATCGCGCAGGCAGCGCTTTTCCTCGCTAGCCCCATGGCGAGCTTCGTCGCCGGAGCGGCGTTGTTTGCCGATGGCGGCAATGCGGCCGTGAAGTGATGTTCGGGCTTGGCGGGCAGGGTCTTATCGCGCCCGCCACTCCTCCAGCGTCAACGCATAGGTCACATGCGGGCGCAGATGCGGATGCGTCTCTTCCGGCACGCGCGGATGGTCGAAATCGCGTGAAGGATCACGCTTGAGGCCGATGCGCTCCATCACCCGCGTTGAACGCTGGTTGTTGTGCACGGCAAAGGAGACGATTTCCGGCGTCTCCTTTTCATCGAAGGCCATGACGAGCAGCGATTGCGCCGCTTCCGTGACATAGCCGTGGCCCCAGAAGCGGGTGGCGAGCCGCCAGCCGATTTCCATGGTTCCGAGCGGGAAGGGCGGGTCGAGATTCATGACGGGGGAAATGCCGCAGAAGCCCATGACTTCGCCGGTCTCGCGCAATTCCATGGCGTAGAAGCCGTAACCGCTGCCGCGGATCATGCCGTTGATGGTTTCCAGCACGGCGTCCGCTTCCGCATGGCTGCGGCGGAAGGGAAAAAACTCCATGACCTTTTCGTCGGCGTTGATTTCGCGGAACAGGTCACGGTCGCTCTCCTTCCACTCGCGCAGAATGAGTCTCTGTGTCTCTCGGATGATCATGGAGTGACAAAATCCGTCTTGCGGTAGCCCTGGATGTATAGAAGCGCGGTCAGATCACCATGGTCGATGCGCATCTGCGCCTCGGCTGCCACGGCCGGCTTGGCATGCAGGGCCACGCCCGCGCCGGCCAGATGCAGCATGCCGAGATCGTTGGCGCCATCGCCGACTGCCATTGCCTCTTCCGGCGAAATGCCGAGCTTTGCTGCAATATCGTTCAGCGCATCCACCTTGGCCTGTTTACCGAGGATGGGTTCGGCAACGGTGCCATCAAGTTCGCCATTGGTTTCACCCAGCAGATTGGCGCGGTCCTCGTCGAAACCGAGCATCGCGGAGACGCGGCCGGTGAAGACGGTGAAGCCGCCGGACACGAGGGCGGTGTAATAACCCTTGGCCTTCATGGTGGCGATCAGTTCCTTGCCGCCCGGGGTCAGCGTGATGCGCTTTTCGATGACGTCATCGATGACAGAGACCGGCAGGCCCTTCAGCAGCGCCACACGCTCACGCAAAGCAGGTTCGAAAGCGATCTCGCCATTCATGGCGCGGGCGGTGATGGCTGAGACCTTGTCCTTCAACCCGACTTCGGCCGCCAGTTCGTCGATGCATTCCTGGCCGATCATGGTCGAATCCATGTCGGCGATCAGAAGCTTCTTGCGCCGCTGATCCTGTTCCTGGATGACGATATCGATCGGTTTTCCGGCAAGCGCGGCTGCAATCGCGCTGCGTGCCTGTTCGATGGCAGCGCCGGAGGGCAGGGCGATATCGCAGGCAATGCCATCGGCCAGCCAGTAGAGGCCCGATGCGTTGACGGCCTTCGCGGCCGCTTCGCCGAGGGCCGGTGTCAGAACAGGATTTGACGGATTGGCGATAAGCGTGGCAACGAGAGCCATGATGAAAAACCTTGATGAGAATTTTGATGCGATCCTGATAACCGGCCCGACGGCAAGCGGCAAGTCCGCGCTTGCGCTTCGTTTGGCGCGGGAGCGGGACGGCGTCGTCATCAATGCCGACAGCATGCAGGTTTATGACACGCTACGGGTGTTGACCGCCCGGCCATCCGAAGACGAGATGGAGGGCGTTCCGCATCTGCTCTACGGCCATGTGCCGGCGAGCAGTCTCTATTCAACGGGTGAATGGCTGCGGGACATCTCTGCCCTACTTTCGGATTTACGGGCGCAGGGGCGTTTCCCCGTCATCGTCGGCGGCACGGGGCTTTATTTCAAGGCATTGACGGGCGGCCTCTCCGACATGCCCAACATTCCAGAAGACATCCGCGAGAGATTGCGCGCCCGGCTGGTCGAGGAGGGAGCGGCGGTCCTTCATGCGGAACTCGCCGGCCGTGATCCGGCCATGGCGGACACGCTCCAGCCGGGGGACGGGCAGCGTATCGTCCGGGCGCTTGAAGTGCTTGAGGCGACGGGGAAATCGATCCGGGATTTCCAGCAGGCCCGGGGCCCTATGATTATCGACCCCGACCGGGCGCAGAAATTCGTCGTCCTGCCGGAAAGGCCGGTGCTGCATGATCGCATCAATCGTCGTTTTGAGGCGATGATGGAGAGCGGCGCGGTGGAGGAGGTACAGGCGCTTCTCGCGCTCAATCTTCCGCCTGATGCAACGGCAATGAAGGCGATCGGCGTTGCCCAGATCGCCGATATGCTGGCCGGGCGCATGGGCGAGGCGGAGGTTATCGAAAAATCGGCGGCCGCGACCCGCCAATATGCCAAACGGCAGATGACCTGGTTCCGCAACCAGATGGGAGACGACTGGACACGCATCCAGCCGTGAAGGGGCTCAGTCTTTCCGGTAGAGGCTGCCGAGCGGCTTCTTCAGGAGGCTCTCGCGGAGCGAAGGGCGTGCATCGCCGGGCGGCGGGCCATTTTGCGCCTGCATCTGGAAACTGGCTTTGCGCAATTCGTTGACGGCGCCAGAGGCGGTATCGGGTGCCGCCGGATTTGGTGATGCAGGGAGCGTGCGGCCAGGCAGCATGTCCGGGCGATAGGGTTCATATCCCTCCGTTGCAGCTGTGCCCAGTTCCTGCTTCCAGCTATCGACCTCATCCGTTGACCGGTTCGGTGCTGCCGGTTCCGGCAGATCGGAAAAGGCCGCTTCAACGCTTTGCTGGAAGCCGGTGATAACGGGTTTTGCCGTGGCGCGCATGCGGGTGACGATGCTGTTCAGATCAACCGTATCAGGGGTTTCGTGGTTCACATGGCTGGTGATGCCGCTCGCCTTCGGCAATTTGGCCGTGACGACGCGGTCAAAACGCATGCGCATCGGTACATTGACGGCCTCGCCAAAAGCAATGGCCTCACCATTGCCGATGGACGACAGAAAACTGGTGGTCGATGTCGATGCGTTCGGTACCGCTGAAAGGATGATCTTCTGGTCGATCTCGTTCGAGAGCCGCATGGCGAAAACGGTCGAGCATTGCGACAGGATGGTCTGATCCAGCTCACTCGGCCGCTGGCTGATGACGCCGAGCGAAATGCCGTATTTGCGGCCCTCCTTGGCGATCTGGGCGATGGATTGGCGGGTGGGGAAAAAGCCGCGCTCGGGGTCGGCAGGCACATAACGGTGCGCTTCCTCGCAGACGACAAGCATATGCAGCGATCCGCGCGCCAGCACCGCCAGTTCGAAGGACATGCGGCAGAGGACCGAAACCACCGAGTTCACCACTTCTGAGGGAATGCCTGACAGCTGGAATACCGAAATCGGCTTTCCTTCCCCGGGAATACGGAAAATATGCGCCACCGTTTCCAGAATGGTGTCGCTGATCGTATTGCTGGAGAACATGAAGTTGTAGCGCGTATCGTTGATGGCCGAGAGGATGCGGCCTTTCAGCGTGCGCAATGCGGGTTTTTCGCCGCGTCCTTCCAGCCGTCCGATACGCTCGTCGATGAGGGCGAGAAGATCGGCCATGCGGTAGGGTACCGGCGTATCGGGTGTGATCGCGCTCTTGTCGGAGGTGCGGCGGACGGCGGAACCTTCGGTGCCGCGAAACGCCTTCTTCGCTTCGGGAATGATGTCGCGGAGGACATCCATTTCTTCCGGCACCGGCTTGCGACCGCGGAAGATGACCTCGGCAAATTCTTCAAGCCGCATCAGCCAGAAGGGCAGGTCCAGCGTATCCGTATCGATGACGACGGAATGATCGGGAAAAGCGGCCGCGAATTCATTGTGTGGATCGAGAATGAGGACACGCAGTTTCGGGTCGGTCTCGATCGCCTTGTTCAGAAGCAGCGAAACGGCGGTGGTCTTGCCCACACCCGTCGAACCGACGACGGCGAAATGTTTGGCAAGCATCTGCGGAATGCTGATGGCGGCGCCGATCGTATCGTCCTGTGTCAGCCTGCCGATCACGCAGGCGTCACGCTTGCCGCTGTCGTAGATCTTCGAGAGGTCGCTGGTGCGGATGCGGTGCGCCACCGCGCCGAGATAGGGGTAACGCGAGATGCCGGTGGAAAAGCGTTCGCTGCCGTCCTCGGTGCGGTAAACTTCGCCCACGAGTTCAACGTCGATCAGCAGCCTGTTCGGTCTGTCCGCTGCCCAATAGTCCTCGCCCGTGCGCATGGCGAAGACGAGGGCCGCGACACGGCTCGTGCCCATTTCGATCGAGATCAGGCGTCCGACAGACCAGAGCTGCGACACATCGGTGGTGCCCGGTTCGGTTTCGGCGGCAATGGTGGCGTGTGCGCCGTTACAGGCGATGACGCGGCCGAGCATGCGGTTCGCCGGCTGCTGGCCGGACCGCCGTTCGTTTTCGTCCATGCGGGACGCGTTATGAAACGTGTCGTTATTCACATTTTTTCCCGGTACATGCGATATCGCGGTGGTTCGGGCAGTATCTGCGCTCTTGATATTAAAATATTATGCTTAACAACAGGTGTACCGACTGCGTTCGAAAATTTCGCGGAAGTCTGCTTGCGGGTAATAAAAGAAGGCGGTGGCGATTTTTTCCTGCAATATGCGTTGACGGCTGGGGCTTTTGTGGCTAACACTCCGGCCCATGAAAAATCTTAACGTACTTATCGTGGTGGGACGGCGCATGGGCAGGATGGTGTAACCATCCGGCGAAAGCACCCATGCGCTGAACGAGGCTCCTCTAGGGGCCTTTTTTTATGTCTTCAAACAGGCCCTCGGGCTCCTCGATATCCAAAGCCAAAGCGGGATGGAAACAGGCAATGACGGATAAGGACAATACGGAAAACAGCAATCGCATGACAGGTGCGGAGATCGTTCTGCAGGCGCTGAAGGATAACGGCGTCGAGCACATCTTCGGTTACCCCGGCGGTGCCGTGCTTCCGATCTATGACGAGATTTTCCAGCAGGAAGACATCCAGCACATTCTCGTGCGCCACGAGCAGGGCGCCGGCCATGCGGCCGAAGGTTATGCCCGCTCCACCGGCAAGGTCGGCGTCATGCTCGTCACGTCAGGCCCCGGCGCGACGAATGCGGTCACCCCGCTGCAGGATGCGCTGATGGATTCCATCCCGCTCGTCTGCCTTTCCGGCCAGGTTCCGACATCGCTGATCGGTTCCGATGCGTTTCAGGAATGCGACACCGTCGGCATCACGCGCCCCTGCACCAAGCACAACTGGCTGGTGAAGGACGTCAACGAACTGGCGGGCATCATCCATGAAGCCTTTCGCATCGCGCAGACGGGTCGTCCCGGACCTGTTGTTGTCGATATTCCGAAGGACATCCAGTTCGCCACCGGCACCTACACGCCGCCTTCCGCCGCCATCCAGCATGAGAGCTACAAGCCGAAGGTCCAGGGCGACCTCAATGCCATTCATGCGGCCATCGAGCTGATGTCGAAGGCGAAGAAGCCGGTTTTCTACACCGGCGGCGGCGTCATCAATTCCGGCCCGGAGGCCACCCGTCTGCTGCGTGAACTGGTAGAGCTGACCGGTTTCCCGATCACCTCGACCCTGATGGGTCTCGGCGCCTATCCGGCATCGGGCAAGAACTGGCTCGGCATGCTGGGCATGCACGGTTCCTACGAAGCCAATATGACGATGCATGATTGTGATGTCATGGTCTGCGTCGGCGCGCGTTTCGACGACCGAATTACCGGCCGCATCAACGCGTTTTCGCCGAATTCCAAGAAGATCCACATCGATATCGACCCATCGTCGATCAACAAGACGGTTCGCGTCGACGTGCCTGTTATCGGCGATGTCGGCCATGTTCTGGAAGATATGGTCCGCCTGTGGCGCGCCTTGCCGAAGAAACCGGAAAAGGCGCAGACCGCCGACTGGTGGGCGCAGATCGAGCGCTGGCGTGCCCGCAACTCCTTCGCCTACAAGAACTCCAACGATGTCATCATGCCTCAATATGCGTTGCAGCGGCTTTATGAGGCTTCGAAGGGGCGTGACACCTACATTACGACAGAAGTCGGGCAGCATCAGATGTGGGCGGCGCAGTTCTTCGGCTTCGAGGAGCCGAACCACTGGATGACGTCAGGTGGTCTCGGCACCATGGGTTACGGCCTGCCGGCAGCCATCGGCGTTCAGGTTGCACACCCGGAAGCGCTTGTCATTGATATCGCCGGTGACGCCTCGATCCAGATGTGCATTCAGGAAATGTCCTGCGCCATCCAGTACGGTCTGCCGGTGAAGATCTTCATCCTCAACAACCAGTACATGGGCATGGTGCGCCAATGGCAGCAGCTGCTGCATGGCAACCGCCTGTCCAACTCCTATACCGAAGCGATGCCTGACTTCGTCAAGCTTGCGGAAGCCTATGGAGCGGTCGGCATGTATTGCGATGATCCTAGGGAACTGGACGAGAAGATCGCCGAGATGATCGCGGTCAACAAGCCGGTTATCTTCGATTGCCGCGTTGCCAATCTTGCCAATTGCTTCCCGATGATCCCGTCTGGTAAGGCTCATAACGAGATGCTGTTGCCGGATGAGGCGACGGATGAAGCTGTTGCCAACGCCATTGACGCCAAGGGCCGTCAGCTAGTCTGAGCCGGGAGAGGAAAAGGACATGAACGCACACCTACAGCCCACCGGCTCCGCCTATTTCATCCAGAAGGAAACGGCTGCCGTCGAAAATCATACGCTGTCGGTTCTCGTCAGCAACGAGCCGGGTGTTCTCGCCCGGGTCATCGGCCTGTTTTCCGGCCGTGGCTACAACATCGAAAGCCTGACGGTTTCCGAGACCGAACATGAGGCGCATCTATCGCGCATCACCATCGTCACGCGCGGTACCCCCATCGTGCTGGAGCAGATCAAGGCGCAGCTGGAACGTATCGTGCCCGTGCACCGGGTTCTCGATCTCACCGTTCGTGCCCGCGAACTGGGGCAGGAGCGGCCTATCGAGCGCGAAGTGGCGCTCATCAAGGTCGCCGGCACGGGTGAAGTGCGCGCTGAAGCCCTGCGCCTTGCGGATGCGTTTCAGGCCAAGGTGGTGGATGCGACTGTCGAGCATTTCATCTTCGAAATCACCGGCAAGTCATCGAAGATCGACCAGTTCGTGGCCATCATCAAGCCGCTCGGCCTGATCGAAATCTGCCGCACCGGTATTGCTGCGATGAATCGCGGTTCGCAGGGAATGTAATCTCCGTATTTGGAGCAGATGCTGAAATATAAGCCCGCGGTTCGCCGCGGGTTTTTTTATGGCGTTGTTCCGCTCGATCCAACATTCAACCGTATGGTTGACTTTCTGGATCGGCAGTCTATATTCAACAACATGGTTGAATTATCTGCTTCACATCTCGACACCGTCTTTCATGCTCTTGGCGATGCCACGCGACGCACGATGCTGCGTGATCTGTCCCGCGGCGAGCGCACGGTAAGCCAGCTGGCCCAGCCGTTCGACATATCGCTCGCTGCGGCTTCAAAGCACATCAAGGCTCTGGAAAATGCGGGTCTTATCCGCCGCGAGGTGAGGGGGCGCACCCATGTCTGCCGCCTTTCGCCGGAACGGTTGGCGGAAGCGCATGAATGGCTGGATTTCTACCGGCAGTTCTGGGGCAGTCGCCTCGATATTCTTGAGCAGATGCTCAGGGAGGATGATCAGGGAAAAATCCCTGCAGATGGAGGAAATGACAATGGCTGATATTGCAATGCCTGACGCCTATGGCCGTCTCGTCGAGCCGACGACCCTGAAGATCGAACGGCTGCTGCCGGGACCGATCGACCGGGTCTGGGCCTATCTGACACAAAGCGAACTTCGCCGCCGCTGGCTGGCATCCGGTGAAATGCGGCTTGCGCCGGATGCACCGTTCGAACTGGTGTGGCGCAACGATGAGCTTTCCGATCCGCCCGGCCGGCGCCCGGAAGGCTTTTCCGAAGAAGACCGTATGGCTTCCCGCATCATTACCGTGGTTCCACCGCACCGTCTCGTCTTTAGTTGGGGCGAAGGTGGCGAGGTCTCGATCGAACTTCAGGCTCTTGGCAAGGATGTGCTGCTGACGCTGGTTCATCGCCGGCTGGCCGACAGGAGGACGAGGCTTGACGTCAGCGCTGGCTGGCATGTGCATCTCGACATTCTCGCCGCCCGTCTTCAGGAGAAGGAGCCGGGGCCGTTCTGGGATACATGGCTGGGACTGAAAGAAGAATATGAGCGGCGTATACCGTAACGGAGCGGTGCTTTTTGGACACAACGGCGCGGCTTTCCGCGCCGTTTTTTTCAAGTGCGGCCTGCCGTGGCGGTGGCACAATTGCTTTGCTCACATTCCGATTCAACTACCTGATCGACAGATTCCGGACAGTCTCTTAACGTACTGTTATATCAAAGCATTTCCAGCGCGGTTCTGCGCGTCGGTGGCGGGAAGGCGGCATCGAGCGCCGCCCAGTCTTCATCGGTTATTTCAAGATCCGTCGCACCGCGGTTTTCCTCGACCCGCGCGATGCTGGCGGATTTCGGAATGGCGATGACGCCGTCCCTTTCCAGCAGAAAGGCGAGCGCCAGCTGGGCCGGGGTTGCCTGATAGGCCTTGGCGATGCGGATGAGTTCATGGTTCTTCAAAATGCGGCCCTGTTCGATGGGGGAATAGGCCATCAGCGGCACGCCATGCTCCTGGCACCACGGCAGCAGCGAAAACTCCGGCCCGCGTCGGGACAGGTTGTAGAGCACCTGATTGGCGGAGCAGTTCTTGCCGTCAGGAACCGCGAAAAGCTCCTCCATGTCGTCGCTGTCGAAATTGGAGACGCCCCAGTCGCCGATCTTGCCGTCGCTCTTCAGCCTTTCGAAAGCGGCTACGGTTTCCGCAAGCGGGTGCTCGCCGCGCCAGTGCAGCAGATAGAGATTGATGTGGTCGGTGCCGAGCCTTGCAAGACTGCGCTCGCAGGCTTCCGCCGTGCCTTTGGCGCTGGCGTTCCAGGGATAGACCTTGCTGACCAGAAACACCTCGTCGCGACGGCCGGCGATTGCCGCGCCGACCACTTCCTCCGATCTGCCGTCCGCATACATTTCCGCCGTGTCGACCAGCGTCATGCCGAGATCGATCGCCTTGCGGATGCTTTCGACCTCCTGCGGCGCGGATGATCGCGTCTCCCCCATGTTCCAGGTGCCGAGGCCAAGGGCCGGAACCTCTTTTCCTGATGGCAGGGTGACGGAAGGAATGTCGTCATACATGGGTTCGCTCCAGCGATTGGTGATTGGACAATAGCCCTTTGTTCCGACTTCTCAAACCCGGCATGGAAAGTATTGATCCATCAAAAAAATTGACCGCGCCCATCGATCCGGCGGGGTGGCTTGATGATGGTCCGACGGATAGGGTTTCTGCTCAAGGAGAAATCATGACTGCCGAAACCTTTGTCGCGCTGGTGCTGTTTGCCTTCACCACCTCCATCACGCCAGGCCCGAACAATATGATGCTGTTTGCGTCAGGGGTGAACTTCGGTTTCCGCCGTACCATCCCGCACATGCTGGGCATCGGCGCGGGGTTCCTGTCGCTGCTGATCGGGGTCGGCTTCGGTCTCGGCGCATTGCTGCATTCGGTGCCCGTTCTTTACACCGGCCTGAAATTCGCAGGTGGTCTATATCTCGTCTGGATTGCATGGAAGATCGGTACTTCCCGCAGCCTTAGCGAAGGTTCTGCCGCGTCGGCGCCGATGAGTTTCATTGCAGCCGCCGCCTTTCAGTGGGTCAATCCCAAGGCCTGGGTGATGGCGGTGACGGCGATGGCGACCTATACGGATGAGCGGCAATATTTCTTCACCGTTCTTGTCGTCGGCGTGGCCTTCGCTGCGGTCAATCTTCCCAGCGTTTCGACCTGGGCCGGCTTCGGCTCCGCCTTGCGCGACTGGCTCGCTGTGCCGGTTCGGCTCAAATGGTTCAATATCACCATGGCCGTGCTTCTCGTCATCAGCCTCTGGCCGATGTTGAAATAGCAGCCCTCACGTCGGAAACTGCCGGTAACATTCCTCGGCGATCGCCTGCACTTCGTCGCGCGTCAGTTCGGCGGATACGGCGTAACCCAGTTCGTTGTCGATCCAGTAGAAGGTCTCGATGCCGTCGGCGCTGGCCATGCGGAAGCTGGTGGTGCGGTTTTCCTCGTTGTGGCCGATCAGCACCGTCACCCTGCGGCCGGTCTTGTCCTGATACATCAGCATCGCGCCCGGCTTGCCGCTGACGGGAATAAGGCGCCCGCCGACGAGGTCATATCCGATCTTCGAGAGATCGGGGATGGTGAAGGGGTAGCCGAGCCGCTTGCCGAGCCATGTCGCGAGATGCTGCTGCTCTCCGGCGCCGACTTCAACGGGATGGCGCACCTCGCTCGCATAGATGAGATAGGCCGATTTCGCCTGTGCCGGAATATCCGTCGTCAGCGACGCCAGAGTCACGTCCTGCGGCGTGGAAAAAGACGGCGGCAGAAGCCTGCCGGCCGCAGCACCCGCCACGAAGATCAAAAGGGCGGCCGCTGTTTGCAGGAGAACCGGTTTTACCCGCCATGCGCGCTCCCTCTTTTGCGGGCTGAGCATCGATGCGTCATGCGGATGTGCAGCGGCATAGGAGGCGAAGGCATTGCGCAGAATATCGGCCTGTTTTCTCCATTCCTCCACGCGGGCCTGCTCTTCCGGCCTTTCCGCCAGCCAGGCCTCGACAGCCGCGCGGTCGTCGTCGGAAAGAAGTCCGTCGACATAGGCGTGCAGGTCGTCTTCGGTTATGGCGTCGGGCCGTTTCATCGTGGTCTCCGCAGGGGTATGATATTATCCGCCGCCAGGTGCTGGCGAAGGGTTTCGCGGGCGCGGGACAGTCTGGACATGACGGTGCCGAGCGGGATCGATAGTGTCTCGGCCGCCTCCTGATAGCTGTAGCCCTCCACCGTCACCAGCATCAGCACCGCGCGCATGTCGGGCGAAAGAAGGGCGAGCGCGCCGTGCAGGCGGTCATTCTCCAGCGTGTCGGAGAGCGTCTCCGCGCCGGCGATGGTCTCATGGCCGTCGAGGCTTTCGGACGGGTGACGTTTCTCGGCGCGGTGGCGGTTACGATAAAGATTCGTCATTATCGTGTAAGCCCATGTTTTTAAACCTGTTCCGCGCCATTGCCTTTGATTGGCCAGCGCCTTTTCCACGCAGTCCTGCAAGAGGTCCTCGCCATCGGCGTCAGAACGGGAAAGGCTGCGGGAATAACGGCGCAGCATGGGTATCAGCGCCAGCATCTCCGTTTCGAAGCTGCCGGCTGCGGGGGAATGGTTCCCCCGCTTTTCGCCATTCATGCCATCAGGGTTTTGCGGCATCCCATACACCGTTCACACCATCACCGGTGGCATCGCCCTTCTTGGTATCCTTGACCCAGTAATAAAGCGGCATGCCATCCTTTGCCCACTGCATCTTGCCATCCTTGCGCTTCACGAGGGAATAGGCGCCCTCGGCCTTGTCGCTGGCGGCTGCGAAAAACGGCGGCCAGTTTACCGCGCATTTGTCATAACAATTGGATACGCCCTTCTTGTCATTCTTGAAAGTGTAGAGCGTCATGCCTTTTTCGCCGGCAAGAACATTGCCTTTTTCGGTCTTGACCGTTTCGACCGCAGGGGCCGCATAGGCCGTTCCGGCAAAAGCCAGAACGAGGGCGGGAACGATAAAGCGGATCTTCATGGACATATCCTCCGTGGTTCGGGCGGCCTCTGCCGCCAGCACATCAAGAGACACCGCAAGCTGACGGATTATTCCCTGTCTCGGCGCATTTTTAAACTTATCCATTGAGCTAAGTGTTTTGATGTGATAGTTAGCCTTATGGAAAACTATTCAGATGCGCTCGATGATATCTTCCAGTCTCTTGCCGATCCGACCCGCAGGGCGGTGATCCTGAGGCTGGGCGGCGGGGAGGCGAGCATCGGAACGCTGGCCGAACCCTTCGACATGGCCCTGCCATCCTTCATGAAACATATCCGCCAGCTGGAAGAGGCGGGGCTGATCGTGACGCGCAAGCAGGGGCGTGTCCGGTTCTGCTCCCTGGAGAAGCAGCGGTTCTCCATGCTCGATGGCTGGCTTTCGCAACAGCGCGCCATCTGGGAAGGCCGCACCGACCGGCTCGAACAGTTTGTCATGGCACAACAGGACAGGATGTCCAGCAAAGGGGAGAATGACCGATGACCGAGACTTTCAATCCCGATCTCGACCTGAAGATTTCACGCATCATAAGGGCGCCGCGCCGGCTCGTCTGGAATGCCTGGACGGACAGAACCAGTCTTGAACAATGGTGGGTGCCGCATCCCGGCCAATGCCGTGTCGATAAAATGGAGCTTCATCCCGGCGGCGCCTTCGAAACGCGGTATAGCGAGGATGGCGCGGCCTTCGGTCCGCATGTCAAAGGATGTTTTCTGGCGGTGGATCATGAGGAGCGTCTGGTTTTCACCGATGCGCTGACCGCGGGTTTTCGCCCCTCCGCCCAGCCGTTCCTCACGGCCGTGATGACGTTTCGCGATCATCCCGACGGCATGGAATATGTGGCTTACGCCATGCACAACAATCTTGAGGATCGCAACAGGCACGCGGAGATGGGGTTCTTCGACGGCTGGAATACGGTTGCGGAGCAATTGGCGGCACTCGTCGAGAAGCAGGCGGCCCATTGAGGCCGTCATTCTCGTCAGGTGATTCATCTTTCGTTCTTTTTCTGTTGCGCACCACGCTCGAATCCTGCGATGAGGGCGCATGTTATTTTCACCGCAACAGGACGAAGCGCTCAAGGCTGTTTCCCGCTGGCTGAAGGAAGGCCGCACACCGGTTTTCCGGCTGTTCGGTTATGCCGGAACGGGCAAGACGACGCTTGCCAAGCATTTCGCGGAAAATGTCGATGGCGAGGTGCTGTTTGCGGCCTTCACCGGTAAGGCGGCGCAGGTGCTGCGTTCGCGTGGTGCAACCAATGCCCGCACCATCCATTCGCTGATCTACCGCCCGCGCGGTGAAGAAACTGTCGAAGACGAGGAAACCGGCAAGACCTCGATTGCGCCGATGTTCTCCATCAACCGCCAGAGCCCGCTCGCCAAGGCGGCGCTCATCATCATCGATGAATGTTCGATGGTGGACGAGCAGCTCGGCAAGGACCTGATGAGCTTCGGCACGCCGATCCTCGTGCTCGGCGATCCCGGCCAGCTGCCGCCGGTTTCGGGCGGCGGCTTCTTTACCGAGCAGGAGCCGGATTATCTGCTCTCGGAGATTCATCGGCAGGCCAAGGACAATCCGATCATCCATCTTGCCATGGATGTGCGGGAAGGCCGGGAAATCATGCGCGGCGATTATGGTTCCGCGCAGGTGATTTCCAAGTCGGAGGTGACGCAGTCGCTGGTGCTCGATGCCGATCAGGTACTCGTCGGCACCAACCGTACCCGCCGTCGCTATAATCAGCGGCTTCGCGAGCTGAAGGGTTTTACCGCCGATTACCCGCAATCCGGCGACAAGCTGGTCTGCCTCCGGAATGATCCCGCCAAGGGCCTGCTGAACGGCTCGCTCTGGCAGGTGATGAGTTCTTCGCGCGAAACGGTGAAGCCCGGCATCAACCTGATGATCCGGCCCGAAGACGACGATATGGATCGCGGTGCGGCCAAGATCAAATTGCTGAAGGCGGCCTTCGAGGATGTGGAGACGGAAATTCCGTGGTCCACGCGCAAGCGTTATGACGAGTTCGATTTCGGCTATGCGCTGACCGTGCACAAGGCGCAGGGTTCGCAGTGGAATAACGTGGTTCTCTTCGACGAGAGCTATGC
Source organism: Agrobacterium sp. CCNWLW32 (assembly GCF_037083425.1). Lineage (NCBI taxonomy): Bacteria > Pseudomonadati > Pseudomonadota > Alphaproteobacteria > Hyphomicrobiales > Rhizobiaceae > Agrobacterium > Agrobacterium sp. CCNWLW32. The sequence goes on from NZ_JBAOJM010000003.1 coordinate 534,760, forward strand.
CTTCCGGGACTCGCGCGAGAGGTGGCTCTACACCGCCATCACCCGTGCGGCAGAGACCCTGACAATCGTTCGCTGATCGTGATCAGGCGCGGATGACGCCGAGAAGAACCGCCTTGGCGACCGCCTGAAAACGGTTGCTGGCATTGAACTTGCCGATGATCTTTGCCTCGAGAACATTGAGATCGGTGCCCGAAAGACCAAGGGCGCGGGCGAGGCGCACCGGCGCATAACCCTCCGCCATCAGTTCCAGACATTTTCGCTCGGTGTCGGTAAGGGCGATGTCCTTTGCCGGCGCCCGTTCCGCGCCATCCATGCCGTCCGCTTCCGCGTCGGCGACCAGCAACTCCTCGATCTGCTGGGCCTGGCGCTGAAGGGTGGAAAGCTCGGCCGTCAATTCCCGCTTCCGCTGCCGCAGCGCGGCGTGGAATATGTCGTCCGCCTCGCCCTGCGAGAGCGAACGGACGAATTTTTCCATGATCTCGGTAATGGCGGCGACGGAAATACCCACTTCGCGGCAGACGTTGATGACCGCCATGCGCTGGACGTTGCGGTGGGTATAGACCCGCATCTGGCCGATGCGCCTGGAGGTCAGCAGCGCCTTTTCCTCGTAGAAATGCAGCGTCCGGTGAGTTACCCCGAAGATATTGGCCATGTCGGCGATGGGGACGGGTTCTGCGGGCAGGGAGGAGGGCAGGCTTACATCCGGTAGAAAGCTGCTGATCCTTAGATTGGGTTTGTCCTCATCGCCGTGACTTTCGAACGGCATCCGGCCATCCTGCATTGTCTCCCCCTTCGCGCTCTTTGACAGTGTGCCTGCCTTTTTAAAGGTGTCCGTTGCTTGTTCCCCCAAGACGGACATGTTTTCCGATCAAGACCTCATGCCAAACGCTACATCAGAACCGTAACGTGTATTGCCTGTTTTCGTTCCCGCAATAATAAAAAATTTGCCGGCCTCCTTGCGATTGGCCTCAACCTGCGTGAAACAGGATGTCAATTCCGAACCGGAGCCCGATGCCATGCCCGCAAAACTTTCTGTCAATCTGAACGCAATTGCCATGTTACGCAACCGTCGCGATCTTCCGTGGCCGGATGTCGCGCATTTCGGGCATATTGCATTGGAGGCGGGGGCAAGCGGGCTGACTGTACACCCGCGGCCGGACCAGCGCCATATCCGCTTTTCCGATCTGCCGGTGCTGCGTGCGCTGATCGACGACCGTTTCCCCGCTGCGGAATTCAACATCGAAGGTTATCCGACCGAGGATTTCCTCGTCCTTTGTGAACAGACGCAGCCGGAGCAGGTAACACTGGTGCCTGACGACCCGTCGCAGGCGACGTCCGACCATGGTTGGGATTTCCGCAAGCATGGCGTTTTCCTGAAAGAGGTGGTGGGACGCCTGAAGGCTGGCGGCATGCGCGTCTCGCTTTTTGCCGATGGCGATGGCGAGCGCGAGCCGGTGCAGCTGGCGGCCGAAACGGGGGCGGCGCGCATCGAACTCTACACCGGCCCCTATGGCGGCTGCTTTGACGATCCACAAAAGGGCGATGCGCTTCTTGAAAAGCTTGGACAGACGGCGGACCATGCGAGAGCGCTCGGGCTTGCCGTCAATGCCGGCCATGACCTGACTGTCGAAAACCTGCCAAAGCTGATGAAACGTATCCCTTATCTGGCCGAGGTTTCCATCGGTCACGGGCTGACGGCGGATGCGCTGGAATATGGCATGGCTGAAACAGTCCGGCGTTTTTGCCGTGCCTGCGGTCAGGCTATTTCATAACCGAAGTCAATTTTTTTGCCTATAGTTAGCTGGCGCATGCTCCGTGCGCGAGCTTTTGAAGGCAGAGACATATGCAAGAACATCATGTTGTCGTCGTGGGTGGAGGCTTCGGCGGTTTGCAACTGGTACACGGGCTGGAGGGGGCCCCTGTCCGTATTACATTGATAGATCGTCGTAATCATCACCTGTTCCAGCCATTGCTTTATCAGGTTGCGACGACGGCTCTCGCGACATCCGAAATCGCCTGGCCGATCCGCCATCTCTATCGTGACCGCAAGGAGGTCACGACCCTGCTTGCGGAGGTGAATGGCATAGATCGGGCCGCGCGGACCGTGCATTTGAGTTCGGGTCAGGTGATCGGCTTCGATACGCTGGTGCTGGCCACCGGCGCGCGCCACGCCTATTTTGGCCGTGACGAGTGGGAGCGCTCCGCCCCCGGCCTCAAGACGCTTGAAGATGCAACGACAATCCGCCGCCGCCTGCTGCTGGCCTTCGAACGGGCCGAGCTCGCCACCAGTGAAGATGAGCGGCAGGCGCTGCTGACCTTCGTCATCATCGGGGCGGGCCCGACGGGCGTGGAAATGGCAGGCATGATCGCCGAGCTGGCCCACAAGGCGCTGCCGCCGGAATTCCGCAATGTGGATACCCGAAAGACCCGGGTGTTGCTCGTAGAGGCCGGCCCTCGCGTCCTGCCGGTCTTCACGGAAGACCTGTCAGCCTATGCCAAAGAGGCGCTCGAAAAGCTCGGCGTCGAGGTTCTGCTCGGAACACCCGTGACGGCCTGCAGCGACGACGGTGTGACGGTGGGCGAGACCTATTATCCCTGCCGCACCGTGGTCTGGGCCGCTGGTGTGCAGGCATCGCCCGCCGCGAAGTGGCTCAATGCCGCCGCCGACCGGGCGGGACGCGCCATTGTTGGGCCTCATCTCAATCTGGAAGATGATGCTGACATCTTCGTCATCGGTGATACGGCCGCTGTCAATCAGGAAAACGGCAAACCGGTGCCGGGCATCGCGCCTGCGGCAAAGCAGCAGGGCGCTTATGTGGCGAAGGTCATCAAGGCGCGGCTTTCCGGCCAGCCGTTACCATCACCGTTCCGCTACAGCCACCAGGGCAATCTGGCGACCATAGGCAAACGTGCGGCGGTGATCGATTTCGGCCGGTTCAAGCTCAAGGGCGTGCTGGCATGGTGGATCTGGGGGCTTGCCCATATCTACTTCCTGATTGGAACGCGGTCGCGGCTGGCGGTGGCGTGGAGCTGGCTGTGGATCTATCTGAGCGGCCAGCACAGTGCGCGGCTGATTACCCAGAAAGAGACGCTGAAGGATGAGGCGTGAGGCGCAGGCGGAAAGGGCGGGGAGCCCGCGCCGCTTCTTGTCCTTAGGGTGACAACCTCTCCGTCGTCCTGCTCGGGCCTGTCCCGATCATCTGCACAAGGCCGAGGATGACTTGCGTGGAAGGAGAGGTTTGCCCCAATCAAAAGGCGGGGAGCAATTGCTCCCCGCCTTTTTAAATCACGACGTCGATTTGACGTCCATCAAGCGTCGAGCGATGCCATGTCGATGACGAAGCGATAACGCACGTCGCTCTTCAGCACGCGCTCATAGGCTTCGTTGACGTCCTGGATGTTGATCGTCTCGATCTCCGAGACGATGTTGTGCTCGCCGCAGAAATCCAGCATGTCTTGGGTTTCCTTGATCGAACCGATCATCGAACCCGACAGGTTCTTCGCGCCGATGATGAGCGAGAAGGCGTGAACCGGGATCGCATGTTCCGGCGCACCGACCACGACCATGCTGCCCTTGGGCTTCAGGAGGCCGAGATAGGCGTTCCAGTCGATGGCGACGCCGGCCGTGCAGATGATCAGGTCGAAGGTGCCGGCCAGCTTCTCGAAGGTCGAGGCGTCGCTGGTGGCGTAATAGTCCTTCGCGCCGAGCTTCAGGCCATCTTCCTTCTTCGACAGGGTCTGGGAAAGGACGGTGATATCCGCGCCCATGGCCGCGCCGAGCTTGACGCCCATATGGCCGAGACCGCCCATGCCGACAATCGCGACCTTCTGGCCGGGGCCGGCATTCCAGCGGCGCAGCGGCGAATAGAGGGTGATACCGGCGCAGAGAAGCGGTGCGGAAGCGTCGAGCGGCAGGTTGTCCGGGATCGACAGGACGTAACCTTCCTTGACGACGATCGAGTCGGAGTAACCGCCATGGGTCGCGGTCTTCGTGAAGGGATCGACGTCGTTATAGGTCTGGACGAGGCCGGGCATGTAGTGCTCGTTGTCCAGATCGCGTGTGGCGCAGCCGATGCAGGAATCGACGAAGCAGCCGACGCCGACATGGTCGCCGACCTTGAACTTCGTGACCTTGGAGCCGACGGCTTTCACGACACCGGCAATCTCATGGCCGGGAACGATCGGATAGACGGCGTTCTTCCACTCGTTGCGGACGGTGTGGATGTCCGAGTGGCAGATGCCGGCATATTTGATGTCGATGACGACGTCGTCATCGTTCGGCTCGCGGCGTTCGAAGGTGAACGGGGTAAGCGGCTTTGACGCGTCGGTCGCAGCGTAACCTCTTGCTATAGCCATCTGAATATCCTTTCGGGGGTGGGGAAGTGACGGCGGAATATGCGACGGAAGCTTGGGAAGGCGTTAGAGCGATCCTCCAGCCTTTTTGCACGATCCTGCAAAAATATGCGGGCGTGCTCTTTGCGCGGGCCGGGAGGCTTTCTAGATAAATGACATCCGCTGCATTTCCTCCTTCAGTTAAGGGAATTCCCCTATGTCCTTGCCGTTTAATCTCTATCAGGAGATCGCCTCCATCGCCGCGCGATATGCCACAAGCGACGGCGAGGTGCAGACGGCGATCGAATCTCTCGGCATCAGCCGACGCACGACGCCCAGCGCGCCGTGCCACGGCAGCTACCGCCCCTGTTTCGCACTGGTGATCCAGGGATCGAAAAGCGTCCAGCTGGGAACGGACACCATCAATTACGGTGCGGGCGACTATCTCCTGACATCGCTTGACCTGCCGGTTGCCTGGCGCGTGGTGGAGGCGAGCAAGGAGGTTCCGCATTTTTGCATCGCGCTTGCGATCGATAGTGAAAAGCTGCTCGATCTCATGCGGCGCGTGCCTATCGACCCGCCTGCGGAGCCGGCGAACGCGCAGCGCGGCATCGTCGTCAATGCCGCCACGCCGGAGCTGCTCGATGCGGCCATCCGGCTGATGCGCCTGCTCGACCGCCCGGCGGACATTGCGGCAATGGCGCCGCTGATCGAGCAGGAAATCCTCTACCGCATCCTGACCGGACCGGCGGGTGGGCAGCTGATGAACATCATCGCGGCCGGCAGCCACGGCAACCGGATCGCCCGCGCCATTGCCTGGCTGCGCGAGAATTTCGCGCGCCAGCTGCGCGTCGAGGATCTTGCGGAGCATATCGGCATGAGCGTGTCCTCCTTCCATCATCATTTCAAAACGATCACGGCCATGACGCCGGTTCAGTACCAGAAGCAATTGCGCCTGCATGAGGCGCGCCGGCTGATGCTGCTGGAGCGGCTGGATGCGGGCACTGCCGGACATCGCGTCGGTTACCAGAGCCCTTCGCAGTTCAGCCGTGAATATAGCCGCTTCTACGGGCTGTCGCCGTCGCGTGATGTCGATGCCTCGCGTGAAATTGTGGCGGGGTAGAAGGGACTGTCCATTCATAGCGGGTCGATGGCGCGTCGGACTTACCCCCCTCTGCCCTGCCGGGCATCTCCCCCACAAGGAGGGAGATCGGCAAGCGGCTTTGGCGTCGCTTCATTCTCTACCATTGCGATGGGCGAAGCTTAGCCGCATATCGATCTCCCCACCTGTGGGGGAGATGCCCGGCAGGGCAGAGGGGGGTAAGTCCCACGCGCCATCGGACACGCTACGAACGCATAACCCCCTGGAGCCCCCCGCTCCCATTCACACTGCGCAACAGCGCGTCAATTTTCGTCCTCCTCTCAAGAATCCGCTTGACCGGACAGCTGCCTCCGCTTAAATGGCGCTCGAACCGTACCGTACGGTACATTAATCGAGCCCCTGGAGTGGAAAAGACTTGGCTTCCGACCCGATCACAGCGCAGGAATTTTCGCCGCGCCAGAACGCCGTTCTGGATCAGGCATTGCGTCTATTGGTCGAGGGCGGCGAGAAAGCGCTCACCACATCCGGTCTGGCGCGTGCGGCCAACTGTTCCAAGGAAAGCCTCTACAAGTGGTTCGGTGATCGCGATGGCCTGCTGGCAGCAATGATCACCTTTCAGCAAAGCAAGGTCCGCACCTTCGAAAAGGCGGGCGACCGCGTGTCTGCGCCGCAGCTTGCCGATCACCTCGAGGTTTTCGCGCATGATCTGCTTGATGTGCTGGCGGGCGACGTGTCGCTGGCGCTCAACCGTCTGGCGATAGGGCAGGCGAGCCGTGACGGTTCGAAGCTAGGCGATCTGCTGCTGGAACGCGGCCGTCGCCAGATCGACCGCCGCGCCCGCGGGCTGATCGAGGCGGGTCGCCGTTCGGGTTACCTGCGTTTCGATGATGCCGAGGAGGCATATCGCAGTTTTTACGGTCTCATCGTTTCGGATCTGCATGTGCGCATGCTGCTGGGCGAGGCGCCGGACAAGGATTTTTCCGCCCGGGCGAAGAAGGCGGTCGTCGCCTTTCTGACCCTCTACGGCACGGAAAAGGTACATTCGGAACTCAGCGGCAAACCCGCCTGAGATTCCGGTTCAGACAACTGAGAGACAAGCATTAGGGAAGGACCATAAAATGCGCGTTTATTATGATCGTGATGCCGATCTCAATCTCATCAAGTCCAAGAATGTCGTCATCGTCGGTTACGGCTCCCAGGGCCGCGCCCATGCGCTGAACCTCAAGGATTCCGGCGCCAAGAACGTCGTTATTGCTTTGAAGGCCGGTTCGCCGACCGTCAAGAAGGCGGAAGCCGACGGCTTCAAGGTCATGACCGTTGCTGAAGCCGCCAAGTGGGGCGACCTTTTGATGATGGCGACGCCTGACGAATTGCAGGCCGACATCTACAAGGCCGACATTGCCGGCAACATCCGTGACGGTGCGGCGATTGCTTTCGCACACGGCCTCAACGTTCACTTCGGCCTCATCGAGCCAAAGGCTTCACTCGACGTTGTCATGATCGCACCGAAGGGCCCCGGGCACACGGTTCGCGGCGAATACCAGAAGGGCGGCGGCGTGCCCTGCCTCGTTGCCGTTCACCAGAACGCTTCCGGCAACGCACTTGAACTCGCTCTCTCCTACGCCTGCGGCGTTGGCGGCGGCCGTTCTGGCATCATCGAAACCAACTTCAAGGAAGAGTGCGAAACCGACCTCTTCGGCGAACAGGTCGTTCTGTGCGGCGGTCTCGTTGAACTCATCCGCGCTGGTTTCGAAACACTGGTCGAAGCCGGTTACGCACCGGAAATGGCCTATTTCGAATGCCTGCACGAAGTGAAGCTGATCGTTGACCTGATCTATGAAGGCGGCATCGCCAACATGAACTACTCGATCTCCAACACGGCCGAGTGGGGCGAATACGTCACCGGTCCGCGCATCATCACCGCCGACACCAAGGCTGAAATGAAGCGCGTTCTGCACGACATCCAGACTGGCAAGTTCACCTCCGAGTGGATGCAGGAATGGAAGGCCGGCGGCGCCCGCTTCAAGGGCATTCGTCGCAACAACGACGCCCACCAGATCGAAGAAGTCGGCGCAAAGCTGCGCGGCATGATGCCGTGGATCGGCAAAAACAAGCTGGTCGACAAGGCTGTGAACTAAGCGTCTCGCCGATCCTCGCTTTTCGTCCGCACGCCTGCGGCGATGCGGGTATCGGCAAGAACAAGCTGGTCGACAAGGCCGTCAACTAAGCTTCATTGCTTGGCGGAAGATAAGGAGGCCGGGGCGAACGCTCCGGCCTTTTCTGTATTGTCCGGCTGAGAGGGCTCCCGGTCACACGATCGCGTCGTCTTCCTCGATAACCACCGAAACCGGGAAGTGATCGGAAAATCCGCCGAGATTGACGTTTTTGACCGCATCGCCTTTCGAAAGACCGAAGCGGATCGATCCCTCGTTCTTGCTATGGCTGACCATGGCGGCAATCGCTTCGATTTTCGCGGTTTCCTCGTGCACCTTGAAGCCGCTGCTGCCGCTCAGAAGTGATCGGGAGACGAGGATCTGATCGAAGATATTGGCATCTCCGTTAAAATAGAGCGTGCCGTAGATCGTTCTTGCCGTGCCGACGGAATCCACCACCGGCTGGCGCAGATAATTCCAGGTGAGATTGTAGAACATGGCCGATTGCGAGCTTTCGACATCGTCGCGCTCGCGGGTGGAATTGGCGTGATAGCGCAGCGATGCATCGGAAGGGTCGTCGTTGAAATCGCCGAAAGCGATGACGGCGATGTCGTTGCCTTTCTCTTCCCTAATCCGCTGGTGCCAGTAACCCAGCGTTTCACCGGCGGTCATGCGAAAACCGGCGCTTTCCACCGCGCCGCCCGAGCGCGACGGCCAGTGATTGGAGAGCGCGATAAGCTGGCGGCCGCCCCTGGTGATGAAGGTGCATTGGGTAATGTCGCGTGTGCCGGTGCGGCGCATCACGAAATGGCTGAAAATCTCGTTTTCGTTGATCAGCAGCTTTTTGCTGTCGTAGATGAAGGCGGTGTCGATGCCGCGCTGGTCCTTGCTGGAATCGGCGTGCACGACGCGATAGGCGCGGGCGGGCATGAGGTCGTTCAGATGTTCCGCCAGCGTCTCCAGCACGAAACGGTTCTCGACTTCGCACACACCGAGCAGATCCGGTCCCGCACCGCCGATCTGACTTATGATCAGACCGAGCTGCCTGACCTTGGTCCTGAACAGGTCCTCTGTCCAGCCTTTCAGATCGTTCTTCAGCCGCTCGGCAATCCACGGCTCGCGCGCCGGATAGCCCTCCGGCGCAAACAGGTTTTCGACATTCCAGAACGCCAGGACATATTGGGTCATGATCCGCACACCTCCGGTTGGTTTTTCAAGCCTAGTGGAAGTTTTTGCCACAACAACTTGAAATTGTCATGAAGGCCGGCGGCTGGCGAATTTTCCGGTTCCCGGCCTTATTCGGCCGGCGGAATGACACCCTTCGTCAGCAGGAAGCAGCCATAGAACCGGGTTTCGCCTGTTGTGATGACGCAATAGGCCTGTTTGGCTTTTTCGTAGAAGGCGAAGCGTTCGATGCCGTACATGGGGGCGGATTTTCCTTCCGCCGCGTCGATTTCCTTCTGCACCTCGGCCTGCACCGGCTCCAGCTGATCGGGCGCGCCCATCACTTCCATGCGACCGACCGAGGGCTGCAGCGGCGTGTCGAGCGGCAGGACGGACAGGATGGCTTTCATGGCGCGGGCTGCAGAGACATTGTCGATATGCAGCACCTTGCCGACAGTCGTCTGGCGGGCAACCGAATCGGAAGGGAAGTTGGTGTCGGAGATCACCAGCGTATCGCCGTGACCCATGGCGCGCAGCGCGTGCAGAACGTCGGCGTTCAGCGCCGGGTCGATATTTTTCAGCATGTCGTCAAACTCCCATGATGCTTTCGCCGCGTTGCGGCGCGCGCGCAATCCAGCCGGAAAACCATGTCGCGTCAATCGCAAAGGTGTGATTGTGAAGCTTTGCGCAAGGGTGTATTTGGCTTTGTCCGCAAAATCGGGCCTCAAGAGGGGCCGGTTGCGGACAATGTGCAGGGAGGCAGAAATAATTCGAAAAACTGATAAGTCAGTATTGCTGACGTATCGACATTTCTGTAAAGATGCACGCATAAAAACGACACAAGAGGAAACGTACCCATGCTTGATTGGGAACAAATTTTCGCCACGCGCTCTTCGCGCATGAAAGCATCTGAAATTCGCGAACTGCTGAAGCTGCTCGAGCAGCCCGATATCATCTCCTTTGCCGGCGGCATTCCGGACCCGGCTCTTTTCCCCGCAGAGGAATTCCAGCAGGCTTACGCGGAAATTTTTTCCGGCGCGCAGGTCAATGCAGCGCTGCAATATTCGGTGAGCGAAGGTTACAAGCCGCTGCGCGAATGGCTGGCCGGCGAGATGGACAAGATCGGCATCGAATGCACTGCCGATAACGTCTTCATCGTTTCCGGTTCGCAGCAGGGTCTCGATTATCTCGGCAAGCTGTTCCTGTCGCCGAAGGATACGGCGCTGGTCACCTGGCCGACCTATCTCGGCGCCCTTTCCGCCTTCAACGCCTATGAGCCGAATTACGACCAGCTGAACCCCGGCGGCAACCGCACGCCCGAGGCATACCGCGAAACCGCGGCCAAGCTCGGCGGCGCGGTGAAGTTCGCTTATCTCTCGGCCGATTTCTCCAATCCGACCGGGGAAACCGTCGATCTGGCCGGCCGCGAAAAGGTTCTGGCGCTGGCCGACGAGCTTGATATCGCCGTCATCGAAGACGCCGCTTACCAGTCGCTGCGTTACGATGGCGAGGCTGTTCCGCCGATCATGGCGCTCGATATCGCCCGCTCGGGCGGCATCGAGAATACCCGCACCATCTATTGCGGCAGTTTCTCCAAGACGCTCGCACCCGGCCTTCGCGTCGGCTACATCGTCGCGTCTGCGCCTGTTATCCGCAAGCTGGTGCTGATGAAGCAGGCCGCCGACCTGCATTCCTCTACAATCAACCAGATCGCCATCGAACGGGTCGCCTCGCGCGGCTTCGACAAACAGGTTGCCAAGATCAAGGCTGCTTACAGCGCCCGCCGTGATGCGATGCTGGCCGCACTCGACAAATATATGCCGAAGGGCACGCGCTGGACGAAGCCGGAAGGTGGCATGTTCATCTGGGTGACCCTACCGGAAGGCATGGATGGGGCCGCACTGCTGGCAAAGTCCATCGCTACGGAAAAGGTCGCCTTCGTTCCTGGCCGCGCTTTCTTCGCGGATGGTTCCGGCACGAATACGCTGCGTATCAGCTTCTCCTGCGCTAACGAGGCGATGATCGAGGAAGGCATGAAGCGGCTTGGGCGGTTGATCGCGACCGCGCAGGCAACTACGGGCGAGGTGGTTCCGGCGATTTGAGTGACTTTCCGGCAGTTACAGAGGTTGCGGCTTCACCCCCCTCTGCCCTGCCGGGCATCTCCCCCTCAAGGGGGGAGATCGATTTGCGGCAAGGTTTCGCCTATCTCAACGCTTTAGAATGAAGTGGCAGGCGAGCGTCTTGCCGATCTCCCCCCTTGAGGGGGAGATGCCCGGCAGGGCAGAGGGGGGCAAGCCGCAAGCGCCAAGGAGCATTGTTACTCTCAATCCCGACGAACCCTAGGGATTACACCTCTAAAATCCTGCCTGTCACATACATGTTATGCAATCATGTTTTAGCGGTCCCACCGAACAACAGGGACTGGACCCATGAAAACGCTGCTCTCCGCTTTCACCGCCATCGTATCGCTCGGCTTCATCGCCACAGCCGCCAATGCCGCCGATCTGGTGCTTTATACCAGCCAGCCGAACGAGGACGCGCAGGCGACCGTTGATGGTTTCAAGGCCGCCAATCCGGGTCTCGAAGTTGAATGGGTGCGTGACGGGACGCCGAAGATCATGGCCAAGCTGATGGCCGAGATCAATGCCGGCAATCCGGTTGCCGACGTGCTGCTGATCGCCGACACGGTAACGCTGGAGCGCATGAAGCAGGCCGGCCAGCTTCTGGCTCACAAGTCCCCTGAAGCCAAGAATATCGATGCCTCGCTCTATGATGCGGATGGCTTCTATTATTCCACCAAGCTCATCACGACAGGCATCATGTATAATACCGCTGCCGCGATGAAGCCGACCAGCTGGAAGGATCTGGCGAAGGCGGAAGCCAAGGGTCTCGTGACGATGCCGAGCCCGCTGACCTCGGGTGCCGCGCTGATCCATGCGCAGACGATCGCCGCCGTTAAGGACCTCGGCTGGGATTATTACAAGCAGCTGAAGGCCAATGAAGCCATTGCCGGCGGCGGCAACGGCGCGGTCCTGAAGTCCGTCGCATCGGGCGAAAAGGCCTATGGCGTGGTCGTCGACTACATGCCGATCCGCGAAAAGGCCAAGGGCGCGCCGGTCGAGTTCGTCTTCCCGGAAGAGGGCGTTTCTGCTGTCACCGAGCCGGTCGCGATCATCAAGGGCACCAAGCACGAGGAAGCGGCGAAGAAGTTCGTTGACTACGTGCTTTCCGAAAAGGGCCAGCAGGGCTTCGTCAAGCTCGGTTACATTCCCGCGCGCGCCGACGCCGGCATGCCGGAAGGTTTCCCGGCCCGCGACAAGCTCAAGGTTCTGCCGCTCAACGCCGCCGATGCGTTGAAGAACTCCGAACAGGACCTGAAGACCTTCTCCGATATCTTCGGCTCTAAGGGCTGATAAAGCGGAATGACCCGTTCCAATGCCTATGGAAGCAGCCAGCCGCGCTGGCTGTTTCCTTTTGTGGTCAGCGTTGTTTTTGCGCTGAGCGCCCTGCCGCTCGGGCGGCTCGCCTATACCGGCATCATTTCGTCACTCAATGGTGACATATGGCGACTTCTGGCCGATCCGGCCCTGTGGGATGCGGCGCTGAACACGCTTTCCACCTCGTTTTTCGGCATGCTGATTTCGCTTGGCATCGGCGGTGCCTTTGCGCTTTCGCTGACGCTCTGCGACATACGCGGCAAGTCGATCTTGAGCTTCCTGTTCATGCTGCCGATGATGATCCCGCCGCAGGTGACGGCGCTGTCGTGGATCGGCATGACCGGCCCGTCGAGCACGCTGTTGAAGGCCATCGGCCTTGCGCCGGCAATGGGTTCGCCGCAGCCGCTTTATTCCACTGCCGGCATCGCGCTGTTGCTCGGCGTGCAGCATGCGCCGCTCGTCTATCTGTCGCTGCGCGCGGGCCTGCTGGCCTTGCCACAGGATGGTATCGAGGCCGCCAAGCTCTCGGGTGCTGCACCGCGCCGTGTGTTGTTCGATATTATCCTGCCGCTTTCGACACCGGGATTGATCGCCGGGGCGGCGATTTCCTTCGTGTCCAATGTCGGCAATTTCGGCATTCCGGCGATCCTCGGCATTCCCGCCTCGATCTTTACCCTGCCGACGCTGATCTATAGCCGTTTCGCCAGTTTCGGCACCAGCACCTTCGGCGATATCGCCATTCTCTCCACCATGATCGCCATCATTTCCGTGGCCGGGCTTGCTTTGCAGGAACGGGCGATGAAGGGCAGGGACTATCGCATCATCGGCCTTTCCGGCAAGGCGGCGACTTTTGGGCTGGCGCGGTGGCGGGTGCCGGCGGAGCTTGCCCTGTGGCTCGTGTTGTTCTTCATGCTGGTGGCGCCGCTTGCGGCACTGGTGGCAAGTTCGCTCGCGCCCGCCTATGGCGTGCCGCTCAGCCTCAAGACCGCGACACTGCATGCCTATGAGGAACTGCTTTACCGGCAGAGCGTGACCCGCACGGCCTTCCGTAATTCGCTGTTTCTGGCGACTGCCACATCACTTTGCCTGCTGGCGGTGACGGTGCTGACGGCCTACTTCCTCGTGCGCGGCAAGAGCCGCTTCATGTTCCTGCTCTCGGCGCTGGTGGATATTCCCTATGCGCTTCCGGGCGTGGTTATTTCCGTTTCCTTCGTGCTGCTTTTCGCGGCCCCGATCCCGCTCCTCGGCGTGACGCTCTACGGCACGATCTGGATCATCCTGCTCGCCTATTTCTCCTCCTTCTTTGCGGTCAGCCTGAAACCGATGGTCAGCGCCTTCCTGCAATTCGATCCATCGCTGGAAGAGGCGGCGCGGCTGTCCGGCGCGGGTTTCTGGCGGCGGCTCAAGGATATAATCCTGCCGCTGGTCGGGCCGGCGGCAGGCGCTTCCGTCATTCTCGTTTTCCTGATCGCCTGCAATGAACTGACGGTCTCGGCGCTGCTGTGGTCGGCTGGCACACAGACGCTCGGTGTCCTCATCTACAACCTCGATGACAGCGGCAGCTTCGATCTCGCGTCGGCGCTTTCGGTGCTCGTTGTCATCATGGTGATTTTTCTCATGCTGCTGCTCGAAATTCTGGGGCGCTATCTGCCGAAAGGAGTCGTCCCGTGGCGAAATTGATTCTCAACCGCCTGTCGAAAAGTTTTGGTGCGGGGTCGAAGCCCGCCGTTGACGATGTGTCGCTGACGGTGCGTGATGGCGGTTTCCTGGCGCTGCTCGGACCTTCCGGTTGCGGCAAGACGACGGTGCTGCGCATGATCGCCGGGTTCGAACAGCCGACTGATGGTTCCATCCTGCTCGGCGAGCGGGTGCTGGCCGATGCCGGCAGCATGGTGCCGCCGGAGCGGCGCAACATGGCGATGGTGTTCCAGTCCTATGCGCTGTGGCCGCATATGTCGGTCGCCGACAATGCCGGTTATCCCTTGAAGGTGCGCGGCATTTCGGGGGAGAAATATCGCGAGAAGGTGCGACAGGCGCTGGCCGCCGTTCGCCTCGAAAGCTTTGCCGATCGCCGCCCCGCCGAATTGTCCGGCGGGCAGCGGCAGCGTGTGGCGCTCGCCCGCTGCCTCGTCACCGAGCCCGATGTGGTGCTGCTTGACGAACCGCTCGCCAATCTCGACCGCCATCTGCGGCAGGAGATGGAGGAGACCTTCCGCGAGTTTCACGCACGCTCCGGCGCGACGATGATCTATGTCACCCATGACCAGGCCGAAGCCATGGCGCTCGCAACTGATGTCGCGGTCATGTCGCATGGCAAGCTGCTGCAGGTCGCGCCGCCGGCGGAGCTTTATGCTCGGCCGGAGGGCAGGCTTGTCGGTTCTCTGGTGGGGCAGGGGGCGATCCTGACGGTGCCCTTGCGGGAAGGCCCTTCGCGGGATCTCGACTGGCCGGGGCTTCGTGCGACGATGGAGAGCGGAGCAGCGTCGCAGATGGATATTCTGGTGCGGCCGCAGGATGTGGTGCGGGATTCTGAGGGGATTACCTGCACCGTCACCTCGGTTCTTTACGAGGGCGAGCGTTATGCCCTGCGTCTCGATCTGCCGGACGGGCAGGCGATCAGGGCCTATTCACGGGAAGCGGTTGCGATCGGTGATCGGTTGCCGGTCGCCATTCGTGCAGCGTGGCGGCTTTAGCCTGAAAATGACGTCTCCTCATCCCTGTGCTTGTCACAGGGATCCAGCCAGCCCAAGTCTTTGGGCTGAAAGGACTCTCCCCGCCGCGCGGACGCGCATCGGCCGGATTCCTGTGACAAGCACAGGGATGAGGATGGATGATGTACTGGCGCACGGAGTCCTGACGGCACCTCTGTGGGCCAATCTGGTCAAACGCGATGTGTTTCAGGCTACTGGCGATGCGGTGCGACACCGGCTAAGGTTTCCCCGCAGCAATAGGATTGATTCATGTCGCTTCGACTTGCCACCTTCAATATCGAAAATCTCCTCACCCGTTTCGATTTCACCGGCTTTCGCAACCAGACGCGGCGCGACAGGGCGATCCAGCTTTTCGATATCAGGGATGAGGCAACCTATCAGGCGCTGGAAAGCGCGCGGATGGTCTCGTCCACCGACGATACGCGGCAGCTTTCGGCGCTCGCCATCGCCGATGCGGATGCCGACATTCTCTGTCTGCAGGAAGTCGACAACATGGCTGCGCTGCAGGCCTTCGAATATGGCTATCTCTACCGCATGGTCGGTAATGGCTACCTGCAGAAATATCTGGTCGAGGGTAATGATAGTCGCGGTATCGATGTCGCCGTCGTCATGCGCGAGGAAACGCGGGACGGCGACAAGATCGAGGTGGTCGATATCAAGAGCCATGCGGCGCTGACCTATCGCAATCTCGATCTCTTCAATCCTGCGCTGGCCGCCACAAACCAGATCGATGACAAGATTTTCAAACGGGATTGTCTGGAAATCGATTTGAGGATCGGCGGCAAACCGCTGACGCTCTACGTCACGCATTTCAAATCCATGACCAATTCCCGCGATCCGGTCGATGCGCGGCTTGCCACCATGCCGATCCGCGAGGCGGAGGCCATGGCCGTTCGCCGCATCATTGAAAACCGTTGGTGTGTCGGCAATAGCCGCAACAAGAACTTCGCGATCTGCGGTGATATGAACGACTATCAGGAGCGTATTGCGATTTCCGGCGACCGGCGCAGCGGCTACAGCTTTGCGCCGATCGAGGAGGAGCGCAGCGCGCTTGATGTTTTTACGGCCGATGATTTCGTGGTCAATCCGATGATGCGCCGTGACGTCATGGACCGCTGGACGCTTTATCATTCCCGCGGCCCTCAGGAGCAGCATCTGTGCCAGCTCGACTATATCTGGCTTTCGCCGCGTCTGGCGGAGACGAACGCCACGCATGTGCCCGAAATCATTCGCAATGGACAGCCTTTCCGGACGGTATTCCCGCCGGGGCAGGAGGTCGAACGTTATCCGCGCACCGGTTGGGATCGTCCGAAGGCTTCCGATCATTGCCCCGTGGTCATGACGCTGGATCTGATCTAGGCGAGGCGAAACCTGCCGCCGGCAATGTCGCTCAGCCGTTCGCGACCTTGGGGAAATAGGTTGCCCAGACCCGGTTGCGGCCCGCGCGCTTGGCCTCGTAAAGCCGGTCGTCGGCAATGGCGATCAACTCGTCCCAGCTGTTGATCGCACGTGCTTCCTGCCAGACCACGCCGAAACTTGCCGTCAGGGACAGGCCGCTCTGCTCATCGATGATCTGGGCCTCGATCAGGCGGCGAAGGCGGTCGGCGGTGGCCGTCGCCGTGGCGTGGCTGACATCCTGCAGCACAACGACGAATTCCTCACCGCCATATCGGGCAAGAATGTCGTCCTTGCGCAATGCGCCCTTCAAAAGGCTCGCCGTTTTCTGCAGCGCGAGGTCGCCCATGGCGTGGCCGTATCGGTCGTTGATCGACTTGAAGTGGTCGATATCGACAATCATCACGCCCAGCGCCGGACATTGCTCGTTGCCGCTGAGGATGGTGCGAACGGCCTTTTCCAGTGCGCGGCGATTGAAGACGCCCGTCAGGGCGTCGGTTTCGGAGAGCTTGCGCAGCTGCTCGGCCAGCGCTCGCTGCTGGTCCTCCATTTCTCCTTTCTGGCGAAGCTGTTCGCGCAGGAAATCAAGTTCCTGGAACATCTTCTTCACTTCCGGAGCGACGCCATCCTTATAGTGTGCCTCGGAAAGATCGCCTGCCGCTATCGCGGCGATCTGCGTCCGGACGGACTGCATGGGCTGGAACAGCGCTGTCTTGTAGACCGATGTGAGGCGAAGCAGGACCAGAACCGCAATGAAGGCGATTAACAGAGACGCTGCGCCATAGATGAGCGCTTCCTGCTTCTTCTTTTCGATTCTCGCCCGGGTTTCGGCAAGAATGAGGTCACGCAGCTTGTCCGACGACCGCATGCCCTGAATGTAGCTTTCGGAAAACTCACGCACGCTTGGGCGCGCAGACGGCACGACGATGGCAATCGTATTCTGCGCATAGCGAAGCGCCTGACCGAAATAATAGGCCTCAAACTCACGAAATGCGGTGTCCAGACGCGGGGTCGAGAGATAGGCGGCCGTATAGTTCCACAATGATGACTTCACCAGCATCAGGCTTTGCATCTCGGTGTCGAACTTTGCGCGATAGCTTAACCTGTCCTGCCGGTTTGCCTGCATGCTCATGATGACATAGGAACCGAGGCGGCCGATCCTGTCGCGCATCACGCCGGCGGTGCCGGTCATGGCGATGTCGATCGCCACGTCAGGCGTCTTTGTTATGATGGCGCGCGCAGCCCTGCCGCGAAGCAGGTTGACACTGTCCGCCGCCTTGAACATCGACTGAATGGCGTTGGCCATGGCGCTGTAGCTGCGTGCTTCAGGCGAAAGGGCAGCAACGTCGTCCACCGCCTCTCGCGAATCCGCCAGCTTCTGGCGGGTTTCGGCAAGCGATTTCGCCAAGCCGGGTTGCGCTTTAATTTCCTCGGCGAAGGAGGTCTCGACCTGGGATAACTTGTCGTCCGTCGCCTTGCGCGCCGCGGCGAGGGCTTCGACCAGGCTTGCGTCCACGGCAGACGACGCCATCAGATTGTTGGCAGGACCGCGCTCTGCCGAAACCAGCCAGGCGGACTGGAGCGCGGTTTCAAAGCGGCCAAGCTGCTGCGCATTCGTCCGGTAACGCAGATAGTTGGAGACGCTGGGCAGCGCGGCAAGGGTAGCCAGCAGGATGGAGCTTACGGCAATGATGATCGTGCCTGTCAGCTGGATTTTCTGTATGCTCGCGCGCATCTGATGCGTTATTCTCGCTGGAATGGTTATGGTTCATGGCCATTCTATCTCCGCCGCGTAAATACTTCGCTTATTTTATGGGCCTTCTGCTTTAATAGTGATCATGCGGACAAGCGGGCCGTCGCGGTGTGGAAAAGCAACCGACTGACGGCCTGCCGACAGTTTTTGCTTTACACCAAGTCAGAATCTGATAGTTGGCAAGGCACTGGCTTGCCCTTGTAGCTCAGTTGGTAGAGCACCTGATTTGTAATCAGGGGGTCACGAGTTCGAACCTTGTCGGGGGCACCAGTTTTCTCATTGTTTATCAATGTTTTATCTTGTCGTTCAAAATCATCCATTTGCTGCGCGGCGCATTTTACATTCCGTCGCCAGCGCGTTTCCTTGCGCCATGATGACGTGAAGCCGCTTGGCGTTCAGTTCTGTCCGAATGAATTCACCAAGACGCCCCAAGCAAGAAAGACAAGAATTTCGAGCGGGGCGCGGGCACGGTTTTCGCCAGGGAAAGCAAGTTTTTCGATTGGCGGGCGCGGCGGATACGACAGCCGCAGATGAAGCGGAGCGGCGGGGCTGCGTCAAAAAGACCGCGCATATGAAGTTGTTGCAGCAGCAGTTTTGAGGTAGCGCTCCTCACGACAGATAGTGTCAAGTAACAGCCTGGAAATATGCAAATGATGGATTGGGATTGGGTAGACTGGTTCCCTATAGTCGTCTTTCCGCTCAAGATTCTCGTGTTAGGCACGGGCATGTTCTTCGCCATTAAGTGGCACCACGATCAAGCGAAGAACGAAAAGAAAAACGGCGGATCGTAAGCGCCCGCCGAATATGTCCTTGGTGCCTCGGATTGGTCGGCCGATCCAGTGATGCGGCGACAATTCGCCCAACAGGGCGACGGGATTGCCGCTTAGTCTGGGGCGCGAGACAGGCCCCTTTATTGCCTGGTCTTTCAGGATGATTGTAAAGCCTGCGGGTTTAAGCATATTGTTCAGCGATAAGTTGAGCAACAGCGGGCGCTTCCAATGGATGCATACGGTCATTTGCGGATATTGGTTAGCCTCATCCTCGGCCTTGCAATCACCAGAGTGTTGTCTGGTCTTTCCAGAAGGCTGCAGGAGCCGCAAAAAACCGATCGCATGCACGCGCAGATCGTCTGGTCGATTGTCCTGCTTCTTGGAGCGGTCCACTTCTGGTGGTGGGAGTTTGCCCTGCGGCTCATCCATAACTGGAATTTCTGGATCTACATCTTCGTTCTCGTTTACACGTCGCTCTTCTTTTTGATGTCGACGCTGCTTTATCCCGATCACATTCAGGAGTTGTCCGAGCGGGAAAGTTTTTTCGTGCGCAGGCGGCATGCGTTTTTTGCCTTGTTTGCCGCGTCGTTCGTCTTCGATCTGATGGACACCTACATTAAGGGGAGGGAACACTTTGAACAGCTCGGGCCATGGTATCTGGCAAGGATAGTCGGCGGCCTGCTGATTGCTGTTGTGGCAATGAGAACCGATAGCAGCCGCAAAATTATGTGGCTCGGTGTTGTCTGGCTCTTCGTTAACGCGCTCTGGATAACGGCGATCTACAGCGATCTGTTTTAGTTCTTCCAGCGGCAAAGCAACCAGAATCGCAATTATGGCCCGTCGCTGAGAGTAGAACGCGAGCGGGCAGAAGCGCACAATGCGGGGTGGCGGTTTTAAAGATCCCTATGGCTTTACGTGATAAAGCTTGTGCACGATCGACCAGTTGCCGTCGCGTTCCAGCAGGGACAAATATTCATAAAAATCCATGCCGTCGAAACGGGTCGTCAGCTTAACCGAGGCGCTGTCGCCCTCCTTGTCGATACCCATGATTTCGAAAGCGGGATCATGATCGGGGAGGCCGCGTTCGCTTTTGCGCATGTGGTCAACAAAGTCCTCCAGGGATAACCATTCGATTTCGCCTTCGAAGGTTCCGACGATGCTGGCGCGCGGGTCGAAAACGTCACGCATCAGGCTTTCATCCGCATAGGCCATGGCATGGATGTAGTCCGTGACGGTCTGGGTAATGGTTTGCGGCATCGGATCGTCCTCCCTCAAGATCCAAAAGCCAAGCTTACACCCGTTGGCGAGGTTCCACCATAACCTCCTGAAAACGCGCCGGTAACGCTTTTCTTCAGGATGGTTTTGGGCCGGCTGCGGCAAATGCGGTGCTGCAGGGGCGGCATGTTTTGCCGCCGCTTTCCACAATTTTGTCCTGCCCGTCATTATAGTCGCCTTGGGTCCGACAAATTTCGGCCTCAAGGGCTTTCCGCCGGTCGTCCTGCCGCCTGCGGCAAGGCTTTTGTGTGGGCTTTGCCGGTTTAACCGCCGGGGCGGGGTGCCGTGCCGGGCGGATTTGGCCTATGATCCACTCGCAGGCCTTATGAGGGTGGCATCAGGTGTGCGGGTAACAGTTTGCGTTTGAAGGTGTTTTTGTGATTGATCCCTATGTTTTGCTTGGCGTGGAGCGCGATGCCGACGAGGCGGCGATCAAATCGGCTTACCGCAAGGTGGCCAAGGCCGCCCATCCCGACAGCGGTGGCGATGCCGAGCAGTTCGCGCGCCTGCAAACCGCCTATGAGCTTCTGAAGGATCCGGTGCGCCGCAAGGTGTTCGACGATACCGGCTATGATCCGCAGCTTGCCGACGCCAAGGACCTGAAGGGCCTGCTGATGCTGGAAACGCTGGTCAATGAGTTCATTCTGGACGAACGCGAGCCCGGCAGTTTCGACCCCGTGGCCGCCATGCGCCGCAAGCTGACCGATGATATTCTGAAAAGCCGTTTCCATATTCTCGAACTGGAACGGCACCGCACCCGGGTTCGCAAACATATGGACCGTCTTGGCCGCAAGCCGGAAACCGATGTGCTGAGTTCCATGCTGCGCGCCCGCAGCCAGTCCATCGCTGAAGCGATCCGCAACGCCGAAGCTCAGATCGAGGCGATCGAACAGGCCTATACGATGCTCGAGGGCTATTCCTACGAGCTGGAAAGCGTGATGCTGGCCGAGCCCTTGCTGAAAGGCGAGGCGGCGGAGTAAGCGCCCGTCACGGACCGTTGACGAGGGCGAGAATGAGCTGGTGCACCCGTCCGCCCGGGGAAAGCTCGTCGCGGTCGAAATCGCGGCCGCGCTGGCGCTGTTCGTTGGAAAGCTCGCCCAGCCGCTGCTGCAGCACGACGCGTACCTTCTGGCATTTGGGATCGTTTTCCGCCCTCAGGCCGGTGCTGAAGGCCTCGATCTTTTTCACCATGTCGAGGATGTGTTCGCCATGGACGCGCTCATGGGTTTCCACGCCGGAAATGAAGGTCTTCCAGCTGGCGGCGACGGCGGGCGGCAGATTGGCCGGCGCTTTCGGCCAGGTATAGATGATGGTGAGATTGGGCCTTGCTGTGGCGAGAATACAGGCACCATCCGGCTGCGGGCGGTAATCGCGCCGCCATGTCAGCCTGAAGGTGGTGTGGGCAATGGCCTGCACGCCGGCAGTGGGGCCGCGCTCGCCGATCGACTGGTAAAGCGCACCACCCGAATTACCGCTGATGGCATAGGTCTTTATCTGCTCGGCGGGTTTCCAGCCGGCGGACTGCGCTGACAGCGGAAGGGCGCTCAGCAACAGGGCGGTGCTGACGGAAAGGGAAAAAAGACTATGGGCGGGCACGCATCGATCCTTGGTGGTTTGCGCGCCGAAGATAGGCGAGGGGCATGCGGTCAGGCAAGGGGATGTGGGCGAGGATCGCCGGCTCCTGCGCGGAATAATCCACACGAAAACCCCCGCGCCTCGGCGCGGGGGAGACAAGTGTACGACTGCAGGGGTAATCAGTCGTCCAGCTTGTCGTAATCGAGCTTGGGTGCGTTCTGCAGTGCGTCCTTGGTGGTGTCGACATAGGCCTTCCAGGTGCCGTTGTCGTTGTGGACGGCGACGGAGGCCGGATCGAGCACCACATAGCTCTTGTCGATGCCGAGAAAGCCGCCGACGCTGGCGACAAGGCCGATCACCGACTTGCCGTCGCTGATGACGACATCTTCGATTTCGCCGATGTTTTCGTTCTGGGCGTTATAGATGTCCATGCCGTCAAGCTGGGAGGCGGTGAGATCGGTCTTCTGGACATTGACGAACTTCAGCGGGCCGCTGGCCTTGGTGCCCATGGTGATGCCGGGGCCGGACAAAGTGGCATCCGCGCCGGCAGCAGGAGCCGTGGTTGCCGTCTGGGCAAAAGCCACGGAAGAGGAGAGCGCTGCTGCGGCAGCGAGAGCGATGACATTGATTTTCATGATGTTTCTTCCCTTTGTATGCTGAACGTTGCGTTCGGGGAAGAAACGGTGAAGGGCGAATTTGGTTCCGCATGGGAGCGCAGGAAATTTTGGTCTATGCTGAAAACCGGAACAGATGTGCAGCAGGCCGGGAGCGGCGGCGCGGCGAAATCGGGAGGGTATCATGGCAAAAACTGTGACGGAGAAAGCTGCGGAAGAGGCTGCGGCGTCCGAGATCATCGACCGGAAAATTGCGGAGCTGGGCGACTGGCGCGGCGAGACGCTTGCGCATATCCGGGCGGTGATCAGGACGGCCGATCCCGAGGTTATCGAAGAGGTGAAATGGCGCGGCGTGCCGGTCTGGTCGCATGCCGGTATTCTCTGCACGGGTGAAACCTACAAAAGCGCCGTGAAGATGACATTTGCGAAGGGCGCTTCGCTGGAGGACCCCGCGGGGCTGTTCAATTCAAGTCTGGAGGGCAATACCCGGCGGGCGATCGATTTTCACGAGGGAGATGTCGTGGATGAGAAGGCGCTGGCGGCGCTGATCCGGGCGGCGGTGGCGTTGAATGTGGCGGTGGCAAGCGGGAAGAAACGGGCCGGAAAGTGATGAAACCGGTGGTGGGAGGGCGATGCCTCAGTCCCGGGCTATGTCTGCGGCCTTGTCCCACTCCCCATCGATAAACTTCAGTGCATCGATGATCGAAACTTTCCATACCGACCAGACGTGATCGCCGTCGGTGACCCGCAGTTCGGATTTGCGCTTGTCGGCCTGCAGCGTCTCATGCAGGGCGATTGCGCCGCGCCAGAGGAAGAAGCCGTCATCGTCGCCAACGGTCAGATAGGTGGCGGGCAGATCCTGACTTTCGGCGACATGCTGCGCCACGAGGGTGAAGACGTTCTTTTCGTTAAAGAGCCTTGCATCGAAAGGCGTGCCGAAGGCGCCGGAGAAATGATCGCCGGTTGAGGGCAGCACGATGCCGCTTGTAACGGTGGCGCGGTCAACCCGGTGAAAGAAAGCACTGTCCTGAATGAGCTTAAGTTCGGCAGGTGTCTTGTCGAGATCGGCGGCAGGGACATTCTGCCAGATGGCGCCCGACAGGCTGGCGACGGCGCCATAGAGGTCCTCGTGGCCATAGGCGAGATGCAGGGCGCCGAAGCCGCCCATGGAGAGGCCGGCAATGGCGCGGCCTTCCCGATCTTTCCGCACCGGCAGTGTTTTTTCGATCTGGTGGCGCAGATCGCCGGTCAGGGCGGTTTCGTAATCGCCGGGACCGCCCACGGCGGCGGAATCCACATACCAGCTGTTCTTGACACCGGGCATGACGACGACAAGCGGGCGTATGGCGCCGGCCTCGATGAGCGTATCGAGCGTCTTTTCGATATTGCCGAGATCGCGCCAGCTATTCTGGTCACCATCATGGCCGTGCAGGAGGTAGAGCACCGGCCAGCCGTTTTCCGGTGGAGCGCCATCCGGGCGGTAGATATTGACGGGAAGCGGCGCGTTGAGGGCCGCGCTGTGGAAGGTGGCATCCTCGATCTGGCCGGCAAAGCTCGGGGTGCAGGAGAGGAAAAGGTATGAGAGCGCCAGATTTCTGAGATGCATGCCGTGTCTCCATGCTGGTTGCCATTCCATAAGGGCGGTCAACGTTCAAGGGAACCGTGAGTTCCGGAAGACGTAACTCTGCTGCAATGTCATTCCCTCACATCTGCGGACCGGTATGACGGTCTCAGTTCCGGGAAGGATTGTTCCCGCCAAGGCCATTGCGCGCATTTGACAATTTTGGATTTAAAACATGGTGACATTGATATTATCGCGTTTCACACGCTCGCTTATTTTACTTTTTCTCCTTACCGGCTGTATGACCACGCCCATCTCGAGTATTCCCAAGCTGATGCGGCTCGACTTTCTGACGATGAATTTCGAGCATGTGCGTGTAGGGCTGCAGCTTCCTGCCCATCTGTCATTGGGTTCCGGTGATGCGGTGATGATTATTCGCAGCGTTACAGACGGCGTAAAGGGCGAGACTGTCGAGACGTTTGCGTTGATCGAGGATAAGGACGCCGCCGCCCGCGCGCAGTTCCACGCGGAAAAGCGGGAGGGAACCGCCACAAGCGTGTGGAGAATAAAGCCTGAGGAGGTTTCAAGGCTTGCAACATTGCAGGAGAAGGTGCGCCTTTCCCGCATCGAGAGGCCGCGCATCAGGGGGAGTACGGAGATCGAGATATTGCGCGCCTGTGTCACAGGCGTTCTCCCGACCGGCCCGGTCTATTTCTCGACTTACATCAAGCCTGCGGAAAATGAAGACTACATTGCCATGACCGTGGATGCGGATCTGACGAAAGTGTTTGGTGCGGGCCAGGTCGCGGCGCGGATCAGACAGTGCGAAAACTGATCGCCGTTGCCGGGGCGCGTTAGCGCCCCGGTCGGCCCGTCTTGCCCTTCGTCCGGCTTTTGCGCTTCTGCTCGCCGGCGTCTTCATAGGACCCCGCGCCGATCTTGCCACGCACCAGTGGTCGCGGATCATCGGTAGCACGCTCCGGCTGGCCTTCCATGAGCGGTGAGAAGCGTTTGCCGGATTCGGTCTCGGGCTTGTCTGGTACTGCGCTGCGCACGGGCTTTTCGGTTCTGCCCACGGTCATCTCGTCCAGCGTGTTCCTGCGGAACAGCGGTTTTCCCGCATCTGAGCCGGGGCCCATTTCATCCAGTGAGGGTTTGGTGAAAAGGGATTTGCCGCTTTCGTTCGGCGCGGCGCCCGCCTCCGTCCTGCCGGATGTCTCCCCCTCAGGCGGGGAGATCGACAAGTGGCTGCGTCTGTTGTTTTTTCCGCCGCCTTCGATGGCGCGGGCCTCTTCCTTCGCCATGGGGTCGTCCATGGTGGCGAGTTCGGCGGCCTTGAGGCGTTTGATTTCGTCGCGCAGGCGGGCGGCCTTTTCGAAGTCCAGATCTGCTGCGGCGTCGCGCATGGATTTTTCCAGCGCGTTGAGATGGGACTGCAGATTGTTGCCGACCAGATGGCCGCCATCGGCGAAGCCCTTGCCGGAAGCGCCTGATATATCGGCCCTTACGTGGTCGCGCTCATAAACAGAATCAAGAATATCCGAGATTTTCGCCTTGACCGATTCCGGCGTGATGCCGTGTTCGGCGTTATAGGCCATCTGCTTTTCGCGGCGGCGGGAGGTTTCCTCCATCGCCCGCTTCATCGAGCCGGTGATGTTGTCGGCGTAAAGGATGACCTTGCCGTCGACGTTACGGGCGGCGCGGCCGATTGTCTGGATCAGTGAGGTTTCGGAGCGCAGGAAGCCTTCCTTGTCGGCATCGAGGATCGCCACAAAACCACATTCGGGAATATCGAGACCTTCGCGCAGAAGGTTGATGCCAACAAGCACGTCGAAAGCACCGAGGCGCAGGTCGCGGATGATCTCGATGCGCTCCAGCGTGTCGATATCCGAGTGCATGTAGCGGACGCGAACGCCCTGTTCGTGCAGATATTCGGTCAGGTCCTCGGCCATGCGCTTCGTCAGCACGGTGCAGAGCGTGCGGTAACCCTTGGCGGCGGTCTCGCGGATTTCGCCGAGAACGTCGTCCACCTGGCTGCGGGCGGAACGCACCTCCACCGGCGGATCGATGAGGCCTGTCGGGCGGATGACCTGTTCGGCAAAGACGCCGCCGGCCTGTTCCATTTCCCATGAGCCGGGGGTGGCCGAAACCGCGACCGTCAGCGGCCGCATCGCATCCCATTCCTCAAAGCGCAGCGGGCGGTTATCCATGCAGGAGGGCAGGCGGAAGCCATATTCGGCCAGCGTCGCCTTGCGCCTGAAGTCGCCGCGATACATGCCGCCGATCTGGCTGACCGAAACGTGGCTTTCGTCGATGAACAGCAGCGCGTTGTCGGGGATATATTCGAACAGCGTCGGCGGCGGCTCGCCGGGATTGCGGCCGGTGAGATAACGCGAATAGTTCTCGATGCCGGCGCAGGAGCCGGTCGCCTCCAGCATCTCGATATCGTAGCGGGTGCGCTGCTCAAGCCGCTGGGCTTCCAGCAGTCGCCCGGCCTTTTCCAGTTCGGCGAGGCGGACTTTCAGCTCTTCCTTGATCGACTTGATCGCACCGTTCAGTGTCGGGCGCGGGGTGACATAG
Organism: Agrobacterium sp. CCNWLW32; assembly: GCF_037083425.1. Taxonomy (NCBI): domain Bacteria; kingdom Pseudomonadati; phylum Pseudomonadota; class Alphaproteobacteria; order Hyphomicrobiales; family Rhizobiaceae; genus Agrobacterium; species Agrobacterium sp. CCNWLW32. The sequence continues at coordinate 561,182 of NZ_JBAOJM010000003.1, forward strand.
TGCGAATTGGCGTAAATCTTGACGGATTGCAGATCGCCGGTTTTCTGGCCCGTCAGCGGGTCGAATTCGGTGATGGAATCGATCTCGTCGCCGAACATTGAGATGCGCCAGGCGGCATCCTCAAGGTGGGCGGGGAAGATTTCGATGGTATCGCCGCGCACGCGGAACGAACCGCGCTGGAAATCCATGTCGCGGCGCTTGTATTGCTGGGCCACAAGGTCGGCCAGAAGCTGGCGCTGGTCCAGCCGGTCGCCGACCTGCATCTGGAAGGTCATGGCGGTGTAGGTTTCCACCGAGCCGATACCGTAGATGCAGGAGACGGAGGCGACGATGATGCAGTCATCGCGTTCCAGCAGTGAGCGGGTGGCGGAGTGGCGCATCCGGTCGATCTGCTCGTTGATCGAGGATTCTTTCTCGATGAAGGTGTCGGAGCGCGGCACATAGGCTTCCGGCTGGTAATAATCGTAGTAGGAGACGAAATATTCCACCGCATTGTCGGGGAAGAAGTTCTTGAACTCGGAATAGAGCTGCGCGGCCAGCGTCTTGTTGGGGGCAAGGATGACGGCCGGGCGCTGCGTCGCCTCGATCACCTTGGCCATGGTGAAGGTCTTGCCGGAGCCGGTGACGCCGAGCAGGACCTGGCTGCGCTCGCCGGAATTGATGCCTTCCACGAGGTCGTTGATGGCCGTCGGCTGGTCGCCGGCGGGCTGGTACTCCGAGTCCATGCGGATGGTAACGCCGCCTTCGGATTTCGGCGGCCGGGCCGGGCGGTGCGGCGTCCACAACTTGCCGTCCTTGAACAGCGGATTGCCGCTTTCGATCAGCTTCGACAGCGCGTCCACCGTTGCGGTGACGGCGCCCGGCGCGAGGTTGGCGGCATCCTCCAGCGATACGTCCATACCGGCGACCGGATTGAGGCCGGCGGCGGCGCGGGTTTTCGGATCGCTCGATGCGCCGATGGAAACACCGCGCGCGGTCTTGGAGGCCGTGGTGTTCTTGGCCGTCTTCGAGGCGGCCTTCTCCGCGTCCTTGCGTGCTTCGATCTCGATCTTCTTGCGGTGCTTGCCCGCCTTTGAGGCGATTTCGCGCTGGGTTTCCACGGAGGATGCCTCCGCTTCCGCCTCGAGCTGCTTCACCCAATCGGAGACGCTGCCGCTGAGCGGCGCACCTTCGAATGACGATTGCGGAGCTTCCTCGAAGCCCGAGGGCGAGGAGGTGGAGTTTTTCGGTGATCTGGCCATGGGCGAAATATGGAGGTAGTCACGCACAAAGTGAAGGGGATGCTGCGAAAAAATGAGTACAAAAAGGAAACGAAGCGTGCGGAACAAAATTCGGCCGGATGCGTTGCGTAGCGGCTGAAAACAGCTTTGCTAAAATCTGCAGAAAATCGATTCCGGTTTTCGGGCGGATGCGCTAGAGCAAATCCATACGGGCAGAATGACGTTTACCTTCAGACTGCTTTTTATACTGCATTTCATGACATCCCTCCCTTTTTCCAGGACCCATCATGCCGTTCTCAATCAGCCCTGCCCACATCTGGCCTGTCCTGATGCTTATCGCCTCCAATATTTTCATGACCTTCGCCTGGTACGGCCATCTCAAGCACAAGGGCAGCGCGCTCTTCCTGGCTATTGTCGCCAGCTGGGGTATCGCGTTCTTCGAATATGTGCTGGCCGTTCCCGCCAACCGCATAGGTTCGGAGGTCTATTCCACCGCGCAGCTCAAGACCATTCAGGAAGTCATCACGCTCGCGGTCTTCGCGCTGTTTTCGATCTTCTGGCTGAAGGAAAGCATCACCATCAATCACGTGATCGGTTTTGCGCTGATCGCCTTCGGCGCTTCCTTCATTTTCCGCTCCTGAAGACAAACGAAAGAGACCGGCGCTTTGCCGGCCCGAAACCAGTCGCAACGGGTATGAGGTGATGTATCGATGAAAATACGCCCTGCAAGAGTTGACGACGCGACGGGAATGGCGGCGGTCCAGAACGAGATATTCTCGGCCGGCCTCCGAAAAGCGCCGACGGATATTACGGCGGTGCTGGAGAATTATATCCAGCACACCGATCGTATCGAGTGCTCGGTCGCCGAGGATGAGGACGGGCGCATTATGGGGTTCCAGTCGCTGCGTTATGCGCGGGCAGACAATCCCTATGGCGTGGCGGAAGGCTGGGGCATCATCGGCACCCATGTCAGCCCGCAGGCGGCGCGAAGAGGAGTAGGATCCGCCCTCTTCGCGGCAACGCGAAGGGCGGCAGAGGCGCGGGGCCTCAAGAATATCGATGCCAGCATCGGCGCGGACAACATGCTCGGGCAGGGTTATTACGACGCCATGGGCTTCACGACCTATCGCCAGCCGGAAGGGCTGGTCTGCAAGGTCTACCGGCTGGGCTAGGGCACGTCCGGTTTAAACGGAAGCGTCGGACGTGCTCCATCTCTTTGTTTATCGCATTATCCGGACGTAAAACCGCTACGCACTTTTACTGGAAATGCTCTGGATGCCTGCTTCCTGTCAGCTGCGATTGTCGTTTTCGGAATATTGCAGCCGCGCCTTGCAGATACGGACGTGGTTCTCATCGGCCCATTGCACCAGCAATTGCATCGGCACCAGAAACGAACGGCCGAGATTGGTCAGTTCGTATTCCACGCGCGGCGGTACCTGCGCATAAAGCGTGCGGCGAATGAAACCGTCTTCCTCAAGCCGCTTCAACGTACGCGACAACATCTGCTTGGAAATATCGTCGATCTTGCGGTTCAATTCGTTGAAACGCAGCACGCCGCCCTGAAGCGCTTCCAGAACCAGCAGGCTCCATTGATCGCCGATACGATCCAGCACGTCGCGTATGGGGCAGGGCTGGTCGAAGACGAAGATTTCTTTGGTTTGCATATCCGGCATTTTGCCTCGCCCTTTCCATTTTCTTACCCCTTCAGGTCATCGCCGTGTGACCTGATCAGCGGCGGCTGACTTCTTGCGGCCGGGGTTGCGATATCATAGCTTTCATTAGCGGTCTATTATTTAGACCAATAACGATACCGACAAAGGAAGAAGTCATGGCTAAAATCGCGCTCATCGGAGCCTCCGGCAATGCCGGATCCCGTATTCTGAAGGAGCTTTCCGACCGGGGCCACAAGGTGACGGCGATCGCCCGCAGCCCTGAAAAGATCGCCAGCCTGCCGAACGTGGTGGCAAAACAGGGCGATGTTTTCGATCGGGCAGGGCTTTCGGAGCTGCTTAAAGGTCACGATGCCGTGATCAGCGCGGTGCACTTCACCGCCAGCGATCCCGTGACGCTGATCGAGGCCGTGCGCGCCTCCGGCGTTCCCCGTTACCTCGTGGTGGGTGGTGCCGGCAGCCTTGAAATCGCACCGGGTCAGCGCGTTGTCGACCTGCCGGATTTCCCGGCCGCCTACAAGGCCGAAGCGACCAAGGGCGCGGAGTTTCTGGACCGCCTGAGAGGGGAAAAACAGCTCGACTGGACCTTCCTGTCGCCATCGGCCGAATTTGTGCCGGGGGAAAGAACCGGCAAATTCCGTCTCGGCAAGGATGGGCTTCTCAGCAATACCGAAGGCAGCCGCATTTCCTTCGAGGACTACGCCATCGCGCTTGTCGATGAAATCGAGAAGCCGCAGCATTCCCGCCAGCGTTTCACCGTCGGTTATTGAGAGGTATCACCCATGAATTTCGTGACACGTCGTCTTGCCATCGCCGCTCTCGCTCTTGCGCCTGCATTGATGGCCGCTCCGGTCCTGGCCGAAACCGCCAAGCGGGATCTCGCCCAGGAAGAGGCCAACCGCAAGCTGGTGATCGAGTTTTACGATACCGTTTTCAATAAGCATGAAGTGGAGAAGGGGGCTGCCGTCATTGTCGACAGCTATAAGCAGCACAACCCCATGGTGCCGGATGGCAAGAAGCCGTTCGTGGATTATTTCACCGGTCACTTCAAGGAAAACCCGCAGTCGAAGGCGCGCATCGTGCGCAGCGCCACGGATGGCGATCTCGTCTATCTGCATATTCATTCGACCGAAAAAGACGGCGATCGCGGTACGGCCATCGTCGATATCTTCCGCGTCACCGACGGCAAGATCACCGAGCACTGGGATGTGATCCAGCCCGTTCCGGAAACGGCGGCGAACAATAATACGATGTTCTGAGGGCAGCCCCTCGACGCCTCACCGATGACAAGGGAACAGCCGGGATTTTCGCCCGGCTGTTCCCATTTTCAGATTGTGCGCCGTTTCTGACGGGACTGTATGATCAGGTCTAGCACGAGCATGACCAGCAGGCTCGCGCCCACCAGCGGGAAAATGACGCCGCCGATGGCGAGCATGACCAGCAGGCCGCGAAGCACGCGTTTTTCCTGCGGCAGGGGCGGCACTCCGAGCGACCCTTTCGGACGGCGTTTCCACCACATGACGCCGGCGGACACGGCAAGCAGCACAATGCCGATACAGGCCGCCAGAAGCACGATCTGGTTGGCGAGGCCATATTGCTGTCCCAGATGCACGTTGATGCCCCATTCCAGCGCCTTGCCGAGCGGGCCGTAATCGGCGTAGCTCATGTCGATCAGCGGCTCTCCGCTATATTGATCGAGGTGCACAACGCGCTGTTGACCGAGATCATCGGGATAGACCGAACCGCTATAGACGCCGGTCGGTTTTCCCGGCAGGGCGACGGCATAACCGGCGGCAAGGCCGAGTGCATCGAAACGTGCGATCGCCTCGTCGATTCCGATCGGCTGGCCTTCGGAGGCGGCGGTGGATTCCGGTATTTTTGCCTGCTCCAGCGACCAGCTTGTCTTCGCCACATGATCGAGATGGTCTCCGGACATCGGAACATCGGTACGGATGCCCGCCGGGTACCCGAAGTTGCTGCCATTCGCCCATTCATTGATCTTCGCGCCCCATACGCCCGACCAGGGCATGCCGGTAACCGCAAGAAAGACGATGAAAAAGCCGACGAAAATGCCGGTGACGGCATGGGTATCGCGCCAGAAGACCCGTTTTTTTGGCGTGCCGCGCACGGTGACGACTCCACCCGTCTGCTTTCGCGGCCACCAGAGATAGATGCCGGTGGCGAAAAGAAGGATGGACCAGCCGGCCGCGATCTCGATCAGATAGCGGGCATAGGCGCCGAAATATTTCGGGCTGTGGAGATAACGGATCGTCCACATGATTGTGCCGCGATCCGGCAGGGAACCGGCCACCTCAGCGGTGTAGGGGTTTACGTAGACGGCCTGCTTTCCAACCGCGGTACTGACGGTGATTTCCGTCGAAGCACCCGGATCGGCCGGTGTCGTATATTTGACGGCGGTGCCGGGAACGGCCGCGAGCGCTGCGGCAACGATCTCGGAAGGCAGGGCTTTTGGCGCGTTTTGCGCTACCTCGATGCGCTTCAGGTCGGAATGGATGAGATTGTCGAACTCGTCCCGGAAGAGATAAAGCGCGCCGGTGACGGCGAGCGATATCATGAAGGGCAGGACGAGGAGACCGGCATAAAAATGCCAACGCCACACGGCGCGGTAAAGATTTGCGGACGAGGAATGCGCAGGCGCACGCTCGCCCTCGAAAGAGGTCGTAACGGACATGGATGTCTCCGCAAGAGAATGGATTTTCCGGCAGGCCGGACGGTGTTCTAGCGTTGCGGAGCGAAGGGCGGCGCGCGTGGGCGCGATTCCAGATTGGGCGGCGATGGCGACAGCACCGCGTCGAAATTCAAAAAGGCGACTTCGACCGCCGGGAGAATATTGTCCGCGCCTTCGACGGGAATAACCGGAAGAGCGGCGGCCGTGGCCGAGGCCAGACGGCAGAGCGTGCCGCAACAGTCATCGGCGATCTTGCCCGCCGGGTCGTGTTTGTCCGAGCCGCCTTCAGGCATATGGCTGGAACAGATGATCTCATCCGCCGCCAGCGCGGCCATCGCCATATTGCCGCTGGTCAGGCCATTGGCGAGACCCTGCAAAAGGAAAAGCAGAACCGCCAGCATGGCGATGGCGCCAGCCGAACTTCTATCCTGCATGATCCTGCGAATGAATCCCATGGGATCGGAATGTCATATTTGCGGCGAGATGTCACCGCGACACAATGACGGCAGGGGAGAGACAACAGGGATCGCATCGATGAGGAATGATCCTGACAATGCGCGAGATGTCTATGCTGCCTGCTGTATATGGCGTTTGAGCTGAGAGCGGCACTGGAGCCCAGTGCCGCAACGCGATTATTCCGCTGCGGGAATGGGCGTGGGTTGTCCGTTTTCGTCCATTGCCACCATGATGAAAGTTCCGGCGGTGACTTTCTCCAGCTTGTCATAACGCGACCGCTGCGCCCAGGCTTCCACCGTGAGCGTGATGGACGTGCGGCCAACGCGGGCGATATCGGTATAGATGGACAGCGTGTCGCCGATCTTCACCGGCAGTTCGAAGGCCATTTCCTTGACCGCTGCCGTGACCACACGACAGCGGGAGCGTTCCGCGGCGCGGATGCCGCTCGCCAAGTCCATCTGTGACATGACCCAGCCGCCGAAAATATCACCGGCCGGATTGGCGTCGGCTGGCATGGCGAGCGTTCTGAGAGTCAGCTCGCCGGTCGGTTTGATGGTCGGGTTGGTCATGTTGAGATTTGCTCCATGCGAATGACAAAGGCGCAGCATGCGTTGCGCTTTGCGATTTCGCAAGGAAGGGCAAGCGTCAGGACGACGCTTTGCCCAGAAATTGCTGCGTTGCATAAAGGGCGATGGCCGCCGCATTCGAAACATTGAGCGATTTGATCTCGCCCGGCATGTCGAGACGGGCAAGCGCCGAGACGGTTTCGCGCGTCTTCTGGCGCAGGCCCTTGCCTTCGGCGCCCAGCACCAGTGCGATTTTTTCACCGCTAAAGGTCTGTTCGATGGGGGCGGGGCCTTCCGAATCCAGACCGACGGAGAAGAAGCCGAGCTTGTGCAGCTCGCCCAGCGCATCGGCCAGATTGGTGATCTGGATATAGGGAATGAGTTCCAGTGCACCGGAAGCCGATTTCGCCAGCACGCCTGACTCGGTCGGGCTGTGGCGCATGGTGGTGATGACGGCGCCGGCGTTGAAGGCGACCGCCGAGCGCATGATGGCCCCGACATTGTGCGGATCGGTGACCTGATCGAGCACGAGGATGAGCGGGCTGTCCTTCAGCGCGCCGAGCCGCTTGACCGGCAGGGGCCTGGTTTCCAGCATCACGCCCTGATGGATCGCCTCGGGGCCGAGAACCTTGTCGATGTCCTGCGGCGAAACCATCTCGACCGGGAAGGGCTGGGCATCCGCCTCGCCGATATCCAGACGCGCGAAGGCGTTCTGGGTGACGGATAGCTTGATGAGTTGCCGTTCGGGATTGGCAAGCGCCGCGCGCACGGTATGCAGGCCGTAAAGATGCACCTGATCGGGCGCAAGCTGCGGCGGCTTCCAGTCATCAGCACCGCGGTTCCGGCGCTTCGGCTGCTGCGGGGTCGGAATTTCGCCCCGCTCGCGTTTGGCGTCGCGCACGGCACGGCGCAGGGTGGCATAGTGCGTGTCGCGGGTGGATTTGTTGTTGGGATCGTCTTTGCTCATGGCGCCTTATATCTCTGCAAAGAGGCGCGCACCAGCCCCCGCGATAATCCACAGGGCTGCAAACAGGTTTGAATTTTTTCCCGAAAATTCGTGAAAGGGCGTGTTGACAGAAACGAACGAGGCCGTCATATACGCGCCACAGACGACGCAACGGCGCTTCGCCGCAGCGAAATCTGAAGAGCTTGGTTGCTCGATCCTAGCAGAAAGCTGGAGGGATGCCCGAGTGGTTAAAGGGGACGGACTGTAAATCCGTTGGCTACGCCTACGTTGGTTCAAATCCAACTCCCTCCACCATTCTGCACGGATCGAAATCACCACCGCGGGTATAGCTCAATGGTAGAGCAGCAGCCTTCCAAGCTGAATACGCGGGTTCGATTCCCGCTACCCGCTCCAGTGACTTTTCCAAAAAGATCATTGACGTCCAACAAGCGCCGATTTTGCTGCGCCAGCGCCCGGATTTCTTATCGCGTGATTGTTTCAATCTATGGCCGCGTGAACGTCCTACGTTTGCGTAACCGGAAATCCGGTGGAAATCATTCGGCAATTTTGCGAAAACGAGCGTTTACATCCCCGCAATAATCAATAGGTTGGCCGCATCTTTTGAGCAGGTCGAACGTTCTCGCAAAAAGAGCGGCTGGAGAAAGTTATGAGTTCAAATACGCCGAAACTGGATAGTTGCGGCGCAGAGCCCATCCACATTCCCGGTGCTATTCAGGAACATGGAGCCCTTTTGGTTCTGTCCGCGCGGGAACTCTCCGTTGTGCAGGCGAGCGATAATCTTGCCGATTATATTGATGCGGCCCTACCAATCGGTGCCGTCGTCACCGAAACAATCTTGCCGTTCATCTCTGAACTTTCCGTCTGGTATTCCGGCGAAGAGAGCAATTTCCGATATGCATGGGCTGAAAAGAAACTCGTTGTTTCGGCGCATCGATCCGGGACTTTGGTTATTCTCGAGGTCGAAAAGGCAAGAGAGGGCGAGTCGGCTGAAAAGCTGATGGGCGAACTTACGAATCTGGCGCAATATCTGAACAGCGCGCCGTCGCTGGAGGATGCGCTTTTTCGGACGGCGCAATTGGTGTCTTTGATCAGCGGTTATGATCGTACGCTGATCTATGACTTCGGACTGGACTGGAGCGGTCATGTCGTGGCGGAAGCCGGAAGCGGGACTTTGCCGTCTTATCTCGGACTTCGCTTTCCGGCGGGCGATATCCCGCCGCAGGCGCGGCAGCTCTACACCATCAATCGCCTGCGAATGATTCCCGATGTCGATTATAAGCCCGTCCCGATCAGGCCGCCGGTGAATGCGGAAACGGGAGCAGTGCTCGATATGAGCTTTTCTCAGCTTCGCAGTGTGTCGCCGGTTCATCTCGAATATATGCGCAATATGGGTACGGCCGCTTCGATGTCGGTGTCGATCATCGTCAATGGCGCTCTCTGGGGCTTGATTGCCTGCCACCACGCTACACCCCATTCGGTATCCCTTGCCGTCCGTGAAGCCTGCGATTTTGCCGCGCAGCTCCTGTCGATGCGGATCGCCATGGAGCAGAGTTCCCAGGATGCATCCCGCCGGGTGGAGCTTGGCCACATTCAGGCGCGCCTGCTGAAGGGGATGGCTGCTGCCGAAAAATGGGTTGATGGACTGCTTGCGGGTGACGATGAAAAAAACGACCTGCTGAAACAGGTGGGAGCGGACGGCGCGGCACTCGTTCTCGGCGACGACTATGAGCTGGTCGGCAGGACGCCGTCACGGCAGCAGGTTGAAGAGCTTGTCCTATGGCTCGGTGAGCAGGACGTTGCCGATGTTTTTGCAACCGACAACCTATCCGGCGATTACGCCGCCGCTGAGGCCTATGCCGCCACCGCAAGCGGAATTATTGCGATGCGGGTTTCGGAGTTGCACGGCAGCTGGCTTATCTGGTTTCGGCCGGAAGTCATAAAAACGGTACGCTGGGGCGGTGATCCGCACAAGACGGTGCAGGAGAGCGGGCGCATTCATCCCCGCAAGTCTTTTGAAATCTGGAAGGAGCAATTGCGCAACACGTCATCTCCCTGGTCGGAGCCCGAGCTTGCGGCAGCGAGGGAGCTTCGCAGTGCGATCATCGGCATTGTCCTGCGCAAGGCCGAGGAGATGGCAGATCTGACGCGGGAATTGCAGCGGACCAATAAAGAGTTGGAGGCCTTTTCCTATTCCGTTTCGCACGACCTGCGTGCCCCGTTCCGTCATATCGTCGGGTTTGCGCAGTTGTTGCGGGAGCGCAGCAATGCCCTGGACGAGAAATCCTCGCATTATCTGCAGATGATATCAGAGGCGGCGCTGGGCGCCGGCAGGCTGGTGGATGATCTCCTGAATTTCTCACAGCTTGGTCGCACGCAACTGTCCCTGAAACCGGTGGATATGCAGAAGGTGGTGAGCGAAGTTCGTCGCTCTCTCGGGCACGCTGTTGCCGATCGCGAGATCGAGTGGCGCATCGGCGAGTTGCCGGTGATATTCGGGGATGCGACCCTGCTGCGGCAGGTCTGGTACAATCTCATCGAAAATGCCATCAAATATTCGTCCCGGGAGCCGGTCTCGATCATCACTATTTCTGCGGTCGAAACCGAGGACGACGTCACTTACTCGGTCGAAGATAATGGTGTTGGCTTCGATATGGCCTATTACAGCAAGCTTTTTGGTGTGTTCCAGAGATTGCAGCGGGTAGAGGATTTCGAGGGAACGGGCATTGGACTTGCGCTGGTCCGACGAATTGTCGAACGCCATCACGGTTTGGTCGGTGCCGAGGGAACTGTCGGTGAGGGAGCCACGTTCTTCTTCACATTGCCGGTTACGAAAGTTGAAGAGGAAAAAATTGCCTGAACTCAGACCCATTCTGCTGGTGGAAGATAATCCACGCGATCTGGAACTAACGCTGACCGCTCTTGAGAAATGCCAGCTGGCGAATGAGGTGGTGGTGGCACGCGACGGTACGGAAGCACTCGACTATCTGAATGTAACCGGTAGCTATCATAACCGCCCGGGCGGTGATCCGGCCGTGGTTCTTCTTGATCTCAAACTCCCGAAAGTGGACGGGCTTGAGGTTTTGCAGACGGTCAAGGGCAGCGATCACTTGCGGCATATTCCAGTCGTCATGCTGACGTCGTCGCGAGAAGAACAGGATCTCGTCAGGAGCTACGAACTCGGCGTGAACGCATTTGTCGTCAAGCCTGTGGAATTCAACCAGTTCTTCAAGGCTATACAGGATCTTGGCGTCTTCTGGGCTCTCCTGAACGAACCGCCGCCGGGTGCACATCGCAATGGCGGATGAGACTGTGTCGCGAATGGAGGCAAGCAGACTTCTTCTCCTCGAAGACAGTTCGGTGGATGCCGAACTGATCGAAGAACAGCTTTCACGTCTTTCGACGCCGCCTGCGGTAACGAGGGCCGTTGGCAAGGCATCGTTCATCGAGGCGTTGGAAAAACAGCAGTTCGATATCATTCTCGCGGATTTCTCTTTGCCGGACTTCGATGGCATGTCGGCGCTCGATGTCGTTATGGCGACAAGACCCGATACGCCGTTCATTTTCGTGTCCGGTGTTTTAGGTGAGGATGCGGCCATCGATGCATTCCGGCGCGGCGCGACGGACTACGTCCTCAAGCAACGGCTTGTGAGACTGCCATCCGCTGTGGAGCGCGCCCTGGCGGAAGCTCGGGAGAAACAGGAGCGAAAACGGGCGGAGCTGCACAAGGAGCTGCTCGTCCGCGAGCTAAGCCATCGTGTCAAGAATACGATGGCGATGGTCATATCGATCATCCGCAGAACGGCGAAAGGCAGCACCTCGATCGAGGATTATCAGGAACGGCTGGTGGCCCGCGTAAGCGCTCTGGCCGAAAGCCACGCCCTGCTTTTTCAGAGCAATTGGGGTGAGACGGATTTGAGAGATGTCGTGAAGCGCGCGATCGAGCCGCATAATACCTTCACGAGCAGGGTCGAACTCGACGGTCCGGATGGCGTTCATGTATCGCCAAAATCCGCTCTGGCGCTGGGAATGATCCTGCACGAGCTGGTGACTAACGCGCAGAAATACGGTTCCCTTTCCGGTGCGAACGGAAAGGTTGACGTTGTCTGGAAAAAGCTTCGTGACGGAGACGGACGCGACCGTATCAATCTGCGGTGGCGGGAAAGCGGAGGCCCGCCGGTCTCAATGCCGGAAGACACGGGCTTTGGAACCACCCTTGTAACAAGGGGCGCGCAATACGAATTGCAAGCGGAAAGTGAAATTCGCTACGACCGCGATGGCCTGCAATATCAGGTCATCTTTCCCCTGGACTAAGTCGCCACATGAAAAGAAGCGGCTTGGGGCACCGGACCGAGATTAGCCCCGCCCTAGTTGGTCAGTAAAAACTCATTTGCCAGAACATGCGAGAGATTGTCGAAATCGCAGGGTTTGGAGACGACGGTAAGCCCGTCCAGCTGCGCACGCACTCCGGGTATTTCCGCATATCCGCTGCATATGACGAAAGGGATATTTGCCGCCTTGAGCTCCTCGATGACCGGGAAGGACAATTCGCCTCTCAGATTGAGGTCAATGACTGCGCCGTCCAGATCAGTGGCGTTTATTTTTTCCAAGGCCGCGCCAATGTGCGAAACGGGCCCGACGACGTTGACCCCCAGATCGGAAAGAAAATCCTCCATATCCATCGCCAGAAGCGCGTCGTCCTCCAATACGAGGATTTGTTTTCCCTGGAAATTATAGCTCATCGTTATCGCATTCTCGTCAGTTCGGCTCAGTCGGGCACTGCCAATCAACATTGCAAAACCCCTAAGTCCCAAACTGGTTCCTTCCATAAATAAAAAGAAAACAGTCGCCTCTGATGTCGTCGTATTCTAGTTTGCAACTTTAATTCGTGCCTACCGGGAATGTATTTCTGTGATTGGTTTTTCACCGTTTGCCCAACGAAGCCTTTTGATGCTTGCCGTGGGTGTTGCGATTTTGATTGGCATGGTCTCCATGTCGCTGTGGCTGGTGCAGGTGAATAACCGCTATTCCCAGGAAACAGCGGAACTCCGACGTTTTCGTGCCGCTGTTTTGGATGTGCTGACGACGATGCAGGACATCGAAACCGGCCAGCGGGGATATCTGCTGACCAATAATCGCGATTATCTCGTGCCTTATGAAGAAGCCCTGCGTGGCTTGCCCCAACGCCAGTCAAGACTTTTCGATCTTCTGACGGAAGACGAGCAATACAAGCAGTCTCTTTCGGGTTTGAGGCAGACAATCGACGCGAAGCTGGCTGAAACCCGTGAGACCATCGATTTGCAGCGTTCGGGCCGAATAACGGAGGCGGTTGAGGTCGTCCGTAATAATGACGGCAAACGCTTCATGAACGAGATCAGGAGTATTCTGTCGGACCTGCAATCGGACACAGATGATCGCCTGCGCATCATCGTTGCGGATCAACTCGGGGCTGCCAATAAGCTGCGCTGGGTAACGGTCGGCGGTGCGCTCGCTATCCTCATTGTGGTCGGTGGTTCGATCTTCCTTGTCTTCACCTATATCCGTGCCCTGAACAGGTCGCGGGAGGATGTCGATGAACTCAATCGTCATCTTGAAGAACGTGTCGAGGAAAGAACGCGGGATCTTCGCCGCGCCAATCAGGAAATTCAGCGCTTCGCATATATCGTGACGCATGACCTGCGCGCGCCGCTCGTCAATATCATGGGCTTCCTATCCGAATTCGATACTTCGCTGAAGCCGGTAACGAGTTATGTTCTCGCAGATGGCAAGTCTCTCCCGGAGGACGTTATTCGTGAGGCGCGGCTGGCGGTTGAAGAGGATATTCCAGAGGCTATCGGCTTCATCCGCTCGTCCACCCGCAAAATGGATCAGCTGATCAACGCTATCCTGAAAATATCCCGCGACGGCCAGCGAAAGCTGCAGCCGGAGAAAGTCGACATAGAAACGTTGCTCTCGTCACTGTCTGAGACGGTACGCCACCAGATCAACGCCAATGGCGGCGAGATCGAAGTCGACACGCCGAAGCTGACGATCGTGACCGACCGGATATCTCTCGATCAGATACTCGGAAATCTCTTCGATAACGCGGTGAAATACCAGATGCCTGGCCGCCCGCTGAGACTGACGGCCCGGGCCTATCCGGCTGGACGTGGAGCTATTTGTATCGAAGTCGCCGACAACGGGCGCGGTATTGGCGAACAGGACCTCGAACGGGTTTTTGAGCTCTTTCGGCGGGCGGGCAATCAGGATCAGCCGGGAGAGGGCATTGGTCTTGCGCATGTTCGTTCGCTAATCAGAAATTTAGGGGGTGACATTAAAGTCGAGTCTAAACTTGGCGAAGGCAGCACGTTTATCCTGCTGATGCCGAGTGACCTCAGACGCGTGACGAAGGAAAGCGACAAATGAAAGCGACCGGTCAGGAAGTAACGATCGTGATGATCGAAGACGACGAAGGCCATGCTCGGCTGATCGAGAAAAACGTGCGGCGCGCCGGCGTGAACAACGAGATCGTGCCTTTTACGCTCGGCGCCAAGGCACTGGACTTTATATTAGGCGAAAGTCGGGATGGGCTTGTCAGCAAGGACCGTTATCTTCTCGTCTTGCTCGATCTCAATCTCCCCGACATGTCGGGCATCAATATTCTCGAGCAGATCAAGAGCAATGAATATACACGCCGTTTGCCCGTGGTGGTTTTGACAACGACCGACGACGAGACTGAAATTCAGAAATGCTATGATCTTGGCGCGAATGTTTATATAACCAAGCCGGTCGATTATGAGGGCTTTGCCAATGCCATCAAAAATCTCGGCCTGTTCTTTTCCGTAATTCAGATACCTTGAAGGCATGATGGCTTTGCGCGTTTTGTATGTCGATGACGACCCGGCTCTGGCGCGGCTTTCCAGCCGCGTTCTCGGTCGTCACGGTATGGAGGTGGTTCATGCCACCTCCGTAGCTTCCGGCCTCGAGCTTTTTCGAAACGGGCAGTTCGATGTTGTCGTTCTCGATCACTATTTCCAGACCGCGACGGGCATGGAATTTCTTGCCGCGATCCAGACGATACCGGCAAGGGCGCCAGTTCTCTATGTGACGGGGTCCAACGAGGCCCAAATCGCCATAGATGCGCTCAAGGCGGGTGCTGCCGACTACGTCATCAAGAATGTCGGGGACGACTTCTTTCCGCTTCTGCTTACAGCCATCGAGCAGGCATTGGAAAACCATCGCCTGCGCCAAACGAAGGAAGAGGCCGATCGTTTGCTGGTAAAGGCCAAAGAGCACGCGGAAATGATGGTGAAGGAGATGAACCATCGTGTCGCGAACAGCCTGTCGCTGGTGTCGGCGATGATCCGTCTGCAAATAAACACCCTGAAATCGCAGGAAGCGGAAACCGCGTTATTGGAAACGCAAAGCAGGATTTCGGCCATCGCCGGCGTGCACCGTAGCCTCTATAATACCGCCAATGTCGGATTGGTCTCCCTGAGTTCCTATCTGACCTCTATCATCGGCGACCTGTTCCAGGCGGTGCCCGGCTCTTCTTCCGTCACGGTCGAGACTTCGCTTTGCGAAATCGATCTCAAGGCTGATCATGCCGTGGCGCTTGGTGTCATCATTACCGAGCTTCTGACCAATGCGCTGAAATATGCCTATCCTGACCAGACCGGTACGGTTCGCGTCAAACTCTCCGAGGATAGTGGGCAGTTTGTTCTGCTGGTGGAAGATGACGGCGTCGGCGTGTCGTCGGATTCGACTCCGCGTGGCACAGGCCTCGGTACCAAGCTGATCATGGCGATGGCGCAGAATATCGGTGCACGTGTCGAGCAGACCCATACACATCCCGAGCTGAGGCAGGGAACGCGTTTTACTATGACATGGCATGAGAAGCGGTAAGGATTGATTTTCCGCTCTCACCAGCGCCAGTAATGAGAGCCGCGCAGAAGCTTCGCTCAGGCGATGCTAAAACCGGTTTGAAACCTCACAGATGCCGCGCGGTGCCGACAGCGATGACTGGGCCGGTTGCCTGACCGGTCGGAGAGCCTCCGAAGGGTTCCACGCTGATTGCGAAGGTCGTGCCATCCGTTATGGTGCCGCGCATGTCGGCGGGAATGATGAGGTCGCCGTTCGTGCCCGGCTGGAAAACGCCAAGCGAGCGGGTCTTGCCGCCATCCATGACGAGCCACAATTCCAATGATTTTTCGTCCGTCTTGCCGGTTGCGACCGGTACGATACGCATCCGGCCCGATTCCGCATCGTAGGACGCGAGGAGATTGACCTGACTGTCGGTTGTCGCAAGCTCGGCCACAAGCGGGGTGGTATCCGGCCGTTGGTCGGGGAACGCAGCATAGACGACGGCAGCGACGGCGGTTGCGCTGGTGGCGACTGATATCCAGCGCCAGAAAGGCGCGGAGTTCCAGAGACTGCCATTGGTATTGACAGCCCTGCTGCCAAACAGGCGCTCTTCGATGCGGGCAAGGACAGTCGGGCTCGGTGTCTGTTCCTGATACTCGGCGTTGAAGTCGGAAAACTCCGTTTCCCAGCGCTGCACGAGTTGCGCGAAGGCTTCCTCGTCCTGGATGCGCCTTTCCACCTCGCGGCGCTTTTCGAGCGGCAGAACGCCCAGCACATATTCGCCGGCGAGGATTTCGTCGCGCGTGTGCATTCCGCCACTCTGGTCGCCCGTTGTCATCGCTGCATGCACTCTCTGAGTTTGAGAAGACTGCGCCGGAGCCAGGTTCTGACCGTGTTCAGAGGCACGCGCAATTCGTCGGCGAGTTCAAGATAACTCAAACCTTCGACATAGGCACGACGTACCGCCTGTGCGTGCACAGTCTCAAGTTCCCGCATGCAGTCATCGATCCTGCGGCCTTCATCCACCAGAACGACCTGCTGCTCGGGATCGCGGATGCTCTCATCAACGAGATCATAGGCCTCGTCAATGTCATCGCTTGCGGGTTTACGCGCACGGATGGTGTCTATCGCGTGGTTGCGGGCGATGGTGGCAAGCCATGTCGCCGGTTTGCCGGCGCTTACGGCAAATGTTCGGGCGCGCTGCCAGACCTTGATATAGATTTCCTGCAGCGCCTCTTCGGCTTCCATTTTGTCCCGCAGGATTTTTAGGCAGATCGCAAAAAGCTTCGGGCTTGTTGCCTGGTAAAGCGAGACGAATGCTGAACGATCACCCATGCCGACGCGGTTGATAAGCGTTGCGATCTCTTTGCCCTGCATTCGAACCTTCCTTGCTGTCCTTCCTTTATAGGGTCGTCTTTCGGAAGAAGACAAGAGATGCTTGGGGCGTTCGCTACATGGACTCCCTTTGAGCGTCGGGCGCAAGCCGCAGGTTATGACAAGTGTCATGACAGACCCGCCGAGTTTTCAAGCGGGCCGATGAGGCGGACCGTGACGAGATAACCGATGATGGCCGCTGCCGCCGAGACGAAGGTTCCCCACAGTAGATCGGCAACAGTCAGGGTGGTGGACCAGTTCTTCAGTGTGGCCTGATTGGTCAGATCATAGGTGGCATAGGCCATGAAGCCCACCGCTGCGCCATAAAGCAGAGCCGTGGTCCATTCGCCCGAAATCAGAGCCGGACGAACGGCGAGAAAAGTGAGGCCGGCGGCGTAGATGAGATAAAAGACGATTGCCGGAGCAAGGCGGAAATTTTCCGCCAGAAGATCGCCGATGGCTGGCCGGTAAAGACGCGACGCCATGGTGCTCAGCCAGATGAAATCGATCACCAGAAATGCGATGAGGGTGAAGGAATAAGCGGCAAGGTATGTCTTCATCGGTGTTTCCTTTGCCTTTGATCAGGCGACGTTTTTTTCGGGATGACGAGAATAAAGAGAAGCGATTTGAGTATGCGCTAGTCGATCCTGGTCCAGCTTATGCCCTTGCACAGCAGGCCGGCGACGATGCAGCCTTTCGTGGTCATGTTATTGCCCGCGACCGTCACCGTTATCTTGTAGGATTTTTCCCGTTGCGGGTCGAAGGCGGTGCCGGAATAGCTGCCCGCCTCGCTCTGCTTGATGTCCATGATCAGGCGATCACCGGTCTTTTCTTTTGCGGTGCCAGGTTTGATCCATGTATTCGTGGCGCATATTTTCTCGCCGCAGGGCGCGATCAGCACTTTCGCCTTGCCGTCGCCGCGCGCCCAGTTTCCGTCAATCTCGCCTGCTGCCGCACCGAGGCCCGCCAGCGTCGGGAAGAGGGCGGGTACAATTGCCAATCTGCTGATTTTCATTGTCTTTCTCCGCTTGTTCGCCCCGCCTCATCCGTGTTCTATCGTGTATAGGCCGACATTTATGGTTCCCTCGGCAAAACCCGCTTCGCAGTAGCAGAGGTAATAGTCCCACAGCCGCCGGAAGCGCTCATCGAAGCCAAGCAGGGAAATCGTTTGCCATCGGGCGTGAAAACGCTGGCGCCATTCCGACAGTGTGAGCGCATAGGACTGGCCGAAAAGCTCCGTCTCCGTGAGTTTCAGGCCGGTTTGTCCCATGGCTTTTTCAAGCGCTGAATCGGAGGGCAGAAAACCGCCCGGGAAGATGTATTTCTGAATGAAATCGGCCTTGCGCCGATAGGTGTCAAAGCGGCTTTCTTCAATGGAGATAATTTGCAGCACCGCACGGCCGCCGGGTTTCAGGCAGCGTTTCAGCGTTTCGAAATAGCTTGGCCAATAGGCTTCGCCGACAGCTTCAAACATTTCCACCGAGACGATATTGTCGAATTGACCCTGCACGTCGCGGTAATCCTGCAGCCTGAGATCGATCCGGCCCGCGTTGTTTTCTTTCTCCGCCGCATTTTCTGCCCAGCGCAACTGGGAGGGGGAAAGGGTGATGCCGGTCACGTTTGTATTGTGCTGCGTGGCGAGATGGATGGCGAGTGCACCCCAGCCGCAGCCGATTTCGAGTACGTTGTTATTTCCGGTCAGCTGTAGCTTCTCCGCAATGCGCTCGAGTTTCTTGCGTTGCGCGGCCTCAAGGCTGGTGGTGGTTTCGTCGAAAATCGCCGAGGAATAGAGCATCGTGGGATCGAGCCACTGCCGGTAGA
This sequence comes from Agrobacterium sp. CCNWLW32, assembly GCF_037083425.1. NCBI lineage: Bacteria > Pseudomonadati > Pseudomonadota > Alphaproteobacteria > Hyphomicrobiales > Rhizobiaceae > Agrobacterium > Agrobacterium sp. CCNWLW32. Next base: position 579,784 of record NZ_JBAOJM010000003.1, read on the forward strand.
ACTCGTTGCCAAGATCGTAATGCGCCTCGATATTGCGGCGGCTGCCGCGTCTGGTGTTGGCATTCAGCCCGTGTGCAAGCCGGTTGATGAGACGCATGGGCAGGCTGCCGCGCATCGACCTTGCAAATGCCTCGCGATTTTGAGCAGCGAAACGGATGAGCGCTGTCAGGTCAGGCGTAGACCAGTCATTTTCGATGAAACCTTCCGCAAAGCCGATATCGCCGTTGACGAGCAGCCTGCGGATGGCCCGCCAGTTATGCAGCACGAGAATGGCTTCGCTACCTTCCGAATCGCCCGATTTTTCGATGTTTCCACCGCCAGGAAGGGTTACGCGCAGTCGGCCGCGCTCGATATTGTTCAGCAGCCGGCTGATGAGCCATGTGCCCATGCCGGCACGACCGTTGAGGCGAGTGCCCTGCGTCGATAATTCAGAGAGATTTTCAAACGGGGTCATGAATTCTGGCCTCGATTTGCGACGATGATGGATGAACGAATGAGACGGGTTCGGCGGGCGGCGGCGGACGTTTTTTGAGCCGCACGCCTTTCAGCCAGATTTTAAGGGCTTCCCAGTGAATGCCGAGAACGACCTTGAGCGTCAGGAACGGGATGGTGACGAAGGCTTTGAGCAGAGCGCGATCGGTCAGCTCGACGCGCCGGGCAAGATGACGGGCCGTCAGGACCACGCCGTCATCGTCGAAAGTTTCGATGACGATCTTCAACCTGTCACCTGGCGGAATGACGCGGAAAACATAACGTAGGTCCATGTCCATGAAGGGCGAGACATAGAAAGCCTTGTCGCATCGCTGGACGATCTCGGTCTCTTTGCCGGCCTCCACCGGGATCAGATAGGAATGCCGTTGCCCGAAGGTGTTATCCACCTCCCAGAGGATGGCTTTCAGCGACGTGTCGCGCCCATAGCAGAAGAACACGCTCAGAGGGTTGAAAGCCCAGCCGAGCAGGCGCGGCATGGTGAGAAGGCGAATAGGCCCTCCATCCACGGCGATACCCGCCGCCGTCATCGCTGTCTCTATCTGCCGGCGCAGGCCAATCGCGCTGCCGTCGCCACGGTCCCTGCGATGAAAAGAGAAGAGGTTGAACCGGTCCACGGAAAAAAACCGCAATTTCCGGTCGAGCGTCTCAAGTTCATCGAGATCGAGAAGCAGCGAATAAATCCGGTAGGCCAGTTTGTGGATTTTCGGCTTGAAGCGCGCATGGGTCACATTGCCCGGAAAAAGCGCTGACGTGAAGGGAGGCGTCATGCTGTCGCCTCCATGAGTTTCGTGTCCGTCGCAATGGTTTTCAAATCCAGGCGAATGATCCGGCCGCTATCGTCGGCAACCTTCCATGGCCGTGTCACCCCGCCTAGATCTTCGGCAACCGCAAGCCCGGCCTGAAGTCCGTCCTCGTGAAAACCCGATCCGAAATAAGCGCCGCAGAACCAGGTGTTTCGCAGGCCCTGCAAAGCCCAAAGCTCCTGACGCATCTGCTCTGTGCCGGCGTCGAAAACGGGATGGTGATAGGTTTCCTCGGCGATGATCTTTCCTTGATCCGGTTCCCGGACCGGGTTCAGCGTTACGAAAGTGTCCGGGGTTTCTCCCAGCGGCTGAAGCCTGTTCATCCAGTATGTGATGCTTGGTTGGCCCGCCTTAATGCGCGTATCGGCAACATAGTTCCAGCTTGACCAGGCAGCGCGGCGACGGGGCATGAAACTGCTGTCGGTGTGAAGCACGGCGCGGTTTTTCGTATAGCCAAAGGCGCCGAGGATGCGCTGTTCAGCGGGCGAGGCGTCCGTGAGCATATCCAGCGCCTGATCTGCATGGGTTGCCATCACCACGTCATCGAAGCGGGCAGTTTTCCCGTCCGCGGTGGTGAGTTCGACGCCGCGCGGAAGGCGGCGAATGCGTGTCACCGGTGTCGAGAGGCGAATTCGATCCGCAAATGGCGCCGTGATGCGTTTTACATATTCGCGCGAGCCACCGACAACGGTGCGCCAGACCGGTCGATCGCGCAGCAACAGCAGGCCGTGATTGCGGCAGAATTTGATAAAATGCGCAGCCGGGTAACGGCCGACCTCCATGGCCGGCGTGGACCATATGGCTGCCGCCATGGGGTAAAGATGATCGTCGCGGAACGCCGATCCGTACCGGTTGTGCGTGAGATATTCGTCGAGCGATATATTGCCCATCAAATGCAGGTCGCGAGGGGCATTGCGGTAAAACCGAAGGAGGTCCGCAACCATCGCCCAGAAACGTGGTCTGAGCACATTTCTCTTCTGTGCCAGCAGGCCAAGACCGGTTCCACCGGAATATTCAAAGTCGCCATTGTCGAGGGAAACGGCAAAAGACATGTTCGACGCTGCGGTCGGTACGTCAAGCGTTCGAAAAAGCGCGGTGAGATTGGGATAGGTCCACTCGTTATAGACAATGAACCCGGTATCGACATGAGCCGGTCCTTTATCCGTATCGAATGTCACCGTGTTGCTGTGGCCGCCGACGCGATCAGCCGCCTCAAAGACCGTGACATCGTGCCGTTTCGACAAAAGCCACGCTGCCGACAGGCCGGAAATTCCTGTTCCCACAATTGCGATGCGGTGCCGGCTATCTTTTTGTCTCGTTTCCGTGTCGGTCATCTATCCTCGCCATCGCATTACAGAAATTTGCCTTGGGACAGCGCAGATACGAGGGAGGGGGCGGATAAGTTTCAGCGGCTGGTGTTTTTTTGGAATCTTTTCCGAAACCTGAAACTCTTTTGCCGGTTCGGTCGTATTTGCCATCACGAAACCCGGTCTCCATCTGTTCAAACCGCGAGCGAAATAGTGATGTTGTCTGTGATCCTGACGCTTGCCATTCTCATGTCGCTTCTGATGGCAGGCGCGTGGGCGCTGCAGAGAGCAACCGGTTCGAGCGGCTGGATCGACACCGTCTGGTCGGCGAGTGTCGGGTTTGGCGGAGTTTCGGCAGTTTTATTCGCGGAAGGAGACGGCTGGCGGCGCGCGGTCGTATTTTCTCTTGTCGTCGTCTGGTCGTTGCGACTTGCCGGGCATATAGGCATGCGCACGCAGGGCGGCGGAGAAGATCCCCGTTATGCAAAGCTCATCAAGCAATGGGGCAGCGCAGCCCCTCTCAGACTTTTCATCTTCCTCCAGATACAGGCCATTGCCGCTTTCGTGCTCGTTCTTGCGGTTTATCTCGCTGCCGGCAACGGCCAGGGTTTTCCGCGTCTCATCGATGTTTTCGCCACGGCGGTCGCTTTTGCCGCACTGGCTGGTGAAGCGCTCTCGGATGCCCAGCTTTCAAAATTCAGGAAAACGCCGGAAGCAAAAACCGGCGTCTGTGAAACCGGCCTTTGGCGTTATTCCCGCCATCCCAATTATTTCTTCGAATGGCTTTTCTGGTGCAGTTTCCCGCTGCTCGCCGTTCAGGAGCAGGTCTTGTCCTGGGCGTCGCTTGCTGCACCCATCATGATGTACTGGCTGCTCGTCCACGTCTCCGGCATTCCGCCGCTTGAAGAGCACATGTTGAAATCGCGCGGAGAGAGGTTCCGCGTCCTGCAACGCCGCGTCAACGCCTTCTTTCCGGGGCCGCGCAAGAACGAGGAAACGCCATGAATATGCTCGCCTTCGCCATCAATGCCGCAGAACGCGCACCGCTCACTGACGCGGTCACACTGGCCGGTATAGATATGCTCTGCGTGCGAACGAAACGGCGGCTTTCAAATATTCCCGATGATGCCGAATTGGCCTTTGCGAAGGATATGGCGACGTTTCCCATCGCCAGCCACACCGACGAGGCGAACAGACAACATTACGAAGTCCCAGCGGAGTTTTTCTCGCTGGTTCTCGGAGCGCAGCGCAAATATTCCTGCTGTTATTATCCCGACGCCACGACGACGCTGGATGAAGCCGAGACCGTGGCGCTTTCCGAGACAGTGGCCCATGCCGGGCTGCGTGATGGCATGGATATTCTGGAACTCGGCTGCGGTTGGGGTTCGCTTTCCCTGTATATGGCGGGCCGATTTCCCAATGCGCGGATCACATCCGTTTCGAACTCAGCATCGCAGCGTGACTACATAATCGGCTGCGTCCGGGAGCGCGGCTTCTCCAACCTTTCGGTGGTAACCGCCGACATGAATGATTTCACGACAGGCAATCGTTTCGATCGAGTCGTGTCGGTGGAGATGTTCGAGCACATGTCGAACTGGCAGATGTTATTCGAGCGGGTTCGTTCCTGGCTGCAGCCGGAAGGCAGGTTCTTCCTGCACGTCTTCAACCACCGTGACCGATCCTACCGTTTTGACCACAATAATCCGGCAGACTGGATCGCCCGGCACTTCTTCACCGGCGGTATCATGCCTGCCTTCGATCTTCCCCATCGTTTTGGGAAGATTTTCACTGTAGAACAGGACTGGCGATGGTCCGGTCTACATTATCGACGGACAGCTCTTGATTGGCTGGCGAATTTTGACCGGGAGATTGACCGTGTCCGGCCGATCCTGAAGCGCGTTTACGGAAACGACGCGCGACTGTGGGAACGCCGCTGGCGACTTTTCTTCCTCGCAACCGCCGGGCTGTTCGGGCATCAGGGTGGGGAGGTCTGGGGTGTCGGACATTACCTTCTGATGCCCAGTTAAGGTTGAAACACTAAAAAAAAGGCGCTGTGTTCGCCCTTGAAAATCGAAGACAACCGTTAAACGTTGATTTTGCGCCGTTTTGCCTTGTCTGCTCTCCATTGCAGGCATGTTCACCCGCAATCATTTTCGCTGCTTCGACTTGCCGATGATCGGCATGATCGTGCGAACGTTTCATTTCACGCCATGTTCAGGGCGCGCACCAGCTATTCTTTACAATTGAGGTCAAGGGCCGGTCATGGTTCCATGCCGGACGCGTAGCTGATTCCTCCCCGTCGATGCCAAACCGCGATCCGAGAGGCCCATGTCGATTTCAGATACGATTTTTCGCCCTTTCGAGACGCTGATACGGCCGCTCGACATTCCCTTCCGGCCGCTGCCGTCGAAAGGCCCCGTCGCGGTGCTGTTGCATTTCATTGAGATGTTTCGCGGCGTCCTCATTGCTCTTGCCCTGTCGTCCATGGCGGTGGAAGCCATCAACCTGTCGATCATCTGGGGATTGTCCGTTATCGTTGATGGCGTGACGGCGCAGGGGGCGGAGGCTTTTCTGCGCGATGAATGGCCGCTGCTTACCGTCCTTGGGTTGTTGATCTTTCCCGCCATGCCGGTGGCTTCGTTTCTTCTCAATACGCTCAATTCGCACACGCTCGGCATCGCCATGCCGGTGGCCATCCAGTGGCAGGGCCACAAGGCCGTGGAGCGGCAGGATCTGGCATTTTTCCATGAGCTCTACGCCGGACAGGTCGCCTCGCGTCTTTCGCAGGTCTCGTCAGCCGTTCAGCAGCAGATCATCAACGCATTCCAGATCGGACCGCGTTTTCTGCTGCAGATGATCGGCTCTCTTGCGCTTCTTGCCGCCTTGTCCTGGCAGCTGGCGCTGCCGGTGTTCATCTGGATCGTGCTGAATGTGGTTCTCGCCGTCAAACTGGCTCCCGTCTTCACGGAACGGTCACGCCGGTCGGCGAAACAAAAGAGCCTTGTCTCGGGCGCGATTACCGATCTCTACAGCAACATGCAGATGATCAAGCAATTCGCTGCCGAAGACAGCGAGGCGGGCGCAATCCGCCGCATTCTGAACAAGGCGGTGCAGACGCAGCACAGGGAGCAGCGTGTCTACCGCGCGTCTGAGCTGGTCGTGGTTGCGCTCAACATGGCGTTGTGGCTGGCGATCCTGTCGGTGGGGTTTTCCGGTCTGGTGAAGGGGGTCATCACGGTCGGAGAATTCGTCGGCGCGGTCTATATATTGCAGCGGCTGTCAGGGCACACATTCACCTTCCTGCAGATGGGCCAGCAGATATTCCAGGCGATCGGCACCATCAAGGATGCCATGCCTGTGATGACGACGCCGCCGACCATTACCGACAGGGCCGGTGCGGCGGAGCTGAATGTCGCGCGTGGAGATATCGATTTCAACCATATCCGCTTTGCTTACAAGTCCGGCAGACCGGTGATCGATGATCTGTCGCTCAAGGTCCGCGCGGGAGAGAGGGTCGGGCTGGTGGGCCTGTCTGGCGCGGGAAAAACGACGCTGGTCAATCTGCTCCTGCGGTTTTACGACATTCAGGATGGCGCCATCTGCATCGACGGTCAGGATATTCGCGAGGTCACGCAGATGAGCCTGCGCCGCAATATCGGGGTGATTGCCCAGGATGTGGCGTTGCTGCACCGGTCGGTTGGCGACAATATCCGCTACGGGCGACCAGAGGCGACGCGGGAGGAGGTGGAGCAGGTGGCGAAAGTGGCGAAGGCCGATGCCTTCATCGCCGATCTCGCCGATAGTGAGGGGCGAAAAGGATATCTCGCTTTTGTCGGAGACCGTGGCATCAAGCTTTCCGGCGGGCAGCGGCAGCGGGTCGCCATTGCGCGCGTGCTGTTGAAAGACGCGCCTATCCTGATCCTCGACGAAGCCACCTCCGCCCTTGATAGCGAGTCCGAAGCCGCCATTCAGGACAAGCTCAATCTGGTGATGGAGGGCAAAACGGTGATTGCCATTGCGCACCGCCTGTCGACCATTGCACGAATGGACCGGATCATCGTGCTGGATCATGGCCGGATTATCGAAGAGGGCAGGCCGGAGGAACTGGTCGAGCAGGGCGGGCTGTTTGCGCGGCTCTGGAAACGCCAGATCGGCGGGTTTATTCCGGAAGACGAGTGATCAGCAGACGCCGCATTGGGGGACGCCGAGGCGATAAGCCGGTTGGCGGGGCGAGCGTTCAGACTGCATCGAGCGCTGACTGGATTCGCAGTTTCTCCGCATCCAGTTCGCTCAGCCTTCCCATATGCGCCGTGATTTCCTCAAAGATCGAGGTGCGATCCGTTTTCGACAGACGCTCCACGCGACGCAGGGCTGTAATGACCTCGATCAGGTCAATTCGTTCCTGCTCAAGCTTTTCCAGATTCCACAACATCGCGTTTTCTCCGTTGGCACACGGTTCAAATGGCCAGATGGGAGAAAGGTTCAAACCGGTAGAATTTAAGGTAAATTTTATCTTGTCGGAAACGGCGCGGCCCGGGCCGCAGCCGAATCAATAGGGCGAGAGACATTGCATCCGTGTGCCGCCAGCCGCCATATAGCTGTTGTCGGTGGGATGGTAGGATGTGTAACGCGTCGCACACCATTTTACATGGTTGATCTCGGCCTGCGACAGGGCGTAACCGTTGGGCGTGGCGTCTTCGCCTTTTCCTGCCGCAAAGGCTGAGGCGGGATAGCTTCGCTGGTCTGAGGTCTGTGCCTGTTGCTGTGTCTCATAGGCCGGCTGTATGAGGCTCAAAGCATGGGCGGGCACGACAAAAGCGGCAGATATTGCGACGCCAAGAGCGAGCGCGGAGATAGTCTTCGGCATCCTCAACATCGATAAATCCTCGTTATTCGTTCGGTATGCTAACGAAAACTTAGGAAATTCGTTCCGGTGAAGGGTTGACCTCACACGAACACGTGATTCTTGGGATTGGGTGCTGGGGATGCCCGGTTCCTGCGACGGGGCCTTCAAGATGACGGCGCGGTGCCGGCTTCACCACGAAGATGGTGTGTCCGGTGAGCAAGTGCCGTGCCCCGTCGATCTGAGTTTCCGTCTCTACCGCACTGCTCGTTGACAAGCGGAAAATCCGGTCAGATAGTCGGCCGGCAATCATGCACACGGGAGTCTTCAATGTTGAACAGGGTTGTCATTCTCTCATCCTTTGCGCTGCTGGCATCGGCGGCGTTCGTCTCCCCCGCAGCCGCACTCACCATGAAGGAGTGCAGCGTGAAGTATCAGGCGGCGAAAGCCGACGGGTCCGCCAAGGACGTCAAGTGGAACGACTATCGCGCCAAGTTCTGCGGCAGCGAGGCGGCCGCTGAGGATGCGGCCGACGACAAGCAGGTCGCGGCCACCACCGAAAAAGAACCCGCAAAAGCGACGATAAAGGCCCCGAAGGGCGTCGCTTTCCCGAGTGCTGTCGATAAGAAGTATTCAAGCGAGACGCCCGGCAAGGCCCGCCTGAAAACCTGCGTCGACTCCTACCACAAGAACAAGAGTGACGGCACGCTCGGCGATCTGAAATGGATCCAGAAGGGCGGCGGTTACTGGAGCCTGTGCAACACCGCCCTGAAGAGCTGAGGCAGGCGGCGGGTCAATGACCGCTGCTCCGCTATTGGCGCGTTATCCGAGATAGATTCGGATAACGCGTGTGGTCTCGGTTGCGATCGACTGTCCCGCATCGTCTTTGCCTGCGCCTCCTCGCCCATGGCCCTTTGCTGCCGTCGCCGGCATGTGAGGATATGACGTCCCATCCGCGATCAGGACCTGTTCGCGGATGGACCTGTTTCTCGATGGGGTGAAACTCCCTAGACGGGCAACCACGTTTTAGGACGGGTAAAAACTGCGAATGGCTTGAGATTCAATCTCTTGATAGAACGAATTGACCCTGCGGCTTGATCCGCATCCAGCAATTCAACGGTTACGGCTGTCTGATGACGGCTCGCCGGCAATGTGGGCGGATGACCAGACGATTTCGAAACTATCTCACGGTGCTGGCCATATCGCTGCTGATGTGGACGGTGATCCTTGGCGTCGTTTATTGGCTGTTTCGATAGGTTTTGCCCCGGCCTGCCGGACGGAATGAAAGTGCCGCATGGTCCGGTGCGGCGTTGATCTGCCGCATGTTTGCGAGGCCGGGTTTCCCGAAAATTTGATAGGCGCGAGGCGGCGGCCCCATTTCGGCTTTGCTGGCATGACCTTATGATCCGGTGACATCAGGAAAGGATCATCATGAATAAAACCGTTGCCGCGATATCTCTTGCAGCTTTTTCCGTATCGCTCGCTACCGGCGCCATGGCTGAAGACCTGGTGATTCCGCTTCCGAAGGACACGACGGTCGAAAAGGTGGAGGCGGTCTATCAATGCGCCGCCGACAAGGTGGAGGCCGTCTATTTTAATGCGGGCGAGGTCAGCCTCGTGCGACTGGGGCTGAAGGATGGCGTGACGGTCGCCGCAAATGTCATTTCGGCCTCGGGCGCCAAATATCAGGGCGGTATTTATGTCTGGTGGTCGAAGGGTGACGAGGCGGATCTTTACGATCTGATGGCGGACCCGGAGATGAAAAAGCCGGTTCATTGCGTGGACGTGAAGAAATCCTGAGCGCTGGACTTTCCCTCAAAGGAGCGGCGGCAGGGCGGTTCCTGAAAACCTTGCCATGCCGCCGGTCAGCGTGGGAGTGCGCGCGCGGCGCGTTCAGCCAAGAACGAGCGACGCAAGAAGCGCCAGCAGGATAAGAGAGCTGGCGACAACACCGAGCCTCACCCTGCGAAGGCGGCGGGTACGACCGCCGCTCCAGTCATAAGCCATTGGCAGCTTTACCTTTCTTTTTATTATTATGACTTATTGACTAGCTCCCTAGGCTTGCCCGTGGCTGACCTCAACTGTCAGAAACCACCAGCGAGAATTCACGATTCCCTGTCTTCTCCTGATGTTGCAGCAATTGCGACGATTGATTCTTCCTGTTCTGCAACGGCGAAACCGGGTGAGGGATTTGACGGTCGCAGGTCACGAAAAAGGCCCGGAAACTGGCGTTTCCGGGCCTTGTGCAAAAGCGTTTCTACTGGCGGTGTCAGCCGAGATAGGCCTGGATATAGGGCAGAACCTCGAGCGTGCCGTGGTAGAGCATGTTGAGCGCCACATAGATGATGACCATGAGGCCGAGGTAGGAAATCCAGCGATAGCGGTGCAGGAGCTTGGCGACGAAGTTGGCGGCGAGGCCCATCAGCGCGATCGACACGACGAGGCCGATGATCAGCACCGTCACGTGTTCCTGCGCAGCGCCGGCGACGGCAAGGACGTTGTCCAGCGACATGGAGACGTCGGCGATGACGATCTGGGTCGCTGCCTGGAAGAAGGTCTTGTGACCCTTGGTCAGGTCGGCCTCTTCGTCGGTCACCTCGTCTTCGATGGAACCTGCGGCGTCACGCAGTTCCGTCCACATCTTCCAGCACACCCAGGCGAGCAGCAGTCCGCCGAATAATTGCAGGCCGACAATGGCAAGAAGCTGGACGGTGACGGCGGCAAAGCCGATGCGCAGAACCGTGGCGGCGATGATGCCGACCAGGATCGCCTTGCGGCGAAGATGAGCAGGCAGACCGGCGGCGGCAAGGCCGATGACGATGGCGTTGTCGCCCGCCAGAACGAGGTCGATTGCAATGACCTGCAAAAATGCCGTGAAACCGGCAGCTGTGAAGATTTCCATGGGATAGTCCTGAAACGGATAGAGATGTCGCGAGGGAAAAGCGACGGATCGAGATATGGCATGGGATGGCGCGCGCGCCGGATTCCAATCGCCCGTCTCCCCCCGGCGATGGAATGCACTTAAGCCATCATGCCGGTGCAGGTAAAGAAGTTGTGATAGAAATATCTTGTTTAGTGATTAGCTAGGCTGACGGAGGGGGGCTCCCGGCCGACGTCTGCCTCACCCTCGCGAGGGTTTAAATGTCGCAAACCAGACACCATATACAGGCCTCAAGGCACGCTTAAGGCGCGCGCGAAGACGCTTTCATAATTAAGTCTTGCGCATTCGCTTACAAAGCCTTAAACGGCGACACCAAACCGGTGCGCCGGGGAAACTACTTCACGTTCACAGGAAGCAATTCACATGGCAAAGAGCAAGTTCGAGCGCAATAAGCCGCACGTCAACATTGGCACGATCGGTCACGTTGACCATGGCAAGACGTCGCTGACGGCAGCAATCACGAAGTTCTTCGGCGAGTTCAAGGCGTATGACCAGATCGACGCGGCTCCGGAAGAAAAGGCTCGTGGTATCACGATCTCGACGGCACACGTTGAATACGAGACGCCTGCCCGTCACTACGCGCACGTCGACTGCCCCGGCCACGCCGACTACGTGAAGAACATGATCACCGGTGCTGCCCAGATGGACGGCGCGATCCTGGTTTGCTCTGCAGCTGACGGCCCGATGCCGCAGACGCGCGAGCACATCCTGCTTGCCCGCCAGGTTGGCGTTCCGGCAATCGTCGTGTTCCTCAACAAGGTCGACCAGGTTGACGACGCCGAGCTTCTCGAGCTCGTTGAACTGGAAGTTCGCGAACTTCTGTCGTCCTACGACTTCCCGGGCGACGATATCCCGATCATCAAGGGTTCGGCACTTGCCGCTCTTGAAGATTCTGACAAGAAGATCGGTGAAGACGCAATCCGCGAGCTGATGGCTGCTGTTGACGCCTACATCCCGACGCCTGAGCGTCCGATCGACCAGCCGTTCCTGATGCCGATCGAAGACGTGTTCTCGATCTCTGGCCGTGGTACGGTTGTGACGGGTCGCGTTGAGCGCGGTATCGTCAAGGTTGGTGAAGAAGTCGAAATCGTCGGCATCCGTCCGACCTCGAAGACGACTGTTACCGGCGTTGAAATGTTCCGCAAGCTGCTCGATCAGGGCCAGGCTGGCGACAACATCGGTGCACTGGTTCGCGGTGTTACCCGTGACGGCGTTGAGCGTGGTCAGATCCTGTGCAAGCCGGGTTCGGTCAAGCCGCACAAGAAGTTCATGGCAGAAGCCTACATCCTGACGAAGGAAGAAGGCGGCCGTCATACGCCGTTCTTCACGAACTACCGTCCGCAGTTCTACTTCCGTACGACTGACGTGACCGGCATCGTGTCGCTTCCTGAAGGCACGGAAATGGTTATGCCTGGCGACAACGTCACCGTTGAAGTCGAGCTGATCGTTCCGATCGCGATGGAAGAAAAGCTGCGCTTCGCTATCCGCGAAGGCGGCCGTACCGTCGGCGCCGGCATCGTGGCTTCGATCGTCGAGTAATCTTCGGGCCTGAAAAGGCTTGACGGAAACCCCGCTGGAGACAGCGGGGTTTTTTGTTTTGTATTGCGCGTTAGGGGAGGGTGGCTTTCGCCTCCCTGTCCGGGCTGCTACTTCGTTGCCGGGGAGATGATGAGGAGTATCATGAAGAAGCGCGTTCTATTTACCGGTGGTTCCGGCAAGGCCGGCAGGCATGTGATCCCGTGGCTTATCGACAAGGGTTATGAGGTCCACAACATCGATCTCGTTCCGCTCGACAGGCCGAGCGTCACCAATCTCATTGTCGACATCACCGACAGCGGGCAGGTCTTTAATGCCCTGTCCATGCACAGGAACTTTGCAGAGCTCGAAAGCGGGAAGGGTGTTTTGCCCTATGATGCGGTGATCCACTTCGCCGCGGTTCCGCGCATTCTGATAAAGCCCGACAATGAGACGTTCCGCATCAATACAATGGGAACCTACAACGTCATCGAGGCTGCGGTGAAGCTTGGTATCCGCAAGATCGTCATCGCATCGAGCGAAACCACCTACGGGGTCTGTTTTGCCGAGGGTGAAAAGGATTTCCACCATTTCCCGCTTGAGGAAGACTATGATGTCGATCCGATGGATTCCTACGGGCTGTCGAAGGTGGTGAACGAAAAGACGGCACGGGCATTTGCCGAGCGAAGCGGATACGACATTTACGCGCTGCGAATCGGCAATGTCATCGAACCGCATGAATATGAGAAGTTTCCCGGCTTCTTCGCCCGTCCGGAAACGCGCAAACGCAATGCCTGGGGTTACATCGATGCGCGCGATCTTGGCCAGATCTGCCATCTGTGCATCGAGAAGGACGGCCTCGGTTATCAGGTCTTCAACGCCGTCAATGATACAGCGACAGCGACGGTCCCCACGCGCGAGCTTGCGCAGACTTATTTCCCTGACGTGCAATTCCGCCGCGAGATCGGGGATCATGAGGGGTTGATCTCCAACCGCAAGATTCGCGAGGTCCTGGGCTTCAGCGAAGAACATGACTGGCGGAAATACGTTAAAACCTGAGAGGCGCAGGATTTTCGGGGGCGGAGTGGAAAAAACAAAAAACACACTTGCCATTCCTTTCCCTGCACCTTAAAGGAGCGCATACCGAATTGGCCAAGCGATTTCGCGGCCGATTCAGGTGCTGAAGGGGTATAGCTCAGTTGGTAGAGCGGCGGTCTCCAAAACCGCAGGTCGGGGGTTCGAGCCCCTCTGCCCCTGCCACTTTCCATTCGCAAGCGCGGTTTTCGCTGCATGGCAGATGGGGCCGGATTTCCGGCGAATTTCGCCGAATGTCGATTTCCTCTTGTTAAAAGTGGAATCGGTGTTTATGTAAGGTCAAAACAGACACGCGGTGCGTGGGGCTGATTAGTTCGGCTTTACGCGCCGTAATTGCGTGGGCAGTCAATGGCATCCAAAACCAATCCGTTTACGTTTCTGCAGCAGGTTCGCGCCGAAGCGTCAAAAATCACTTGGCCGTCGCGCCGCGAGACCATGATTTCGACGGCTATGGTGCTGGTGATGGTCATTTTTGCGGCTCTGTTCTTCTTTGCTGCTGACCAGCTCATCGGCTGGGTGCTTAGCCTCGTGCTGAACGTCGGCCGGTAACGGATTGAACGGAGAATAAAAAAATGGCAGCGCGCTGGTATATCGTTCACGCATATTCGAATTTCGAAAAGAAGGTCGCTGAGTCGATCGAAGAGAAGGCCCGTCAGAAGGGTCTTTCTCATCTGTTCGAGAAAATCCTCGTGCCGACCGAAAAGGTTGTCGAGGTGCGTCGTGGCCGTAAGGTCGACAGCGAGCGCAAGTTCTTTCCAGGTTACGTGCTGGTGCGCGCCAACCTGACGGATGAGGCCTATCACCTCATCAAGAACACGCCGAAGGTTACCGGTTTCCTCGGTTCGGACAGCAAGCCTGTTCCGATTCCCGATTATGAAGCCGAGCGTATCCTCGGTCAGGTTCAGGAAGGTGTCGAGCGTCCGAAGTCTTCGGTTTCGTTCGAGATCGGCGAGCAGGTTCGCGTTTCCGACGGTCCGTTCGCGTCGTTCAACGGCGTTGTTCAGGATGTCGACGAAGAGCGTTCGCGCCTGAAGGTGGAAGTTTCGATTTTCGGCCGCGCTACGCCGGTCGAGCTGGAATACAATCAGGTCGAGAAGGTCTGATTGGCGGGGCAAGACCCCAAGCGCGTGGAAGGCAAACTGGCTCTTTAAGCCGGAGCAGGGCGCCGCACCACGCAACCGCAGCCGCCGGAGCAATCCGGCTTAAGGGAAGCCGGGTAACCGGTTTGAATTGAAAGGCAGAGAGATATGGCTAAGAAAGTTGCAGGCCAGCTCAAGTTGCAGGTAAAGGCCGGGGCGGCCAATCCGTCCCCGCCGATCGGTCCGGCACTTGGTCAGCGTGGCATTAACATCATGGAATTCTGCAAGGCGTTCAATGCCGCCACGCAGGAAATGGAAAAGGGTATGCCGATTCCGGTCGTCATCACCTATTACCAGGACAAGTCCTTCACCTTCGTCATGAAGCAGCCGCCGATGACGTATTGGCTGAAGAAGGAAGCCAAGATCACCTCCGGTTCCAAGACGCCTGGCAAGGGCGCCAAGATCGGCTCCATCACCAAGGCTCAGGTCAAGACGATCGCAGAAGCCAAGATGAAGGATCTGAACGCAGCCGACATCGAAGGCGCAATGGCAATGGTTGAGGGCTCCGCCCGCGCCATGGGCCTGGAAGTGGTAGGTTGATCATGGCCAAGGTAGCAAAGCGCATTCAGAAGATCCGCGAAGGTGTGGATCCCAACAAGCTTTACGTTCTCACCGACGCCATTTCGATGGTCAAGGAACGTGCTGTCGCCAAGTTCGATGAAACCGTTGAAGTTTCGATGAACCTCGGCGTTGACCCGCGCCACGCGGACCAGATGGTTCGTGGCGTTGTCAACCTGCCGAACGGCACGGGCCGTGACGTTCGCGTCGCCGTCTTCGCCCGTGGCGCCAAGGCTGATGAAGCCACGGCTGCTGGCGCTGACGTTGTTGGTGCAGAAGAACTGGTTGAAATCGTTCAGGGCGGCAAGATCGACTTCGATCGTTGCATCGCGACCCCGGACATGATGCCGCTCGTCGGCCGTCTCGGCAAGGTACTCGGCCCGCGTGGCATGATGCCGAACCCGAAGGTCGGTACGGTGACCATGGATGTTGCCGGCGCCGTCAAGGCGTCCAAGGGCGGCGCTGTCGAGTTCCGCGTCGAAAAGGCCGGTATCGTACACGCTGGCGTTGGCAAGGCTTCGTTCGACGCCAAGGCTCTTGAGGAAAACATCAAGGCTTTCGCCGATGCCGTCATCAAGGCAAAGCCGGCTGGCGCCAAGGGCAACTATGTCAAGCGCGTCGCCATTTCCTCGACCATGGGTCCGGGCGTCAAGATCGACCCTTCGTCGGTTACGGCTTAATCAATTCTCGCGCTTCCCAAGGGAAGTGTGAATAAAAGAATTTCCGGCTCCCAGGAGCCGGAGATTTCCGGGGAAACCCGGAACTCCTGTCCGAGATTGCGGGTGGCCATTTCCTTCGGGGCCTGGCCTTAATCATTCAACCTGCATGAGACGGGTGAGGCTGGATTTGAGGTATCTGCTGATGCCTGACTGTCCGGTTCGAACCTGGTGTGCCTGTGCCTGAAGCCGTTTGCGGCGACAGAGCGGGGGACAGGATCCTCGAGCGTCGCTCGGGATCTTTGTAAAAAGGTCCCTTGGGGCAAAGGCAAACCCGACGGGTTCACAATCATGTGGTCCCGTCTACTGGAGACAGACAGTGGAAAGAGCGGAAAAACGCGAATTCGTCACGGAGCTGAACGAAGTCTTCAAGGCTTCCGGTTCGGTTGTCGTGGCCCACTATGCTGGTGTCACCGTTGCGCAGATGAACGACTTCCGTTCGAAGATGCGCGCTGCCGGAGGCACCGTCAAGGTCGCGAAGAACCGCCTGGCCAAGATCGCTCTTCAGGGCACGGAGTCGGAAGGGATGACAAATCTCTTCAAGGGCCAGACGCTGATTGCATACAGCGTCGACCCGATGATCGCTCCGAAAGTCGTCATGGATTTCGCAAAGACCAACGACAAGGTCGTTGTTCTCGGTGGTTCCATGGGTGCAACCACGCTCAACGCCGAAGCAGTCAAGTCGCTTGCGACCCTGCCTTCGCTGGACGAGCTGCGCGCAAAGCTGCTGGGCCTTCTCAATGCCCCGGCAACTCGCGTCGCTACGGTTGTCGCCGCACCTGCAAGCCAGCTGGCACGGGTGTTCTCGGCTTACGCCAAGAAGGACGAAGCCGCTTAAGGCGGTTTTTCGCTGTAAATATTCAAACTGGTTCGAACTGAACAAAAGGAACTATCAAAATGGCTGATCTCGCAAAGATCGTAGAAGACCTCTCCACCCTGACCGTTCTGGAAGCTGCAGAACTGTCCAAGCTTCTCGAAGAAAAGTGGGGCGTTTCCGCTGCTGCTCCGGTAGCTGTTGCTGCTGCTGGCGGTGCTGGCGTTGCTGCTGCTGTTGAAGAAGAAAAGACTGAATTCGACGTGATCCTGGTTGACGCTGGCGCCAACAAGATCAACGTCATCAAGGAAGTCCGCGCTATCACGGGCCTCGGCCTGAAGGAAGCCAAGGACCTCGTTGAAGGCGCTCCGAAGGCTGTCAAGGAAGCTGTTTCCAAGGCTGAAGCTGCTGATCTCAAGAAGAAGCTTGAAGAAGCCGGCGCCAAGGTCGACGTTAAGTAATCTTGCGATTGCTGGCGGGAAGGGGCTTCATGCCCCTTTCCGTCGTCATCGTTTTTAAAACTCATTACCCAAAAGCCGCGTGAAAATGGCTTTTGGGTAATGGGTTCTTCAAGAGAATGGTTCCGAACCGGCTCATCTAGGCAATCCGGCCTGATCGATCCGGGATGTGGAACGAGATTGATGAAACCCATTGCTTGACGGGATCGACTGGCCATCGGTTCCCGTCCGTTGCAGGCCCGGATGCAATTTTTAAAGGAGCGACGATGGCTCAGACCCTTTCGTTTAACGGTCGCAGGCGCGTACGCAAGTTTTTCGGCAAAATTCCAGAAGTAGCGGAAATGCCGAACCTCATCGAGGTTCAGAAGGCTTCGTACGACCAGTTTCTCATGGTTGACGAGCCCAAGGGTGGCCGTCCCGACGAGGGATTGAATGCCGTATTCAAGTCCGTATTCCCGATCACCGATTTTTCCGGCGCCTCCATGCTCGAATTCGTGTCCTACGAATTCGAAGCGCCGAAGTTCGACGTAGAGGAATGCCGTCAGCGCGATCTGACCTATGCAGCGCCGCTGAAGGTGACGCTGCGCCTCATCGTGTTCGATATCGATGAAGATACGGGCGCGAAGTCCATCAAGGACATCAAGGAACAGTCCGTCTACATGGGCGACATGCCGCTCATGACCAATAACGGTACGTTCATCGTCAACGGCACCGAGCGCGTCATCGTTTCGCAGATGCACCGTTCGCCGGGCGTGTTCTTCGATCACGACAAGGGCAAGAGCCATTCTTCCGGCAAGCTGCTTTTCGCTGCCCGCGTTATCCCGTATCGCGGTTCCTGGCTCGACATCGAATTCGACGCCAAGGACATCGTCTATGCGCGTATCGACCGTCGCCGCAAGCTGCCCGTGACCTCGCTCCTGATGGCGCTCGGCATGGACGGCGAAGAAATCCTGTCGACCTTCTATACCAAGGCTACCTACGAGCGCGCCGGTGACGGCTGGCGTATCCCGTTCCAGCCTGACGCGCTGAAGAATGCCAAGGTCATCACCGACATGATCGACGCCGACACCGGCGAAGTTGTTGTCGAGGGTGGCAAGAAGCTGACCCCGCGCCTTATCCGCCAGCTAGTCGACAAGGGCCTGAAGGCGCTTAAGGCGACTGACGAAGACCTCTACGGAAACTTCCTGGCCGAAGACATCGTCAACTACGAGACGGGTGAAATCTATCTCGAAGCTGGCGACGAAATCGACGAGAAGACGCTTGGCCTGATCCTTCAGTCCGGCTTCGACGAGATTCCGGTTCTCAACATCGACCACGTCAATGTTGGCGCCTACATCCGTAACACGCTCTCCGTTGACAAGAACCAGAACCGCCAGGAAGCGCTGTTCGACATCTACCGCGTCATGCGTCCGGGCGAACCGCCGACCATGGACTCCGCGGAAGCGATGTTCAACTCGCTGTTCTTCGATGCAGAGCGTTACGATCTCTCGGCTGTTGGCCGCGTGAAGATGAACATGCGTCTCGACCTCGATGCGGAAGACACCGTGCGCACGCTGCGCAAGGAAGACATCCTCGCCGTCGTCAAGATGCTGGTCGAACTGCGCGACGGCAAGGGCGAAATCGACGACATCGACAACCTCGGCAACCGCCGTGTACGTTCGGTCGGCGAGCTGATGGAAAACCAGTACCGTCTCGGCCTTCTGCGCATGGAACGTGCGATCAAGGAACGTATGTCCTCGATCGAAATCGACACCGTGATGCCGCAGGACCTGATCAATGCAAAGCCGGCAGCTGCCGCCGTTCGCGAATTCTTCGGTTCCTCGCAGCTGTCGCAGTTCATGGACCAGGTGAACCCGCTTTCGGAAATCACCCACAAGCGTCGTCTTTCGGCTCTTGGACCGGGTGGTCTGACCCGCGAGCGCGCCGGCTTCGAAGTCCGCGACGTTCACCCGACCCACTACGGCCGTATTTGCCCGATCGAAACGCCGGAAGGCCCGAACATCGGTCTGATCAACTCGCTTGCCACCTTTGCCCGCGTCAACAAGTACGGCTTCATCGAAAGCCCGTACCGCAAGATCATCGACGGCAAGGTGACGACCGACGTTATCTACCTCTCCGCCATGGAAGAGGCCAAGTACTACGTCGCACAGGCCAATGCCGAACTCGATGGCGAAGGCGCCTTCACTGAAGAGTTCGTCGTCTGCCGTCACTCGGGCGAAGTTATGCTCGCACCGCGCGACAACATCAACCTGATGGACGTTTCGCCGAAGCAGCTCGTTTCGGTCGCGGCGGCTCTCATTCCGTTCCTGGAAAACGACGACGCCAACCGCGCTCTCATGGGCTCGAACATGCAGCGTCAGGCCGTTCCGCTTCTGCGGGCGGAAGCGCCGTTCGTCGGCACAGGCATGGAACCGATCGTCGCCCGTGACTCCGGCGCTGCCATCGCAGCTCGCCGCGGCGGTGTCGTCGACCAGGTCGATGCGACGCGTATCGTTATCCGCGCTACGGAAGAACTCGATGCCGGCAAGTCGGGCGTTGATATCTACCGTCTGCAGAAGTTCCAGCGTTCGAACCAGAACACCTGCGTCAACCAGCGTCCGCTGGTCGCCGTCGGCGATCTCATCTCCAAGGGTGACATCATCGCGGACGGTCCGTCGACCGACCTCGGTGACCTGGCGCTCGGCCGCAACGCGCTCGTCGCGTTCATGCCCTGGAACGGCTACAACTACGAAGACTCGATCCTGATGTCGGAGCGTATCGTTTCCGACGACGTGTTCACCTCCATCCACATCGAAGAATTCGAAGTGATGGCGCGTGACACGAAGCTTGGTCCGGAAGAAATCACGCGCGACATTCCGAACGTTTCGGAAGAAGCGCTGAAGAACCTCGACGAAGCCGGTATCGTTTACATCGGTGCGGAAGTTCAGCCGGGCGACATCCTCGTCGGCAAGATCACGCCGAAGGGCGAAAGCCCGATGACGCCGGAAGAAAAGCTTCTGCGCGCCATCTTCGGTGAAAAGGCTTCCGACGTTCGCGACACCTCCATGCGCATGCCTCCGGGCACGTTCGGTACGGTCGTCGAAGTCCGCGTCTTCAACCGTCACGGTGTGGAGAAGGACGAGCGCGCGATGGCAATCGAGCGCGAAGAGATCGAACGTCTGGCGAAGGACCGCGACGACGAACAGGCAATCCTTGACCGTAACGTCTACGGCCGCCTGATCGACATGCTGCGTGGCCACGTTTCCATCGCTGGTCCGAAGGGCTTCAAGAAGGGCGTCGAGCTTTCCAACGCCGTCGTCTCCGAATATCCCCGCTCGCAGTGGTGGATGTTTGCAGTCGAAGACGAGAAGGCCCAGTCCGAACTGGAAGCGCTTCGCGGCCAGTACGACGAATCCAAGTCGCGCCTTGAACAGCGCTTCATGGACAAGGTCGAAAAGGTCCAGCGCGGCGATGAAATGCCTCCGGGCGTCATGAAGATGGTCAAGGTCTTTGTTGCTGTGAAGCGCAAGATCCAGCCGGGCGACAAGATGGCCGGCCGTCACGGTAACAAGGGCGTCGTCTCGCGTATCGTTCCGGTCGAAGACATGCCGTTCCTCGAAGACGGCACGCATGTCGACATCTGCTTGAACCCGCTCGGCGTGCCTTCGCGCATGAACGTCGGCCAGATCCTCGAAACCCACCTCGCATGGGCATGCGCAGGCATGGGCAAGAAGATCGGCGAGATGCTCGAAGAGTATCGCAAGACGATGGACATCAGCGAGCTTCGCACCGAGCTCACCGAAATCTATGCGAGTGAATCGCATGATGAGGTGCAGCGCTTTGATGACGAATCGCTGGTCAAGCTTGCCGAAGAAGCCAAGCGCGGTGTTTCCATCGCGACGCCGGTCTTCGACGGTGCGCATGAGCCTGACGTCGCCGCGATGCTGAAGAAGGCAGGTCTGCATGAATCCGGCCAGTCCGTCCTTTATGACGGTCGTACCGGTGAGCCGTTCGACCGCAAGGTCACCGTCGGCTACATGTACATGATCAAGCTGAACCACCTTGTTGACGACAAGATCCACGCTCGCTCGATCGGTCCTTACTCGCTCGTTACCCAGCAGCCGCTGGGCGGCAAGGCGCAGTTCGGCGGACAGCGCTTCGGGGAAATGGAAGTCTGGGCTCTGGAAGCATACGGCGCGGCTTACACGCTGCAGGAAATGCTCACCGTCAAGTCGGACGACGTGGCGGGCCGCACCAAGGTCTACGAGGCGATCGTCCGTGGTGACGACACGTTCGAGGCCGGCATTCCGGAGAGCTTCAACGTTCTCGTCAAGGAAATGCGGTCGCTCGGCCTTTCGGTCGAACTGGAGAACTCGAAGGTCGAGAACCAGTCCGAGGATCAGCTGCCCGACGCAGCGGAATAAAATTGAGAGAGGTGGGCGCCTTTTAGGCGCCTGCCGGTTCCTCCGGCAGCCTGCGGTTGCCGAGGGACACTTTCGCCGCATTGTGCGGTTAATCCGTATTTAAAGCTCTGGACGGTGACCCGGGAAGAAGCCGGTCCAGATGCAAACAGGGGCAGCAGCTAGCCTCTCAAGGAGACAAGGCATGAACCAAGAGGTCATGAATCTTTTCAATCCTCAGGTGCCTGCGCAGCATTTCGATTCCATCCGGATTTCGATCGCTTCGCCGGAAAAAATCCTGTCGTGGTCCTACGGCGAGATCAAGAAGCCGGAAACCATCAACTACCGTACGTTCAAGCCGGAACGCGACGGTCTTTTCTGCGCGCGCATTTTCGGACCGATCAAGGACTACGAATGCCTGTGCGGCAAGTACAAGCGCATGAAGTACAAGGGCATCATCTGCGAAAAGTGCGGCGTTGAAGTGACGCTGTCGCGCGTTCGCCGTGAGCGCATGGGCCATATCGAGCTCGCAGCGCCCGTTGCCCATATCTGGTTCCTGAAGTCGCTTCCCTCGCGTATCTCGACCTTGCTCGACATGACGCTGAAGGATGTCGAACGCGTTCTCTATTTCGAGAACTACATCGTCACCGAACCGGGCCTCACCTCGATGAAGCAGAACCAGCTTCTGTCCGAGGAAGAGTACATGATTGCCGTTGACGAATTCGGCGAAGACCAGTTCACCGCCATGATCGGCGCTGAAGCCATCTATGAGATGCTGGCTTCGATGAACCTCGAAAAGATCGCCGGCGACCTGCGTGCGGAACTTGCTGAGACCACGTCTGATCTCAAGCAGAAGAAGCTGATGAAGCGCCTGAAGATCGTCGAGAACTTCATGGAGAGCGGCAACCGTCCGGAATGGATGATCATGAAGGTCGTTCCGGTCATTCCGCCGGACCTGCGCCCGCTGGTTCCGCTGGATGGCGGCCGTTTTGCGACGTCCGACCTCAACGATCTCTATCGTCGCGTCATCAACCGTAACAACCGTCTGAAGCGCCTGATCGAGCTTCGTGCGCCTGGCATCATCATCCGCAACGAAAAGCGTATGTTGCAGGAATCCGTCGATGCGCTGTTCGATAACGGCCGTCGCGGCCGCGTCATCACGGGTGCCAACAAGCGTCCGCTGAAGTCGCTCTCCGACATGCTCAAGGGCAAGCAGGGCCGTTTCCGCCAGAACCTTCTCGGCAAGCGCGTCGACTATTCCGGTCGTTCGGTCATCGTGACCGGTCCGGAACTGAAGCTGCACCAGTGCGGCCTGCCGAAGAAGATGGCGCTCGAGCTGTTCAAGCCGTTCATCTACGCCCGCCTCGACGCCAAGGGTTACTCCTCGACCGTCAAGCAGGCCAAGAAGCTGGTTGAAAAGGAAAAGCCTGAAGTTTGGGATATCCTCGACGAGGTCATCCGCGAGCATCCGGTTCTCCTGAACCGCGCACCGACGCTGCACCGTCTGGGTATCCAGGCTTTCGAACCCATGCTGGTCGAAGGCAAGGCCATCCAGCTGCACCCGCTCGTCTGCACGGCCTTCAACGCTGACTTCGACGGTGACCAGATGGCTGTTCACGTTCCGCTTTCGCTGGAAGCCCAGCTGGAAGCGCGCGTGTTGATGATGTCGACCAACAACATCCTGCATCCGGCAAACGGCCACCCGATCATCGTTCCTTCGCAGGACATGGTTCTCGGCCTGTATTACCTGTCGATCATGAACCAGAACGAGCCGGGCGAAGGCATGGCCTTCTCGGATATCGGCGAACTGCATCACGCGCTTGAAAACAAGGTCGTGACGCTGCATGCCAAGATCCGTGGCCGCTTCAAGACCGTGGATGCCGACGGCAAGCCGGTTTCCAAGATCCATGAAACGACCCCTGGCCGTATGCTGATTGGCGAACTTCTGCCGAAGAACGTCAACGTGCCTTTCGACGTCTGCAACCAGGAAATGACCAAGAAGAACATCTCCAAGATGATCGACACGGTCTACCGCCATTGCGGCCAGAAAGACACGGTCATCTTCTGCGACCGCATCATGCAGCTCGGTTTTGCCCATGCCTGCCGCGCCGGCATTTCGTTCGGCAAGGACGACATGGTCATTCCGGACAGCAAGGTGAAGATCGTCGGTGACACCGAAGCTCTCGTGAAGGAATACGAACAGCAGTATAACGATGGTCTCATCACCCAGGGCGAAAAGTACAACAAGGTTGTCGACGCCTGGGGCAAGGCTACCGAAAAGGTCGCCGAAGAAATGATGGCACGCATCAAGGCTGTCGAGTTCGATCCGGAAACGGGCCGCCAGAAGCCGATGAACTCCATCTACATGATGTCCCACTCGGGCGCCCGTGGTTCTCCGAACCAGATGCGTCAGCTTGGCGGCATGCGCGGCCTGATGGCGAAGCCGTCGGGTGAAATCATCGAGACGCCGATCATCTCGAACTTCAAGGAAGGCCTGACCGTTAACGAGTACTTCAACTCGACCCACGGTGCCCGTAAGGGTCTCGCAGACACCGCCTTGAAGACCGCGAACTCGGGTTATCTTACCCGTCGTCTCGTCGACGTCGCGCAGGATTGCATCGTCAACTCCGTGGATTGCGGTACCGACAAGGGCCTCACCATGACCGCCATCGTCGATGCCGGTCAGGTTGTTGCCTCGCTTGGCGCACGTATTCTCGGCCGTACGGCTCTAGACGATATCGATCATCCGGTTTCCGGCGAGAACATCGTCAAGGCCGGCACGCTTATCGATGAGGCCGATGTGGCCGCCATCGAAAAGGCGGGCATCCAGTCCGTTCGCATCCGCTCCGCTCTGACCTGCGAAGTGCAGATCGGCGTCTGCGGCGTCTGCTACGGTCGTGACCTTGCACGCGGTACGCCTGTCAACATGGGCGAAGCCGTTGGCGTCATCGCCGCACAGTCGATCGGTGAACCGGGTACGCAGCTCACCATGCGTACGTTCCACCTTGGCGGTACGGCGAACGTGGTCGACCAGTCGTTCCTCGAAGCGTCGTATGAAGGCACGATCCAGATCAAGAACCGCAACATCCTGCGGAACTCGGAAGGCGTTCTCATCGCCATGGGTCGTAACATGTCCGTTACGATCCTTGATGAGCGCGGCGCGGAACGTTCCTCGCAGCGTGTCGCTTACGGTTCGAAGATCTTCGTGGATGATGGCGACAAGGTTAAGCGTGGCCAGCGTCTTGCAGAGTGGGACCCCTACACCCGTCCGATGATGACGGAAGTGGAAGGTACCGTTCACTTCGAAGACCTCGTCGACGGTCTCTCCGTTCTGGAAGCGACCGACGAATCCACCGGCATCACCAAGCGTCAGGTCATTGACTGGCGTTCGACGCCGCGCGGTTCGGACTTGAAGCCCGCGATCATCATCAAGGACGCTTCCGGCGCTGTGGCGAAGCTTAGCCGTGGTGGCGAAGCTCGCTTCCATCTGTCCGTGGATGCCATCCTGTCGGTCGAGCCGGGTTCCAAGGTCTCCCAGGGTGACGTGCTTGCACGTTCGCCGCTGGAAAGCGCCAAGACGAAGGACATCACCGGTGGTCTGCCGCGTGTTGCCGAACTGTTCGAAGCACGTCGTCCGAAGGATCACGCCATCATCGCCGAGATTGATGGTACGATCCGCCTCGGCCGCGACTACAAGAACAAGCGTCGCGTGATGATCGAGCCTGCGGAAGACGGCGTCGAGCCGGTCGAATACCTGATCCCGAAGGGCAAGCCCTTCCATCTTCAGGAAGGCGACTACATCGAGAAGGGCGAATACATTCTCGACGGCAACCCGGCGCCGCACGACATTCTGGCGATCAAGGGCGTGGAGGCTCTGGCTTCCTACCTCGTGAACGAAATCCAGGAAGTCTATCGACTGCAGGGCGTTGTGATCAACGACAAGCACATCGAGGTGATCGTTCGCCAGATGCTGCAGAAGGTTGAAATCACCGATGCTGGCGACAGCCAGTACATCGTTGGCGACAACGTCGATCGCATCGAGCTTGACGACAACAACGACCGCCTGATCGAAGAAGGCAAGAAGCCTGCCTATGGCGAGCCGGTTCTGCTCGGCATCACCAAGGCTTCGCTGCAGACGCCGTCCTTCATCTCGGCCGCATCCTTCCAGGAAACCACCAAGGTTCTCACGGAAGCTGCGATCGCCGGCAAGACGGACACGCTGCAGGGCCTCAAGGAAAACGTCATCGTCGGCCGTCTCATCCCGGCCGGTACCGGCGGCACCATGACGCAGATCCGCCGCATCGCCACCTCGCGCGACGACCTCATCCTCGAGGAACGCCGCAAGGGTACGGGTGCAGGCTCTGCGAACCAGATGCTGCAGGACATGACGGACCAGGCTCCGGCCGCCGAATAAGGTCAGACAGGGCAGGGGCTTTACGAAGCCCCGCCAAAGGTTCAATGGAAACGCCCGGAGCAATCCGGGCGTTTTTGTTTGTGTGGAAGCCACCGGCGAGTCAGCGCGATTTTACGATTTGTCTTTGAGATTATCTTCAGCCGCGCGGCGAGGGTCAGCTCTGTTCGCGGATGTTATAGCGGGTGAGAACGGAGAGCCGGCGAACGAGATCAGTTTGGCCGGTGCTGCCAGTCTTCGCATAGATCGACTTGGCGTTGCTGCGCACCGTTTCATGGGAAATCTGCAATTGCTTCGCCACGGCGGGAAGCGAGAGCCCCTTCATGATTTCCAGAGCCACGCGGGCCTCGCGCTTGGTGAGATCGTATAGCCCTTTTAACAGTGACGTTGCATCGGTGATGGTGCCCATGGGTTGCGATATCAGCACGATGGCGGAACCTTTCGGGGACAAATCCAGTGCGTTCCTGCGCAGCGGTATGACGTGGAGGATGCAGGACCGATCTTCGCCGGTCGGGAGGGGGAAAGAGCCGGCATTATCTCCGGCGAGCGCCTTATAGAGCAGCCGGTTTACTCTTTCGTCTGACACCACGATCCTGTCGCGGGCACGGGTGGAAATACATTTCCTGAGAGAGAGAAACATGTCGTTTGCGGAGAGGATACGCCCGCTCGCCTGTAGCACCGCCGCTGGCGCGCCTATGGCGTTCAGCCCGAGCGTCATGGCGTCGGCCTTCTGTCGCTGCAGCCGGGTTGCGAGGGTGAGGCTGCGGGCAATGTGTGGCCTCAGCCGGCCCAGCGCCGCCATGGTTTCCGGCCCGATGACGCCGCTATCGAGTTTGCGTTCGAAAAGCACTGTCATTTCCGGATGATCCGGTGGCGCAATCTGCGTTGCCGCGCCATATCCCAATCCGCGCGGCATCAGGAAGTCACGCACGATCGGCAATCCGGCCCATTCGTCATGGGTGAAGACGTCAAAATCCTGTACGAAGGAAAACTGTCCTTCGCGGATTGCGCGGGTTAGGCGATCGTTGCGCCTGTTCCAGCCGCCTTCCATGAAGGCCTGCATCACGTCCTGCAGATTGGGGGTAAAGAGCCATGCCTCTTCCTCACCCTTGCCCCAGGTAAGCGCACCGCCCCAGAAATCCAGGCGGTTACCGATTGTCTCTATGACCTCAGCCCAGCGATCAGGGAAAAGTGCCGCCTCGTAAATGTCATCGATAATGTCTGCTGAAGATATATTATCCAACCCGCCACCGGAATTTTGCGCCGGTACTATTGTAAGCTCATATTTTGGTATTGTTCAACGGATAAAGAAATAATACTATTGTATTAAAAGTATATAATCTATGAGTGACTTAATATATTGATAAGTTTGCCGAAGGGGTCGCGCACGAAAAGGCGGCGTACGCCCCATGCCTCGACGGCGGGGCCGTATTCGATGGGCAGCCCGGCCTTCAGGATTCTGGCGTGGACCTCCTCGAAATCATCAACCTCGATCGAAAGGTCCGGCACATCATTGCCGGAGCCGCCTTCACTTGCGAAGCTGACCTGTGCTCTTGCTTCGAGCGGGCTGGCATGGGTGACGATCCAGCCGTGATCCATGGCGACGGGCATGCCGAGAATATCGCAATAAAACGCCTTCGCCCGCGCTGGGTCGGGCGTTTCTATATTGGCGACGACCCGTCTTACCGCCATGGATTTGCGCCTCAGGCGAAACGGATGATGGCGACTTCGCCTTCGAGCGCGCCCTGATAGGCGGAAGCGTGCGGCTCTTCATCGGGAACTTCGGTCAGCATGCCGATCTGGTCGAGGTCCGCTTCGATGAAGCCTTCCTCGGAAAGCGCGTTCAGCGTTTCGCGCACGGCGGTATCGTCGTCCGGCGCCCGCAAAATGACGTGGATGTCGATGCCTTCGGAATTGTCGTGCTCATAGGCCTTGCCGATGACGATGAAGACCATCGGCTCTTCGCGTCCGTTGTCGTTGTCGGGGAGGGTGCTCATGACGCGGTTCCTTGATCATTCGTTGCTGTAATGGGGGCCGATGGAATCGGTTCCGCCCGTGGCGGCGCTGCTCCGGCTCGCCACAGGGAATCAATAGACGGATTTTATGAAAAGCCAAAGCGTGGAGGTCGAAATCGCAACCTTCTGCGCCGACTTATGTTAAAGCTGGCTGGAAATGGCCCGGACGCGGGCTTCGTGGCCGCGGGCGCGCGGGCAAAATGCGGATTCGCCCTTGACGAAAGCTGGCTAAAACAGTAGTACGCCCGCCATCGGAGCCTCTGTGGGTGCTGGCCGTTCGGAAAGCTTTTTCCCGAACATCATCTCAAACGGGTCTCCATTGCACGTAGAAGACACGAATGTTGCACGCAAGACGCCTCATCCGGTGTCCTCTGCTCTTGGTGGTCCATCCGTGAAACCGGATCGGGCCACGTTTTGCGCATGAGGATATATGCGTGCATCGTCGCCGGCAACGGCATAGCCGCCACCCGTGAGGGTGGCTTAAGTAGTTTTTGCAAGGGATGGTTATATGCCTACCGTAAACCAGCTGATCCGCAAGCCTCGCCAGGCACAGGTAAAGCGCAACAAGGTTCCTGCTCTTCAGGAAAACCCGCAGAAGCGTGGTGTTTGCACCCGCGTTTACACGACGACCCCGAAGAAGCCGAACTCGGCTCTGCGTAAGGTTGCCAAGATCCGCCTCACCAACGGCTTCGAAGTCATCGGTTACATTCCGGGCGAAGGTCACAACCTTCAGGAACACTCCGTGGTCATGATCCGCGGCGGCCGCGTAAAGGACTTGCCGGGTGTGCGTTACCACATCATCCGCGGTGTTCTCGATACCCAGGGCGTCAAGAACCGCAAGCAGCGCCGCTCCAAGTACGGTGCGAAGCGTCCGAAGTAATTCGGGTTTAACAAATTCCGGCGCTGCGCGAGGTTCTCCGCGTGGTAAAGCGTCAATAACATTGAGAGACAAAAAATATGTCCCGTCGCCATAGTGCAGAAAAGCGTGAGATCAACCCGGACCCGAAGTTCGGCGATCTGGTCGTCACCAAGTTCATGAACGCCATCATGCTTCACGGCAAGAAGTCGGTCGCAGAAAGCATCGTTTACGGCGCGTTCGACGTCGTTCAGGGCAAGACGAAGCAGGAGCCGCTCGGCGTGTTCCACTCCGCCCTCGACAACGTTGCTCCGCACGTTGAAGTGCGTTCGCGCCGCGTTGGTGGTGCCACCTATCAGGTTCCCGTCGACGTTCGCCCCGAGCGCCGTCAGGCTCTCGCTATTCGCTGGCTGATCACGGCTGCCCGCAAGCGCAACGAAACGACCATGGTCGATCGCCTTTCCGGCGAACTCATGGACGCTGCGAACAACCGCGGTTCTGCTGTCAAGAAGCGCGAAGACACGCACAAGATGGCCGACGCCAACCGCGCATTCTCGCATTACCGCTGGTAATCTTAACCGGTCGCATATCGAAAGGCAGTCCATTATGGCTCGCGAATATAAAATCGAAGACTACCGCAATTTCGGTATCATGGCGCATATCGACGCCGGCAAGACGACGACCACCGAGCGTATCCTTTATTACACCGGTAAGTCGCACAAGATCGGTGAAGTTCACGATGGCGCAGCCACGATGGACTGGATGGAACAGGAGCAGGAGCGTGGTATCACCATCACCTCCGCTGCCACCACGACCTTCTGGAAGGGTCGCGACGGCAAGATGCGCCGCTTCAACATCATCGACACCCCCGGCCACGTCGACTTCACCATTGAGGTTGAGCGTTCGCTGCGCGTTCTCGACGGCGCCATCGCGCTGCTTGACGCCAACGCCGGTGTTGAGCCGCAGACGGAAACCGTCTGGCGCCAGGCCGAGAAGTATCATGTTCCGCGCATGATCTTCTGCAACAAGATGGACAAGACCGGCGCTGACTTCTACCGCTCGGTAGAAATGATCAAGACCCGTCTCGGCGCCATCGCCGTTGTCATGCAGCTGCCGATCGGCGCTGAGACCGAGTTCAAGGGCGTTATCGACCTGATCGAGATGAACGCACTCATCTGGCGCGACGAATCGCTCGGCGCTCAGTGGGACGTCGTCGAAATTCCTGAAGACATGAAGGCCAAGGCTGACGAATATCGCGAAAAGCTGATCGAGACCGTTGTCGAGATCGACGAAGAAGCGATGGAAGACTACCTGAACGGCATCATGCCCGACAACGAGAAGATCCGTGCGCTCGTTCGTCGCGGCACCATCGACGTGAAGTTCCACCCGATGTTCTGCGGTACCGCGTTCAAGAACAAGGGCGTTCAGCCGCTTCTCGACGCCGTCGTCGACTACCTGCCTTCGCCGCTGGACATTCCCGCGATCAAGGGCATCGACTTCAAGACCGAAGCCGAAATCGAGCGTCATGCCGATGACAGCGAGCCGCTTTCCATGCTCGCGTTCAAGATCATGAACGACCCCTTCGTTGGCTCGCTGACCTTCGCACGTATCTACTCGGGCAAACTCGAAAAGGGTACGTCTGTCATCAACACGGTCAAGGACAAGCGCGAGCGCGTCGGCCGTATGCTGCAGATGCATTCCAACAGCCGTGAAGACATCGAAGAAGCCTTTGCCGGCGACATCGTTGCTCTGGCTGGCCTCAAGGAAACCACCACTGGCGATACGCTCTGCGATCCGCTGAAGCCGGTTATCCTCGAGCGCATGGAATTCCCTGAGCCGGTCATCCAGATCGCGATCGAGCCGAAGACCAAGGGCGACCAGGAAAAGATGGGCCTCGCGCTCAACCGTCTGGCTGCTGAAGATCCTTCGTTCCGCGTCAAGACGGATGAAGAATCCGGTCAGACGATCATCGCAGGCATGGGCGAACTTCACCTCGACATTCTCGTTGACCGTATGCGTCGCGAGTTCAAGGTTGAAGCTACCGTCGGCGCTCCGCAGGTTGCCTACCGCGAAACCATCACGCGTCAGCACGAAGAAGACTACACGCACAAGAAGCAGTCCGGTGGTACCGGTCAGTTCGCTCGCGTGAAGATCATCTTCGAACCGAACCCCGAAGGCGAAGACTTCAAGTTCGAATCGAAGATCGTCGGTGGTGCTGTTCCGAAGGAATACATCCCGGGCGTTCAGAAGGGTATCGAAAGCGTTCTGTCTTCCGGTCCGCTGGCTGGCTTCCCGATGCTCGGCGTCAAGGCGACGCTGGTCGACGGTGCATTCCACGATGTTGACTCGTCGGTTCTCGCCTTCGAAATCGCATCGCGTGCCTGCTTCCGTGAAGCAGCGAAGAAGGCTGGCGCACAGCTTCTCGAGCCGATGATGAAGGTCGAAGTCGTAACGCCGGAAGACTATGTCGGTGACGTTATCGGCGATCTGAACTCCCGTCGTGGTCAGATCCAGGGCCAGGAAAGCCGTGGTATCGCCGTCGTCATCAACGCGCATGTTCCGCTCGCGAACATGTTCAAGTACGTCGACAACCTGCGCTCCATGTCGCAGGGCCGTGCACAGTACTCGATGACGTTCGACCACTATTCGCCGGTTCCGTCGAACGTGGCGCAGGAAATCCAGGCAAAGTACTCCGGTCAGAAGTGATCGGGGTACGCCCCACCGAATTTTGAAGATTATTCCCGTCAAGGGACAAGAATGGAGAGCCACTAATGGCAAAGAGCAAGTTCGAGCGCAATAAGCCGCACGTCAACATTGGCACGATCGGTCACGTTGACCATGGCAAGACGTCGCTGACGGCAGCAATCACGAAGTTCTTCGGCGAGTTCAAGGCGTATGACCAGATCGACGCGGCTCCGGAAGAAAAGGCTCGTGGTATCACGATCTCGACGGCACACGTTGAATACGAGACGCCTGCCCGTCACTACGCGCACGTCGACTGCCCCGGCCACGCCGACTACGTGAAGAACATGATCACCGGTGCTGCCCAGATGGACGGCGCGATCCTGGTTTGCTCTGCAGCTGACGGCCCGATGCCGCAGACGCGCGAGCACATCCTGCTTGCCCGCCAGGTTGGCGTTCCGGCAATCGTCGTGTTCCTCAACAAGGTCGACCAGGTTGACGACGCCGAGCTTCTCGAGCTCGTTGAACTGGAAGTTCGCGAACTTCTGTCGTCCTACGACTTCCCGGGCGACGATATCCCGATCATCAAGGGTTCGGCACTTGCCGCTCTTGAAGATTCTGACAAGAAGATCGGTGAAGACGCAATCCGCGAGCTGATGGCTGCTGTTGACGCCTACATCCCGACGCCTGAGCGTCCGATCGACCAGCCGTTCCTGATGCCGATCGAAGACGTGTTCTCGATCTCTGGCCGTGGTACGGTTGTGACGGGTCGCGTTGAGCGCGGTATCGTCAAGGTTGGTGAAGAAGTCGAAATCGTCGGCATCCGTCCGACCTCGAAGACGACTGTTACCGGCGTTGAAATGTTCCGCAAGCTGCTCGATCAGGGCCAGGCTGGCGACAACATCGGTGCACTGGTTCGCGGTGTTACCCGTGACGGCGTTGAGCGTGGTCAGATCCTGTGCAAGCCGGGTTCGGTCAAGCCGCACAAGAAGTTCATGGCAGAAGCCTACATCCTGACGAAGGAAGAAGGCGGCCGTCATACGCCGTTCTTCACGAACTACCGTCCGCAGTTCTACTTCCGTACGACTGACGTGACCGGCATCGTGTCGCTTCCTGAAGGCACGGAAATGGTTATGCCTGGCGACAACGTCACCGTTGAAGTCGAGCTGATCGTTCCGATCGCGATGGAAGAAAAGCTGCGCTTCGCTATCCGCGAAGGCGGCCGTACCGTCGGCGCCGGCATCGTGGCCTCGATCGTCGAGTAATTTCGACCATTGAAATTCTGACTGGCGGCGGTGTGAACAACACCGCCGCCGGCCTTTTAGTAAAAAGCCTGGCGGCGTTGCATTTTTAGTGCTTGAAAAATTCGGTGAAAGCGCGTAAACGCGCACTCACAATCACCGCTGGATTCGCAAGCGATTGCGGAGCGCGGTGTTTTTAGCAATACAGACTACCGAAATGATTGGGGTGTAACGCTCATCCCTCTCGATTTTTGAAAATCTGCGGCGCCACGATCAATAGAAGTTCATGTGTTTCCGCGTGCGGAAACGAATAACAAAGAACAAGGACAAGACGAATGAACGGCCAGAATATCCGTATCCGCCTCAAGGCGTTCGATCACCGGATCCTCGATGCCTCTACCCGTGAAATCGTGTCGACCGCAAAGCGCACCGGCGCCAGCGTTCGCGGCCCGGTTCCGCTCCCCACCCGCATCGAAAAGTTTACCGTCAACCGCTCTCCCCACGTTGATAAGAAGAGCCGTGAACAGTTCGAAATGCGGACGCACAAGCGTCTTCTCGATATCGTTGACCCCACCCCGCAGACTGTCGATGCTTTGATGAAGCTCGACCTCGCTGCTGGCGTTGACGTGGAAATCAAGCTCTAAGACCCGGCCCGATCCATCCAAGGTGAGGGCTGAAGTAACAAGGCCGGGCTTCACCCTCGGGTGAAGGCCAATAACAAGGAAGGTACGTGGAGAAATCCAACGACTTCCAAACCGGAGACCGGAAACATCGTGAGATGTCGAAGGGCACTCCTTAACAAAGGCCAGAGAGGGTTTTCCCTTCAAGGCTCGCAAGAGGATGAACCAATGCGTTCAGGTGTGATTGCACAGAAAGTGGGTATGACACGCGTCTATAACGACGCAGGTGAACATATCCCTGTAACAGTATTGCGACTGGATAACGTACAAGTCGTTGCCCAGCGCACGGAAGACAAGAATGGCTACACCGCAGTTCAGCTCGGTGCCGGCCAGTCCAAGGTCAAGAACACGACGAAGGCGCTTCGCGGTCATTTTGCCGCTGCCAACGTCGAGCCGAAAGCCAAGCTCGTCGAGTTCCGGGTTTCCCCCGAGAACCTGATCGACATCGGTGCAACACTGACCGCAAATCATTTTCAGTCCGGCCAGCTGGTCGACGTCACTGGAACCACGATCGGTAAAGGTTTTGCCGGTGCTATGAAGCGTCACAACTTCGGTGGTGGCCGCGCTTCGCACGGTAACTCCGTATCGCACCGTGCACACGGTTCGACCGGTAACAACCAGGATCCGGGCCGCGTCTGGAAGGGCAAGCGCATGGCTGGTCATATGGGCCAGACGCGCGTTACGACCCAGAACCTCGAAGTCGTTTCGACCGATGAAGACCGTGGCCTCATCCTCGTGAAGGGTGCAGTTCCCGGCTCGAAGGGTTCCTGGATCATCGTCCGCGACGCCGTCAAGTCGGCTGCGAAGTAAGGGAGCCTTATCATGGAATTGAACGTCAAAACCCTCGAGGGAAAAGACGCCGGCAAGGTTTCTCTGTCGGATGAGATCTTCGGCCTCGACCCCCGCCAGGACATCCTGGCCCGTATGGTTCGCTGGCAGCTTGCAAAGAAGCAGCAGGGAACCCACAAGTCCAAGAACCGGTCGGAAGTTTCCCGCACCGGCGCGAAGATGTACAAGCAGAAGGGTACGGGCCGCGCTCGTCACCATTCGGCTCGCGCACCGCAGTTCCGCGGCGGCGGCAAGGCCCACGGCCCGGTCGTTCGCAGCCACGCACATGACCTTCCCAAGAAGGTTCGTGCGCTTGCTCTGCGTCACGCCCTGTCTGCAAAGCTGAAGGCTGAAGAACTGATCATCGTCGATCAGCTCGTCGCGTCCGAAGCAAAGACCAAGGCTCTGCTGGGCAGCTTCGCTTCGCTTGGCCTGACCAACGCTCTCGTCATCGGTGGCGCCGAACTTGATGGCAACTTCAAGCTCGCTGCTCAGAACATCCCGAATGTGGACGTTCTGCCGGTACAGGGCATCAATGTTTACGACATCCTGCGCCGTGGCAAGCTGGTGCTTTCCAAGGCTGCTGTAGAGGCTCTGGAGGAGCGGTTCAAATGACGGATCTTCGCCACTACGATGTGATCGTATCTCCTTCGATCACGGAAAAGTCGACGCTGGTATCCGAACAGAACCAGGTCGTATTCAACGTCGCCAAAAGCGCTTCCAAGCCTGAAATCAAGGCTGCCGTGGAAGCTCTCTTCGGCGTCAAAGTCACGGCTGTGAACACGCTTATCCGCAAGGGTAAGACCCGTCGTTTCCGTGGGTTCGCCGGTAAGCTTAAGGACGTCAAGAAAGCCGTCGTTACGCTCGCCGAAGGTCAATCCATCGACGTGTCCACCGGACTCTAAAGGTTAGGCCCAAGCGGGCAAAGACCCAAAAGGGAACAAGAATATGGCATTGAAAAGTTTCAATCCGACCACGCCGAGCCAGCGTCAGCTGGTTATCGTGGACCGCGCTTCGCTCTACAAGGGCAAGCCGGTAAAGGCTCTCACCCAGGGCCTCAGCTCCAAGGGTGGCCGTAACAACCAGGGCCGGATCACCGTCCGTTTCCAGGGTGGCGGTCACAAGCGGACCTACCGTCTGGTTGACTTCAAGCGTCGCAAGTTCGACGTTGAAGGCACCGTTGAACGTTTGGAATACGACCCCAACCGCACCGCGTTCATCGCGCTGGTTACGTATACCGACGGCGAACAGGCTTACATTCTCGCGCCACAGCGTCTCGCTGCCGGTGACAAGGTGATCGCCTCCGACAAGGCAGTGGACGTGAAGCCCGGCAACACCATGCCGCTTCAGTACATTCCTGTTGGTTCGATCATCCACAACGTCGAGATGAAGCCGGGCAAGGGCGGTCAGATCGCTCGCTCCGCCGGTACGTATGTCCAGCTCGTCGGCCGCGATGCCGGTATGGCCATCCTGCGTCTCAACTCGGGCGAACAGCGTCTGGTGCACGGCTCCTGCCTCGCATCGATCGGCGCTGTTTCGAACTCGGATCACGGCAACATCAACGACGGTAAAGCCGGTCGTTCGCGTTGGCGTGGCAAGCGTCCGCACGTTCGCGGCGTCGTCATGAACCCGGTCGACCACCCGCACGGTGGTGGTGAAGGTCGCACGTCGGGTGGTCGCCACCCGGTTACTCCGTGGGGCAAGCCCACGAAGGGCAAGCGCACCCGTTCGAACAAGTCGACCGACAAGTTCATCATGCGCTCGCGCCATCAGCGTAAGAAGTAAGAGAGGTAGTCACTAATGGCTCGTTCAGTATGGAAAGGTCCGTTTGTTGACGGCTATCTTCTCACCAAGGCTGAGAAGGTGCGCGAGAGCGGACGTAACGAAGTAATCAAGATCTGGAGCCGTCGCTCCACGATCCTGCCGCAGTTCGTTGGTCTGACGTTCGGCGTCTACAACGGCAGCAAGCATGTGCCCGTCTCCGTCAACGAAGACATGGTCGGACACAAGTTCGGTGAATTCTCTCCGACCCGTACCTATTACGGTCACGGCGCGGACAAGAAGGCAAAGAGGAAGTAATCATGGCGAAGGCTAAGACCGAACGCCGGCTGAAGGACAATGAGGCTCAGGCCATTGCCCGTACGCTCCGCGTCAGCCCCCAGAAACTGAACCTGGTTGCCGCTCTTATCCGTGGCAAGAAGGTTGATCGCGCTCTCGCCGAGCTCGAATTCTCCCGCAAGCGCATTGCAGGCACCGTCAAGAAGACGCTCGAATCTGCAATTGCCAATGCGGAAAACAACCATGACCTCGACGTCGACGCTCTCGTCGTCGCCGAGGCCTATGTTGGCAAGTCCATCACCATGAAGCGTTTCCACGCCCGTGGCCGTGGTCGTGCTTCCCGCATTGAAAAGCCGTTCTCTCACCTCACGATCGTTGTTCGTGAAGTTGAGGAAAAAGGGGAGGCCGCATAATGGGTCAGAAAATCAATCCGATTGGCTTCCGCCTCGGCATCAACCGTACCTGGGACAGCCGCTGGTACGCTGACACCGCTGAATACGGCAAGCTTCTGCATGAAGACCTGAAGATCCGGGCTTACCTGATCAAGGAACTCAAGCAGGCCGGCATCGCCAAGGTCGTCATCGAGCGTCCGCACAAGAAGTGCCGCGTCACGATCCACTCGGCTCGTCCGGGTCTGATCATCGGCAAGAAGGGTGCAGACATCGAGAAGCTTCGCAAGAAGCTTTCCGAGATGACCAACTCCGAAACGCACCTCAACATCGTTGAAGTGCGCAAGCCGGAAATCGACGCGACGCTGGTTGCCCAGTCGATCGCTCAGCAGCTCGAGCGCCGCGTGGCTTTCCGCCGTGCGATGAAGCGTGCTGTTCAGTCCGCAATGCGTCTTGGCGCCGAAGGCATCAAGATCACCTGCGGCGGCCGTCTCGGTGGTGCAGAAATCGCTCGTACCGAATGGTACCGCGAAGGTCGCGTTCCGTTGCACACGCTGCGTGCGGACATCGACTACGGCACAGCCGAAGCTGAAACCGCATTCGGTATCTGCGGCATCAAGGTCTGGATCTTCAAGGGCGAAATCCTTGAGCACGATCCGATGGCTTCTGAGCGTCGCGGTCTCGAAGGCGACGCACAGGGCCCTGCAAGCCGTGAGCGTGGCGATCGTTCCGATCGTCGTCGCGAAAACGCTTGATTGACGCTGGCGAAAGATAAGCTCGGAGAAGTAAGAAAATGTTGCAGCCAAAGCGTACTAAGTACCGTAAGCAGTTCAAGGGACGCATCAAAGGCGTCGCCAAGGGCGGCTTTGACCTGGCATTCGGTGAATTCGGCTTGAAGTCGCAGGAACCGAACCGCGTGAATGCACGCGAGATCGAAGCGGCCCGCCGCGCGATCACGCGTTACATGAAGCGCGCAGGTCGTGTGTGGATCCGCGTATTCCCCGACGTTCCGGTTACGGCCAAGCCGACCGAAGTTCGTATGGGTAAGGGCAAGGGTTCGGTCGATTACTGGGCATGCAAGGTCAAGCCCGGTCGTATGATGTTCGAGATCGACGGTGTTACCGAGGAGATCGCCCGTGAGGCGCTTCGTCTCGGCGCTGCCAAGCTCTCGGTCAAGACGCGCTTCGTACAGCGCATCGCAGAGTAAGGAGCAAGGCACATGAAAGCCGATGAAGTTCGCGGCCTCAGCGCCGACCAGCTCAAGGACAAGCTCGCCGATCTGAAGAAGGAGCAGTTCAACCTGCGCTTCCAGAAGGCAACTGGTCAGCTGGAGAAGTCCTCGCGCATCAACGAAGTCCGCAAGGATATCGCCCGCGTTAAAACCATTGCCCGCCAGAAGGCGGCAGAAGCCAAGGCCTAAGGAAAAATAATATGCCGAAACGCATTCTGCAGGGCGTCGTAGTGTCCGACAAGAACGAGAAGACTGTCGTAGTTCGTGTTGAGCGTCGATTCGCTCACCCGCTGCTTCAGAAGACCGTTCGTCGTTCGAAGAAGTACAAGGCACACGACGAGAACAATCAGTATAAGGTCGGCGATGTCGTTTCCATCGAGGAATGCGCACCGATCTCCAAGGACAAGCGCTGGACGGTTGTATCCGCCCAGGCTTAATTTCATCAGAATCGCGCCAGGTCTCTTGAACTTGGCGCGAATTCCTGTATGAAGCACCGCAAGGACGCTCGTGAATCGAGCGTCTTTTGCTTTGATGCGCACGGAAGGTCCTTCGGGAAACCACCCTGTCACGACATTTCCGCGCAAGACGAAGATATATTCATAAGCTGGGGCAGGGGGCTCGCTCGGGAGAGTTTGCCCAACCGTTCCGGTAACAACAAGAAGGCGACCTGACATGATTCAGATGCAAACAAACCTCGACGTGGCGGATAATTCCGGCGCACGTCGTGTCATGTGCATCAAGGTGCTGGGCGGCTCGAAGCGCAAATATGCTTCTGTTGGCGACATTATTGTCGTTTCCATCAAGGAAGCTATTCCGCGCGGCCGCGTCAAGAAGGGCGACGTGATGAAGGCGGTTGTCGTTCGCACCGCCAAGGACATCCGTCGCGCTGACGGCAGCGTCATCCGTTTCGATAACAACGCAGCCGTTCTTATCGACAACAAGAAA
Organism: Agrobacterium sp. CCNWLW32; assembly: GCF_037083425.1. NCBI lineage: Bacteria > Pseudomonadati > Pseudomonadota > Alphaproteobacteria > Hyphomicrobiales > Rhizobiaceae > Agrobacterium > Agrobacterium sp. CCNWLW32. Next base: position 618,180 of record NZ_JBAOJM010000003.1, read on the forward strand.
GAGCCGATCGGCACCCGTATCTTCGGACCGGTTCCGCGCGAACTTCGCGCCAAGAACCACATGAAGATCATCTCGCTGGCTCCAGAAGTGCTGTAAGGAGCTATAGCGATGCAGAAAATTCGTAAAGGCGACAAAGTTGTCGTATTGACCGGTAAGGACAAGGGCCGTACCGGCGAAGTAATCCAGGTGATGCCGAAAGAAGACCGTGCCGTTGTGCGTGGCGTAAACATGGTGAAGCGTCACCAGCGCCAGACCCAGGCACAGGAAGCCGGCATCATCAACAAGGAAGCATCCTTGCACATCTCCAACATCGCCATCGTCGACAAGGATGGCAAGCCGACCCGCGTTGGTTTCTCTGTTGTGGATGGCAAGAAGGTCCGCGTGGCCAAGCGTTCGGGAGAAGTGATCGATGGCTGATAAGTACGAGCCGCGTCTCAAGACGGAATACGTTTCCCGTATCCGTGGCGCCATGCAGGAGAAGTTCTCCTACGCCAACGTGATGATGATCCCGAAGCTTGAAAAGATCGTGATCAACATGGGTGTTGGCGAGGCAACTGCCGACTCCAAGAAGCCCACGATTGCTGCCGCCGATCTGGCTGCAATTGCTGGCCAGAAGCCGGTCGTTACCCGCGCTCGCAACTCGATCGCTGGTTTCAAGGTTCGCGAAGGCATGCCGATCGGTGCGAAGGTTACCCTTCGTGGCGCACGCATGTACGAATTCCTTGATCGTCTGGTCAACATCGCGCTGCCGCGCGTTCGCGACTTCCGGGGCCTGAACCCGAAGAGCTTTGACGGCCGTGGCAACTTCGCCATGGGCATCAAGGAACACATTGTGTTCCCTGAGATCAACTACGATAAGGTTGATCAGATGTGGGGCATGGACATCATCGTTTGCACGACGGCGACGTCGGACGACGAAGCTCGGGCTCTGCTGACAGAGTTCAACTTCCCGTTCCGTCACTAACCGTAACGACGAGCGTAGAAAAGGAACTCCGATATGGCGAAAACAAGCGCAGTTGAAAAGAACAAGCGCCGCCGCAAGTCGGTCGCCCAGCAGGCCGCCAAGCGCGCTGCACTGAAGGCGATCGTGATGAACCAGTCCCTTCCGATCGAAGACCGGTTCAAGGCCACTCTGAAGCTCGCTTCGCTGCCGCGTGACGGCTCGAAGACGCGTATCCGCAACCGCTGCGAAGTAACGGGCCGTCCGCGCGCGTTCTATCGCAAGCTCAAGATGTCGCGTATCGCGCTTCGTGAGCTGGGCAATTCCGGCAAGGTGCCGGGCATTGTCAAGTCGAGCTGGTAAGGAGACGGGCACATGACCATGACTGATCCTTTGGGTGATATGCTCACCCGCATCCGCAATGGTGCCGCTCGCCGCAAGTCTGCGGTAAGCACGCCTGCTTCCAGCCTCCGCGCACGCGTTCTCGACGTGCTGCAGGCTGAAGGCTACATTCGCGGTTATTCCAAGGTCGATTTCGAAAACGGCAAGTCCGAATTCACGATCGAGCTGAAGTACTACGAAGGCGCGTCCGTGATCCGTGAGATCGGCCGCGTTTCCAAGCCGGGCCGCCGGGTTTATGTCTCGGTAAAGTCCATTCCGCAGGTCGCGAACGGCCTCGGCATCACCATCCTTTCGACCCCGAAGGGCGTGATGGCCGATCACCAGGCTCGCGAACAGAACGTTGGTGGCGAGGTTCTTTGCTCGGTCTTCTAAGACCCGAGCAAGGATCTCCATAACGAACAGACAGGATTGAATAATGTCTCGTATCGGTAAAAAGCCCGTTCCGGTTCCCGCAGGTGTGACGGCCAATGTCGACGGCCAGAAGGTCACTGCGAAGGGCCCGAAGGGTGAACTGTTTTTCGTCGCTAACGACGACATTCAGCTGAAGCTCGAAGATAACGGCGTTTCCGTAACGCCGGCTAACGGCACCAAGGAAGCTCGTTCGAAGTGGGGCATGTCCCGCACGATGATCGAGAACATCTTCAAGGGTGTTAAGGACGGTTACGAGCGCAAACTCGAAATCAACGGCGTCGGTTACCGTGCCGCCATGCAGGGCAAGAACCTGCAGCTGGCTCTCGGCTTTTCCCACGACGTGGTTTACGAGCCGCCGGTCGGCATCACCATTGCCGTTCCGAAGCCGACGGAAATCATCGTTTCCGGCATCAACAAGCAGCAGGTTGGCCAGGTAGCCGCGGAAATCCGCGAATACCGCGGTCCCGAGCCCTACAAGGGTAAGGGCGTGAAGTACGCTGAAGAGCGTATTGTCCGCAAAGAAGGCAAGAAGAAGTAAGGATCACGCGAAATGGCTAGCAGGAAAGAAGCACTTGCACGTCGCGCGAGCCGTGTGCGCCGCCAGATCAAGGCGGTTGCCAACGGCCGCCCGCGCCTGTCGGTTCATCGCTCGTCGAAGAACATCTACGCCCAGATCATCGATGACGTTGCTGGCAAGACGCTTGCGTCTGCCTCCACGCTCGAAGCAGATCTGCGCGGCTCGCTCAAGACTGGCGCCGACGTTGCAGCAGCAGCTGTCGTAGGCAAGCTGGTTGCCGAGCGTGGCGTCAAGGCTGGCGTCAAGGATGTCGTATTCGATCGTGGCGCGTTCATCTATCACGGCCGCATCAAGGCCCTGGCAGACGCTGCCCGCGAAAGCGGTCTGAACTTCTGATTTTTTTCCGCCCGGACAACGATCCGGGCGGAATTTCACCGGGCCATGCGGGTCTCCTCAAAGAGGCCGGTGGTCTTTTCGTTTGCCGTTCCACCCGTAAAAGAAAAAGGACAAGGACAATGGCACAGGAAAAAAGAGGTTCTCGCGACGATCGCCAGAACCGTGAAGAGCGCGATAGCGAATTCGTCGACAAGCTGGTCGCGATCAACCGCGTTGCAAAGGTTGTTAAGGGTGGCCGTCGCTTCGGCTTCGCCGCTCTCGTCGTCGTCGGCGACCAGAAGGGCCGCGTTGGCTTCGGTCACGGCAAGGCTCGCGAAGTTCCGGAAGCCATCCGTAAGGCTACCGAGAGCGCCAAGCGCGATCTGATCTTCGTTCCGCTGCGCGATGGCCGCACGCTGCATCACGACGTCAATGGCCGTCACGGCGCAGGCAAGGTTCTGCTGCGTTCGGCCAAGGCCGGTACCGGTATCATCGCCGGTGGCCCGATGCGCGCTGTTTTCGAAACCCTGGGTGTTCACGACGTTGTTGCCAAGTCGACCGGTTCTTCGAACCCGTACAACATGGTTCGCGCAACGTTCGACGCTCTGAAGCATCAGGTTCATCCGAAGGACATCGCTGCACAGCGCGGTCTCAAGTATGCGACGCTTCAGGCTCGTCGTGCCGCCTCCGGCAACGCTTCTGAAGAATAAGGAGCTGGATCATGGCCAAGAAGACTACTGAAGCCAAGAAGACTGTTACGGTCGAACAGATCGGCAGCCCTATTCGCCGCCCGGCAATCCAGCGTCAGACGCTGGTCGGTCTGGGTCTCAACAAGATGCATCGTCAGCGCACCCTGGAAGATACTCCTGCGGTTCGCGGCATGATCCGTGCGGTCCAGCATCTCGTTCGCGTCGTTGACGAGAAGTGAGACGGAGTAACCTATCATGAAACTCAATGAAATCAGAGACAACGAAGGCTCCTCCAAGGACCGTATCCGCGTAGGTCGCGGTATCGGTTCCGGCAAGGGCAAGACCGGTGGTCGCGGTGTGAAGGGTCAGAAGGCTCGTTCGGGCGTCGCCATCAACGGTTTTGAAGGCGGTCAGATGCCAATCTACCGTCGTCTGCCGAAGCGCGGTTTCAACAACATCTTCGCTTCCGAATATGTTGTCGTATCGCTCGGCCGCATTCAGACCGCTATCGACGCCAAGAAGCTTGACGCTTCCGCAACGATCGATGCTGCAGCTCTCAAGGCTGCCGGCATCATCCGTCGCGCCAAGGACGGCGTTCGCATTCTCGCTGACGGCGAGCTGAAGGCAAAGGTCGCTTTCGAAGTTGCCGGCGCTTCCAAGCCTGCAATCGAAAAGATCGAAAAGGCCGGCGGCTCGATCAAGCTTCTCGCTGTTGCAGTAGAAGCTTCCGAGTAATATATACACTTCAGACGCCCGGGGCGCATAGTCGCTCCGGGCGTTTGCGCTCCCTGGCCTATGGTGCTTTCGATCTAAATCGATTTATAGAGCATCAGGGCAATCTCTTCGCGGTGTGCTTCCTTGGCCCCGCTTGCGGCAGAAAGTGCTGCAGGGAGAGCCTCACAGTTCTTGAACTTCCGTAGGGGAGGGGATAGGACATAAAAAACAGGGTGAGGCATGATGGCGGTCGAGAGCCGCATTTGTCCGAAGCCCGGTTTTGACCAGTATCTTTTAGACCTTTCCGCATCGGCCGGTTGCGCTGGCTGGCAAGGGTCATTCGGAGAAATTTATGGCTTCAGCAGCGGAACAACTGGCTTCGAACCTGAATTTTTCGACCTTCGCTAAGGCGGAGGATCTGAAAAAGCGTCTCTGGTTTACTCTTGCCGCACTTCTCGTCTACCGTCTCGGCACCCATATTCCGCTTCCGGGCCTGAACCCCGAAGCCTATGCGCAGGCCTTCCGTGGCCAGGCCAACGGTATTCTCGGTCTTTTCAACATGTTTGCGGGTGGCGCTGTCGAGCGCATGGCGATCTTCGCCCTCGGCATCATGCCTTACATCTCCGCTTCGATCATCGTGCAGCTCATGACGTCGGTCGTGCCGTCGCTCGAAGCGTTGAAGAAGGAAGGCGAAGCCGGCCGCAAGATCATCAACCAGTACACCCGCTACGGCACGGTGCTGCTCGGCACGCTGCAGGCCTATGGCATTGCGGTCGGCCTTGAAAGCGGCAACGGCCTTGTGGTCGATCCCGGCTGGTTCTTCCGCGTTTCCACCGTCATCACGCTGCTCGGCGGCACGATGTTCCTGATGTGGCTCGGTGAGCAGATCACTTCGCGTGGTATCGGCAACGGTATTTCGCTGATCATCTTCGCGGGTATTGCCGCAGGCCTGCCCAAGGCGCTCGCCGGCACGCTCGAACTCGGCCGTACCGGTGCGCTTTCGACCCCGCTCATCCTGATGGTTGTCGTGGTCGCCATCGGTGTCATCGCTCTTATCGTCTTCGTGGAGCGCGCCCAGCGCCGTCTGCTCATTCAATATCCGAAGCGACAGGTCGGCAACCGGATGTTCCAGGGCGATACTTCGCATCTGCCGCTGAAGCTCAACACGGCCGGCGTCATTCCCGCGATCTTCGCATCTTCGCTGCTGCTTCTGCCGGCAACGGCTGCTGGTTTTGCCGGCAACACCAACCTGCCGGCCTGGGCGACTTCGATCATCGCGTCGCTGCAGCACGGACAGCCGCTGTTCATGGCGCTCTATGGCCTGCTGATCGCGTTCTTCGCGTTTTTCTATACGGCGATAGTCTTCAATCCGAAGGACACCGCAGATAACCTCAAGAAGCATGGCGGCTTCATTCCGGGCATTCGTCCGGGCGAGCGCACCGCGGAGTACATTGATTACGTCCTGACCCGTATCACCGTGGTCGGCGCGATTTATCTGGTCTTCGTGTGTATCCTTCCTGAGACACTTATCGCACGCACGGGCATTCCATTAGCCCTTGGTGGTACTTCGCTTTTGATCGTTGTCAGTGTAACTCTGGATACGGTTGCGCAGATTCAGGGCCACCTGATCGCGCAGCAATATGAAGGGCTGATCAAGAAGTCGAAGTTGCGTGGAGGAAAGAGGGGACGATGAGACTGATATTTTTGGGTCCGCCGGGTGCGGGCAAGGGAACCCAGGCCAAGCGCCTGACTGATAAGTACGGGATCCCGCAGCTTTCCACCGGTGACATGCTTCGCGCTGCGGTCAGCGCGGGCACCGAAATCGGCAAACGCGCCAAGGCCGTCATGGACGCCGGCGGGCTTGTTTCCGACGATATCGTCAATCAGATCGTTTCCGAACGCATCGAAGCACCGGACTGTGCCAAGGGCTTTATTCTGGACGGCTATCCGCGCACCGTTCCGCAGGCCAAGGCGCTTGCAGACAACATGCGCAAGAAGAATCTGGTCCTAGATGCCGTTATCGAACTCAAGGTCGACGAAGAGGCGTTGATTCGCCGAATCGAAAACCGTGTGGCTGAAACCATTGCCGCCGGCGGCACGGTTCGCTCGGATGACAATCCGGAAGCGTTCCGCAAGCGCCTGACGGAATATCGCGAGAAGACCGCGCCGCTGTCTGCCTATTACAGCGAACAGGGCGAACTCGTAACGCTTGACGGTATGGCTGACGTCGATGCTGTCACCGAGGCCATCGAGCGCGTTCTCGAGAAAGCCTCCGCCTGATCATGGAGCGGATGGGCGAGGCTGTTGTGTTCTTGCCCATATCTCGCTTCCGCATGGCGACTGATCCTTTGGATCGCAAAAGAATCTTGGCGGAGCCGGTTGCTTTTTTGCGCTGATTCCGTTAAACACCGCGCCAACTCGCGACATCCCAAGCGACTGGCGCGGATTTCCCTGAGGGAAGGGAGATCCGGGTTCGGTCGTTTTGACTTGTCGCGGACATCAATTTTGAACTGGCGGTCTCGGCCGCTCGAATGGAATCACCACTTGCCGGATGGCAACTGGAACCAAGGAGAAAAGACGTGGCACGTATCGCTGGCGTCAACATCCCGACTGCAAAGCGCGTTGTTATTGCGCTGACCTACATTCACGGGATTGGTCCGAAATTCGCGCAGGAAATCATGGACAAGGTCGGTCTTCCGGCTGACAAGCGCGTTCATCAGCTGACGGATGCTGAAGTTCTTCAGATCCGCGAAGCCATCGACCGCGACTACCAGGTCGAAGGTGACCTGCGTCGCGATACGTCGATGAACATCAAGCGTTTGATGGACCTCGGCTGCTACCGCGGCCTGCGTCACCGTCGTGGCCTTCCGGTCCGCGGTCAGCGCACGCACACCAACGCCCGCACCCGTAAGGGTCCGGCGAAGGCTATCGCTGGTAAGAAGAAGTAATTTTCCGGTTCTCCGGAAAGGGGAGGCTGGTGCAGTCCGCGCCAGCCTTTCTGAGTTTGGCGTGAAGCTCGGATACGGGTCGATCGCCGGTGTAGCCGCTGGTGTTACGGCGGTGAAGAGATCAATGAAAGGTATAAAATGGCCAAGGAAGCCGCACGCGTTCGCCGTCGCGAACGTAAAAATATTACGTCGGGCGTCGCGCACGTCAACTCGACCTTCAACAACACGATGATCACCATCACCGACGCACAGGGCAATGCTATTGCCTGGTCGTCTGCTGGTGCCAAGGGCTTCAAAGGTTCGCGTAAGTCGACCCCGTTCGCTGCCCAGATCGCTGCTGAAGATTGCGCGAAGAAGGCTCAGGAACACGGCATGAAGTCGCTTGAAGTTGAAGTTTGCGGTCCGGGTTCCGGTCGTGAATCGGCACTTCGCGCTCTGCAGGCTGCCGGTTTCATGATCACCTCCATTCGCGACGTGACGCCGATCCCGCACAACGGTTGCCGTCCGCGCAAGAAGCGCCGCGTCTGACGCGACCGTGGTTCGGAAATTCCGCCTTTCCCCAGGTCAGGCGGAATTTTCGTGTATCTGGCGTGTGCGCGTCGATTTCGATCGACGGACTTGCGCTCAAGAACCCACCGATGAACCACTGAATTAGGTTCCTCTCGGTGTTTTCATGCTCGGTCCGTCACGATTGGATGGTGGCGGCGAACGGAAGGTTTAAAGATGATTCAGAAGAACTGGCAGGAACTTATCAAGCCGAACAAGGTCGAGTTCACCTCGTCCAGCCGCACCAAGGCAACGCTCGTTGCCGAGCCGCTGGAACGTGGTTTCGGCCTCACCCTCGGCAACGCGCTGCGTCGCGTTCTGTTGTCTTCTCTGCGCGGCGCCGCTGTTACGGCCGTGCAGATCGACGGTGTCCTGCACGAATTCTCCTCCATCCCCGGCGTTCGGGAAGATGTGACGGATATCGTGCTCAACATCAAGGAAATCGCCATCAAGATGGATGGCGACGATTCCAAGCGCATGGTCGTGCGCAAGCAGGGCCCAGGTGCCGTAACCGCTGGTGATATCCAGACGGTTGGCGACATCGAGATCCTGAACCCCGACCACGTGATCTGCACGCTTGATGATGGCGCTGAAATCCGCATGGAATTCACCGTCAACAACGGCAAGGGTTACGTACCGGCTGAGCGCAACCGCGCGGAAGATGCCCCGATTGGCCTCATTCCGGTGGACAGCCTCTATTCTCCGGTCAAGAAAGTGTCCTACAAGGTGGAAAACACCCGTGAAGGTCAGGTTCTCGACTATGACAAGCTGATCATGACGATCGAGACCAACGGTTCGGTTTCCGGCGAAGACGCCGTTGCCTTCGCCGCTCGTATTCTTCAGGACCAGCTCGGCGTCTTCGTCAACTTCGACGAGCCGCAGAAGGAAGCAGAAGAAGAATCGGTTACCGAACTCGCGTTCAACCCGGCGCTTCTCAAGAAGGTCGACGAGCTGGAGCTGTCGGTTCGTTCGGCTAACTGCCTGAAGAACGACAACATCGTCTATATCGGCGACCTGATCCAGAAGACCGAAGCCGAAATGCTTCGCACGCCGAACTTTGGTCGCAAGTCGCTGAACGAAATCAAGGAAGTTCTCGCTTCCATGGGTCTGCACCTCGGTATGGAAGTACCGGCATGGCCGCCTGAGAACATCGAAGATCTCGCCAAGCGTTACGAAGACCAGTACTAACAATCAAAAAGGCAGACCCTTTAAAGACTGCCTTTCCCCGTCAAACAGCAGGTAAGTCACCTGCATGTGCCAGGAAACGGCAGGTCCGGATAGGAAGCCTGCACTAAAGGAGAATAGCAATGCGCCACGGAAATTCAGGCCGCAAGCTCAATAGAACCGCCAGCCACCGCAAGGCAATGTTTGCCAACATGGCTGCTTCGCTCATCACCCATGAGCAGATCGTAACCACCCTTCCGAAGGCGAAGGAAATCCGTCCGATCGTCGAGCGTCTCGTGACCCTCGGCAAGCGCGGCGACCTGCACGCTCGTCGTCAGGCGATCTCGCAGATCAAGGATCAGGACGCCGTTCGCAAGCTGTTCGACGCGATCGCTTCGCGTTACGCAACCCGCAACGGCGGCTACCTGCGTATCATGAAGGCCGGCTTCCGCCAGGGCGACAACGCGGCTCTCGCCGTTGTTGAATTCGTCGAGCGCGATGTTGATGCCAAGGGCGCAGCCGACAAGGCTCGCGTTGCCGCAGAAGCTGCTGCTGCCGAAGCCGCATAAGTTCTGACGCCTTCAGGCGTCGTGAATTAAAAAGCCGGGTGAGAGATCACCCGGCTTTTTTGCGTTCGTCTATTGGGAGTAGGAGCAGTTGGGACTTCCGCCATCGCAAAGGTTTGATGGGGGAGGGAGCGCCTCAGTTCCGAAGGTATAGTTCAGGGCTGCGAACCATCCGCTCAAACGTAACCCTGAAGGAAAGTATAGTCTCACTCCGGAACGTGGATGCGGCCCTTGATGTGCTTGAGGTGCGCGACAATTGTAAAGGTCATGATGACCAGCAGCGACCATGAACTCCACTTTCCGATGTGGACGACGGACCAGGCGCCGATTTGATCGGGGTATTTCCAGATGCCGAAGAAGGTGGAGATGTTTTCCGCCAGCCAGACGAAAAAGCCGATCAGGACGAAGGAGAGAAGCAGAGGCATCTTGCGGTCGCGATCATAGGGGCGGTAAACGACGGTGGCGCGGGAATAGAGGCCGATGGTGCAGGCGGCGATGTACCAGCGGTAATCGCCGATGAAGTGATGGGTGAAGAAGTTGGCGTAGATGGCGATACCGATCAGGGTCGCCATCCAGTAGGCGGGATAGTGGCGAATGCGCACATCCAGCAGCCGCCACGCCTGAATGATGTAGCTGCCGACGGCGGCATACATGAAACCGGAAAAGAGCGGTACGCCTAGCACTTTGGTGTAGGCGAAATCCGGATAAGACCATGACTGGATGGCGCTCGACGTCTTGAACACTTCCAGTGCGAAGCCGACGATATGGAACAGCAGGATGGCCTTGGCCTCGTCAAGCGTTTCGAGCCTGCTCCAGATCATGAAGAACTGGATGCCGAGCGCAATGATCAGCAGCACGTCATATCGGGGAATGCCGAGCACGCCGCCATGCGGCACCACGAAGATGGAGACGAAGAACAAGCCCGCGAACATGCAGGCCCGTGCCTCCTTGATGCCGAAATACAGAAACTCTACGATAAAACGCCTGATGCCCTTGAGTTCGCCCCAGGGATAGGTATCGCAGAGCAGATTGTCCAAGACGGAGAGGCGACTTGCGGCCGGGCTTGTTGTTGTGCTCATTTCCGTCCCCGATCTCAGTTCGTTACCTTTCATACGAAAACCCGAAGGAAGCCGTATGGGCCTGCCGCGCGTATCCCCATCTTATTTAGCCCGCATCCGGTTTCTGGCGGCGGCGATGGCGGTGATCGTCTGCGGCCTTTGCCTGCGGACCTTCGGTTACGATGTGGGACTGCCGTTCGTGGCGGTAAAATATGGCGGATCAGTGCTCTGGGGTGCGATGGTTTATCTGTTGCTGGCGACCGTCTTTCCCTACCGTTGGCGTGGCTATGAGGTCCATGCCGCCATTATTGCGGCTATCCTCGTGGAACTCGTCCGGCTTGTTCATTTCCCGGCGCTGGATGGGTTTCGCGCAACGACCTCCGGCGCTTTGCTGCTCGGCCGTGTTTTTTCGCTGTGGAATATAGTCTGTTATATCGCGGGAATTGGGGCCGCCCCCATTATGGCCGGACGGGTCTGGCGCGTTTCGCCCTCTTCATCGCCATGATCGACGGCCGAACCAGCCGGTATCCGAGCAACACCACCATCGTGCTGATATAAAATACCGGCTCCAGCGTGATCGATTTTCGCGCCAGCACGAAATGCAGCACGCCGACGATGAGCACGAGATAGACGAGTTTGTGCAGCGTGTTCCAGCGGCTGCCAAGCTTGCGGATCGACCAGCGGTTGGAGGTGAGCGCAAGTGGAATGAGCATGGTAAGCCCTGCCATGCCGAGCATGATATAGGGCCGTTTCAGAATATCGCCGGCGATGGAGCTGATGATCAGGCCACGGTCCAGCACCAGATAGACGGTGAAATGCGCCAGCACGTAATAAAAGGCGATCAGCCCCAGAGCGCGGCGATAGGCGATGAGGTTGATATTGAACAGGTCGCGCAGCGGCGTCACCAGAAGCCCGAGACAGAGGAAACGCAGCGCCCAGATGCCGAGCAGGTGCTCGAAATCCTTGACCGGATTGAAGCCGAGACCACCGGTTGCGGCGAGGTAGAAATACCAGACGCCCGGACAGAGGCCGATCGCATAAAGCGACCAGATAGCCGCCGGCTGATAACGCTTCGGCAGCGACGGAAGCGAAAAGGCGAGGGCCATGGTCAGTAATTCGCTTTCAGGTCCATGCCGCTATAGAGGCCTGCTACCTCGTCATAACCGTTGAACATCAGGGTAGGGCGGTTCTGGGTGCCGAAAAAGCCGCCTTCGCCGATGCGCTGTTCCGTCGCCTGGCTCCAGCGCGGATGGTCCACATGCGGATTGACGTTAGAGTAGAAGCCATATTCGCGGGCGTTGGAGTTTTTCCACGTCGTTTCCGGCTGTTTCTCGGTCAATGAAATCCGGACGATGGATTTGATGCCCTTGAAACCGTATTTCCACGGAACAACGAGGCGGATGGGCGCACCATTCTGGTTCGGCAGCGTTTCGCCGTAAAGGCCGACGGCGAGGATGGTTAGCGGATGGCGTGCCTCATCGAGGCGCAGACCCTCGACATAGGGCCAGGACAAAGGCTGGAACAGACCGCTCTGGCCGGGCATTTCTTCCGGCCGCACCACGGTTTCGAAGGAGACGTATTTCGCGCTGCCAAGCGGCTCCACCTTGTCGAGCAGCGCGGCGAGAGGGAAACCGATCCATGGAATAACCATCGACCAGCCCTCGACACAGCGCATGCGATAGGTACGCTCTTCGAGCTGATATTTCATCAGCTCTTCGATGCCGAATTCCTGCGGTTTGGAGACAAGGCCATCCACCTTCACGGTCCATGGGGTGGGCTTGAACTTGCCGGAATTTTCCTTGGGGTCGGATTTTCCGACGCCGAATTCGTAAAAATTGTTGTAGCTGGTGACGGCGTCGAGCGGGGTGAGCTTTTCATCCAGCTTGTAGGCGCCGGGTTTCGCCGCAAGCGGAGCGGCAATTGCCTCTCGGCCGCCAAGCCCGATTGCCGCAAGTCCTGCCGCCGTACCGAGGAAGCCGCGTCGGGACAGGTAGATATTCTTCGGCGTGATTTCTGTAGCCGCGATCAGGGGCGGACGATAGGCGGGCATTTCAACCTCCACAAAAGTCGGGTGCATCGGCGATAAATCGATTATGATAGGCTATACGGCTGCTGCACAGATATGTTTCAGCGCGTCGTGCAAAAACAACGGCCGGGCGGCGGAAATCGCGCATTTGTGATAAGTGGTCGCGTGAATTGCTGCACCGGGAAGCAGCGTACCGTACCGAACCGTACTGTTTTGCCTGAAGGTGACAGTGACAGGGCTTGCGGTTTGCGCTAGAAAAACCGCAAAATAGGGCAGGAGCTATTTTTACCGCCTTTGCGGCAATGCGCTCTTCGCCATGAGATCGAGGAAAACACCATGCCAGCCTATCGCTCAAGAACGACAACCCACGGCCGCAACATGGCGGGCGCGCGCGGCCTGTGGCGCGCCACCGGCATGAAGGACAGCGATTTCGGCAAGCCGATCATCGCTGTCGTCAATTCCTTCACGCAGTTCGTGCCGGGCCATGTGCATCTGAAGGATCTTGGCCAGCTCGTTGCCCGCGAAATCGAAGCGGCAGGCGGCGTGGCCAAGGAATTCAACACCATCGCGGTTGATGACGGCATCGCCATGGGCCATGACGGCATGCTCTATTCGCTGCCGTCGCGCGAAATCATCGCTGACTCGGTGGAATACATGGTCAATGCCCATTGCGCCGATGCGATGGTGTGCATTTCCAACTGCGACAAGATCACGCCCGGCATGCTGAATGCGGCGATGCGCCTCAACATTCCTGCCGTCTTCGTTTCCGGCGGTCCCATGGAAGCGGGCAAGGTCGTTCTGCACGGCAAGACGGTCGCGCTTGATCTGGTCGACGCCATGGTTGCGGCAGCAGATGACAAGATTTCCGACGAGGACGTGAAGGTCATCGAGCGTTCGGCCTGCCCGACCTGCGGTTCCTGCTCCGGCATGTTCACCGCCAATTCGATGAACTGTCTGACCGAAGCTCTGGGTCTGTCATTGCCCGGCAACGGTTCGACGCTCGCCACCCATTCGGATCGCCGGCGGCTGTTTGTCGAAGCCGGTCACCTGATCGTTGATCTGGCGCGCCGTTATTACGAGCAGGACGACGAGACCGTTCTGCCGCGCACGATTGCCAACAAGGCGGCGTTCGAAAACGCCATGTCGCTGGATATCGCCATGGGCGGCTCCACCAATACGGTTCTGCATATTCTCGCAGCAGCCCATGAGGGCGGTGTCGATTTCGGCATGGAAGACATCGATCGTCTTTCCCGCAAGGTTCCCTGCCTTTCCAAGGTGGCGCCTGCCAAGCAGGACGTGCACATGGAAGACGTTCACCGTGCGGGTGGCATCATGCGTATTCTCGGTGAGCTGGAACGCGGCGGCCTCATCAACCGCGATACCTATACGGTGCACGAAGCGACGCTTGGCGATGCCATCGACCGCTGGGACATCACCCGCACCAACAGCGAGACGGTGCGTGAATTCTTCAAGGCTGCCCCCGGCGGCGTGCCGACACAGGTGGCTTTCAGCCAGTCCTCGCGTTGGGACGATCTGGATACAGATAGCGACAACGGCGTCATCCGCTCGGTCGAAAAGCCCTTCTCCAAGGATGGTGGTCTGGCCGTGCTTTACGGCAACATCGCGCTCGACGGCTGCATCGTGAAAACTGCGGGTGTTGACGAATCCATCCTGAAATTCACCGGCCCGGCGGTCGTTTACGAAAGCCAGGACGCAGCGGTGAAGGGCATTCTCGGCAACGAGGTCAAGGCGGGCGACGTCGTCGTCATCCGTTATGAAGGACCGAAGGGCGGCCCGGGCATGCAGGAAATGCTCTATCCGACCAGCTACCTGAAATCCAAGGGCCTCGGCAAAGCCTGCGCGCTCATCACCGACGGTCGTTTTTCGGGCGGTACTTCTGGCCTTTCCATCGGCCATGCCTCGCCGGAAGCGGCGCAGGGCGGCGCAATCGGCCTCGTGCGTCAGGGTGACCTGATCGAGATCGATATTCCGAACCGCACCATCAATCTCAGGGTAGCGGATTCGGAACTGGCTTCGCGCCGCGCCGAACAGGAAGAGCTGGGCTGGAAGCCGGAAGCACCGCGCAAGCGCAATGTCACGACGGCGCTGAAGGCCTATGCGGCCTTTGCGTCCAGCGCGGACAAGGGCGCGGTGCGGATTCTGCCGGAGTAATTTCCGCATTTGTGGTATGCTTTAAAGCCGCCGTTGATTAACGGCGGCTTTTTTGTGCCGATCACTCTTTATCGAGCCGATAAGGTCGAAGCGGCACAACTTTTCTCCGTTGCCTGCAAAGGGCAGTTGCACGGCCGGTCGCAACAAAACCCAGCTTGTCCATCAGACGGTGCGACGCCCTGTTGTCAAATAGGGGATTGGCATGCAGGGTCTTGATGCCCATGTGCTGAAAGGCATAATCGATGACGAGGCGTCCGGCTTCTTCTCCGTAGCCCTTTCCCCAAACACGGCGATCAAGCCAAAGACCGAATTCGCCTGAAAGGCCGATGAGACCGACCAGCCTGCCGTCATCCACCGCCCATACCGGGAGCCGGCGTTCAGCAATGCGCCTGATCAGACGCCGTGCATCATCGGGTTCGAAAGGGTAGGTCGTGCGCAGCAGATTGCGCAATATGAGCAGGTCGTTCGTCAGCCGGGCGAGCGGCGGCGAGTCCGTCATCTTAAAAGGTCGGAGGACAAGGCGTGATGATTTCAATTGCGGCATCGTTTCCCGTCTTTTGCATTTGTGGCAGGGCGATAGTCCTCAAGATCAGAAACTGATTCAAGCGCTTCGCATCTCGATTCCGGAATGCATGGCAACGCCTTGTTTTCATGAAGGTTCCGGTGGACTATCAAATTGCGGTATGGGAATGCGGTACTTGAAATATGGTCACATTGGAGTGATTGGCGGAGTTACCTCTTTTCATCGCCGTATGGCTTACTAGCTCAGTGACATGAAAAGACGAACCGCACTCGCCCTCATTGCGTCCCTGCCTTTTGCTGAACTTGCCCGCGCGCAAAGCTCCAGCAATGGCATCCGTTTCGATCCGTTGCTGAGGGAGGCGGACGCGCTTTCCAGCCTCAGGACGGTTCTAGTCAGCATTGACGGCGAGGAGGTCGCAAGCCGCGCCTATCATGGGGCCAGCGTGAATGGCTCCACCAATATCAAGTCGGCCTCGAAATCGATCATTTCGGCGCTGGTCGGCATGGCGATTGATCGCAAGATCATTGAGAGTGCAGACCAGCCGATTGCGACAGTTCTGCGCGGCGATTTTCCGCCAAGTCCCGATCCCCGGCTGGAACGGATCACCATCGGCAACCTCTTGTCCATGCAGTCAGGTCTGGAGCGCATGTCCGGGCCGAATTACGGCCGCTGGGTCGCCAGCCGCAACTGGGTTCGGATGGCGCTGGGTTCCGGTTTTGTCGGAGAACCGGGCGGCGGCATGCTCTATTCCACGGGTTCCACGCATCTGCTCTCGGCGATATTGACCAGGGCCTCCGGCCGCTCGACGCTTGCTCTGGCGCGTGACTGGTTTCGTCCGCTCAAGGGATTTGCGATCGGCGGCTGGGAGCGTGATCCGCAGGGTGTCTATCTCGGCGGCAACCAGATGGCGATGACGGCGCGATCGTTGCTGGCCTTCGGCGAGCTTTACCGGCGTGGCGGGACGACACCGGAGGGCGAGCGACTGATTTCGCAAGGCTGGATCGACCAGTCCTGGCAGCAGCGCACAAATTCGGTCTTCAACGGCGACGGATATGGTTATTGCTGGTTCATCAAGGAAATGGCGGGCGAAACGGTCTATTACGCCTGGGGTTATGGCGGGCAGATGCTCTATATCGTTCCCACGAGGCGGCTATCCGTCGTGATGACCTCTCGTGAGGATGCACCTTCCGCCAGAACCGGTTATCGCGATCAGTTGCATGGCCTCATGGAAGTCATCATCCGTGCGGTGTAAGGGCAGGTGATAATGGTCAGAGCGGCCTGTTGATGCTCTGGAACGCCTCTCCGAGACGTTTCATGCGCTCCTCATAGGCGGCTGTCAGGCAGGCAACGTCGGCTGAACACTCCTGACGTTTCTTCAGCCATTTGCTCTGTTCGTCGCGCAGCGTGTCGCGTGCACCCATGGCCATCAGCTGGGTGAGGATGTCGAAGGTGGTGGCCATCTTCACATCCTGATCGTTGAGGGCACGGTTGTCGCAGATCGCCTTTTCATCTGCGGCCAGATCGGTCTTTGCGCAGTCGAAGCTTGCAGCAGCGGCCGGCGAAACGAGGGAGGAGGCGAGGAGCAGGCCGCAGGCGAGGAGGGGCTTTTTCAAATCCATGACGTGTCTCTTTGAGAAATGCTGTTGCGGATGAAACCGGAAAGGCGGCTCGCTGGTTCCATTTCGCTGTTGCCATGATTTGGGAAAAGGCGCGACTTGGGAAAAGGATAGCCATCATCTTGCCGCTCTTTGCTTTACAGGCTTTGGCGTTATAACTCCATCATATTGATGACGATGAGGAATCACATGCGAAGCGTGTTGAAGTATCTGTCCACCGGCTTTCTCGCCGCGCTCATTCTCCTGCCCGTGGGCGCTGGCGCACAGGACAACAGGACCGTGCCCTCAAGCCACACGGAAATGCAGCTTTCCTTTGCGCCGCTGGTCAAGCGCACCGCAGGCGCTGTCGTGAATGTCTATGCCGAGCGCGTCGTGCAGCGGCGTCTGTCGCCCTTTGCCGGCGATCCTTTCTTCGAGCAGTTCTTCGGCCAGCAGATGCCGAACCGCACGGAAAAACAGTCGTCGCTTGGCTCCGGCGTGATTGTGACCGCCGGCGGCCTCGTGGTGACCAACAATCACGTCATCGACGGTGCTGATGACATCAAGGTGGCGCTGGCGGATGGGCGTGAGTTCTCCTCCAAGGTGCTGCTGAAAGATGACCGGGTCGATCTCGCCGTTCTGCAGATCGATGCGAAAGAGCAGTTCCCGGTGCTGTCGCTTGGCAATTCCGATGCGATTGAAGTTGGTGATCTGGTGCTTGCCATCGGCAACCCCTTCGGTGTCGGCCAGACGGTGACGAGCGGCATTGTCTCGGGTCTCGCCCGCAATCAGGTGACGCAGGGTGATTTCGGCTTCTTCATCCAGACCGACGCCTCCATCAACCCCGGCAATTCCGGCGGCGCGCTGATGAACATGGCGGGTGAACTGATCGGCATCAATACGGCGATCTTCTCCAAGGGCGGCGGATCGAACGGTATCGGTTTCGCCATCCCCGCCAATCTCGTCCGGGTTTTCGTCGCTGCTGCTGAACGCGGTGACGCGAGCTTCGAGCGTCCCTATATCGGCGCCACCTTCGATCCCGTGACATCAGACGTTGCTGAAGCGCTTGGCCTGCACCGGGCCCGCGGCGCGCTTGTCGTCAGCGTCGTCAAGGGTGGACCGGCCGAAAAGGCGGGCATCGAGCCCGGCGAGGTCGTTACCGCCGTCAATGGCTTCGAGGTGGAGCATCCGGATGCGCTGGGATATCGCGTGACCACCGCCGGTATCGGCAAATCCGCCGAACTAACGGTGGTGGAAAAGGGCAAAGAGAAGAAAGTTACGATTGCGCTCGACACCGCGCCGGAAACCGCGCCGCGTGATGAGCGCCTGATCGAGGGCCGCAATCCCTTTGCCGGCGCGACAGTCGCCAATCTCTCGCCGAAGCTTGCCGATGAATTGCGGATGCCGTCACAGGTGACGGGTGTTGTGATCACCGATGTGAAGCGCGGTTCGCCGGCCTATCGTGTCGGTTTCCAGCCGAAGGATGTGATCCTGTCGCTGAACGGCGCAGATGTCGCCTCCACCGCTGCGGTCGAAAAGGCGCTGGACGATAATCCCGGCTTCTGGCGCGTGGAAATCCTGCGTGACGGGCAACGCATCCGGCAGTTCCTGCGATGAGCGACGATCTCTTCGCCCCGCAAGTGCCCGTGGAGGTCGCCAACCGGCGGCCTCTTGCCGATCGCCTGCGTCCGAAGACGCTGGCGGAGGTGAGCGGGCAGCCGCATCTGACGGGCGAGGAGGGCGTTCTGCGCCGCATGATCGATAGCGGGTCGTTGGGATCGATGATCTTCTGGGGCCCGCCCGGCACCGGCAAGACCACCGTTGCGCGGCTGCTTTCCGGCGAGGCGGGGTTGGCCTTTGAGCAGATTTCGGCGATCTTTTCCGGTGTCGCCGATCTCAAGAAGGTTTTCGAGGCAGCGCGCACACGTCGGATGAATGGCCGGCAGACGCTGCTTTTCGTTGACGAAATCCATCGTTTCAACCGCGCCCAACAGGACAGTTTCCTGCCGGTGATGGAAGACGGCACCATCATTCTGGTGGGCGCCACCACCGAAAACCCGTCCTTTGAGCTGAATGCCGCTCTGTTGTCGCGGGCGCGCGTGCTGACGTTCGGCTCGCATGACGAGGAGAGCCTGAGCGAATTATTGAAACGCGCCGAGGAGGCGGAGGGTAAGCCCCTGCCGCTCACCGAGGAGGCGCGCGCAAGCCTCATCCGCATGGCCGACGGCGATGGCCGCGCCGTGCTGACGCTTGCCGAAGAGGTCTGGCGTGCGGCGCGCAAGGATGAGACCTTCGATACCGAGGGGCTGACGCGCATCGTGCAGCGCCGCGCCCCGGTTTACGACAAGAGCCAGGACGGCCACTATAATCTCATTTCCGCACTGCATAAGTCCGTGCGCGGTTCGGACCCGGATGCGGCGCTTTATTATCTCGCCCGCATGTTCGATGCCGGCGAAGACCCGCTCTATCTCGGGCGGCGGCTGGTGCGCATGGCGGTTGAGGATATCGGCCTTGCCGATCCGCAGGCGCTCGTCGTCTGCAATGCCGCCAAGGACGCCTATGATTATCTCGGCTCACCGGAAGGCGAGCTCGCATTGGCTCAGGCCTGCGTCTATCTCGCCACCGCGCCGAAATCGAACGCCGTTTATACCGCCTTCAAGTCGGCGATGCGGGCGGCCAAGGAAAACGGCTCGCTGGTGCCGCCGAAACATATTCTGAACGCGCCGACCAAGCTCATGAAGGGCGAAGGTTACGGCGATGGCTATCGCTACGACCATGACGAGCCGGATGCCTTTTCCGGGCAGGATTATTTCCCGGAGAAAATGGGGCGCACGACCTTTTACGATCCGCCGGACCGGGGTTTCGAGCGGGAAATCCGCAAGCGTCTGGACTGGTGGGCGAAGCTGCGCCGCGAGCGGGGATCGCGTTAGGTTTTTTGTGCGGTTTGAGCCGAAACCGTATTGCGGTCGATCTTAAGAAAAAGATTCAGGCCGTTGGCAAAAAGAGTCGCAAAACCGCGGCAACTCACTGTTTTTAAAGAAGATCAGGATGCCTTGCGATGTGGTGCTGCCTGCGGCTGCGCGGGCAGCATCTTGACCGAGGATTCTGCGAGGCCGCTATGGCCTTCGGCGTCGATGACCAGATGCCAGTGTAACGTCTCTGGAATGGCGAGGCGGATCGGCGATTTTTTCGCGACGCCGCCGAGATATTTGAAGTCGAGCAATTCGGTAAAACGCTGGAAATTCGCCCCCGTCATCAGCCGGACATTGTTGACGGCCGACAGGGATACTTCAATGACCGTGCCGGCCCGAAGTTCCTTCAGGTCATAATGCGTATAGCGAAAATTGGGCCGTGCCATCGCGCGCCTCCCTGCAGTGTAATTTCGGTCAAGGAGGATAGGGGCGGCAGGGTTAACGCTGTCTTTAAATGCCGCCGGCCGGTTTGAAAATTCACGCTTTTTGTACCGGTTTGGAATGGCGGTGCGAATTAATGTGAGCATATAAGAATAATACCAACGTATAATATGTGTATTTAATAATAATAAATTTTTTGCCTTTAACATCGGCTGGTCGAAGTGCATCAGCGACGTTGAGGGGGAACATGAAAAACGTAACAATATCTATGCGCCTGTATGCGCTCGTCGCATTGTTTCTGGCAATACTGGCCGCGGCTCTCACATTCAGCCTGTTTGAAAGCTACCACGAAATGGAGCGCGAACGGAAAGCCGGGCTTGCGGCAATGAACGAAACCGCTGTTGCCATTCTCGATCAATATTACCGGCTGGAGCAGGGCGGAAGCCTGACGCGGGAGGCGGCGCAACAGCAGGCCAAGACGACCATTGCGGCAATGCGCTACGGCAATGGCAGCGGCTATTTCTGGATCAACGACATGCATCCGAAAATGGTGATGCATCCGATCAAGCCCGAGATGAACGGCACGGACCTTACCGCCAACAAGGACCCGAACGGCAAGGCGCTGTTCGTCGAGTTCGTGAACACGGTCAAGGCAGGCGGCAAGGGCTTTGTCGATTATTACTGGCCGAAGCCCGGTGCGCCGGAACCGGTCGAGAAATTCTCCCATGTCGCCGGTTTCGCCCCCTGGGGATGGATTGTCGGCACCGGTGTTTATGTTGACGATCTTGAAGCGGTGTTCTGGCGCGACGTCTATTTTAATGGCGGTCTTTGTGTCGTGGCCGGCCTTCTGGTTGTCGGCGTGGCCGCAGCCGTCGTGCGCAGCGTTACCCGGCCGATCGATCTCATCCGCCAGAGCATGCGGCGCATCGCCGATGGTGACGGCGCGGCGGATATCCAGTTCGCCGACCGTCGCAATGAAATCGGCGCGATTGCCAAGACGCTGCTGGTACTGCGCGACAGCGTCAATGAGCGCAGCGCGCTGCAGGCCCGCGAGGCCGACCAGCAACGGGCGCTGGAAGAAGCGCGGCACGGCAACGAGATGGTGCTGCGCTCCGCATCCGAACGGCAGGCCCATGCCATGGAGCAACTGGGCAATGCGCTCGAAGCGCTTGCCAATGGCGATCTGACCGTTTCGCTTACCGATATCGGCGCGGACTATGAAAAGCTGCGCATGGACTTCAACCGCGCGGTCGGCGCATTGCATGGTGCGATCGAGGCCATTGCCAGGACTGGCCATGTCGTCAATGACAGCGCCTCCGACATCAGCGGCGCGACCGGCAATCTTTCCCGCCGGACCGAACAGCAGGCGGCGGCGCTGGAGGAGACGGCAGCCGCTCTCGACGAAATCACCGCCACGGTGCGCACCGCTTCCGAGCGTGCCAACGAGGCCCGGCAGATGGTGCAGGACACGAAAACCAGCGCCGGCCGCTCGGGCGAGATCGTGCGTAATGCCGTCGACGCCATGGGCCGCATCGAGGACTCTTCCAAGCGCATCGGGCAGATCATCTCTGTTATCGACGAGATCGCTTTCCAGACCAATCTTCTGGCGCTGAATGCCGGTGTGGAAGCGGCGCGTGCGGGCGAGGCCGGACGTGGTTTTGCCGTGGTGGCGCAGGAAGTTCGCGAACTGGCGCAACGTTCCGCCAATGCGGCCAAGGAGATCAAGACCCTCATCAACCGTTCGGCGGAGGAGGTCGGCGGCGGCGTCGCACTCGTGCGCTCGACAGGTGATGCGCTGGAGGAGATCGTGGCGCTGGTCAACCGTGTCGATGGCCATGTCAACTCCATCGCCACGGCCGCGCGCGAACAGGCGACCGGCCTGCAGGAGATCAACACCTCCGTCAACCACATGGACCAGATGACCCAGCAGAACGCCGCCATGGTGGAAGAAACGACGGCGGCCAGCCAGACGCTCGCCGAGGAAAGCCGCCAGCTGCGCTCGCTGTTGTCGCGTTTCGAACTTGGACATGGGGTTGCGCGCGAGGTTTCGCGGGCCGCGTGATTTCAGGTGTTTTGGCTGAAAGTGGAGGGCGCGGCTTTGGCTGCGCCCTTAGATGAATGAGAAGCTTTTCCAGCACTCGACGTCATCCTCGGACTTGACCCGAGGATGACGGAGGAGAAGTTTGAGTGTCGGGTGTCGGAGGAGAGGTTTCATCGTTTCTGTCATGACCTTCGACGCGATTTCGATCGTGCCTTCTTCATTTGCAGCGTCACGCAACAACCAGGTTCGTTATTTCCCGTAACCAATAAGGTTTCGTTTACCTCATTTCTTTAAAATTTATCCTGTATTGCCGCGAATAGCGGCCGCTGAAGGTACAGGTTCTCGTATGGCGTATGTTTCCCTTCCGCGTCGTCTTGTGACGTTGCTGATGATTTCCACGGTCATGGTGTCGTGTTCGGCGGAGGGCCTCGTGCCACCGGCGGAAGTGGACGGCACCACGCGCGTCAGCGCTATCCGCTCCTCGCGGCAGCAGGGTTACAGCGCGCCGGCGGGTGCCGTGTATCAGGCGGAGCGGGTCGGGCAGGGCGGTGACTATCCCGCGGCCGTTTCTCAACCGATGCCGGAACCTTACGCCTCGCAGGATCCCCTGCTGCAATCGCCGCAGGGCGGGCAGGGTTATTCGACACTCGATTCCCAGCATCAGGCGCGCATGGCGGCCAGCGGCCATACCACTGTGCCGGCGCAGACCATGCAGAGCCAGACCATGCCCGCGCAGCAGATGACCGGCAACCAGATCGCTGAAGGCGAAGGCGGCGTGAACATGGACTCCATGCTGGGTGTGGAGCCGGTCCGCGGACTTGCCGAAGAACAGGATGCGGAGATTGCCGAGGGTGCTTCCGCGCAGCCGGTGGTGGATGGCATCGGCACGGATAATCCCATGGCCGTGCCTCCGGCCCGTCAGCCGCAACGGGCCAGCCAATCGCGGCTCATCCCGCCGCCGCCGCTTGGCTCCTCCTCGCGCCGCCAGCCGGTGGAGGAAGTCGCCATGCTCATGCCTGATAATCCGATGGCGGGCGGTGGGCCGCAAAGCAACCGCTCGATGCCACCAGGCGTCATGCCATCTTCCGAAGTTGCCTGCCGCTCCGAACTGCGCCGCCTCGGCGTTGCTTTCCGGGACGTTGCGCGCATTGCCGATGGTCCGACCTGCGGTATCGATTATCCGATCGAACTCAGCGGTCTCGCCAGCGGCGTCGCCATCCGCCCGGCCGTGAAGCTCAATTGCCAGGTCACGCTTGCCTTTGCCAAATGGGTGAAGTTCGAACTCGTGCCATCCTCGCGCTTCCGTTATCTCTCCGGCGTTGGTCGCATCACGCCGATGGGCGGCTATTCCTGCCGCAAGATGAATTCGCGTTCCAGCAATCCCTGGTCGGAACATGCGCGCGGTAACGCCATCGACATCGGCACCATCACGCTGAAGAACGGCAAGGAAATCGACGTGCGCAGCAAGAGCTTCTTCGCCTTCCGCGAAAAGGCGCTGCTGAAGGCGGTGAGGTCCGACAGCTGCAAATATTTCTCGACCGTTCTCGGACCGGGCAGCGATCCCAACCACTGGAACCATTTTCACTTCGACCTGCGCACGCGCAAGTCAGGTTACAGGCATTGTGACTAGGAGACGCGAAAGGCGTGATTGGGCGGGGCGATAGTCGGGCGGCGTTTTAGACGCTCGCTATAATGCGTCATGTTTGCAACTTCCGTCATTCCGGCTCAAGGCCGGAATGACGGAAGTGTGGATTCACTTTCCGGAATTCCAACTCTTCTGTCACATTCCCACAAAAAAAGACCGGCCCGAAGGCCGGTTGAAGAAGACAGCCTTATCGGGGGGATATCGGCGTCTTTGCAAGGGCATGCAATGGGAAAACGATCCCATGGAGTGGTCCATCCGGCGCGGATATGCGGCAAAAGACATCGCGCCGTACTGACCTGCGGCCAACATGGCTTGCCGCGCTCTTCTGATACGCTATGAGGGTCACATGTTTGTGACAACGGCCTTCGGGAGCTGCCTTTATGCCCCCTGTTTCAGAGCTGATGGTCTTTGCGGCGGCGCTTGCGGTAGCGGGTGTGGTCGCCGGTCTTCTGGCCGGCCTGTTCGGCATCGGCGGCGGCGCGGTGCTGGTGCCCGTCTTCTACCAGGTCTTCGGGCTTCTGGATGTGCCGGAGGCGGTGCGCATGCATCTCTCGCTCGGCACCTCGCTTGCCATCATCGTGCCCACCTCCATCCGTTCGTTTCTCACGCATCGTCAGAAAGGCGCTGTTGATATCGATCTGCTGAAGGGCTGGATCGTTGCCGTACCGCTCGGCACCATCCTCGCATCCGTGGTTGCCGCCTATGCCTCCAGCGTTGCACTGCGGCTGATCTTCGCTTTCATCGCGCTCGCGCTCGCCTTCCGGATGATCTTCAACCGGGCGAGCTGGCATCTCGGTTCCGACCTGCCGCAAAACCCGGGCCGCTTTCTTGTTGGCACCGGCATCGGGCTCTTTTCCGGCCTGATGGGCGTGGGCGGCGGGGTGATGAACAACACCTTCATGACGCTCTATGGACGCACGATCCATCAGGCGGTCGCCACCTCTTCCGGTGTCGGCGTGCTGATTTCGCTGCCGGGTCTTCTGGGCTACATCTGGGCCGGCTGGGGGCATTCGGGCTTGCCGCCGTTTTCCACCGGCTTCATCAACTGGATCGCCGTGGTGCTGCTGATCCCCATCACGCTTGTCGTTGCGCCCTATGGCGCTCGGCTCGCCCATGCGCTCAGCAAGAAGCAGCTGGAGCGGGCCTTTGGGGTGTTTCTGGTCTTCGTCGCAGCGCAGTTTTTCTATAGCGTCTACGGCTGATTTTCCGTCTCTGCCGAACGCAGTGTTCGGTCCGCTGGGGTGGCATTTGCAACCTCTGCGGTCTATATGGCGTTCATCTTACTCGGTTTTTCGAAAGAATTCGCCATGAATGCCATTGTTTCGATACGGAATCTGACAAAATCCTACGCAAACGGCTTTCAGGCGCTCAAAGGTGTCAGCCTCGATATCAGGGAGGGTGAAATCCTTGCCCTTCTCGGCCCGAACGGCGCCGGCAAGACGACGCTGATCTCGATTGTCTGCGGCCTCGTCAATCCGGGTGAAGGTTCGGTGCTTGTCGGCGGGCATGATGTGGTGAAGGATTTTCGCCAGACCCGCGCCCTGATCGGCCTCGTGCCGCAGGAACTGACGACCGACCAGTTCGAGACGGTGTGGAACACCGTCAGCTTCTCGCGCGGCCTGCACGGGCAGAAGAAGAACCCGGAACTGATCGAGCGCATCCTGAAATCCCTGTCGCTCTGGAACAAGAAGGACAACATGCTGCGCGAGCTTTCCGGCGGCATGAAGCGCCGTGTGCTGATCGCTAAGGCGCTGGCGCATGAGCCGAAGGTTCTGTTCCTCGACGAGCCAACCGCCGGCGTTGATGTGGCGCTCCGCCGCGACATGTGGAACGTCGTGTCCGAGCTGCGGGCCAAGGGTGTCACCATCATCCTCACCACGCATTACATCGAGGAGGCGGAAGAAATCGCCGACCGGGTGGGCGTCATCAATGGCGGCGAATTGCTGCTGGTGGAAGAAAAGACGGCGCTGATGAAGAAACTCGGCCGCAAGCAGCTTTTCCTAGAACTCGCCCAGCCGGTGGAGCAATTGCCCGAAAGCCTCGCGCCCTTCGGTCTGACGCTTTCTGAAGACGGTTGCACCGTCACCTATGAAATCGAGGATAATGGCGAGCAGGGCCGTATTGCCGATGTTCTGAGCGCCCTTTCCGCCGCCAACATCCATTTCAAGGATATTTCAACGCGGCAGAGCTCGCTTGAGGATATCTTCGTTTCGCTGGTGGGAGGCCAGAAATGAATTTCGAAGCCATCAAGGCCATCTATCTGTTCGAAATGGCACGCACGCGGCGCACCCTGCTGCAGAGCGTGGTCTCGCCAGTCATCTCCACCTCGCTTTATTTCATCGTCTTCGGAACCGCGATCGGCTCGCGGATTCAGGAGGTTGGCGGGGTTTCCTACGGCGCGTTCATAACGCCCGGCCTCATCATGCTGACGCTGCTGACGCAATGTATCGGCAACGGCTCCTTCGGCATTTATTTTCCGAAATTCACCGGCACGGTCTATGAGATATTGTCCGCGCCCGTATCGATGACGGAAATTGTCGCCGGCTATGTCGGGGCGGCGGCGACCAAGGGCCTGATGATCGGGACGATCATCCTGATAACAGCCACCTTCTTCGTGGATATCACCATCGCTCATCCGTTCATGATGGTGCTGTTCTTCGTGCTGACGGCTGTCAGTTTCAGCCTGTTCGGCTTCATTATCGGCATATGGGCGACGAATTTCGAGCAGCTGAACCTCATCCCCATGCTGGTGGTGCCGCCTTTGACCTTCCTTGGCGGCAGCTTCTATTCCATCGACATGCTGCCGCCCTTCTGGCAGACGGTCAGCCACTTCAATCCGGTGCTTTATCTCATCAGCGGTTTCCGCTGGAGCTTCTATGAGATCGCCGACGTCAATCCGATCATCAGTCTGGCGATGATCACGCTGTTTCTGGCGCTCTGCCTCGGTGTTGTCAGCTGGATGTTCAAGACGGGGTATCGGTTGCGAAACTGATCGGAAAAGCTTTTTTTAAAATTTAACGCCCGGTTTGCACCGGGCGTTTTCGTATTCACAACAAGGAAGCGCAGATCAGGCGACCTGCTTCTGCACCACGTCCTCGACAACCTCGCCCTTGAGGTAAGAAACGAGATCCTTG